>NZ_JBITRX010000001.1:0-721555 GCF_044540325.1 Streptomyces sp. NPDC086023
CAGATGTGGAAGCCCGGTAACGGGTGGAGCTGACTGGTACTAATAGGCCGAGGGCTTGTCCTCAGTTGCTCGCGTCCACTGTGTTAGTTCTGAAGTAACGACCGTGATTCTGCCCGGTTGGTCAACTTCATAGTGTTTCGGTGGTCATAGCGTTAGGGAAACGCCCGGTTACATTCCGAACCCGGAAGCTAAGCCTTTCAGCGCCGATGGTACTGCAGGGGGGACCCTGTGGGAGAGTAGGACGCCGCCGAACAATCATTGTGGGAAAGCCCCGCACCTGATTCGAAAGAATCGTGGTGCGGGGCTTCTCTGCGTTTGCGTAGGATCCATCCATGATCCAGAAGGAAGCCCAGCAGCACGTCATACGTCCCGTCCGCGCCGACGAGTGGGAGAAGGTCAAGGAGATCCGCCTGGCCTCCCTCGCCGACCCCGTCGCCCACATCGCGTTCCTCGACACCCACGAAGCCGCCTCCGCGCGGCCCGACAGCTTCTGGCAGGAGCGCACCGAGGGAGCCGCCTCGGGCAACGTGGTCCGCCAGTTCGTCGCCGAGGACGCCGCCGGCGTCTGGGGCGGGAGCGTCAGCGTGCTCGTGGAGCGGGCCGGCAGCGACAGCGTGCTGGAGGACCCCATCGAGCAGAACCAGGCCCACCTGGTCGGCGTCTACGTGCGGCCCGAGCACCGCGGCACCGGGCTGATCGAGGCCCTGTTCTCCGCGGCCGTCGAGTGGGCCTGGTCCCTCCGGGAGCCGGAGCTGGAGCGCGTACGCCTCTTCGTGCACGAGGAGAACGCCAGGGCGGCCGCCTTCTACCGGCGCTTCGGCTTCGCCGCCACCGGCAAGACCGTGCCCGTGCCCGGCACCACCGGGGCCCGTGAGGTCGAGTACGCGCTCAGCCGCGCGTGACGCTCGGCAGTTCGGGCAGCTCGGCGCCCGGCCAGCGGGCCCGCCCCTGCTCGCGGCTGCGCAGCAGCGCCAGCAGGGGCAGCGAGGGGTCTCCCACGCCGGGGGAGAGGAGTGCGGGCAGCTGCGGCACGGGTGCCACGGCCGCGACGTCGTCCAGCACCAGGGTCATTGGTGGGTCGAGCCGACCGTCGGATGACCGTGCGGCCATGCGGCGGCCGTGCTCGACCACGCTTGACGCGAGTGCGGTGAGCAGGGGCATCGCTCCGGGAGAGGTCCGGGGATCCTCGATGGGCTCACCCACCACGTAGAGCGTGCCCCCTTCGGCGGGGAAAGATGCCAGTGCCAGCGAGTCGGTTCGATTCGGGGTGCAGGCGTCCCTGATGTGCACGGACGACATGGAGGACAGGGCCCGTGCGGTGAGCTCGCGGGCGATCTCCCGGCGCTCCGGGTGCGCGGTGAGGGCGTTCTCCAGCTCGCCCGCCATGCCGGGGGCGGCCTTGGGGTGGGTGCGGAGGATGCGTACCGGCTCCTGCGTGCCGGCGCCCAGGGCCCAGCGGTGCAGCTGCTTGAAGGGCCGGTCTTCGAGGGCGGCGGCGTGCAGCCAGCTCCGCAGGAGCGTTTCCGCGGTGTCGGCCACGGCTGCGTCGATGCGGGCCTGGGGGCGCACGGGGGCCAGCAGGGCGACTGCCCGTGCGGCCGCGGTGTCCCGGTCGGCGCAGCCGGTGCCGGGGTGCCAGTGGAGCCGGGCCGGGGTGTCGCACTGGTGCGTGGGGTCGTACAGGAGGACGGGGCCGAGCTTGGCCCGGGCGTCCTTCGTCGCGGCCCAGAGGGCGGGCGAGGACGTCACCACGAGGGCGGCGCCCTCCGCCTCCGCGATGCGGCGGGCCGCGGCGCGGTACCGGTCCTCGGGGCCGGCGTAGCGGACCTGGGGTCCCTTGGCGTCGTCCTCCCCCCACGCGGGTCTGGTGGGGGCCGCCGCGGGTGCCTCCGCGGGGCGCGGGGCGGGTACGGGCTCGGGCTCGGGCTCGGGCGCGGGTTCCCGCGCGGCGGGTGCCGCCGGGGCTTCGGGTGCCGGGGCCGGGGTGCGTACCGGCGGTGCGGGTGCCTTGGCCTGCGCCGGGTGCCGGGGCTCGTAGGGCTCCGAGGGCGGGGGCTCGTACGCCTCGGGCGGCGACGTACGGGCCAGGGCGCGGCGGGCCTTGTGGCGGGCCAGCACGCCCATGGCGAAGATCACCAGCACGAACAGCACCAGCAGTTGGCTGATGAGGATGCCCCAGAAGAGGCCCCAGCCGGAGAGTGCGGCGGGCGGCGTGTCCGGCCAGGCGCCGGCCAGGTCGTGCGGCTGGGCCACCAGCTGCCGCAGGGCGACGGGCGTACGGGAGAAGGTGACGGTGTCCGGCCAGGCGCCGCGTGCGAAGAGCGCGGCGAGGCCGGTCGCCGTCCAGACCAGGACGGTCAGTCCGAGCAGGAAGGCCAGGAGGCCCACCAGCAGGGCGTCGGGGACGCCCCGGGACTGTTCCTGCCCTCCGTGCGTCCCCCCGCCGGCGTGCCCCCGTGATGCGTCCCGCGGCATCTCACGCCACCGTGGATTCCGCGGAATCGCCGTGCAGGCCCTGCTCGATCAGCATGGCGCGTTCCTCCGCCTCCAGTTCGGCCGCCAGCAGGTCGGCGGGGAGCGTGTGCCCGGCGGAGGCCGAGGACTCGGTCATGGCCCGGTCGGTGTAGACGAGGGGGCGTTCGGCCTCGGTGATCAGGTGTTTGACGACCTGTACGTTGCCGTTGACGTCCCACACCGCGATGCCCGGGGTGAGGGTGGGGATGATCTCGACCGCCCATCGGGGCAGGCCGAGGACACGTCCGGTGGCCCGTGCCTCGTCCGCCTTCTGGGCGTAGATGGTCCGTGTGGAGGCCATCTTGAGGATGGCCGCCGCCTCGCGGGCGGCGGCGCCGTCCACGACGTCGGACAGGTGGTGGACGACGGCGACGAAGGACAGGCCGAGGCGGCGCCCGAACTTCAGCAGCCGCTGGAACAGCTGCGCGACGAAGGGCGAGTTGATGATGTGCCAGGCCTCTTCGACCAGGAAGATGCGTTTCTTCCGGTCTGGGCGGATCCAGGTGTGTTCCAGCCAGACGCCGACGATCGCCATGAGGATGGGCATGGCGATGGAGTTGCGGTCGATGTGGGACAGGTCGAAGACGATCAGGGGCGCGTCGAGGTCGATCCCGACCGTGGTCGGTCCGTCGAACATGCCGCGCAGGTCGCCGTCGACGAGGCGGTCCAGCACCAGGGCCACGTCCAGGCCCCAGGCGCGTACGTCGTCTATGTCGACGTTCATCGCCTCCGCCGATTCCGGCTCGGGATGGCGGAGCTGCTCGACGATGTCGGTGAGGACCGGCTGGCGGTCGAGGATCGTCTCGTTGACGTAGGCGTGCGCGACCTTGAGGGCGAAGCCGGCCCGCTCGTCGAGGCCGTGCCCCATCGCGACCTCGATGATGGTGCGCAGCAGCGCGAGCTGCCCGGTGGTGGTGAT
Organism: Streptomyces sp. NPDC086023; assembly: GCF_044540325.1. Taxonomy (NCBI): domain Bacteria; kingdom Bacillati; phylum Actinomycetota; class Actinomycetes; order Kitasatosporales; family Streptomycetaceae; genus Streptomyces; species Streptomyces sp. NPDC086023. The sequence goes on from NZ_JBITRX010000001.1 coordinate 3,434, forward strand.
GGCCGGGTCGAGCGGGTTGAGCCGGATCCCGCCGTCGGCGGCGGCGACCGGGTCGAGGCGGATGGGGGTTATCCCCAGCTGCTGGGCGATGAGGTTCCACTCGCCGACGCCGTCCTCGCCCTGGGCGTCGAGGACCACGACCTGGCGGTCGCGGAAGCGCAGCTGGCGCAGGACGTACGTCTTCTCCAGCGCGGACTTGCCGTTGCCGGACTCGCCGAGGACGAGCCAGTGGGGTGCCGGGAGCTGCTGGCCGTACAGCTGGAAGGGGTCGTAGATGTAGCCCTTGCCGCTGTACACCTCGCGGCCGATGATCACGCCGGAGTCGCCGAGGCCGGGGGCCGCGGTGGGGAGGTACACGGCCTGGGCCTGGCCGGTGGAGGTGCGGACGGGCAGCCGGGTGGTCTCGACCTTCCCGAAGAGGAAGCTGGTGAAGGCGTCCGTCAACGCGGACAGCGGATCTCGCATGGCGGGTCTGCCCTCCAGCTAGCGTCGGATGCCGGTGGCGAACGGCAGGGTGTTGACGAAGGCGCGGTGGTGCTCGCGGTCGCACCATTCGAGCTTCAGGTACGACTTGCCCGCCGAGGCCCTTATGGTCCGCTTGTCGCGGGCGAGGGCTTCCGGTGAACGCGACGACACGGTGATGTACCCGACGAGGTTGACCCCCGCCGCACCGCTCGCGAGATCTTCACCCCTCTGGTCGAGCCGTCCGTGGGCGGCGATGTCCCGGGGGTCGACGGTGCGGTTCATCTTGGCGGCGCGGGAGGCCTCGGCCTCGTCGTTGGTCTTCTCCGTGAGCATCCGCTCGATGGCGATCTCGGTGGGTTCGAGGTCCATGGTGACGGCGACGGTGCGGATGACGTCGGGGGTGTGGACCAGCAGCGGGGCGAGGAAGTTGACGCCGACGGGGGTCATCGGCCACTCCTTCACCCAGGCGGTGGCGTGGCACCAGGGGGCGCGGGTCTGGGACTCGCGGGTCTTGGCCTGGAGGTAGGTGGGCTCGACGGCGTCCAGTTCGGCCGGCCAGGCGTTGCGCTTGGTCATGGCCTGGATGTGGTCGATGGGGTGGTCCGGGTCGTACATGGAGTGCACGAGGGAGGCGAGGCGGCCCTGGCCGAGGGGCTGGCGGACGCGGATGTCCGCCTCGGCGAGGCGGGCGCAGATGTCGGTCAGCTCGCGGGCCATGACGACGGCGAGGCCGGCGTCCTTGTCGAGCCGGCGGCCCTTCTGGGGGGCGGCGGCACGGGCCATGGCGTGGGCCTCGGCGGCCAGCTCACGGGTGTAGTGCATGCAGGCCACGAGGTAGGCGCGGTGCTGCTCGCTGGAGGTGGAGACCATGGACTGGAGCTGGTCGTACGAGTCCTTGAGCCAGCCGGGGGCCTGCTGGTCGCCGCGCTGGGCGACGTCCTTGGCGTGTGCGTCGGGGTCCGCCGGCAGGGTGCGCGCGAGCATCTGGAGGCGGGTGACGAAGCCGTCGCCGTTGGCCACGTGCTTGAGGAGGGTGCCGAAGCGGTCGACGAGGGCCTCCTGGTCCTCGCTGTCGCGCAGGCCGACGCCGGGGCCCTCGATCTCGATGGCGGCGGTGACGGTGCGGCGGTCCGCGTGGAGCAGTACGGCGATCTCGTCCGGCCCGAAGGGTGCGGCGAGCCAGCTGATGCGGCCGATGCCCGGAGGCGGCCCGACCTCGACCTCGCGGCCGTCGGCGGCGCGGGTGCCGGCCTCCATGGCGCCGGAGCGGTAGGTGGTGCCCCGGCGCAGGGTCCGCTTGTAACTGCGGTTGATCTCGAACCACTTGTAGAAGGTGCGGTGCTTGTACGGGACGTACACAGCCATCAGCGCCAGCATGGGGAAGCCGGCCAGGCTGATGATCCGCAGCATCAGGTGGGGGACGAGCAGTCCGCTCATCATCCCGAGGAACGCGCCGAAGATGATCAGCGCGATCTCGCCGGTCTCGCGGTTCTTGCCGATGACCGCGTTCGGCCGGGCCCGGCCGATGAGGTACGTACGGCGGGGTGCGACCGGGTGGATCTGATGGGACTGGGTCGTCAACGCCCGTCACCTCCTGTGCCTGTGGACCTGCTGGTGTGCGGCGTGCTCACTCCGGAGCCGCGGGGCGGGGGTGCGGCGGAGGGGACAGTTCCGCCGCCGACCCCGGTCCCGCCGGAGGAGCCCCGGCTGCTGTGGGCCGCCACTCCGCCCGCGAGCGGGTTGGCGGGCCTGGACTCGCCGCCGCCGGCGCGGTGGGCGCCGCGGCTGCTGTGGGTCTTGATGCCCTGCGAGACGAGCGAGGCCGGGGAGCTGATGACGGCGGCCGCCTGGGCGCCGTCGGTGGCCTGCTTGCGGTTCGTACGGGCGGAGGCGATCTCGTCACCGAAGCCGGGTACGAAACGGTAGATCATCGCGGACGCGAAGATCGCCAGGAGGATGATGGCGAGTCCTGAGACGACGGCGGAGAACGCGTCCGGCCCGTCGTCGCCGGCGAGGGCCCCGGCGAGGCCGAGGACGATGACGATCACGGGCTTCACGAGGATCACCGCGATCATGATTCCGGCCCAGCGCCTGACGTGCCCCCACATGTTGCGGTCGACGAGTCCGGCGTACACCGCGGTTCCCAGGAGGGCGCCGACGTAGAGCAGGGCGGCCCTGATGACCAGTTCGAGCCAGAGCACGCCGGCGGCGAGCACGGTGACGAGCGCGACGACGATCAGCATGATCGGTCCGCCGCCGATGTCCTCGCCCTTCTTGAGCGCTTCGGCGAAGGAGCCGAAGAACACGTCGGTCTGGCTGCCGGTGCCGGTGGCGATGACCTCGGTGACGCCGTCGGTGGCGGAGACGACGGTGTAGAGGATCAGGGGGGTGAAGGCGGAGGCGAGGACGGTCAGCCAGAGGAAGCCGATGGCCTCGGAGAGGGCGGTGGTCAGGGGGACGCCGCGGATGGCGCGCTTGGCGACGGCGAGCAGCCAGAGGACGAGCGTCAGCACCGTGGAGGCGGCGAAGACGACGGCGTACTGGCGGAGGAAGGCGGCGTTGGTGAAGTCGACGTTGGCCGTGCCCTTGACCGCTTCGCTGAGCTTCCCGACGATCCAGGCGCCGGCGTCGGCGCAGCCTTTCGCGAGGGAGGAGAGGGGGTCGAGGGACGAGCCGGGGTCGCCGGGGGAGCGGTAGTTCGGCGGGTTGGCGGACCCGTCGGGCGCCTGGCCGCGGCAGGCGTTCAGGGCGCCGCCGCCGAGCAGCGCGCAGGGATCGCTGCTGCCCGAGGGTGCCGGCGAGGCGGTGCCGCTGGTGGGCGTCGGCGTCGGGGCGGGCGCGGCCGTGGCGCGGGTCGCGAAGAGCACGAGCGCGGTCTGTACGGCCGCGACTGCGGCGCTGGCGGTGACGGCGTGGCGCAGGGGCCGCCGGGGGCTACCGGGCATAGGTGAACCCTCCGAATTCGTTGACCGCCCCGGCGATGTCGTCGGAGCTGGAGACGGGGTTGTCACCGGTGACCGGTGTGGGGCCGGTCCGCTGGGTGGTGCCGAGGACCTTCCAGTCCGAGCCGTTCCAGGTGAGCTTGACCGTGAGGGTGTACCAGGAGCTGGTGACGGGCTTGGTCGACTTCTCGCCGGTGAGCCCGAACAGCCCGTGGCACCAGACGTCGACTTCGGCGGCGGCGTCCGTGTAGCTCAGCACCTTCGTGCCGACGGGCGAGGTGCGGCTGACGAAGGTGGTGTCGGGGGGCGCGGTTCCGTTGTCGGTGAGGCCGATCTTCTTGAACAGCTCCGCCGAGTACGCGCTGTCGTAGGCAGCCTGAAGTCGCGTCAGGGAGACTTCGTTGCCGACGGCGGCCACGATCTGCCGGCGGCGCCGCGCGTCGTACATGGCGTCGGAGTTCAGCACGACGGCGAAGTTGGCGGCGGCCGACGCCGCCCCCTGCTCCGTGTGCCCGAAGCCCGCCGGCACGCCGTTGTGCCGGCCCGCGACGGGGCGGGTGCCCGTGGGGGCGGTGGCGCCGGTGGTGGGGGACTTGGCGTCGCCGCTGCCCGCCTCCTCCTTGCCGCCGCCCTGGTTCGCGAACGCGATCGCGGCGATGAGCAGCACCACGACGCCGACGACCGTCACCAGTCCGCGGGAGGCGCGGGCGGGGCGGCGGGCACCGCTGTACGGGTCCCCGCCGGGGGCGTCCGGGAGGCGGGTGCGGGTCTGGCCCGTACCGCCGACCCGTTCGCCGTCGTCGTAGCCGTACCCCTCGTCGTGGCTCATGCCGCGCCCGCCCCCTCAGCAGTGTCGTGGTACGACGGTAGCTGTGCCGGTTCCCGCATGGGCGCGGAGTGGTGAGTCGTCATCAGGAAACGCAACCTCAGCCGGTGGGCGGTGGACGTGCAGAGGGGTCGGGGACGGGGGCGGCGGGGGCCGGCGTGCGGTCGGGTGGCGTCCTGCGGGGGCTAGACGGCCATCCCGTACACGATGGTGAAGAGGGTGCCGAGCGATCCGATGATGAACACCCCGGTCAGCCCGGCGACGATGAGTCCCTTGCCCTGTTCCGCGCTGAAGGTGTCGCGCAGGGCGGTCGCGCCGATCCGCTGTTTGGCCGCGCCCCAGATGGCGATGGCGAGGCAGAGGAGGATTGCGACGGCCATGACCACCTCGATCATGACCTTCGCTTCGTTGCCGAGGCTCCCGAACGGGCCCCAGTTCGGGGCGATTCCGCCGATGATGGTGGTGATGTCGCCCTTTTCGGCTGCCAGGATCATGTAACTCACCGCCCCTGTTGGGTAGTTCCGTCAGCCCGTGCCCTCCGGCAGGGGTCACGCACTATCTTCCCTGATGAAACCGCCGCCGTATGTCGACTTGGCGGCTATCTTTGCCCGATCTCTCGGTACGCCGGTCCGCTGACGTCCGCTTCGGGCGCTCTGACCTCGCGCGGAGCCGCTCCGGGCGGGGGCCCGGACCGTTTGTATGCGAAAGCCCGTATGGTCACTCTGTGTATCACGGGGGGTGACGCCGGGCAATGACCGGCGACCGGGCCAAGGGTGTCGCCCGTGTGGGGGAGCCGTTCGGGCTCACGCGTGTCCACGGGGTGGTGCTTTCCGTTGTACGGGGGTTTGTGCCGGTTCGGTGGTCCCGTTCGGCGTAGGCGGCGGGAGGCCCGTACGGCCAAAGCGCTGACATATGTGCGACATTCCGGCTTTCGTTCCATCGCCGGGCCGTGTTCCGGGGGATGCTCCACCTGCTTCCGGCCGGAGCGTCCGAGGTTCGGTACGACGAAGGAGCAGACGTATGGGTCCTGATTCCAGGACTAGACGCAAGGCTGCGCTCGTCGGTGGTCTCGTACTGCCGATCGCGCTGGGCCTGGCGGGCCTCAGCAGTCCGGTGTTCGCCGACAACAGCGCCGGCACGGCCGCCCAGGTGACGAAGGCGGGCGGCGGGGGCGGGGACGACTGCCCGAAGCCGCCGCGGCCGCGATCGGCCGGGGAGGCGCCCGGACTGGTCGGTCAGGCGCTGCCGACCGGCAGCAAGGGGTGCCCCGGCCCGCCCGGACCTCCTGGTCCGCCCGGGCCTTCGGGCCCGCCCGGACCGTCTGGGCCGCCTGGGCCTTCCGGGTCACCGGGGCCGTCCGGGCCCCCCGGGCCTGCCGCGCCGTGTGTCTCGGTCGACAACGTGCTGGACATGAACTCCCAGGAGTTCGTCGCCGCGCTCAACGAGCAGGGCAACACCTACCTCGGCCACCGCGCCCGTGGCATGGGCGGCTTCGGCAACCTCACGTGGCTGAACCTGTCCAACAACCAGGACTACCCCCGAAACGTCTGCGACGTCTCGGCGGGCCTTCAGGGCAACGACCTCTACGTGTACGCGATCACGACCGGCGGGGTCGTGTGGCGCACGCACTGCACCATCAACGGGCCGGTACCGGTCACGTGCATCGAGGCCTGGGATGACGTCCAGGCCCCGCTCCCGTAGCACCCCCACCGCACGGCGCCGCCGACCGGAGCACGAGCCGGTCGGCGGCGCGGTGGCGTTCGTACGCGGCGGGCCCGGGACCATCGGGCGGGGATCCCGGCGGCTCCCGTGCCTAGGTCCAGTGCGCCGGCCGGGTCAGGGCCGGCGGGATGCGGGTGGCGGCGTTGCCGCGGGCGGCGTTGAGCTGTGCCTGGGTGAGGAAGATGCAGCCGGTGAGGTCCGCGCCGGCGAGGTCGGTGTCCCGCAGGTCGGCGCCGATCAGGTCCGCACCGCGCAGGTCCGCCTTCTTCAGGTCGGCGGCGATCAGGTACGCGCCGCGGAGGTTGGCGCCGCGCAGGTCGGCCCCGGCCAGCCGGGCGCCCATGAGGTCGGCGCCGCGGTGGTTCTTCTTCTTGCGGCCCGGCGCCCCGGCGCGTACGAGTTCGCTGGTCTCCAGCAGCAGGACGTTGACCTCCTGGCGCAGCGCACCCACGTCCAGGGCGGCCAGCGTCGCGGCGTCGGCGCGGGTCAGGGCCTCGACCTTCTCCCGCGCGCCGCGCAGCCCGTCGTACGCGGGGCGGGCGGCGGGGAGGGTGAGGGCCTCGGTCACGTACCAGAGCAGCTCGTGAAGCTGCCGCATGACCGGGAAGACCTCGAACATCTCGCGCGAGGTGCCGGGGTGGGCGCGCCAGTCCCGGCCGCCGAAGGTGATCTGGGAGACCTTCTGGCCGGCGCCGAAGCAGTCGAAGACGGTGCAGCCGCGCCAGCCCTCGTCGCGGAGCCGGGTGTGGATGCCGCACCGGAAGTCGTCCCGCAGGTTGGTGCAGGGCGTGCCCGCCGGCTTGTTCCGGGCGAAGTCCGCGGAGGCGGCGAAGGGCAGGGCCACGCAGCAGAGCCCGAAGCAGCTGGCGCAGTCCGCCTGGAGGTGGGCGGGGGCGGTCGGGTGGGGCACGGTGGGCTCCTGGGTGCGGTGCGGGACCCCTCATTGTCCCCTCATCTCCATCCGGCGGGCCCGGGTGCCGTCGGGCCCGGAGCGGTGAGCCGCATCTCCAGTGCGGTCCAGGGGGTGCCGTCGACCTCCACGCAGTCGGCCAGCACCCGGTGGGTGCGGAAGCCGAGGCTCTCGTAGAGGTGGTGGGCGCGGGTGTTGTGCGTGTAGACGCCGAGGGTGAGGGACGGGACGTGCAGCTCCTCGAAGGCGTACCGGACGAGCTCGGTCAGCATGGCCCGGGCCAGCCCCCGGCCGCGTGCCTCCGGAGCGATCATCACCCGGCCGAGCCGGGTCTCGCCGCCCCCGGGCGGTACGCCGAGGGAGAAGTGCCCCACCGTCGCGCCGGTCGCGGTCTCCGCGGCGGCGAACTTCCGCAGCCGGGCGTCGGCGGCGTACGCGGCGAGCTGGGCGTCGTCCAGCGGCCAGTCGAAGGTGGTGCCGGCCCAGGTCACGAGCCCCGCCCGCGAGCCGCCGACCCAGTCCCTGAGTGCCGCGCCGTCCCGCGCCAGGTCGAAGTCCCGGAGTGTGATCACAACTCCCAGTATCCGGATCTCCGTTGATCGGCACAGGGGCCTCGGGGAAGGATCGGGAGCATGACAGAACTGATCGCCGTGGCCGTCATCACCGTGCTCGCCGTCATCAGCCCGGGCGCCGACTTCGCGATGGTGGTCCGCAACAGCTACCTGTACGGGCGGCCCACCGGCCTCTTCGCGGCCGCCGGCGTCGGCGCCGGCGTGCTCGTGCACGTCGCGTACACGATGCTGGGCGTGGGCCTGCTGATCGCCTCCTCGACCGCCCTCTTCACGGCGATCAAGCTCGCGGGTGCGGCGTACCTCGTCTACATCGGCGTCCGCACCTTCCGCGCCCGCGCCGACCTCACCGTCGACCTGGCCGCCGGGCCCGGCCTGACGCCGCTCGGCGCGCTGCGCGGGGGCTTCCTGACCAACGTCCTGAACCCCAAGACCACCCTCTTCGTCGTCTCCACCTTCACGCAGGTCGTCGGCCCGGACACGGCGCTGTGGCAGCAGTCCGCGTACGGCCTCTTCATGTCGCTGGCACACGTGGCCTGGTTCTCCGCGGTGGCCCTCTTCTTCTCCACCCCGGCCCTCCGCAACCGCATGCTCCGCGCACAGAAGGCCCTGAACCGCGCCATCGGCTCGGTCCTGGTGGGCCTGGGCGCGACCCTGGCGGTCGCCCGCTGACGCCGGGGGCTTGTGCGGCCGCTGCTCGCTGTGGGGCCTGGCGGGCCAGGCTACTGATGGGTAGCCTGCCGGGATGGGTGAGGCGTTCTACGAGCGGGTCGGCCAGGGGCACTACGTGGCGAGCGAGTTCACGCGCGGGCCGTGGGATGCCGGGGCGCAGCATGCGGGGCCGCCGGCGGCGCTGCTGGGCCGGGCCGTCGAGGAGCGGCCCGGGGCGCGGGAGGACATGCGGCTGGCCCGGGTGACGTACGAGATCCTGCGGCCGGTGCCGATCGGCGCGCTGCGGGTGACCACCGAGGTGTTGCGGGCCGGGCGCGGTACGGAGGTCGTGCAGGCGGCGCTGGTGCCCGAGGGAGCGGACGCGCCGGTGATGCTGGCACGGGCACTGCGGATCAGGGCAGCGGCGGAGCCGGTGCCGGCCGTGGCGCCGGGGCCGCGGGTGGCGCCGCCGGGGGAGCTGGGGGAGACGCCGTTCTTCCCGGTGCCCTGGGACGTGGGGTACCACACCGCGATGGAGACGCGGTTCGCCGAGGGGGCGTTCACCGAGACCGGTCCGGGGACCTGCTGGATGCGGATGCGGGTGCCGCTGGTGGCCGGTGACGAGCCTCGGCCGCTGGACCGGGTGCTGGTCGCCGCCGATTCCGGCAACGGGGTGAGCAACGTGCTGGACTTCGGGAAGTTCGTGTTCGTCAATCCCGATCTGACGGTGCACCTGCACCGGCACCCCGTCGGCGAGTGGGTGTGCGTGGAGGCGCGTACGAGCGTCGACGCGGCCGGGATCGGGCTCGCCGACTCGGTGCTGCACGACGAGAAGGGGCCCATCGGGCGCGGCGTGCAGAGCCTGTTCGTCACGCCCAGGTAGCCGGGGGCTTCTCCGGTGTGCGCCCCGGGGCCGGTTCCGTGCGCCCCGCTGCGGGGGCGTGTGCACCCGGGGGTCGTGCGGGGGCGTCGCGTGGCCGGGCTTCCGGGTGGAATAGTCATAACGGCACACGCAAAAGCCCACTGAACCCGGTGGGTCTGGGGGAGGGTTGACGGGTGCGCAGATTCTGGGTCGCGGGCGGTATCGGCATCGGGCTGTGCCTGAGCTTCCTCGGGCTGCTCGTCATAGGGACGTACTCGGCTGCCGCCGGACTGGTCGGCAGCGGCGGCGGACGGGCCGTGGGGCTGGCCAAGGGTGCCGTCCCGGCGCGGTACCAGTCGCTCGTGCAGAAGTGGGGGAACCTCTGCGAGGCGCTCAACCCCGCCCTGCTGGCCGCTCAGCTCTACCAGGAGAGCGGCTGGAACCCGCAGGCCCGCAGCCCCGTAGGGGCCCTGGGCATCGGCCAGTTCATGCCCGGCACCTGGTCGGGCCACGGCATCGACGGCGACGGGGACGGCGACCGCGACGTCTGGGACCCGGCCGACGCGATCCCCTCGGCGGCCACGTACGACTGCGAACTCGCCCGGTACGTCAGGAAGGTGCCCGGCAACCCGACCGCCAACATGCTCGCCGCCTACAACGCGGGCGCGTACGCGGTCATCAAGTACGGCGGCGTGCCCCCGTACCGCGAGACGCAGAACTACGTGAAGGTCATCACCACCCTCCAGCAGAGCTTCGCCGCGCCCGTGGGCCGCGTCGCGCCCTCCCGGCAGGCCGCGACGGCCATCGACTTCGCGCAGCGCAAGCTCGGGACGCCGTACCTGTGGGGCGGCGAGGGCACGCCCGAGCACCGGGGGCGGTTCGACTGCTCCGGGCTCACGCAGGCCGCGTACCGGACCGTGGGGATCGAGCTGCCGCGCGTGGCGAACGACCAGTACAACGCCGGGCCGCACCCCTCGCGCGAGGAGCTGCTCCCGGGCGATCTGGTGTTCTTCTCCGACGATCTGACGGACTCGCGGGCGATCCGGCACGTCGGTCTGTACGTCGGCGGCGGCTATATGATCAACGCCCCCTTCACCGGGGCGGTGATCCGTTTCGACAAGATCGACACCCCGGACTACTTCGGTGCCACCCGTGTCACCGAGGACGGTGCGGAAGCCCTGCCGACCCGGCCCCGGGTCTAGCGACACTCCGTTAAGCGAAGGCCCTGAGCTGCGACGATGAGTCACCTTTCGATAACGTTGGGGTGATCATTCGGTGGAGAGTGGAACGTACGCGCCAGAACGGGCGTTCCATGGTCATCAGGGGCTGAACGCGGGGGCGAAGGGGCGCACGACGGCGTGCGCCCGCAGGGGACGACGCAAGGGCAAGGGGCCGTAGCACGATGGCTGATCTCGCGGCCGGTGGGCCGAACCCCGATGTGAGCCTGCTGTACCGCGTCAACGGGATCGCGCAGGACGCCCCCGACTGGTTCGACCGCGCTGTGGGCCTGGTCGGCGAGTACGGCCTGGTCCTGGCGCTCGTCCTGCTCGTCCTGTGTTGCTGGCGAGGTGCCCGGCGCCGCGGCGACACCGAGTCCGTCGAGACCTTCGCCGCCCTGGTCTGGGCGCCGTTGGCCGCCGGCATCGCCCTGCTCGTCAACGTCCCGCTGCGGGGGTTCGTCGGCCGGCCCCGCCCCTTCGAACAGCACGAGGGGCTGGAGGTGCTGGCCGCCGGCAAGACGGACTTCTCCTTCGTCAGCGACCATGCGACGCTCGCGATGGCCCTGGGTGTAGGCCTGTTCGTCGCGAACCGCCGGATCGGGCTCGTCGGCATCGGCCTCGCGCTCGTCGAGGGCCTCACCCGCGTCTACATGGGCGTGCACTACCCCACCGACGTCGTCGGCGGGTTCGCGCTGGGCACCGCCGCCGTGCTGCTGCTCGCCCCGCTCGCCATGGCGCTGCTCACGCCGGTGGTACGCGCCGTCGCGCGCTCCCCGCGTACCGGGTGGATCGTCCGCTCGCGCCGGGCGTGCGCGCCCCGGCCCGTCGAACTGGCCAAGGCCCAGGGCGCCGAGGAGTTCACGCAGGAGAGCGACCTCGCCGCCTGAGCGGTGTCACCCCGTCAGCAGGCGGAGTACGGCCAGGAATCCCGCGGCCAGCAGGCACAGCGCCGCCGCACCGAAGCAGGCCCGCACCGCCGTCCGCGACCGGCCCCCGTTCAGGGCTCGCGCTCCTCGCCGCGCTCCGGCCCCTCGTCGCGCCGGTGGCGCGAGCGCAGCCAGAGGCCGGTGGCCGTCGCCGCCGCGCCCGTGGTGCCCAGGGCCAGGGCGACGTCCGCCGGGCCGTCCGCCGTACCGACGGGCTTGTGGTCGGGGTCCCCGTCCGACGCGCCGCCCGAGGCGCCCCGCGCCGTGCCCGCCGCCTGGGCGAGGCCGGGGGCCAGTGCGAAGCCGAGCACGATCGCGTACGCGACGACGGTGAAGCTGGGACGCATGGGTCGCATGTGACTCCGCCCTGTGGAGGTGGTCCCCCCTCCTCCGACCAGGGCAACCGCCCGGCGCCGGGTACGCCAGCCGGCGCACTCCTTACGGGTGACCGGGCGCCCGGCAGGTGTCGTACGGTCCCCCGCGCGGGACGGTCCCCGCCCGGGACGCCCCCGCGCGAGAGGGGGCCGCGCCGCGGGCCCTACAGCGGGCGCCCCACGTGGGCCGCCGCGTCCTTCCGGGCCAGATCCCGCGAGCGGCGTGCCGGTCCCCGCCAGCCGCAGCTGCACCGGGCGGTGCAGAACGAACCGCGCTCGGAGGTCTCGGTGACGTGCCCGGGGCCGGAGTTGCCGGTGGACTGGCCCCCGTCCTCCCCGGCGGTGCGCGGCGCCGGGACCTCCGCGTCGTACGCGGCACCGGCAGGGGCGGTAAGCGGAAGGGACGGCCGGGCTTCGGAGTGCGTGTCCACGCCACAAAGGTACCCGCCGCCGACGGGGCACCGGCGGGTTCCCGACCGTGACGGTGAACCCCGGACGTCGTTATGCGGAGCGGGTGGGGGCCTCGGGCAAGCAGCGGTGACGCGTTGGGGGTTGGCAGGCGATGGTGGTGCACGAGCACAGGCGCAGGGGCGGGGCGGTGGCCGCCGCCGCGGTCGTGTCGGGGGTGATGGCGGGACTGCTCTCCGGGTGCGGCACGGAGGGACCCGGACCGGCGCCCGACGGCGCCGAGGCGGTGCGGGGCGCTGCCGACGTGCTCGCGCGGTCCGGCAGCGCCCGCGCGCGGACGGCCATGGAGATGGCCACCGGCGGGACGCGGGTGACGATCCGCGGTGAGGGCGGGGTCGACTTCCGCAACCGGATGGGGCAGCTGCTGGTCATGCTGCCGGCCGACGCGGCGGGGAAGTCGGAGCACCGGCCGATCACCGAACTGCTCACACCGGGCGCGCTGTACATGAAGAACCGCGGCGCGGGCGTGCCGGCCGACAAGTGGGTACGGGTGGACACGACCGCCCTCTCCGACGGCAACCTGGTCACGGGCGGCGCCACCGACCCGGTGGCCGCGGCCGAGCTGCTGCGCGGGGCGCGCGACGTGACGTACGTGGGTGAGACCGAGCTGGCCGGCACCAAGGTGCGGCACTACCGCGGGACCACGGACATCGGCCGGGCGGCGCGCAGCGCGTCGCCGCACGCGCGCGGGGCGCTGGAGGCGGCGGCGAAAGGGTTCAGCACGGACCTGGTGCCGTTCGACGCGTACCTCGACGAGGAGGGGCGGCTGCGGAAGGTCCGGCACCGGTTCAGCTACGTGAACAATGGCGTGATCGATGTCTCCTCGACCACGCTCCTCTACGGGTTCGGGACACCGGTGACGGTGCAATTGCCGGCAAGCCGGGACATTTTCGCGGGGAAGATCGCGGAGTAGGCGGCGGGGCGACGCGGGCCGGCCGCCGGGGGGTATCCGGAAATGGTCCATCCGTGTCATGCGCGGCGCGTGGCGGCCTCCCTACGCTGAGAAGCCGACGGCGGCAGAGAGAGGGTGATGCGCGTGACACCGGCAGGCGGTGCGACTGTCCAGGACTACGTGGCCCTCGCCGAGATCGAGCTGTGCGGCGAGCTGATCATCGCCGCCTCGGCCGCCCACGAGGACAGGCTGAGCCAGGACCGCATCGACGAGGTGCTGCTGGCGGGGTCCGGGCCGACGGCCTGAGGCCGGGCCCGGGACCGCGTCCGGCGGGATGGTGTCCGGAGGGATGGCGTCAGGTGCGCAGCAGGCGGGCGATGGCCTTCGTGGCCTCCTCCACCTTGGCGTCGATCTCGTCCCCGCCCTTGACCGCGGCGTCCGCGACGCAGTGCCGCAGGTGCTCCTCCAGCAGCTGGAGGGCGAAGGACTGCAGGGCCTTCGTGCTGGCCGAAACCTGCGTGAGTATGTCGATGCAGTAGACGTCCTCGTCCACCAGCCGCTGGAGCCCCCGGATCTGGCCCTCGATGCGCCGGAGCCGCTTGAGGTGCTCGGCCTTCTGGTGGTGGTAGCCGTGGACCCCGTGTGCGTGATCGGCGGCCTGGCCCGCCGTCTGGTCAGCCGCGTGACCGGCCGCCTCGGTGGTGCCCGCCGCCTCGGTGGTCGTCATCGTGTCTCCCGGTGTCCGGTAAGGGGGCTGCATACCCCTCATGGGTATAGGTTACTCGGCTCTGCCCGAAGGGGCAGGGGCTCCTGCTCCTCACTGTGCCTGATGGAGGACACTGGGGAACCGCCGGTTAGCCGTGGCCGGAGGATGCGCCTAGCATCAGCCTGACCGAATCCGATGCACCCCGAGGACCTCACGTGCGATTTCGTCTGACCCCCAGGGAGACGAGCTTCTACGACATGTTCGCCGCATCCGCGGACAACATCGTCACGGGCTCCAAGCTCCTGATGGAACTGCTCGGGGCGGACTCGTCCGCCCGGGCCGAGATCGCGGAGCGGATGCGGGCAGCGGAGCACGCGGGCGACGACGCGACCCACGCGATCTTCCACCAGCTCAACTCCTCCTTCATCACGCCGTTCGACCGCGAGGACATCTACTCCCTCGCCTCGTCGCTCGACGACATCATGGACTTCATGGAGGAGGCCGTCGACCTCGTCGTCCTCTACAACGTCGAGGAGCTCCCCAAGGGGGTCGAGCAGCAGATCGAGGTCCTGGCGCGGGCGGCGGAGCTGACCGCCGAGGCCATGCCGCACCTGCGGACGATGGACAACCTCACCGAGTACTGGATCGAGGTCAACCGCCTGGAGAACCAGGCCGACCAGATCCACCGCAAGCTGCTCGCCCACCTCTTCAACGGCAAGTACGACGCCATCGAGGTCCTCAAGCTCAAGCAGATCGTCGATGTGCTTGAAGAGGCGGCCGACGCCTTCGAGCACGTGGCGAACACGGTGGAGACCATCGCCGTCAAGGAGTCCTGACCGTCGTGGACACCTTTGCGCTGGTCGTGACCATCGGCGTCGCGCTCGGCTTCACGTACACCAACGGCTTCCACGACTCCGCGAACGCCATCGCCACCTCGGTCTCCACGCGGGCCCTGACCCCCCGCGCGGCCCTGGCCATGGCCGCCGTGATGAACCTCGCCGGCGCCTTCCTGGGCAGCGGGGTCGCCAAGACCGTCAGCGAGGGCCTCATCGAGACGCCCCACGGCGCCACGGGCATGTGGATCCTCTTCGCGGCGCTGGTCGGCGCGATCGTCTGGAACCTGATCACCTGGTACTTCGGCCTGCCCTCGTCCTCCTCGCACGCGCTCTTCGGCGGCATGGTCGGCGCGGCGCTGGCGGGCGGTACGGAGGTCATCTGGTCCGGTGTGGTCGACAAGGTCATCATCCCGATGTTCGTCTCGCCGTTCGTCGGCCTGATCGTCGGCTACCTGGTGATGGTCGCGATCATGTGGATGTTCCGCCGCACCAACCCGCACAAGGCCAAGCGCGGCTTCCGCATCGCCCAGACCGTCTCGGCGGCGGGCATGGCGCTCGGCCACGGCCTCCAGGACGCCCAGAAGACGATGGGCATCGTCGTGATGGCACTGGTCATCGCCGACGTCGAGCAGGCCGGCGACCCGATCCCGGTGTGGGTCAAGATCGCCTGTGCGGTGATGCTGTCCCTCGGTACGTACGCGGGCGGCTGGCGCATCATGCGGACCCTGGGCCGGAAGATCATCGAGCTGGACCCGCCGCAGGGCTTCGCGGCGGAGACCACCGGCGCCTCGATCATGTTCGGCTCGGCGTTCCTCTTCCACGCGCCGATCTCCACCACCCACGTGATCACCTCCGCGATCATGGGCGTGGGCGCGACCAAGCGGGTCAACGCGGTCCGCTGGGGCGTCGCCAAGAACATCATCCTGGGCTGGTTCATCACCATGCCGGCCGCGGCCCTGGTCGCCGCGCTGTGCTTCTGGGTGGTCAACCTCGCCTTCGGGTGACGGCCCGTTCCACCCGTACGACAGCGCCCCCGCCGGACCGTTCCGGCGGGGGCGTCGTCGTGTGCGGAGGTGGACCCTCCGGGGTCAGCCGGCCAGGCCGAGGCCGAAGTTCGCCCAGCCCGCCGGGCCGCCGAGGGCGGTGAGGCCGAAGCTGGTGGCGCCGGTGCCGCCGAAGCCGCCGCTCGCGCTGCCGAACAACACCGTCAGTGAGCCGGAGCCCTCCTCGCCGAGCTGGTTGCCGGACTTGCCCGGAGCGCCGACGAGCAGGTCCGGGTACCCGTCCCGGTTGGTGTCGGCGATGCCCACGGCGTTGCCCCAGCCCTCGCCCGACTGCTCGACGCCGGGGATGCCGCGCTGGTCCTGCCCGTAGATGCCGCGGGCCTCGTCGTGCTGGCGCCGTCCGGGCCCCCCGTACTGGACGCTGATCTTGCCGCCCAGGCCGATGACCAGGTCCTGGTGGCCGTCCTTGTCCAGGTCGCCGAAGGTGCCTGCGCCTCCGGAGCCGTCCATCTGGAGCCTGGCCCCCGGGGCCAGTCCCGCGGCGCCGCCCTTGAGGACCATGCCCGGGCCGCCCAGGCCGGTGAGGACGATGTCGTCGGTGCGGTCCCCGGTCATGTCGCCGACGTACAGCGAGATGCCGACGGAGAAGCCGTCCACCCGCTGCGTGTTGCGGTGCCAGACCTTGGCCGCCCTGCCCGTTTTCCGGTCGAGCGGGCCCAGGAACACGCTGACGCCGTACTCGGTTCCGTCGTGGCCCCGGGTGACGAGGTCGTCGGTGCCGTCGCCGTTGACGTCGCCCAGGCCGTGGAAGCCGGGGAGCACCTTGGGGTCGGCGGCGGTGCCGCTGCCGGTGACGGGGGTGGAGGCGCCGGTGATCCCGGCCTTGCCGCCCCACAGCACCAGGGTCGACTCGCGGTGGCGGACCAGGAGGTCGTCGTACCCGTCGCCGTCCAGGTCACCGAAGCCGCTGATGGCCCGCCACCTGCCGTTCTCGGCCGGGTCCCCGGGTACGCCCGGGGTGGCACGGCTGACGACGGTGGCGGTGTCGTACTTCAGCCCGCCGGCCGAGCCGTAGGCGACCGTGACGACGCCGGCGCCCTTGAGCCCGTTGACGGTGGCCGTGTGGGCGCCGATGGCGAGGTCGGGGTAGCCGTCGCCGTCGAAGTCGGCGGTACGGGGCTCCGGGACCGGGGCGGCGGCCGCGGCGGCCGGGGTGAGGGCCGCTGCGCCGAGGGCGGTGGCCACGCAGACCGCGGCGGTCGTGAGCAGGTGCTTGCGCATGGATGCCTCGGTGGGTGGTGGGGCCGCCGCCGGTCGGCGGCGGGCGGGTCAGCCGGTGAGCTGGTCGCCGAAGTGGATGTGGGCGGTGGAGCCGCCGAGGGCGCGGGAGTACAGGCTCGTCGCGCCGGTTCCGGTGAGGCCGGCGGGGCCGGTGCGCAGGATCCAGACGCGGCCCGAGTACGTGTCCTCGCCGGGCCCGCCGACCAGCACCTCGGCCGCGCCGTCGCCGTCGGTGTCGGCCGCCAGCACGGACCAGCCGAACAGGTCCGTGGCCTCGGAGGCGCTGGGCACGCCCGCGGTGCCCTGGGTGACCACGCGCGCTCCGGTGGTGGTGACGCCCTTGGGGCCGCCGCGCAGCACGGTGACGGATCCGGCGCTGCCCTGGCCCGAGGGGTCCTCGCCCGCGGCGCCGATCACGATGTCGGCGTACCCGTCGCGGTCGGTGTCGGTCACGGCGAGGGACTGGCCGAACCGGTCGTACGGCTCGTCCTTGCCCGGTACGCCGGGGCTGTCCTGGGAGAACTCGCGGGCGGGCAGCGTGGTGCTGACGCCATGGGGGCCGCCGTACGTGACGGAGATCCGGCCCCCGGAGCGGGGTGCGGAGCCGGTCAGGGCGTGCCCGTCGCCGCCGACGAAGTCGGGGTAGCCGTCCTTGTTCAGGTCGCCGAAGGCGCCGCCGGGACCGGCCGTGGCGGTGCCGACGGGGAAGAGGCCGGCGGGGGTGTGGCGCAGGACGAGGCCGGCCGGCTTCGCGGGGTCCTTGGTGGCCGCGACCACTTCGGCGGTGCCGTCGCCGGTCATGTCGCCGGCGTGGACGACGGTGGGGTGCAGCAGGCCGGTGCCGGTGAACGTGGTGGAGGCCGGCTTGCCGGTGGTGCGGCCGACCGGGCCGGCCAGCAGGCGCACGCCGTAGGTCCGTACGCCGTCCCGGGTGGTGGACCCGGCGGCCACGATGTCGGCGGTGCCGTCGCCGGTCACGTCGGCCACGGCCACGCCGGTGCTCGGGGTGCCGGGGGCGGGCAGCGTGGTCGGGGCGGCGACCAGGGTGGAGGCCCCGGTGATGCCCTGGGGGGAGCCCCACAGGACGAGGTAGCCCTCGGGTGTGCGGACGACCAGGTCGGTGTGGCCGTCGCCGTCGAGTTCGCCGCGGCCGGCCAGGTTGCCCCAGCGGGCGTTGGCCGTGAGGTCGCCGGGGATGCCGGGGGTGTCCTGGGTCAGCAGGGTGGCGCCGTCCCGGCGGAGGCCGGTGGGAGAGCCGTACACGACGGAGATGCCGCCGGCGTCGGGTGCGAGGTGTCCGCCGTTCGCCGAGCGCGGGCCGGGGGTGTCGGGGGCCCAGACGGCGAGGTCGCCGTACCCGTCGCCGTTGAAGTCGGCCGCGGGCTTCGGAGCCGCGGTGCTGGCGGTCGCGGAGGCGGGTGCCGTGGCCGCGCCCGCCGTTGCCGTGGCCGCGCCCGCCGTTGCCGTCGTGCCGAGTGCGGCCGCCGCGGCCAGCGTGGCCAGGACGACGTACGTGTTCCTGTGCAAGACAACCCCCCGTGGATCATGCTCCTGACAGAGAGTTGACCGATGTGCCCGCGGGATGGTTGTGGTGACCCGGGTCACACCCGGGATGTCCCGGAACGTGGGTGGGCCCGCCCCCTGCCAGAGGGGGCGGGCCCGGATTCGCCTTGCGGTGGCACCGCCATGCAGCACCGCAGGACGTGTGGGGGAGCCGTACGGCTCGTGCGGCGGCGCAGCCGCGGTCCTCCTAGCCGAAGCGGCCCGAGATGTAGTCCTCGGTGGCCTGGACGGAGGGGTTGGAGAAGATCCGGTCCGTGTCGTCGATCTCGATGAGCTTGCCGGGCTGGCCGACGGCCGCGAGGTTGAAGAACGCGGTGCGGTCGGAGACGCGGGCGGCCTGCTGCATGTTGTGCGTGACGATCACGATGGTGAACTGCTCCTTCAGCTCGCCGATCAGGTCCTCGATGGCGAGGGTGGAGATCGGGTCGAGGGCGGAGCAGGGCTCGTCCATCAGCAGGACCTGGGGCTCGACCGCGATGGCGCGGGCGATGCACAGGCGCTGCTGCTGGCCGCCGGAGAGGCCGGAACCGGGCTTGTTCAGGCGGTCCTTGACCTCGTTCCAGAGGTTGGCGCCCTTGAGGGAGCGCTCGACGATGTCCTGGAGCTCGCTCTTCTTGAACTTGCCGTTCAGGCGCAGGCCCGCGGCCACGTTGTCGAAGATCGACATGGTGGGGAAGGGGTTCGGGCGCTGGAAGACCATGCCGACGGTGCGGCGGACGGCGACCGGGTCGACGCCGGCGCCGTAGAGGTTCTCGTCGTCCAGCAGCACCTTGCCCTCGACGCGGCCGCCCGGGGTGACCTCGTGCATGCGGTTCAGGGTGCGCAGGAAGGTGGACTTGCCGCAGCCGGAGGGGCCGATGAAGGCCGTGACGGAGCGGGGCTCGACGGTCATCGAGATGTCGTCGATGGCCTTGTGGTTGCCGTAGAAGGCGGAGAGACCGGAGACGTCGATGCGCTTGGCCATGGGATTCAGAGCTTCTTTCGTGGCCGGTCAGCGGCCGGTCTTCGGGGCCTTCCAGCGGGCGATGCCGCGGGCCACCAGGTTGAGGATCATGACGAAGGCGATCAGGACGAGTGCCGCGGCCCAGGCCCGGTCGAAGGAGGCGTCGCTGCCGATCTTGTACTGCTCCCAGATGTAGAGGGGGAGCGAGGACTGGGCGCCTTCGAAGGGGTTGCCGTTGATCAGCTGCGAGCCGAAGACCAGCAGCATGATCGGCGCGGTCTCACCGGTGATGCGGGCGACGGCCAGCATCACGCCGGTCGCGATGCCGCCGATGGCGGTGGGGAGCACGACCTTGAGGATCGTGCGCCACTTCGGCACACCGAGGGCGAGGGAGGCCTCGCGCAGCTCGTTCGGGACGAGCTTGAGCATCTCCTCGGTGGAGCGGACGACGACGGGCATCATCAGGATCGAGAGGGCCAGCGAGCCGGCGAAGCCGGAGGGGCCCTGCTCCAGCATCAGCGTCCACGTCGTGAGGATGAAGAGACCCGCGACGATGGAGGGGATGCCGGTCATGACGTCAACGAAGAAGGTCACGGCCCGGGCGAGCGCGCCGCGGCCGTACTCGACCAGGTAGACGGCGGTCAGCAGGCCGATCGGGGCGGCGATCACGGTCGCCAGCAGCACCTGCTCGATGGTGCCGAGCAGGGCGTGGTAGACGCCGCCGCCGGGCTCGATGCCGGCGACACCGGCCATCGAGTGGCTCAGGAAGTAGGCGTCCAGCACCTGGATGCCGCGGACGATGGTCACCCAGATCAGGGAGAGCAGCGGGACGACGGCGAGGACGAAGCAGACCCACACGACGGAGGTCGCGACGCGGTCCTTGGCCTGGCGGGAGTTCTCGACGATCGTGCTGGCCGTGTACGTGATCACGACGAACAGCGCGGCGGCGATCAGGCCCCACTGCATCTTGCTGTCGAGGCCGGCGACCGCGCCGATGCCGGTGCCGAGCGCGAGGGACACGGCGGCGATGGCGGCGGGGGCCCAGCGGGGCAGGCCGCCTCGGGTGAGGCTGGTGGGGGCGGCGGACTTGCGGCTGCGTACGGGCCGCTGGTCCTGCAGTGCGTGGCTCATCAGGCGTTCGCCCCCGAGTACTCCTTGCGGCGCGCGATGATCATGCGAGCGGCGCCGTTGACCAGCAGGGTGAGGAGGAAGAGGACGAGACCGGAGGCGATCAGCGCGTCACGGCCGTACTCGTTGGCCTCGTCGAACTTCGCGGCGATGTTCTGGGCGAACGTGCCGCCGCCCGGGTCCAGCAGGTGGCCGGAGATCAGGAAGCTCGGGGAGAGGACGGTGGCGACGGCCATCGTCTCGCCGAGGGCGCGGCCGAGGCCGAGCATCGACGCGGAGATGACGCCGGAGCGGCCGAAGGGCAGCACCGACATCCGGATGACCTCCCAGCGCGTGGCGCCGAGGGCGAGGGCGGCCTCCTCGTTCATGCGCGGGACCTGGAGGAAGACCTCGCGGCTGACGCTGGTCACGATCGGCAGGATCATGATCGCTAGCAGGATGCCGACGGTGAACAGGGAGCGGTCGACGCCCGCCTGGGTCTTGTCGAAGACGTAGGTCCAGCCGAGGAACTCGTCCATCCAGGACGTGAGCCCGCTGAGGTACGGGACGAGGAAGAGGGCGCCCCAGATGCCGTAGATGATCGACGGCACTGCGGCCAGCAGGTCCACGACGTAGGCGAGGGGACCGGCCAGCTTGCGCGGTGCGTAGTGCGAGATGAACAGCGCGATGCCGACCGCGATCGGGACCGCGATGACCATCGCGATGACGGAGCTGACCACGGTGCCGTAGAGGAGCACCGCGATGCCGAAGACGGGGGGCTCGCCCGTGGCGTTCCAGTCGAAGGTGGTGAGGAAGTTGCCCTCGTTCTTCGACAGGGCCAGGACGGCGCGGTAGGTGAGGAAGACGGCGATCGACGCCATGATCACCAGGAGCAGGATCCCGGAGCCCTTGGAGAGCCCCGCGAATATCTTGTCACCGGCCCGGCCGGTGGACCCGCTCGAGGAGACCGGCGGAGCCTGGTCTGTCTGGGTGGGTGTGAAAGTAGCCATGATCTTTCCGGTCTGGATGGGGGCGGGGCCCCCTGGCGGCGGTGCACCGGAGGTTCCGGGGGTGGGTCCACTCGGACGGGAGCGGACCCTCCCCCCGGAGTCGTGCTCAGGAGAGCGAGGAGATGACCTTGCGGACCTTGGCGTTGATCTCGGTCGGGATCGGCGCGTAGCCCTTCTCGGAGAGGAGCTTCTGGCCCGCGTCGCTGGCCGTGTAGTTCAGGAAGGACTTGACGGTCGGGAGCGTCTCGGCCTTGTTGCCCTTGTCGCAGACGATCTCGTAGGTGACCAGGACGATCGGGTACGCGCTCTCGGCCTTGGTGGCGTAGTCGAGCTTCAGGGCGAGGTCCTTGCCCTTGCCCTCGATCTTCGCGGCGGCGATGGCCTTCGAGGCGTTCTCGGAGGTGGCCTTCACCGGGGCGGCCGCACCGGTGTTGATGTCGACGGTCTTGATGCCCTGCGAGGCGGCGTACGAGAGCTCGAAGTAGCCGATCGCGCCGTCGACCTGCTTGACCTGCGCGGCGACACCGGCGGAGCCGGAGGCGGCCTGGCCACCCGGGGCCGGCCACTTCTTCTCGGGCTCGTACGGCCAGTCGGCGGTGGCGGTCTTCGACAGGTACTTGCCGAGGTTCTGGGTGGTGCCCGAGTCCTCGGAGCGGTGGAAGGCCTGGATGGCGGTGGAGGGGAGCTTGGCGTTCGGGTTGAGCTTCTTGATCGCCTCGTCGTCCCACTTCTTGATCTTGTCGTTGAAGATCTTCGCGAGGGTGGGGGCGTCGAGGACCAGGTTGTCCACGCCGGAGACGTTGTAGCCGATGGCGATCGGGCCGCCGACCATCGGGAGGTTCACGCCCTGGCCGCCGGTGCAGACCTTCTTGGACTCCTCGACCTCCTTGGGCTTCAGCGGCGAGTCGGAGCCCGCGAAGCCGACGGTGCCCTGGTTGAAGGCGACGATGCCCTCACCGGAGGAGGAGGACTTGTAGTTGACCTCGACGCCGGCGCAGGTGGCCATGTAGCCGTTCACCCACAGGTCCATGGCGTTCTTCTGCGCGGAGGAGCCGGAGGCCAGCAGCTGACCCTTGGCGCCCGCGCACTGCGAGGCGTCGCCGGTCGGGGCCGCGGCCTTGCTGCTGCCGCCGTCCTTCGGAGTGTTGTTGTCGGAGCCGCACGCCGTGAGGGCCAGTGCGCCGGACACGACGAGGGCCCCGAGGGCAGAGGCACGAAGCCGGTTCTTGCGCTGAAGCTTCACTTTCGGGTGTTCCTTCCAGGAGCCGCCTGCCGGTCTCGTTACGGGGCGGCGTGCGAAGAGGACTACGTCTGGTTGCCCGGTAGCCACCGGCTCTTCGCCTGCGACCCGCACCGTGCACTGCCGAAATTAGGCAGATCAGGTGAAGCGGCCAACGGGGGTGAGTGAACGGACGGTGAACCATGGCGGACGGCCCGGTGTGGCCCTGCCTCCCGGCGCGCCGGGGCGCGCAGACGCACCCGGCACGTGTATACGGGGCGGGACCGGTGGGCCGCACACCCCCAAGGGCCAGTTTCCGGCCATGTGCGCCGTGGCGCTACGGGGGGCCCGCCACCCGTACGGACCAGCGCCCGCACCCGTCCCGGCCCGCCGCCCCCACCCGTCCCGGCTCAGCGCTCCAGCACTTCGAGGAACGCGTCCACCAGCGGCCGGTCGCGCAGGTGCGTGAGCCGCAGCCGCGCCCCGTACGGCGGCAGCCAGAGCAGCCGGTCCACCTCCAGGGAGGGCACGAAACCGCCCTCCAGTGCCTCGGCGGCCCAGTAGTGCACGGTCTTCAGCCGTCCCTCGACCAGGTACCGGGAGGTCGGCAGCGGGGCGCCGAGCTCACACGTGTACCCGGTCTCCTCCAGCACCTCGCGCCGGGCCGCCCGCTCCGGGGTCTCGTCCCGCTTCAGCTTGCCCTTGGGGAAGGACCAGTCGTCGTACTTCGGCCGGTGCACCAGACACAGCTCGGGCCGGCCGTCCGCGGCCGACCGGCGCCAGAGCACGCACCCGGCGGCGACCAGCGGTTTCGGCCAGTCCGTCACGGCGTGCCCACCCGCACGAGGCGCCCGGCCGTCACGGCGTGCCCGCCCTCAGGCGGCCGGTACGGGCCCTCACGTGACCACCGCGGACGCCGAGCCGGCAGGCTGCCAGACCCGCTGGAAGTCGAAGCGCGCCGCCTCCACCTCGTGCCGCTGGTCGGCGTGCAGCACGCCCAGCGCGTACGCCGTCGCCGGGGCGATCCGGGGCGTGCGCGCCGCCTGCGCCGAGGCCGCGGCCGCCTCCGCCGCCTCCCGGTGCCGGTCCAGCGCCGTGCAGGCGGCCGTCAGCAGCGTGACGTCCGCCCCGAGCGCCTCCTGCGCGTACCGGTGCACCCGCAGCAGGCTGCGCACCCGGTGCCAGGGCGCGTCCTGGGTCTCGTCGTCGACCAGCGCCTCCGCGTTGTACGGGTGGGCGGCCCGTACGAGCGGCAGCTCGCCGGCGGCGACGTGCAGCCGGTCCGCCACCTGGGCCGACAGCGGCACCAGCACCTCGTCCGTGCGCCCGGCCGCCGCGATGCGGTCGAGCGGCACCTCGGAGGCCAGCACGGCCACCGCGTCGGCCACGGCGTGGAACCGCGAGGACCCCAGCGCGTGCAGGGTCGCCGAGTGGGCCCGGGTCCTGGCCAGGGTCAGCTGCCGCTCCAGCAGCGCGGCGGCGCGCGCCGAACCCACGGTGAGCGACCCCCGCGCCGCTCCTCGCGGGCCGGGCACGCCGGGCGCGTCCGGGGCGCCCGACAGCCGGTGCAGCGCGTCCAGCAGCCGGGTCAGCCGGGCCGCGTACGCGTGCTCGTCGGCCAGCGTCGCCGACAGCCAGGTCAGCTCCGTGCGCAGCGCGTCGGCCCAGGCGGAGTCCGTGACCGGTCGGAAGGTGGCCAGCGAACCGCTGATCCGGCGGGCCGCGGCCCGCAGCGCGCGGGCCGCCTCCACCCCCTCGGCCGCGTCGGCACCGCTCTCCTCGTGCAGTCTCAGTCCGCGCAGGAAGGCGGTCGCCTGAGAGCGGAGGTAGGCGCCGAGCACGTCCCCCGCGCTGGAGTCATGGTGTTGCAGAGCCACGCCGGCGCCTCCGGGCGTCTATGAGCATCTCCTGTACGTGCCGCAGCGGCATGCCGTCCGCGTCGGTGCTGTGCCGGGTCCAGTCCCCGTCCGGGCCCAGGTGCCAGGAGGAGCTGGCGTCGGACATGCCGGTCTCCAGCAGCCGGTCCAGTGCCGCTCGGTGTGCCGGGTCGGTGACCCGGACCAGGGCCTCGATACGGCGGTCGAGGTTGCGGTGCATCATGTCGGCGCTGCCGAGCCAGATCTCGGGCTCGCCGCCGTTGCCGAAGGCGAAGAGCCGGGAGTGCTCCAGGAAGCGGCCGAGCACGGAGCGGACCCGGACGTTCTCCGAGAGTCCGGCGACGCCCGGGCGGATGGCGCAGATGCCGCGCACCCAGATGTCGACGGGCACACCCGCCTGGGAGGCGCGGTAGAGGGCGTCGATCAGGGCCTCGTCGACGATGGAGTTGACCTTGATGCGGACGTAGGCGGGGCGGCCGGCGCGGTGGTGCGCCGCCTCCTTGTTGATCCGGGAGATCAGCCCGTCGCGCAGCGACTTCGGCGCGACCAGCAGGCGGCGGTAGGTCTCGCGGCGCGAGTAGCCGGACAGCCGGTTGAAGAGGTCGGAGAGGTCCGCGCCGACCTGCGGGTCGGCGGTGAGCAGGCCGAGGTCCTCGTAGAGCCGGGCCGTCTTGGGGTGGTAGTTGCCGGTGCCGACGTGCGAGTAGCGGCGCAGCAGCTCGCCCTCCTGGCGGACCACGAGCGACAGCTTGCAGTGGGTCTTCAGCCCGACCAGGCCGTACACGACGTGGCAGCCCGCCTCCTCCAGCTTGCGCGCCCACTTGATGTTGGCCTGCTCGTCGAAGCGGGCCTTGATCTCGACGAGTACGAGCACCTGCTTGCCGGACTCGGCCGCGTCGATCAGGGCGTCGACTATCGGGGAGTCGCCGGAGGTGCGGTACAGCGTCTGCTTGATGGCGAGCACGTCCGGGTCCGCGGCGGCCTGCTCCAGGAAGGCCTGCACGGAGGTGGAGAAGCTGTCGTACGGGTGGTGCAGCAGCACGTCCCGCTCGCGGAGCGCGGCGAAGATGTCGGGCGCGGAGGCGGACTCGACCTCGGCCAGG
The DNA here is from genome assembly GCF_044540325.1 of Streptomyces sp. NPDC086023. Lineage (NCBI taxonomy): Bacteria > Bacillati > Actinomycetota > Actinomycetes > Kitasatosporales > Streptomycetaceae > Streptomyces > Streptomyces sp. NPDC086023. The sequence continues at coordinate 28,910 of NZ_JBITRX010000001.1, forward strand.
TCGCGGTGGGTGCCGGCGATGAACTTCGGGTACTTCAGCTCGGGCCGGTCGAGGGAGGCGATGCCGAACAGGCCCGTCAGGTCGAGCGGGCCGGGCAGCGGGTAGACCTCCGCGGGGCTGACCTTGAGCTCCTGGACGAGCAGGTCAAGTACGCCGGGGTCGATGGACTCCTCGACCTCCAGGCGGACGGGCGGGCCGAAGCGGCGCCGCATGAGCTCCTTCTCCAGGGCCTGGAGGAGGTTCTCGGCGTCGTCCTCCTCGACCTCCAGGTCCTCGTTGCGGGTCACCCGGAACATGTGGTGCGCGAGCACCTCCATGCCGGGGAAGAGCTCCTCCAGGTGCGCGGCGATGACGTCCTCCAGCGGGACGTAGCGCTGCGGGGAGGCCTCCAGGAAGCGCGAGAGGAGCGGCGGCACCTTGACGCGCGCGAAGTGGCGGTGGCCGCTGACCGGGTTCCGCACGACGACGGCCAGGTTCAGGGAGAGGCCGGAGATGTACGGGAAGGGGTGCGCGGGGTCGACGGCCAGCGGGGTCAGCACCGGGAAGATCTGGTTCCGGAAGAGCGTGAACAGGCGGGCCTGTTCCTTCTCCGTGAGTTCCGGCCAGCGGATCAGGTGGATGCCCTCCTCGGCGAGCGCCGGGGCGACGTCCTGCTGGTAGCAGGCGGCGTGCCGGGCCATGAGCTCGCGGGAGCGGGTCCAGATCAGCTCCAGCACCTCGCGGGGCTGGAGGCCGGAGGCCGAGCGGGTGGCGACGCCGGTCGCGATGCGCCGCTTCAGGCCGGCCACCCGGACCATGAAGAACTCGTCCAGGTTGCTGGCGAAGATGGCCAGGAAGTTGGCCCGTTCGAGGAGCGGGGTCGCCGGGTCCTCGGCCAGCTCCAGCACGCGTTCGTTGAACGCGAGCCAGCTGCGTTCGCGGTCGAGGAACCGGCCGGTGGGCAGCTCGGTGGCCGAGCCGTCCTCGTCGTAGGAGTCCAGATCCGCGTCCAGGTCGGGCTCCAGGTCGGACACGACCGCGGCGACGGTGTGCGGCCGGTGCGCGGCTATGGACCCTACGGAGGGCTGCGGGTGCCTGGCACCCGACCCCTGGGGGCTCTGCTGGCCGGGGACCTCTGTGCTGCTCTGCTGGCTCATGCGTCCATTCTTCCGCGCACGCGGCAGTACAGGCGCGTCGGAAGGGGGCGCGGTGAGGCGCAGGGCGACGGGGTCGGTCGGTTGACGGAGTCCGTTGCGCTTGGACGGGTCGGCGACGGGCTGCATTGCGCGAGCGTCGCAAGGGCGTCTGAATGCCCGGTTAATGGCGTGTGGCTTGCAGGGGACCCGCGGGGCAAGCCCGTGACCTTCCCGTCACCTGAACGGGTGTACGGGCCGCTCGCCGGCGGTACGGGAGGCCTCCCGGCGGTACGGGAAGCTCCCCGGCACCGGCACCGGCACCCCGCGCCCGCCATCCGGGCCGGGCCGGGCCGGGAGCGTGTCCCCTACCCGGCCCGGCCCGCCTCCCGAGGCAATACAGCTAGGACTCGGAGCGGTACATCAGGTCCACCTCGTGCGTCAGGAAGCCGAGGCGCTCGTACACGGCGAGGGCGGCCGGGTTGTCCGCGTCCACGTAGAGCATCGCCGTCGGCAGGCCGGCGTCCTCCAGGTGGTGCAGGCCGATGGCGGTGAGGGCCTTGCCCAGGCCGCCGCCCTGCTCGCCGGGGAGCACGCCGACCACGTAGACCTCGCCCAGCCGCTCCGCCGCGTGGACCTTGGTCCAGTGGAAGCCGACGAGGTGCCCCTCGCGCTCGGCGAGGAAGAAGCCCTTCGGGTCGAACCAGGGCTGCGCCTTGCGGTCGTCCAGGTCCCGCTGGGTCAGCGCACCCTGCTCGGGGTGGTGGGCGAAGGCGGCGGCGTTCGCCGCGAGCCACGCCTCGTCGTCCCGGCCCGGCACGAAGGTGCGGACGGTGACGCCCTCGGGGAGCACCGGCTCGGGGATGGGCGCGCCGTCGTTCAAGGGGCGGCGCAGCTGGCGGAGTTCGCGGAAGAGGGTGAGGCCGAGGACCTGGGCGAGGTGCCGGGCGGCCGATTTGCCCCCGTGTGCCCAGACCCGGATCCGCTTGCCGGACGCGGCCAGGAGGGCCGTGCCGAGGGCGCGTCCGTGGCCACGGCCGCGCAGCGCGGGGTGGACGACCAGCTCGGCGGCGGGCGCCTCCACCGGGTCGGTGTCCTCCAGTTGGGCGTACCCGGCCAGCCGGCCGTGCTCGGTGAGCAGGAAGTGGCGGATGCCCTCGCGACGGCCCCCGGTGAGCTGGAGGCGGCCCTGTTCCGACACGGCGGTGGTGCCGTCGGTGAGCCTGGCCTCCTCGATCAGGCCGAGGACCGCTCCGGCCTGTTCCTGCGTCAGTTCGTCGAGTTCCTGGATCTGCCGTCCGGGCTCCAGCGCCGCTGCTGCGTCAGTCATACGTCGAGCGTACGGCGCCGGGCCCGCGCCCCCCGGGCAACCCCGGCCAGGCGTCCGCCCGCACCGGTCCGTTTCGTCCCCCTACGCCGCAGCGCAACTGAACGGTAACCTGCCACCCCCTGTCGCGCTACGCGCGTTGACCGTAGGCTGCGGACGCGATTTCCGCACCTGACCTCCCGATCGCACGCTGCCTCGAAGGGGAACTGATGACAGCGACCACCCAACGACACCGCCGGGCACGCCGGTTGACCGCCGCCGCCCTCGCCGTCACGGCAGGGGCGGGCGCCCTCATCGTGGCCGCGCTGCCCGCCGGGGCGGCCCCGAGTGCGGCGTCCGACCGGCTGGTCGACGTACAGCTGCTGTCCCTCAACGACCTGCACGGCACCCTGGAGCCCCCGCAGGGCTCCTCCGGCAACGTCACCGAGCTGCAGGCGGACGGCACGACCAAGGCGATACCCGCCGGTGGTGTCGAGTACCTGGCGACCTCCCTGCGCAAGGCGCGCGAGGGCAAGACCCACACCATCACCGCGGCCGCCGGCGACATGATCGGCGGCAGCCCGATGCTGTCCGGTCTGTTCCACGACGAGCCGACCATCGAGGCGATGAACAAGTTCGGCCTCGACGTCACCAGCGTGGGCAACCACGAGTTCGACGAGGGCCGCAACGAGCTGCGCCGCATGCAGTACGGCGGCTGCCACGCCGTCGAGGGCTGCTTCGAGTACGGCAAGACCTTCGAGGGCGCGAAGTTCCCGTACCTCGCCGCCAACGTGACCGACGAGAAGACCAAGCGCCCCCTCCTCTCCCCCACCTGGGTGTGGAAGAAGGACGGCGTCAAGATCGGCTTCATCGGCGTGACCCTGGAGGGCACCCCGGACGTCGTCACCGCCGAGGGCGTCAAGGGCCTGAAGTTCGGCGACGAGGTCGAGACGATCAACAAGTACGCCGCGCAGCTCAACGCGCAGGGCGTGAAGTCGATCGTCGCGCTCATCCACGAGGGCGGCCTGCCCGCCTCCGGCGCGTACAACTACGACTGCAACACCCCGGGTGCCGGCGCGGGCATCTCGGGCGCGATCGTGGACATCGCCAAGAACATCGACGCGAAGGTCGACGCCCTGGTGACCGGCCACACCCACCAGGCCTACGCCTGCTCCATCCCGGACCCGGCCGGCCAGCCGCGCACGGTCACCTCGGCCGCCTCGCTCGGCCGCCTGTTCACCGAGACCACGCTGACCTACGACCGCGCGACCAAGGACATCGTCCGCACCGCGGTCAAGTCGGCCAACCACGTGGTCAACCGCGACCAGCCCAAGGCCTCGGACATGACCGAGCTGATCCAGCGCTGGAACGCGCTGGCCGCCCCGGTCGCCAACCGCCCGGTCGGCTACATCTCGGGTGACATCAACGGCCGCGGTTCGAGCGCGCCGGAGAAGCCGCTCGGCGACCTGATCGCGGACGCGCAGCTGGAGGCCCTGTCCCCGGCCGCCAAGGGCGGCGCGGAGCTGGCCGTCATGAACCCGGGCGGCATCCGCTCGGACCTCGCGTACAAGGCCTCCGGGGCCGAGGGCGACGGCGTGGTGACCTTCGGCGAGGCCTTCACGGTCCAGCCCTTCACCAACATGATGAACGTCGTGGACCTGACCGGCGCCCAGCTGATCACCATGCTCCAGCAGCAGGTCACCGGCCCGGTCAACGGCACGAGCCCGAAGATCCTCCAGGTCTCCAAGGGCTTCACCTACACCCTCGACATGACGAAGACGGGTGCCGACCGCATCGTCGTCGACTCGGTCCGGCTGAACGGCCAGGCCATCGACCCGGCGCGCACCTACCGCGTCGCGATGAACGAGTTCCTCGCGGGCGGCGGTGACGGCTTCACCGTCCTGAAGGAGCACAAGAACAAGCTGGTGGGCGCGTCCGACCTGGACGTCTTCAACGCCTACCTCGGTGCGCACTCCTCGGCGGCCGCCCCGCTGGCGCCCCCGGCCGCGGACCGCATCACCGTCATCAAGTAAGGCGTACGCAGCACAGCGCGTCCCGGAGGGGGCGGCGGGCCACACCGGCCGGCCGCCCCCTCCGGCGTTCCCGGCCGCGGCCGCCCCGGTGCCGGCGCCCCCACGGCGGCCCCCCGGTGGCCGCGCCGGAGCCGGCGCCTCAGAGGGTGTCGAGGAACGCCCGCACCGCCGCCGCGAACCCCTCCGGGTCCTGGAGCTGCACGAAGTGGTCGGTCTCCAGGGCGGTGTACGCGGTGCCCGGGCGCCGCGCGGCCATGTCGAGGGCCTGCTCGGTGGGCAGGGCCTGGCTCTTGAGACCGTGGACGAGCAGGGCGGGGCAGTCGCTCGCCAGCCACTGCGCCCAGTGGTCGCCGTGCACCAGGTTCTCGGAGTCCACCGTGTCCTGCGGGTGGAAGGGCAGCCGCCAGCCGCCCCCGTCGGGCAACGGGCGCAGGGCCGGGGCGAGCGCGGGGCCCAGCGGGCCGCAGGCGGCGACGAGTTCCTCCCGGGAGGGGGCGGTGTACGGGAAGCCCAGGACGAAGGCCAGCGGGCTGGTGCCGTGGTCGGGGAGGTCGGCCGGGGCGTCCACGTTCACCAGGGCCTCGACGCGCCCGGGGCGGGCGGCCGCGAGGTGGTAGGCGTTGACGCCGCCGAGGGAGTGCCCGAGGACGACGGTCCGGTCGAGGCCGAGGTGGTCGAGCAGGGCCAGGAGGTCGGCGAGGTAGCCGGCGCGCGTGTAGTCGGGGGCGCGGTCGGAGTCGCCGTGGCCGCGCTGGTCGGGGGCGATGACGCGCCATCCGGGGCCCAGGGCGGCGGCCAGTCCGGTGAAGGAGGCGCCCTCGGAGAGGTGGCCGTGGAGCGCGAGGAGCGGCCGGCCCGCGCCGCCGGTGTCCAGGAAGGACAGGGCGCGGCCGCCGACGTACAGGGTGGAACGCGTGAACTCGCTGCTCATGACGGTCTCCTTGCGGTTCCGGGACCGGCGGGCTGCCGGCGACTCTGACTATACGAGCGTATAAGACGGTCGTGCAATACGTTTGTATAGATCGAGTGGCCGAGTGGGGCCTGTTCCTTGTGTGACGTGAGCACGCCATAATTCGCGCGACTGCGGGGACAGCGAACCCAGGGGGGACGGGCCATGAGCCTGGATCGGCGCGCGTTTCTTGTCGGAGCAGTGGCGGCCGGGGCCTCGGTGGCACTGGGCACCGGTACGGCGGCCGCCGCCGGGGCCCAGGACTGGATGGGCGCCCTCGCGGACACGACGCCCCTCCGGCGGATGACCATCCCCGGCACCCACGACTCCGGGGCCCGTTACGGCGGCCTCTACGTGGCGTGCCAGAACACCTCGATCGCCGAGCAGCTGTCCTACGGGATCCGCTTCCTCGACGTACGCTGCCGCGTCACCGGCGGCTCGTTCGCGATCCACCACGGCGCGTACTACCAGAACCTGATGTTCGGCGACGTGCTCGCCGCCTGCCGGGACTTCCTCGCCGCGCATCCCCGCGAGACCGTCCTGATGCGCCTGAAGCAGGAGTACAGCGAGGAGAGCGACGCCACCTTCCGGGCGGTCTTCGACGACTACCTCGACCGGCGGGGCTGGCGCCCGCTCTTCCACCTCGACCCCGCCCTGCCGGACCTCGGCGGCGCCCGCGGGAAGGTCGTCCTGCTCGCCGACAACGCAGGGCTGCCCGGCGTCAGGTACGGATCCGCCGAGGTCTTCGACATCCAGGACGACTACACGGCGGAGCCCTTCGCCAAGCGCACCCGCATCGAGGAGCACTTCCGCAAGGCCGTCCGGGAGCCCGGCAGGCTCTTCGTGAACTACACGAGCACCGCCGCGCTGCTCCCGCCCCGCTGGAACTCCGACCGCCTCAACCCGCAGGTCCACGCCTTCGTCGACGGCGCGGAGATGGCGGGCAGGACCGGCCTCGGCATCGTCCCCATGGACTTCCCGAACACCCGCGCCGGCCTCGTCGACGCGCTGCTCCGCCACAACGGCTGACCGCGCCCGGCGGCGCTCCCCCCACCCCCACGTCCCCCAACACCCCCACCCCCCACCCCCCACCCCCCCGCCCCACGCACAGCCTCGGCACCGCCTCCTGCACCGCCCCCCACCTCGCGTGCGAACAAGGAGACCAGACATGAGCGTGCCCACCACCGCGGAAGACCGCCTCGTCAGGGAGATGCGCCGGATGAAGGAGAGCGCAGGGCTGAGCTACGAGAAGCTCGCCGCCCTCACCCACTACAGCCGGTCCTCCTGGGAGCGCTTCCTCAACGGCAAGAAACCCGTCACCCGCCAGGTCGTGGAGCAACTCGTCACCGCACTCGGCGACGAGCCCAACCAGTTGCTCGACCTGTGGGCCAGGGCCCGGCTGGAGGCCGGCGCCCCCGCGCACCCCGCCCCCGCGCAGCCCGCCACGGATCGGTCCCTGCCGCGACCCGGCCGGCCTCCGGTACGCGAACTCGCCGCAGCCACGGCCTTCCTCGCCGGCCTCGCACTCGGCGCCCTGCTCGCACGGGCGGGCCGGCGCATCCCGGCGGCATCCCACATCGCCCTCATCCCTCCCCACCCGTCGGGAGGCACCCCCTAGCGGCTTCCCCCGCGTCCCACGGCCTCTGGCGGGCGCCGGGACCGCGAGCGCGGGCTGGTCCGACTGCCCCGCGGGAGCGCTGTGCGCGTACCCGCAGATCAACGGCGGGGGCACGCCCGGCAAGGTCTACGACGACAACGCCAACCTGCTCCAGTACGACAAGTTGGCCGGAGGCGGGTGCGCACGCCCTCGCCAACCGCGTCCTCACCACCGTCGAGCAGGACCCCGCCCACCGCGCCGCGGTCGCCCGCTGGGCCGCCTGCATGGCGGAGGCCGGGTACCCCGGCTACGCCGAGGACGGCCTCCAGGCTCCGCGCAAGGCCCTGGGGGCCAGGCTGGCCGCGGCCGGCAACGACCCCGCGAAGCTCAGGGCGCTGGGCGCCGAGGAGATCCGTACGGCGGAGGCGGACGCCCGCTGCGAGGCCGACACGGACCTCGCGGAAGTCGTCGCCACCGTCCAGGCCGCTGTCGAGGCCCGCCTGCTCACCCCCGCCGACCGCGCCGCCCTCGACCGCTTCCGGACACTGAAGGAACGCGCCCTCGCCACCCCCTAGCCCCCCGGCACCTCGGGCGGCGGGGTCGGCGCGCCCGGCAGGCGGAGCACCGCCACCGTCCCCGGCTCCGCGGGCCGCAGCTCCACCGTGCCGCCCGCCTGCTGCACCGTACGGGCCACGATCGACAGCCCCAGCCCGCTGCCCGGCAGCGCGCGGGCGGACGGGGAGCGCCAGAAGCGGTCGAAGACGTGCGGCAGCTCGTCCGCCGGGATGCCGGGACCGTGGTCCCGCACGGTCAGCTCGCCCCCGTGCAGCTCCACCTCCACAGCACCGCCGGACGGGCTGAACTTCACCGCGTTGTCCAGCACGTTGACCACCGCCCGCTCCAGCGCCGCCGGCTCGGCCCGTACGTACCAGGGCTCCAGCGCGGCCATGTAGGCCAGCTCCGGCCCGCGCAGCCGGGCCCGCGACAGCGCGCTCTCCGCGATGTCGTGCAGGCCCACCACCTGGAGCGGCCCGGGCGCCGCCGCGTCGGGGCGGGACAGTTCCTGGAGGTCGCCGATCAGCGCGGCCAGCTCCGTCATCTGCGCCTTCACCGAGGCCAGCAGCTCCCTGCGGTCCTCCGGAGGGATGGCCCGGCCGGTCTCCTCGCTGCGCGCGAGCAGCTCGACGTTGGTGCGCAGCGAGGTCAGCGGGGTGCGCAGCTCGTGACCGGCGTCCGCGATCAGCTGCGCCTGCCGGTCCCGGGAGGAGGCCAGGGCGGCCGTCATCGAGTTGAAGGAGCGCGAGAGCCGCGCGATCTCGTCCTCGCCCTCGTCGGGGATCCGGACGGTCAAGTCCTCGGTACGGGCGATGTGCTCGACCGCACCGGTGAGTTCGTCCACCGGGCGCAGCCCGGTCCGGGCCACCCACAGGCCGGCCGCCCCGGCGCCGACCACGCCGATGCCGCCGAGGCCCAGCAGCACCCAGGCCAGCGTGCCGAGGGGCTTGTCGATGTCGGCCAGGGGCTTGGCGATCGAGAGGGCGAGGAGCTGGCGGGTGCCGTTCGGCTGCGTGGTGGTGGCCGGCTGGGTGTAGACCCGGAGCTTCGTGCCGGCCTCGGTGGTCACGTCGTGCAGCGAGGAGGCCAGGTCGCCCCGCGCCACGGCGAGGTCGTCGGCGGTGACGGGCAGGGTCTGCGGGCCGGCCACCCAGCAGTGCGAGCCGCCGGCCAGGACCAGCTGGACGCTCGCGTTGAGGTTGCCGCCGACCTCGACGCTCTCCGCGGGGGCGGTCGGCCGGCAGCCGATCGGGCTGGACAGGACCTGGTTGGCCGCCCGCGCCGCGGCGTCGGGGTCTATCGCCTTCAGCGACTCGTCCAACTGCGTCCTGAGCTGGCCGCGCACCATGAACCAGCACGCGGCCGCCACCGCCGCCACCGCGAAGGCCACCGCGGCGGCCACCAGGATGGCCAGCCGGGAGCGCAGCGGGAGCGCGCGGAAGCTCCGGATCCGGCGCAGCGGGCTCATTCGGCGCCCCCGCCGTCGCCCGCGCGCAGCACGTAGCCGACGCCCCGCACGGTGTGGACCAGGCGGGGCTCGCCGCCCGCCTCGGTCTTGCGGCGCAGGTACATCACGTACACGTCCAGGGAGTTGGAGCTGGGCTCGAAGTCGAAGCCCCACACGGACTTCAGGATCTGCTCCCGGGTCAGCACCTGCCGCGGGTGGGCCAGGAACAACTCCAGCAGCGTGAACTCGGTGCGGGTCAGCTCCACCGGCCGCCCCGACCTGGTCACCTCGCGCGTGGCCAGGTCCATCCGCAGGTCGCCGAAGGACAGCACGTCCTCCGGCTGCCCGTCGCCGGCCGCGGGGGCGGCGTACGCGCTGCGCCGCAGCAGGGCGCGGATCCGGGCGAACAGCTCGTCCAGCTCGAAGGGCTTGACCAGGTAGTCGTCCGCGCCCGCGTCGAGACCGGTGACCCGGTCGCCGACGGTGTCGCGGGCCGTGAGCATCAGCACGGGCGTGGTGGAGCCGGCGGCACGCAGCCGCCGGGCCGCGGTCAGCCCGTCCATCCGGGGCATCTGGATGTCGAGCACGATGAGGTCGGGCTCGTACGCGGCCACCTTCTCCAGGGCGTCGAGCCCGTCGACGGCGGTCTCCGTGCCGTACCCCTCGAAGGCGAGGCTGCGGCGCAGGGCCTCGCGGACGGCGGGCTCGTCGTCGACGATCAGGATGCGCTGCGGGTCGCCGTCGGCGGGGTTCATCGGGTCCGGTCCTTCTCAAGAGGGTGGAGGCCCGGGGGGTCCCGGGCCTCCAGACTTACACGGCGCGGTCAGAAGCCGGTGCCGAACAGGCCGCCGCCGGAGCCGCGGCCGGAGTCCTGGCTGCCGGAGCCGCCGGAGCCGCCGCTGCCGCCGTCGCGCAGGGAGTCGAGGTCCTTCTTGACGGTGTTCACCGGGATGGCGAAGCCGAGCCCGACGCTGCCGGCGCTCGACTGGCCGGTGGAGGGCGAGTAGATCGCGGAGTTGATGCCGATGATCTCGCCGTTCATGTTGATCAGCGCGCCGCCCGAGTTGCCCGGGTTGAGCGAGGCGTCGGTCTGGATGGCCTTGTACGTGGTCTTCGACGAGCCGGTGTCGCCGTTGAACTGGCGCCCGCCGAACTCGAAGGGCCAGCCGCCGCCCTGCTGCCACTGCTGCTGCTGTTCGTTCTGCCCTTCGGACTTGGCGACCGTGACGTCGCGGTCCAGGGCGGAGACGATGCCGCTGGTGACCGTGCCGGTCAGCCCCTCGGGGGAGCCGATGGCCACGACCTGGTCGCCCACGTTCACCTTGGAGGAGTCGCCGAGCCTGGCTGCCTTGAGCCCCCTCGCTCCTTCGAGCTTGATCAGGGCGAGGTCCTTGTCGGGGTCGGTGCCGAGCACCTTGGCCTTGTAGGTCTTGCCGTCCGAGGTCCGCACGGTGATCTCGCTCGCCCCCGCGACCACGTGGTTGTTGGTGACGATCTCGCCGTCGGAGGTGACGATCACGCCGGAGCCGGTGGCCTTGCCCGAGCCGGTGGTGGCGCCGATCTCCACGATGGAGGGCATCACCTGCCGGGCGACGCCGCTGACCGTGCCGTTGCTCGTCTGGGAGACGTTCGTGCCCGGGACGCCGGGGCCGGCGGTGCCGCCGTCGGTGAGGAACTCCTGGATCGCCACCGAGGTGCCGCCGCCGATCAGCGCGGCCGCCATGGCCACCGCCGCCAGCAGCGCGACCGGGCGCTTGGCGCGGGCGGCGTGGGCCGGACCCTCGCCGGGCGCGGCCGCCGGAGTGCTCCAGCCGGTACCCCGGCCGGAGCCGCCGTGGCCGCCGCCGGCGTGCAGGTCGCCACCGTGCCCGTACCCGTACCCGTCGCCGGCGGGAACGTCGCCACCGTGCCCCGCGGCGCCGCCGGTCCCGTGCGCACCGGCCGGCGGGACCGTCTCGCCGCGGATCACCTGCGGCGCGTGGGCCTCGAACCACCCGGGCGCGGCCGGCGGGTACGGCGGCGGCGCCGGGTGGCCGGAGCCGGCTCCGGTCTCGTGGGCCGGCCGCTCACGGCCGCGCCGGAAGTCGTCGCCGAAGACCGGCTGCTGCTGGGTCGGGTTCTCCTGCTGCGGGTGCTCGCCTTCGCGGCGGTGGCTGTCGGTCATGGCCACGACTCTCGCCGCCGATCATGAGAGCTTCCTGAGTGCGCGCTGAGAAGCCCGACAGAAGGCTGTATGCCCGATGTAAAGACGCGTGGCGGAGGTCCGGCGTGCGCCGGATCAGCCCACCGGGTCGCAGCCGCAGGAGCGCCGGACGACCAGCGCGGAGGGGAACTGCTTCAGCCGTTCGCGCCGCGATCCTGCGACCCGCAGCGCGTCGTCCAGCACCAGGTCGACGGCCGCCCGGGCCATCGCCGGCCGGTCGGAGGCGATGGTGGTCAGCGGCGGGTCGGTGAGCGCGGCCTCCTTGACGTCGTCGAAGCCGGCGACCGCCAGCTCGCTCGGGACGTCGATGCGCAGCTCGCGGGCCGCGCGCAGGACGCCGATCGCCTGGTCGTCGGTGGCGCAGAAGATCGCCGTGGGCCGGTCCGGGCGCGCCAGCACCTCCAGTGCCACGCGGTAGGCGTCGTAGCGGTTGTACGGGGCCTCGATGAGCCGTCCCTCGACCGACCGGCCGGACTCCAGCATGGCCCGCCGCCAGCCCTCGACGTGGTCGGCGACCGGGTCGCCGACGGAGGGGGTGTTCTCGATGCCGCCGATGCACGCCACGTACTCGTGGCCGTGCTCCAGCAGGTGGCGGGTGGCGAGCTGGGCGCCGCCGATGTCGTCGGTGACGACGGCGACGTCGTCGATCGCCTCGGGCCGCTCGTGCAGCAGCACGACCCGGGCGTCCCAGGCCTCGATCTCGCTGGCGGCCTGCTCGCTCATGCCCTGGCTGACCAGGATCAGGCCGGAGACCCGCATCCCGAGGAAGGCCCGCAGGTAGTGGACCTCGCGCTCGGTGCGGTAGTCGGAGTTGCCGACGAGCACCATCTTCCCGCGCTCGGCCGCGGCCTGCTCGACCGCGTGTGCCATCTCGGCGAAGAAGGGCTGCCGGGCGTCCGGGACGATCATGCCTATGAGGTCCGTGCGCCGCGAGGCCATCGCCTGGGCCACGCGGTCGGGCCGGTACCCCAGTTCCTTGATCGCGGCGAGTACACGCTCGCGCGTGGCCGGGGCGACCGGCCTTGGTCCGTTGTTGATGACGTAACTCACGACCGCGGTCGAAGTACCCGCCAGTCGCGCTACGTCATCCCGCGTCACCTTGGCCACGCGCGGAATTCTACGCGGGGTGACCGTCGCGTGGGCAGGGAGTCTGCCCACCGGACGATCACGATCGCGTACCCCTAACGGGCGACGGGGGCTCCGGCCTCGGACGCAGCGTCCGCCGCGGCCTTGCTCCGGGCCTCCTCGGCCGCCCGCTCCACCTTCTCCGGGGCGACGAAGCGGTAGCCGACGTTGCGCACGGTGCCGATCAGCGACTCGTGTTCCGGGCCGAGCTTCGCGCGCAGCCGCCGTACGTGCACGTCGACCGTCCGGGTGCCGCCGAAGTAGTCGTACCCCCACACCTCCTGCAGCAGCTGGGCCCGGGTGAAGACCCGTCCCGGGTGCTGCGCGAGGTACTTCAGCAACTCGAACTCCTTGAAGGTCAGGTCCAGTACCCGGCCCTTGAGCTTGGCGGAGTACGTCGCCTCGTCGACCGACAGGTCGCCGTTGCGGATCTCCATGGGGGAGTCGTCGGAGCCGATCTGCTGACGGCCCATGGCCAGCCGCAGCCGCGCCTCGACCTCGGCGGGTCCCGCGGTGTCGAGCAGCACGTCGTCGATGCCCCAGTCGGCGGTGACGGCGGCCAGGCCGCCCTCGGTCACCACCAGCAGCAGCGGACAGCCGGGCCCGGTGGAGCGCAGCAGCTGGCACAGGGAGCGCACCTGCGGCAGGTCCCGGCGGCCGTCGATGAGGATCACGTCGGCGCCCGGGGTGTCCACCAGGGCCGGGCCCTCGGCGGGCGCCACCCGGACGCTGTGCAGGAGCAGGCCGAGGGCGGGCAGCACCTCGGTCGAGGGCTGGAGGGCGTTGGTCAGAAGCAGGAGGGAGCTCATCGCCGACCACCTGCCAGGTTCGGACGGTCGTGCGTGTTTCGCTGGCCCATCACGTCGGTTCCTCCTCGGTCCCGTCGAGGACGTTCGCGGCACTGCTTCGTACGAGGTGCGGTCCCCGCGCCCTGGGGCCCGCCACCGGAAGCGGTATGAACCAAGGGTTCCACCGGTCCCGGTGTTCGTGCTGTGTTCAACGTGCTGAAAGCACAAAAGGACCCGGGGGCAACGTTGCCCGGATCCTCTGCCCAGCAGAATAGCCCACATGAATGCCGCTGGAGAGGGCCGAGCGAAACCCGGTTCTGTGGTCCGCACCACGCTCCGCACGGCGGACGGGGTGCCGATCGAGGCGGTCCACCTGCCCTGCGCGGTGCCGTCGGAGGGCCCCGGAGCGGCGGGTCCGCACCCGGTCGCGATCGTGGTCGCGCACGGCTTCACGGGCTCTGCCGACCGGCCTGCCGTGCGGCGGGCCGCGGCGGCCTTCGCCCAGCGTGCGGGCGTGATCACGTTCTCCTTCCGGGGCCACGGGCGGTCCGGCGGGCGGTCCACGGTGGGCGCCCGCGAGGTGCTCGACCTGGATGCCGCGGTGGCCTGGGCGAGGGCCCTGGGGTACCCCCGCGTCGCGACCGTCGGCTTCTCGATGGGCGGCTCCGTGGTGCTCCGGCACGCGGCGCTCGGGGCCGCGGGACAAGGGGGGCGCACGGAGGCACGTACGGATGCGGTGGCCGCCGTCAGTGCGCCGGCGCGCTGGTACTACCGCGGGACCGCGCCGATGCGGCGGCTGCACTGGGTCGTGACCACGCCGGCCGGGCGCCTGGTGGCCCGGGCGGGGCTGGGCACGCGGATCTCCGGGGCGCGGTGGTCGCCGGTGCCGCTCGCCCCGTACGAGTCGGTGCCGCTGATCGCCCCGACGCCCGTACTGATCGTGCACGGGGACCGGGACCCCTACTTCCCGGTGGACCACGGACACATGCTGGCCGCGGCCGGGCCGGCCGAGCTGTGGGTGGAGCCGGGCATGGGCCACGCCGAGAACGCGGTGGACGACGACCTGCTCGCGCGGCTGGCGGACTGGCTGGCCGCGACGGCTGTGAGGTAGCCGCAGCACGAGGCGGCATCATGGAGGCCCGACGAAAGGAGCTGCTGTGGCAGCGGGAACCATCCGCTACTGGGCGGCGGCCAAGGCCGCGGCCGGGATCGCGGAGGAGCCGTACGCGGCCGCGACCCTGGCCGAGGCGCTGGACGCGGCCCGCGAGCGGCACCCCGGGGAGCTGGTCCAGGTGCTGAAGCGCTGCTCGTTCCTGGTGGACGACGCCCCGGTGGGCACGCGTCCGCACGAGTCGGTGCGGCTGACCGAGGGCGGCAGCGTCGAGGTCCTTCCGCCGTTCGCGGGAGGGTGAGCCGAGATGACCGAACGCCCCTCCTCCTCGCCGGCGCCGGGGGACCCCGACCCGTACGCCACGCAGACCTGGTCCTCCGAGACCTGGGACACCACCTACCAGCCGACGGTGCCGCCGCAGGCCGCTGCCGGTTCCTCTTCTTCCGCCGCGTATCCGGCGCCGTCGCCGTCGCCGTCGCCGTCGCCCGAGCGGGCGTGGCCTGACGCCTCAGGCGCCGGGCAGGAGTGGCCGGGGGCCGGATCCTCCGCCGCCTGGCCGGCAGCCGGGACGGGTTCCGGCGCGGCGGCCTGGCCCGAGGCGGGGACGGGCGCGGGTGCGGCTTCCCCGTGGCCCGGCGCCTCGGCCGGCCAGGGCGGGCAGGCCGGGGGCGGGGCCGCCCCGTGGGGCGGGGCCGGTACGGGTGCCGGTGACGCCGGAGTCTCCGGTTCCGGCTGGCCCGAGGTCGGTAGGGGCACGGGTACGGGTGCGCCCGGTGTCCCGCCGGAGCCCGCGGCCCCCTCGTGGGCCCGCCAGTACGACACCCCGGCCCCGGGCACCCCGGCCCCGGGCACCCCGGCCCCGGGCACCCCGTCCTGGGCCGCCGCGGACGACCGGGGCACCGGAGCCGGCCCGTGGCCGGAGACCGGCGGCACCTCCGCTTCCGCCTCGGGGTGGTGGCAGGAGCCCGGCACCGGCGCCTCGCCCGTGTGGCCCGAGGCCGGCACCGGAGCGGGCCCCGCCCCGTCCTCCGAGGGCGCCGACCCGTACGCCCGCCTGTCGGGCGACGCCGGGTACACCCCGGCCCCGCAGGACGCGGAGGCCTCGTACGCGGCCGGCCCGCAGGGTGCCGATGCCCCGTACACCCCTGCCCGGCAGGGTGCGCACCCCCCGTACACCTCGGCTCCGCAGGGCGCGGACGCCTCGTATGGCTCCGCCCCGCAGGGCACCGACGCAGCGGCGACCGCCTACCTCCCGCCCGTCCGGGACGACGCTCCCGCGCCCTACGGCACCGACGCCGCCGCCACCGCCTACCTCCCGCCGGTCCGGGACGGCGAGCCGGCCGCGCAGGGCACCGACGCCGCCGCCACCGCCTACCTCCCGCCGGTCCGGGACGACGCCCCGGCGCCGCACGGCACCGGCACCGGCGCCGCCGTCGAGGAGACCGGGCCCGGGGGCCCCGCGTACTCCTCTCCCGTGACCCTCGGGAACACCCGGATCCGGGACCCCCGGCAGGCGCGGGCCGAGGGCCGGTCGCCGATCATCGACCCGGGCCCGCAGTCCGCGCTGCTCACGGCGGGCCTCGGCGCCCTGATGGCGCTCGCCGCCGCGTTCGGCGCGTATGCCCTGCTGCTCCCGCTGGTGGCCCTCCAGGGACTGACCGCGGCGGGCTGGTTCCGGCTCAACGGCATGTGGCCGGCCCGCCAGGGCATCGCCCTCGCCTTCGCCGGAGCCCTGGCCGCCGACGCCGCCGTGCTGGCGGTGGCCGAGCTCCACGCGCCCGGAGCGATCATCGGCACCCTCGGCGTCTGGGTGCTGCTGACCCTCGTGCTCCAGCTCCGCAGCCACGCCGACCCGGACGAGCGGGTGTACGGGCTGATGGCGAGCGTGGCCTCGGCCGCCCTCGCGATCGTCTGCGCCGGCTACCTCGCCGCCGACCCGGCGGCCGTCACCACCGGCGCCGCCGCCGTGGGCGTGGCGGCCCTGGTACGGGCCCTGCCGCTGCCCCCGGCCCCCTCCGTGGCCGCCTCGCTGCTGTCCGCGGCGGGCGCGGGCCTGGCCGTCGGGGGGCTCACCTCCGTGGGCGTGGGCGGTGCGCTCGTCGGCCTCGCGGCGGGCGTGTGCACCCTGATCGGGCTGCGCGTGGCCGCGTACGACTACCCGTCGAAGTTCGTCCACATGACCGCGGGCGTCGCGCTGCCGCTGGCCGCCGCCGCGCCGGCGGTCTACCTGGTGGGGCGGGTCGTCGGCTGAGGACGGGGTAGGCGGGAAGGCGGCGCGGCGGGACCACCGACCGCGCCGCCACACGATCCGGCACGGACACACATGGGGGGCTACAACACCGTGCGAGCACTGCGGATACTGCTGATCATCGGGGTGGTCCTGACGGGCCTGCTGGTCGCCGTCGACCGGTTCGCCGTGGGATACGCGGAGGACAAGCTGGCCGCCAGGGTCCACTTCAGCCAGGGCCTGGCGGGCAGCACGGACGTGGACATCAGGGGATTCCCCTTCCTCACCCAGGTCGTGGGCTACGAGCTGGAACAGGTCGACGCCCACCTGCGCGGCATCGAGGCGGACACCGCCGGCCGCAGGGTGCGCATCACCTCGATCGACGCGAGCTTCCACGACGTGAAGCTGAGCGCCGACTACAACGGCGGCACCGCCGCCCGGGCCGACGGCGAGGCCTTCCTCTCGTACGCCGACCTGACCGCGGCCTCGCAGACCGGCGTGACGGTCGCCTACGGGGGCGCGCCGGGCAAGGTGAAGGTGACCGCCTCCGTCGAGATCCTCGGCCGCACCTTCTCCCGCAGCGTGACCTCCACGGTCAGCCTGGTGAAGGGCAACGTCGTGCGGGTGCGCGCCGAGCACGTGCCGGGCGAGGGATTCCCGGGCCTGGAGGAGCTGATCCGGAAGAAGACCGACTTCGACCGGCCGGTGGACGCCCTGCCCAAGGGCCTCGGCCTGACCTCCGTCACCTCGGACGGCGAGGGCGTACGGGCCGTCCTGAAGGGCACCGACGTGAACCTCGGCGCCCGCTGACCGGGCCCGCCCCGGAAACCGCCCGGAGGGCCGCGCCGAGCCCCGTGCCCGGGCGCGCCCCCACGGACCCGCAGCGGCTCCGCCCCGGCCCCCCGTCCCCGGCTCCTCCCAAGGCCCGCTCAGGCCCCGCCCGAGCGGGCCTTGGCCGCATAGTGAGACGGCGCAGTCCGAACCGCAGATGGATGCCCTGCCGCCCAGGCCCCGCAGGGCTTCCGGTGCCTTCGGGGGCCGCACTCCATCCCGCAATCCGGACGATCCCGTCTCGATATATGACACGCCGGTGACAGGGGCCCCGGATCGTCCCTACGATCCATTGTCATGAAGCGACAGGCGGACCTCACGAAGCGGCGGGCAGTAGACCTGTGCCGCGTCGCCGCCATGCTCTGTCGATCGATGTGAGCGACCGGCGCTTCACGTAAGCGCGCAGCTCCCTCCCCGGCCGTACGAACACGACGGCCGTCCCGCGTGACACGCACCCCCGACGCCAGCCCCGCCCCGGCCCGCCTCCCCGCGCCGCCGGACCGCGGACGCCCGGGCGCACCCGGAACCGCGCACGCACCACACCGCAGCACCCGCACAGCCCGCCGCACACTGCCCCGGAGGAGATCACCATGAGCCGCAGCGACGTCCTCGTCGACGCCGACTGGGTCGAGGCCCACCTGGACGACCCCAAGGTCGTCGTCGTCGAGGTGGACGAGGACACGTCCGCGTACGACAAGAACCACATCCGCAACGCCGTCCGGATCGACTGGAAGCAGGACCTCCAGGACCCGGTCCGCCGCGACTTCGTGGACCAGGAGGGCTTCGAGAAGCTCCTCTCCGCCAAGGGCATCGGCAACGACGACACGGTCGTCCTCTACGGCGGCAACAACAACTGGTTCGCGTCCTACGCCTACTGGTACTTCAAGCTGTACGGCCACCAGGACGTCAAGCTCCTCGACGGCGGCCGCAAGAAGTGGGAGCTCGACTCCCGCGACCTGGTCGACGGCTCCGAGGTCCCGAACCGCCCGGCCACCGAGTACAAGGCGCAGGCCCAGGACACCTCCATCCGCGCCTTCCGCGACGACGTGGTGGCCGCGATCGGCGCCCAGAACCTGGTCGACGTCCGCTCGCCCGACGAGTTCAGCGGCAAGCTGCTCGCCCCGGCGCACCTCCCGCAGGAGCAGTCGCAGCGCCCCGGCCACGTGCCGAGCGCCCGCAACATCCCGTGGTCCAAGAACGCCAACGACGACGGCACCTTCAAGTCGGACGACGAGCTCAAGGCCCTCTACGAGGACGAGCAGGTCGACCTGTCGAAGGACACCATCGCCTACTGCCGCATCGGTGAGCGCTCCGCGCTGACCTGGTTCGTCCTGCACGAGCTGCTGGGCCAGGAGAACGTCAAGAACTACGACGGCTCGTGGACCGAGTACGGCTCCCTCGTCGGCGTGCCGATCGAGCTCGGCGCCAACAAGTAATCCGGGCACGCGACGCCCTCGTACGACCTCTCTAGGACAGGACAGAGAACATGTGTGGAGCACAGATCGGCGGGCCCGACCTCGCGACGCTGAAGCCCGGTGAGACCGCCATCCAGGGCCAGGTGACCAAGGACGGCGAGCCCGTCAGCGGTTACGTCCGGCTGCTGGACTCGACCGGCGAGTTCACCGCGGAGGTCCCGACGTCGGCGACCGGCCAGTTCCGCTTCTACGCCGCCACCGGCGAGTGGACGCTGCGCGCGCTGGTGCCCGGCAGCCAGGCCGACCGCAAGGTCGTCGTGGTCGAGCAGGGCGGCGTGACGGACGTCGCGATCGCGGTGTGAGCTGACCGCCCGCGGTCACCAGAACAGGCCGGAGGGCCGCACCCCAGGGGGTTGGACGCCACTGGACGGGGTGCGGCCCTCCGCGCCGTCGCCGGCTCCCCCCGTGCCGTTCCGGTGCGGGGGGATTTCCGTACGCTGGAGACATGTACGCCCGGCGCCGACGCGTCTACTTCCTGATGATGGGCGGATGCCTCGTCCTCTTCGTCTCCGCCTGGGCCTTCGTGCGGCTGTGGTCGGTGGAGGCGGCGGTCGGGATGTGCGTGGTCGCGATGGTGATCCCGCCGGTCGCGGCGATGATCGCGAACCGCCGCGGGCCCGACGACCGCTGGTGGGACGACCCTTCAGGGGACCCGCAGTCCGACGAGTGGTGGGACGAACTGGACGGAAAGCGGCGGCGGGACGAATAGCGTCCGCGCGGAGATCAAACCGTGATCCGGAACGGCACAACTCTGTTCGTCGCCCCGTGGTCTGCTGTGTGCACAGGTAACGAAACCTGTGGCGCAACGTCCTGTGGGGGGACCCTTTGGAACCAGAGCAGACCATCCCTGAGCAGCGGAAACAGGGGGAGGTCCGACCGGAGCCGGTTAGTCCGGAATTCCCGGTGGCGAACGAACTGCCCGCGGAGCCGGAGTCCGTACCGGAAGCGGTACCGGCCGCCGCCGTACGCCCGCGCCGCCGCGGCCGCACCACCCTCCTGATCGCCGCCGCCGCGGTCCTCGGCGCCCTCGCCGGCACCGTCACGGGCTACGCCGTCCAGTACGACCGCGAGCCCACCCCGCTCCCGCCGCTGGCCCAGCGGCTGGCTCCGTCGAAGACCGCCCCCGGTGTGCCCGGCCGCACCAACGCCCGGACCCTGAACGTCCACCGGTGGGTGAAGTCCGACGGCGACCTCCGCGAGCTGCTGGTGAAGAAGCCGAAGGGCGCGAAGGACTTCGGCGCCGGCAAGGCGGACTGGGTGCCCCTCGTCACGTACGCCGCGGACTTCGACTGGCCGGACCGCGCCTTCCGGCACTTCGCCAACGAGGACCTGCGCAGGGTGGCCCGGGTCGAGTGGCAGGAGCGCGGCGAGGTCTTCGTGGTCGTCGAACTCACGCAGTTCAACGACACGACACAGCTCGCCGCCGCCGACTTCGCCGAGCAGCAGCAGGGTTACGAGGAGAAGGACGCGGGCAACGACGGCAAACCCCTGCCCGGCAGTGGCAACGGACGCGTCTTCGTGCACGACCAGCCCTTCCGGAAGGCCGGCTACGAGCCCGTCTACCAGGGCCAGGCCATTGCCCGCCGCGGTGACGTGGTGATGCGGGTCTACTACCGGAACAACACCCGCCCGGTGTCCGAGAAGGCCCTCATGGACCTGGCGAAGCGACAGTGGGAGCGACTGTGACCGAGCAGCCCGAGAGCCCTCTTGAGACCCCCGAGGCTGCCGCCACGGCGACGCCGGCTCCGGCCGCCGCTCCCGCCGACCCCGCGGCCCGGCGCGGTGCCCACCGCAAGGCGGTCGCCTTGGGAGCGGCCGTCCTCGTCCTCGCCTCCCTGGCGGCAGGCGGTGTCTGGGCCGACGCCAGGCTCGCCGAAGCCGACCGCACCGCGCCCACCGTCGTCCTCGCGGAGGCCCCGGTTCCGACCGCCTCGGCGACGCCCGCCCCGACGCGGCCCGCGGGCCTGGCCGGCAGCCTCCTCCCCGTGCCCGGCGGCTACGAGCTCGGTCCTGACATCGACGAGTTCGGGCGCGACGTCGAGCTCTCCGAGCGGCAGGCCGTCGCGCAGTTCAAGGAGTCCTCCCGCAACCTGCCCGCCGCGCAGCGGAGCAAGCAGAGCAAGGCCGTGGACAAGCTGGGGCTGGGCGGCATGGCCATGCGCAGTTACCGGGCCCTGGGCGGCGACCTGGTCGTGGAGATCAAGCTCGCGCAGATCAAGAACGCGAAGGACGGCCGCAAGCTCGCGCAGTACCAGAAGGAGTTCGCCGACTGGCTCGGCATCTTCCGCAAGGGGCCGAAGATCGAGGGCCACGGGAAGGCCTCCTGCTTCCTGCTGCCGAAGACGGACGGCTCGAAGCTCGACGGCATGTTCTGCAGCGCGTACGAGGGCGACGTGCTCGTCAGCATGATGGCGACCGGTCCGAAGCCGTTCCAGACCACCGAAGCCGCGTCGATCCTGCGCGAGCAGCTCGACCACCTGACGTCCCCCGGGGAGCGCGTGTGACCGAGCAGACGATTCCCCAGCCGGAGGCGACTTCCGGGACCACCCCCGAGGTCGTCGCCGGAGCCGTCCCGGAGGCCGCTCCCGGGGTCGGTGCCCAGGCGGAGCCCGCCTCCGGTCCCGCCCCGCAGCCGCCGAAGGACCGCGGTGCGCTGCGCGCCCTCGCCCGCTGGACCGCCGCCGTGCTCGTCTGCGGAGCGGTCGGCAGCGGTGTGGCGTACGCGATCACCGCCCAGGAGCGGACCGACCTGCCGGCGCTGAGCACCCGGGACGACGGGCGCTGGGCGTATCCGGCGGTCGCCCGGCCGCCGCTGCCCCCGGGGGCGCCGCTGCCCTTCGTCCCCGAGAACCCCGGCCGGGTCCACTACGCGGACCTCGCCGCGTTGCTCGTCCCGTCCCCCGCAGGGGCGCGCCCGGACACCACGCTGGGGGACGCGAAGACGCACGTCGCTCCGACGGAGCGCTTCCTCGCCCAGTACGACCCGGGCGACCGGGAAGAGCTGCGCCAGGCGCTGGTGGACCACGGGCTGCGCCAGGTCGTCGCCCGCGGCTGGACGATGCCGGACGGCACGTCCACCCGCGTTTTCCTGCTCCGCTTCGGCAGCAGCCAGGTCGTTTCCGAGGTCATGCGCACGAACCTGAGCGGGGCCTCCGAGGCCGTCGTCAAGCCCCTCGGCATCGAGTCGTTCGAGCTGCTCGACGAGGCCTACCCGGCGGACGCGGAGGCGGACAACACGAGCATCACCGTCTTCGACGAGGGTGAGCCGCGCGGCGACGAGCACGTCCGGCACGCGTACGTCGAAGCGGGCGACGTGATCGCCCTCGTCATCCAGTCCCGGAAGGGCGCCGCCCCCGCGGTCCCGTTCCACCAGACGGTCGTACTCCAAGACCAGCTGCTCGGCTGAGCCCGCCGCCCTCGTACGCGCCCCCGTCCCCCGATGTGACGGTGGAGCGCACCTCGCAGAGAGGGTCCGGTCCCGGCCCGATACTCTGGGACCGGCCCTCCCCCCGGCCGTGCGGCCGGGGAACCAACCGATTCGTCCGAGGAGCACCCCGTGCTTGAGGCAGTCTTCACCTCCCTGCTGGTCCTGGTCTGCGTCGGCGTTCTCGCCTTCACCGGCCTGGCCGTGAAGAAGCTGTACCAGGGTCAGCGCTGACCACCCCGGAACCCCTCTCCGCACCCACAGATCGCCTGAGTCGCTCATGATCCAGATCCCGTCCGACCTCAAGCCGGACCTCGTACCCCTCGCCTTCCTCCTCGGCACCTGGGAAGGCGCTGGCGTCTTCGACTTCCCCGGCGACGAGAAGTGCAACTTTGGCCAGGAGGTCGTCTTCAGCCACGACGGCCGGGACTTCCTGGAGTACACCTCGCGCAGCTGGGTCCTCGACGCCGAGGGCAAGAAGGTCCGCCCCCTGGAGTCGGAGTCCGGCTACTGGCGCATCGACAAGGACCGCAAGGTCGAGATCGTCATGGTCCGCGACCAGGGCGTCGTCGAGGTCTGGTACGGCGAGCTGGCCGACGGCAAGCCGCAGATCGACCTGGTCACCGACGCGGTGGCCCGTACCGCGGCCTCCGGCCCGTACAGCGGCGGCAAGCGCCTCTACGGCTACGTCAACAGCGACCTGATGTGGGTCGGCGAGAAGGCGACCCCGGACGTCGAGCTGCGCCCGTACATGTCTGCCCAGCTGAAGAAGGTCGTCACCCCGGAAGAGGTCGCCGAGATGGCCCGCAACCTCCCGGACATGCCGGACGACGGCATCGCGTTCTTCCGCTGACCGGAAGAGCCCGAGCACGCTGAAACGAAGGGGACCGCGGCCCGCCGCGGTCCCCTTCCGCGCGCTTACACTGGCCCCGTGGTGAGCACCGACTGGAAGAGCGATCTGCGGCAGCGCGGCTACCGGCTGACCCCGCAGCGACAGCTTGTCCTGGAAGCCGTCGACACCCTTGAACACGCGACGCCGGACGACATCCTCGTCGAGGTGCGCAAGACCGCGTCCGGCGTGAACATCTCCACCGTCTACCGCACGCTGGAGCTCCTGGAGGAGCTGGGACTCGTCTCCCACGCGCACCTCGGGCACGGCGCACCCACCTACCACCTGGCCGACCGCCACCACCACATCCACCTGGTCTGCCGGGACTGCACCGAGGTCATCGAGGCCGACCTGGAGGTCGCCGCCGACTTCACCGCGAAGCTGCGCGGCACCTTCGGCTTCGAGACCGACATGAAGCACTTCGCGATCTTCGGCCTCTGCCGCGACTGCGCCGCGAAGCGCGAGGCGGCCCGGTCGTAGGCTTGGCCGTATGACGACCAGCCCGCTCCTCAGCCTGCCCGGTGCCGTACCCGCCGAGGGCCGCGACGAAGGCGTCGCCGCGCACTACGGAGACCTCTTCCGCGAGCAGCGCGCCCTCGCCGAGGGCCGCGGATTCGTGGACCTCTCGCACCGCGGCGTCATCACCGTCTCCGGACCCGAGCGGCTGAGCTGGCTGCACCTGCTGCTCACCCAGCACGTCAGCGACCTGCCCGCCGGCCAGGCCACCGAGGCGCTGATCCTCTCCGCCAACGGGCACATCGAGCACGCGCTCTACCTGGTCGACGACGGCGAGACCGTCTGGGCCCACGTCGAGCCCGGCACCCGGGAAGCCCTGACGGCCTACCTGGAGTCGATGAAGTTCTTCTACCGCGTCGAGGTCGCGGACCGGACCGCCGACACCGCCGTGGTCCACCTGCCCGCGGGCTCGGCCGTCGAGGCCGGCAAGGAGCACGTCGTACGCGACACCCCGCACGGGCGGGACGTGTTCCTGCCCCGCGCGGAGCTGGAGTCCTTCGCCCGCGAGCACGGGCCGGCCGCCGGCCTCCTGGCCTACGAGGCGCTGCGCGTCGAGGCGCACCGCCCGCGGCTGGGCCTGGAGACCGACCACCGGACCATCCCGCACGAGCTGGGCTGGATCGGCACGGCCGTGCACCTCCAGAAGGGCTGCTACCGCGGCCAGGAGACGGTCGCGCGCGTCCACAACCTGGGGAAGCCGCCGCGCCGCCTGGTCTTCCTGCACCTGGACGGCAGCGACGTGCTGCTGCCGCCGCACGGCACGCCCGTGCGGCTGAAGTCGGACGGCGAGGAGGGCCGCCAGCTCGGCTTCGTCACCACCTCGGTGCGCCACCACGAGCTGGGGCCCATCGCCCTCGCGCTGGTCAAGCGGAACGTCCCGGTGGACGCCGAGCTGCTGGCCGGCACGACGGCCGCCGCGCAGGAGGTCGTCGTGGCGCCGTAGCGCCGCCCGGCCCCGCACCGCGCCGTAGCGCCGCCCCGGCCCCGCTCAGACCTCCAGCAGTACGGTGAACGGGCCGTGGTTCGTCAGCGAGACCCGCATGTCCGCGCCGAACCGGCCCGTCTCCACCGTCGCGCCCAGCTCCCGCAGCCGCGCCACCACCTCGTCGACCAGCGGCTCCGCCACGTCACCGGGCGCGGCCGCGTTCCAGGTGGGCCGGCGGCCCTTGCGGGCGTCGCCGTAGAGCGTGAACTGGGAGATCACCAGCAGCGGCGCGTTCACGTCCGAGCAGGACTTCTCCCCTTCCAGGATCCGCACCGACCAGAGCTTGCGCGCCAGTTGCGCCGCCTTCTCCGGGGTGTCCTCGTGCGTGACCCCGACCAGGACGCACAGTCCCTCGCCGACGATCTCGCCCACCGTCTCTCCGGCCACCACGACGCTCGCGCCGTCGACCCGCTGAACCACTGCTCGCATACCACTTGTGTAGCAGGCGTGCACCCGTCTGGGGCCGATCGGGTGGAGTGCGCCTGCACCGGGGCCACCGTCAGTGGCACGATGCACGCAGGCCGTGCGCCCAAGCGAGGGGACAACAATGGTGATGAGTTCTTCCGGTGCCGGGCAGCCCTCTGGACCCGTTCCGACGGCCGCGCGCCCGCCCGTGCAGCGCACCGGCGAGCGACCCGGCTGCGGCACGCTGCCGGACGTGCCCCGGCACGACCTGGGCCGGCTGCGGCTGCCCGAACTGCGTACGCTGCGCCGCGAGGCGACGCGCGACGAGGCGGACCTGAGCTACGTGCGCCGTCTGCTCCAGGGGCGCATCGACATCCTGCGGGCAGAGCTGGCCCGGCGTACCGACCCCGAGGCGCCGGTCGCCCCGGAGGCGCCCGTCGTGGACCGGCTCTCGGAGATCCTCGCCGACGCGCCCTCCAGCCGGGGCACCTCCGCCCGGCACGTCACGCTCGGCACCCCGCACGGCGAGGAGTACCGGCTGCTCGCGGCGGAGATGCTGGGGGACGTCGAGCTCTCGGACCTGGACGCCAGGACCGACGGCGAACTGCACGAGGGCCTCGGCCGGCTGGTCCGGTACGAGCAGCAGGTCTCCCGGCGCCGCCAGGCGCTCCAGCGCACCGCGGACGACTGCAGCGCCGAGATCACCCGGCGGTACCGGGAGGGCGAGGCACAGGTGGACGATCTGCTGGCCTGAGGCTTGGGAGGCGGGCGGCACCGGCCGTCCGCCGGGCTCGGCGCGCCGCTGCCGCCGGGCCGGTCCAACACGCGCCACGCGCGGGGGAAATTCGCGTGACGTTCCGGACCGCCCGGCCTAGCGTGACCGGAATGAGCGCTGAGATCCGCACGATCACCGAGTCCGAGGTCAAGGAGTGGACGCAGACGACGCTGACGGGCTTCCTCACCCCGCCCGTCGTCACCGATGAGGACGTGGCGCAGAAGGTCAAGTACACCGACCTCTCCCGCTGCCAGGGCGCCTTCGACACCGACACCGGCCGGTGCGTCGCCACCTTCCGCTCCTTCGCCCAGCAGCTCACCGTGCCCGGCGGCGCCACCGTGACCGCCACGGCGGTCTCCGGCGTCGGCGTCGTCCCCACCCACCGCCGCCAGGGCCTGCTCAGCCGGATGATGGCGGCGGACCTGACGGCGGCCAAGGCCCGCGGTGAGGCCGTCGCCACCCTGATCGCCGCCGAGTACCCGATCTACGGCCGGTACGGCTTCGGCGTCGCGACCTCCCTCGCGGAGTGGGAGATCGACGTCCCGCGCACCGGCCTCGACCCGAGGCACACCGTCTCGCTCGCCGGCGGCCGCATCGACCTGACCGACGCGGCCGGGGCCCGTGAGGCCGGTCCGGTGGTCCACGAGAAGCTGCGCGCCCGGCAGCCCGGCGTCACCGACCGCGACGACCGCTGGTGGAGCCTGGCGACCGGTCTGGAGCGCGTCAGTTACCACCAGTTCAAGGAGCCCTTCTTCGCCGTCCACCGCAACGCGGACGGCGAGCCCGAGGGCCTCGCGGTCTACCACGCCGACGACAAGTGGACCGACGCCAAGACCCCCGACAACACGCTGACCGTGCGCGACCTGATCGCCGCCACCCCGGCCGCCGAGCGGGCGCTCTGGCACTTCCTCTGCTCGGTCGACTGGGTGCGCAAGGTCCGTACGGGCTACCGCGCGCCGGACGACCTGCTCACCGGAGTGCTGCCGAACCAGCGCGCCGCGTCCATCGTCACCAGCGCCGACTGGCTGTGGCTGCGGCTGCTCGACGTCGTACGGGCGCTGGAGGCGCGGACGTACGAGGGCCGCGGCGTGCTCGTCCTGGACGTGGCCGACCCGGCGGGCCTGGCCGGGGGCCGCTTCCGGCTCGACGCCACCGGTGAGCGGGCCGTGTGCGCGCCCACCACCGACGAGCCCGACCTCGCCCTCGGCGCGGGCGAGCTGGCCTCCCTCTACCTCGGCGACGCCTCGCCCGTACGGCTGGCCACCCTCGGCCGGATCGAGGAGCGCACGGCGGGTGCCGCGGCACTGGCCGAGGCGGTGTTCCGCACGGCCCGCCGGCCGTGGAGCCCGGACATCTTCTGAGACCGCGGTACCGGCCGGCCCGAAAGTGATCGAAAGAAAGCACATGTCAGACGCAATGCCGGCGCACCCGCACGACTACGGATCCGTGGTCCTCGCCCTGCGGGGGGCGGGCTGCGTCTTCGCCGAGGACGAGGCCCGGATGCTGGTCTCCGCCGCCCCGACCCCGGAAGCGCTCACCGAGATGGTCGGGCGGCGGACGGCCGGGGAACCGCTGGAACACGTCGTGGGCTGGGCCGAGTTCTGCGGCCGGCGCTGGGCGGTGGGGCCCGGGGTGTTCGTACCGCGCCGCCGCACGGAGTTCCTGGTGGGGCTGGCCTGCGAGGCGGCCCCGCCGGGCGCCGTGGTCCTGGACCTGTGCTGCGGGGTCGGTGCCGTGGGCGCGGCGGTGGTGGCGCGGCTGGAGCCCACGGCGGAGCTGTACGCGGCGGACATCGCGCCGGAGGCGGTCAGGTACGCGCGGCGAAACGTTGCTCCGCTGGGCGGCGAGGTCTTCGAGGGGGACCTGTACGAGCCGCTGCCGCGGGAGCTGCGGGGGCGCGTGGACATCCTGGTGGCGAACGCCCCGTACGTGCCGACCGACGAGATCGGGCTGCTGCCGCCGGAGGCGCGGGAGCACGAGCCGGTGGTGGCGCTGGACGGCGGCGCGGACGGGATGGACCTCCAGCGCCGGGTGGCCGAGGAGGCTCCGCGCTGGCTGGCGCCCGGCGGCCGGCTGCTGGTGGAGACCAGCGGACGCCAGGCGCCCGGCACCGCCGAGGCCTTCGCGCGCGCCGGCCTGGAGACCAGGGTCCTGGAGTCGGAGGAGTGGTGCGCGACGGTCGTGGTGGGCCGCCGGGCCTGACCTCCGTACTGCCTTGTAGAACTGGGGTGTTGGGGCGCGGGCCGGCCGCGGCCCGCTACGGGGGAGGGGCAGGCCGTGGACGACGTCTCCTGGCTGACGGCGGCTTTCGAGGAGCACCGGGGGCACCTGAGGGCGGTGGCGTACCGGATGCTCGGCTCGGTGGGCGAGGCCGAGGACGCGGTCCAGGACGTGTGGCTGCGGGCGAGCAGGGCGGACACCGGCGCGGTGGAGAACATCGGCGGCTGGCTGACCACGGTGGTGTCCCGGGTCTGCCTGAACGCCCTGCGCTCGCGCGAGCAGCGGCGCGAGGACCCCCTGGAGTCGCGGATCCCGGACCCGGTGGTGACCGCGGAGAGCGGTGCCGACCCGGAGAAGCAGGCCATGCTGGCCGATTCCGTGGGGCTGGCGATGCTGGTGGTGCTGGAGTCGCTGGCGCCGGCCGAGCGGGTCGCCTTCGTGCTGCACGACATGTTCGCCGTGCCGTTCGATGAGATCGCCCCGATGCTGGAGAAGACCCCGGCGGCCACCCGTCAGCTCGCCAGCCGGGCGCGGCGCCGGGTGCAGGGGCAGGCCCCCGTCCCGGACCCCGACCTCTCCCGTCAGCGGGTGGTGGTCGACGCCTTCTTCGCCGCCGCGCACGACGGGGACTTCGGCGCGCTGGTCTCCGTACTCCACCCGGACGTCGTGCTGCGGTCCGACGGCGGCATCGCCCGGAGCAGGTACACCGTGACGGTGCGCGGTGCCGAGGTCGTCGCCGGGCAGGCGACCGGCTTCAGCCGCTTCGCGCCGTTCGCGATGCCGGCGCTCGTCAACGGCGCCGCGGGCGTGGTGGTCGCCGCCGACGGCCGCCCCCTGTCCGTGATGGCCTTCACGGTCACCGACGGGCTGATCGCCGCCATCGACGTGCTGGCGGACCCCGAGCGGCTGGCGGCACTGGACCTGGCGGTGGTCCCGGGACGCGGCTGACCCGCGCCCGGCGGTCGCCCCGGAGCCCCCCGACTCCGGGGCGACCGGCCCGTCCGCCCGCCGCGCTCAGACCAGGCGGAAGAAGAGCGTGTCCTGCGTGTACCAGTCGATGTCCCGGGTGGCCCGCTCCCACTCCCCGTGCTCGAACTCAAGCTTCTCGGCCAGCTCCTGCACGTCGTACCGGAAGTCCGGGTCCATCCGGTCCAGCACGGCGCGGTACGCGTCCGCGGCCGCCTTGGCCCGCGCCAGCGGCAGGTGTCCGATGGCCGGGTAGCCGTCCGTCGAGCACGGGACGGACGGGAAGTCCGCCGGCGGCCCGCCGTACAGGAAACCGTGCGGCAGCAGGTCGGCGGGCACTCCGAGGCGCCGCATCTCGTCGTCCACCAGGCCGAAGAACGTCGAGGGCTTGGAGTACGTGCCCAGCTGGTACGGGTCCGAGGCGTTGTGGTCGATGACGTGCTGCAGCGCGGAGTGGTACGCGTTCCCCGCGCAGTCGGCGTCGGAGTCGGTGTGCCCGGCTATCAGGTGCTCCAGGGCGTCCGGGACGGACAGCCCCCAGTCGACGCCCTGACGGTCGAGGTCCGCCTGGTGCGCCCGCGCGTCC
Organism: Streptomyces sp. NPDC086023; assembly: GCF_044540325.1. NCBI lineage: Bacteria > Bacillati > Actinomycetota > Actinomycetes > Kitasatosporales > Streptomycetaceae > Streptomyces > Streptomyces sp. NPDC086023. The sequence continues at coordinate 58,435 of NZ_JBITRX010000001.1, forward strand.
CGGCGCATCCCCTCCAGCCTGCGCAGCTGGTCCGGCGTCAGGTCGCCCTTGCTGCCCAGGAACGCGAGGACGTCGGCCTTGTCGGCGGTGGAGTACGAGATGTTGTGGCTCATGACGACCATGGTGCCAACCCCCACTGACAGCGCCCCGGTTGCGCACGCGCGGGGCCCGGCTCCACCGACCCCGGCTCCACCGACCCTGGCCCAGGCCCAGGGGCGAGGCCGACCGCCCGGCAGCGTCCGGTCAGGAGGCCGTCGCCGGGGTTGCCCGCAGGGCGACGTTGGCGTGGCTCTCCTGGAAGCTCTGGTCCGAGACGAGGGTCAGGCGGGCCGTGGACCGGAACTCCGGCAGCGTGGTGGAGCCGCAGGAGACCATCGTGGTCCTGAGCTTGGCGACGGTCAGGGCCAGCCCTTCGGTGAGGTCGCCCGCGTACGGGACGAAGCCGTCCACGCCCTCCTCGAAGACCAGCTCCCGGCCGCCCTGGCCGTAGCGCTGCCAGTTGCGGGCCCGGTTCGAGCCCTCGCCCCAGTACTCCTTCACGAAGCCGTCCCGGGTGGGCAGCTTCGCGCCCGCCGCCTGGTCGAAGCGGGCGAAGAAACGTCCCATCATGACGAAGTCGGCGCCCATCGCCAGCGCCAGGGCGACGTGGTAGTCGTGCACCAGCCCGCCGTCGGAGCAGATCGGCACGTACGCGCCGGTGCGCTCGCGGAAGGCGTCCCGGGCCGCCGCGACATCCAGGACGGCGCTGGCCTGGCCGCGGCCGATGCCCTTCTGGTCTCGCGTGATGCAGATGGAGCCGCCGCCCACCCCGACCTTGACGAAGTCGGCCCCCGCCTCTGCGAGGAAGGTGAACGCCTCGCCGTCGACCACGTTGCCGCCGCCGACCGGGATCTCCGGGTGGTGCTTCTTCACCCAGGTCAGGGCCTGCGCCTGCCAGTCGCTGTAACCGTCGGACGAGTCGAAGCACAGTGCGTCGGCGCCCGCCTCCAGGAGGGCCGGGACGCGCTCCCGGTAGTCGTGGGTGTTGATGCCCGCGCCGACCCGCAGGCGGCCGGCGGCGTCCACGAGCCGGGCGGGGTGGCGCTGTTCGCCCTCGGAAGGTCCGGCGCCGGCGCCGTCCTTCACCCGGCGGACCGCCGCGGCCTGGTCCTCCACGGGCTGGTTGTGGTGCAGGAAGCTGAGGCCGCCGTTGCGGGCGAGTGCGATCGCGAGGTCCGGCGTGTTGACGGCCTGCATGATCGCGGAGGTGAACGGGGACCGGAGTTCGATCGCCGGCGCCTCACCTGCCGTGTACCGCGACAGGGGCGTGCTCAGGTCCACCGTCGCGGCCGAGCAGTCGGTCCGCGTGCGGTTGGGCAAGAGCAGGAATTCGTTGAACGTCCGCGAGACCTCTGCGATGAGCTGTGCCACTTGTTCCTCCTGACCCGTCGGCCGGGGCCTGAGTGCCCCCCGTGCGTACCGCCCCCGTCGCCGCGCGGCCCGGACAGGCAGGGAACGCACGGCAGTTGTGGAGGTGCCACGCACTGCGGCAGAGCCCTGACCGGCCCGTCGGTCGAACGGGGTGCGGTCGTGACCCGGCACCTTAGCGATCATTCGGCGACCGCACGAATCGGAGCCCTCACCGGCAGTCGCCCCGCGGGTGCGGCAGCGATGCGGTGGAGCACGTGCACGGCGGTGCGGGCGCGGCGGGCCGGTCTGCTCGCCGGGAATCGGATGGCCGTCAACGGGGTTGGCGCGGGAGGAGCCGACATCGGAGGGGGCATGCGAGCGATTCAGGTGTACGAAGTGGGCGGCCCCGAGGTGCTGCAGGAGGCCGAGGTGGACCAGCCGCGGCCGGGTCCGGGCGAGGTGGTCGTGGAGGTCGCCGCATCCGGGGTCAACTTCCTCGACGTCTACCACCGCGAAGGCCGGTACAGCCTCCCGCTGCCCTTCACCCCGGGCACCGAGGGCGCCGGCACGGTCGTCGAAGTCGGACCGGGCGTCGCTGACGTCGCAGTCGGGGACCGGGTCGGGTGGGTGGAGATTCCCGGCACGTATGCCCAGCGGGCCGTCGTGGACTCCTCACGGCTGGTGCCGCTGCCCGACGACATCGGCTTCGAGACGGCCGCCGCCGTACTCCTCCAGGGCATGACCGCGCACTATCTCGTCAAGGACGCCTACCCGGTTCAGGAGGGCGACACGGTGCTCGTGCATGCGGCTGCCGGTGGCATGGGGCTGCTTCTGACCCAGCTCGTCACCCATCTCGGCGGCAGGGTGATCGGCACGACGTCGACCACGGCGAAGGCCGAGCTGGCGAAGCGTGCCGGGGCCGCTGAGGTGATCCTTTCCTCCGCGGTCGACGATCTCGCAGCCGAGGTGAGGCGGCTCAACGGCGGACAGGGACTGCCGGTTGTGTTCGACGGCGTCGGCGCGCACACCTTCGATGCGAGCCTCGCCAGCCTGCGAACCCGCGGCCATCTCGTGCTCTTCGGCGCGGCAAGTGGTGCCGTGCCGCCGTTTGATCCGATTCGGCTCGCCCACGGCGGTTCGCTGACCCTGATCCGGCCCAGCCTCGGGGACTTCATCGCCGATCGGTCCGAACTGCTCCGACGGGCCGCCGACGTGTTCGAGTGGGTGCGCTCCAAGGCGCTTGAGGTCACCGTGACGGGCCGCTACGCACTGTCCGAGGCCGCCCGGGCCCACAGCGATCTGGAGGCTCGGCGTACCACCGGCAAACTGCTCGTCATACCCGATGCGGCCGCTGTCGGACGCCGCGAGGAGACGCAGAACTGATCGCGGGTGACGAGCCCGGGGATCGTGGACCCCCGGAAGGCCTACTTTTGCAAGCAGGCGCTTGCAAAAGTTAGCAAGGTGGGGGAGGATCCGGTTCATGGGAACGCTCAATGTCGGCAACCTCGGCGAGTACTTGCGCGAGCAGCGGCGTCAGGCGCAGCTGTCGTTGCGTCAGTTGGCCGATGCGGCGGGCGTGTCCAATCCGTACCTGAGCCAGATCGAGCGCGGGCTGCGCAAGCCCAGCGCCGAGGTCCTGCAGCAGGTCGCCAAGGCGCTGCGGATCTCCGCCGAGACGCTCTACGTACGGGCCGGGATCCTCGACGAGCGCGATCCGGACGAGGTCGAGACGCGCGCCGCGATCCTCGCGGACCCGGCGATCAACGAGCGCCAGAAGCAGGTGCTTCTGCAGATCTACGAGTCGTTCCGCAAGGAGAACGCGGCCGCGGACGACACCACGAACCAGCACATGTGATCCGGGAGGACCACCCATGGCCATCGCCGATGACCTGCGTAAGACCCTCACCGACCCCACCCCCCTCTACTTCGCCGCCGGTACGGCCGACCTCGCCGTCCAGCAGGCCCGCAAGGTGCCCGGCCTGATCGAGCAGCTGCGGGCCGAAGCCCCGGCCCGTATCGACGCCGTGCGCAACACCGACCCCAAGGCCGTGCAGGAGCGCGCCAAGGAGGCCCAGGCCGCCGTCACGGCGAAGTTCGCCGAGGTGGTCGGCTCCTTCGACGCCGACCTGAAGAAGCTGGGCGAGCAGGCGCAGGACCTCGCCCTGCGCGGCGTCGGCGTGGCCGCCGAGTACGCGGTCAAGGCGCGCGAGACGTACGAGAAGGTCGCCGAGCACGGCGAGCAGACGGTCCGCACCTGGCGCGGCGAGGTGGCCGACGAGATCGTCGAGATCGCCGAGGTCGTCGAGGCCCCGGCCCCGGCCCCGGCCGCCGAGCCCGAGGCGAAGGCGGCGGCCTCCGAGGAGCCGGCCAAGCCGGCGGCCCGCAAGGCGCCGGCGCGCAAGACGGCCGCCAAGAAGAGCGCGGCGGAGTCCCAGGAAGGCTGAGCCCCCGGGAGGGCCGGGCCCAGGGAGGGCCGGGTCCGAGCGGGCGGGATCCGCACCACGAACCGGGCACCGGACGCGGTGTCCGGTTCGTTGTTCGGGTACGCGGGGTACCTTGGCCGCGTCAGACGGTTTCCGTGGGGCTTCCCAGTAGGCGGTGGACGGCATGTTGATGGCAGGGTTCGACTCGCTCCTCTCGTGGGTCTACGTCGGCATGCTCGTGTTCGCCGTCGTGGCCTTCGTCCTGGCGGCGCTGGCCCGGGAGGACGCCTATCGTGCGGCCGACAAGCAGACCAAGAAGTTCTGGCTGATCGTCCTCGGCGTCACGGTGCTCGTCGACTTCTTCCTGGGGATGCTCTTCCTCATGATCGCCGGCCTGATCGCCACGATCGTGTTCATGGTCGACGTGCGCCCCGCGCTCCAGCGGGTCGGCGGCGGTGGCGGCCCGCGCCGCCGGGGCAGCAGCAGCGACGGCCCGTACGGCCCCTACAACGGCAACCGGTAGACCCCACCGCGGTTCGGCTCCGGCGGTACGGCGCCACGCCGGCCCGCGGGTGCGGCGCCGCGCCGGCCCGGTGGCAGATCGGTACGACGCCCCGGCACACGGAAACCCCCGCGCCCGGCGCCGCCCCGCGTCCGTCAGCGGCGGCCCGGCGAGCGGTCCAGCAGGACCACCGCCACGTCGTCCGTCAACTCGCCCCCGTTGAGCCGCCGCGCCTCGGTGACGGCGGCCTCCAGCAGGTCCTCGCCGCGCAGCCCGTCCAGCAGGTGCCGGTTGATCATCTCGACCATGCCGTCCTGGCCCAGCCGCTCGCGGCCCTCGCCGATCCGGCCCTCGATCAGGCCGTCGGTGTACATCATCAGGTTCCACGTGCCGCCCAGCTCGACCTGCCTGCGCGGCCAGCGGGCGCGCGGCAGCAGCCCCAGCGCCGGTCCGCTGTCCTCGTACGGCAGCAGCCGCGCGGGACGGCCCGGCCGGGCGATCAGCGGGGCCGGGTGGCCGGCCAGGCACAGGCCGGCGCGGCGGCCGTCCGGGGAGATGTCGACCGTGCAGAGGGTCGCGAAGATCTCCTCGTTGTCCCGCTCGACCTCCAGCACCTCCTGGAGGGTGGCCAGCAGGTCGTCGCCGCACAGTCCGGCCAGCGTCAGCGCGCGCCACGCGATCCGCAGCTCGACGCCGAGCGCCGCCTCGTCGGGGCCGTGCCCGCAGACGTCGCCGATCATGGCGTGCACCGTGCCGTCCGGGGTGCGGACGGTGTCGTAGAAGTCGCCGCCGAGCAGCGCGCGGCTGCGGCCGGGGCGGTAGCGCGCGGCGAACCGCAGGTCCGAGCCCTGGAGCAGGGGAGTGGGCAGCAGGCCGCGTTCCAGCCGGGCGTTCTCCTGGGCCCGCAGTTTCGATTCTGCAAGCTTGTACTGCGCGATGTCGGCGCGCTTGCGCTCGACCGCGTACCGGATCGCCCGGCTCAGCAGCCGGCCGTCCAGCTCGTCCCGGAAGAGGTAGTCCTGGGCACCCACGCGTACGGCCTCGGCGGCCCGCTCCGCGTCGGACTCCGAGGTGAGCACGAGCACGGCGTGGCGCGGCGCGAGGCGCAGCACCTCGCGCAGCGTGTCGAGGGCGCCGTCGGCGGGCGCGCTGGTGCGGTCCGCCAGGCACAGGTCGAGCAGGATGCAGTGCACGTCTGGCGTGAGCAGCCGTTCGGCCTCGGTGAGGTTGCGTGCCGTACGGATACGGACGCGCTGGCCCTTGCTGTCGAGGATCTCGGGTACGGTCACGCCGCCCGACGGGTCGTCCTCGATGACGAGCAGGGTGAGGGCTTGTGTCGGCAGACCGGCCTGACCGCTCTCCGCGGCCGGGACATCCCTCTGCCGCGGTACGGGTACGGGCATCGACTTGGTTCCTTCCCTCCCCCCGAGGGTTCCGACGGGGACCATAGCGGTACCTGCGGCGGAACCGTCAATGGAGAAGTGAGAACGGCCACCGTCATATGCCGTATCCCGGGGGAAAGGTCCTGGTCCGGGATGACGAACATCACGCCCTTGCGGAGATCCGGTCCGGCAGGCGATACGGATTCCGCACCGGGTCCCCACACGGCCCTCACGGGCGGGGCACCTCGGTCGGTGACCGGGGTGCCGCACCGTGGCTACGCGTCCGGCCGGACGATCGCCTTGATCGGCATCGAGCCCGCGCCCGCGATCGTCACGTGCCGCCCCGGGCGGGGGGCGTGCACCATCGCGCCGTCGCCGATGTACATGGCGACATGGCTCGCGTCGTCGAAGTAGATGATCAGGTCGCCCGGCCGCATGTCCTTGATCGGCACCTTCTTCAGCAGCCGCAGCTGCTCCTGCGAGGTGCGCGGGATCGTCGTGCCGGCGGCCTTCCACGCCTCGGAGGTCAGGCCGGAGCAGTCATAGCCCTTCGGGCCCTCGGCGCCCCAGATGTACGGCTTCCCGATCTGCGCGGTCGCGTACTTGATCGCGGCCTTGCCCGCTTCCGTGGCCTTGCCGTTGATCTCCTTGAGGACGCCGGACTCCAGCCACTTGGACTGTTCCTTGTACGCGTGCTCCTGCTCCAGCTTCAGCAGGCGCGCCTTCTCCTCCGCCTCCAGCTTGTCCTCGAGCGCCTTGGCCGCCGCGATCTTGGAGTCGATCTCCTTCTTCGCGGCCTCCTTCTTCAGGCGGTTGGCCTCAAGGGTCCGCCAGTGCGCGCTCGCCTCGGCCGCGTACCGCGTCAAGTCGTCCTGGGTGCGGTTGAGTTCCGCGATCACGCCCATCGTGGCCTTCTCGCCCTGCCGCAGCCGGTCCGCCCCGTCCAGGAACTGCCGGGGGCTGTTGCTCAGCGCCAGCTGCGCGCCGGGCGGCAGGCCGCCCGTGCGGTACTGGGCGCGGGCGGCGGCGCCGGCACGGTTCTTGAGGTCGGCGATCCGCTGCTGCCCGGCCACGATCCGGTTGGCGAGCGCGACGATCTGGTCGGACTGCCGCTTCGCCTCGCCCTCGGCCAGGTTGTACGCGTCGGTCGCCGCGGCGGCCTTGTGGTAGAGGTCCTCGATCTCCTTGCGGACCTCTTCGAGGGACTTCTTGCCCGGCTCGGGCGCCGGGGCGGCGTATGCGAGCCCCGTGAGCCCGGGAGCCGACAGGATGGCCATGGCGCAGATGAGTGTGAGCGCGCTGGCTCCGCGCCGTCGGTTCACAGTCCCCCCTCGGAACTACAACTGATTTACCGTCAGTAACTTCTCATCGCCAGTGGGGATGTTGCCATGCCGGGATGAATTCCGACACCCCCAGCCGAATGTGTCGCCGAGAACCCACCGGACGCAACGCTTCCCCCACCGGCCGTCTAGGAACCCACCGGCCGCAGCGCCTCCCAACGCACCGTCAACTCCCCCTGCCGCCAACGCCGCGGCCCGTCCGCCAGCGGCCAGTCCGCCGCCAGCGAGCGCGCCGTGCGGATCCACCGCTGCCGCGCGCCCAGCGAGGCGTACGGAGCGGCCGCGGCCCACGCCCGGTCGAAGTCACGCAGGAAGGCGTGCACCGGTTCCCCCGGCACGTTGCGGTGGATCAGCGCCTTGGGCAAGCGCTCGGCCAGGTCGGAAGGACGCTCCAGGGAGCCCAGCCGGGTCGCGAAGGTCACCGTACGCGCCCCCTCGGGCCCCAACGCGACCCACACGTGCCGGCGCCCGATCTCGTCGCAGGTCCCCTCCACCAGCAGCCCGCCCGGGGCCAGTCGGGCGCACAGCCGCGCCCAGACCTCCGCCACCCGCTCCTCGTCGTACTGGCGCAGGACGTTCGCCGCCCGGATCAGCGCCGGGCGCTCGCCGCCGTCCAGCGGCACCTCGAACCCCCCGTGCCGGAAGACGAGTCCGTCCCGCTCGTACGGCTTCGCGCCCGTCACCCGCGCCGGTTCGATCTCGATGCCCACCACCCGCACCGCGGGGGCCGCCTCCCGCAGCCGGGCCAGCAGCTCCACCGCGGTCCAGGGCGCGGCCCCGTACCCGAGGTCCACGGCGACGGGCGCGTCGGCGCGGCGGAGGGCGGCCCCGTGCGAGGCGGCGATCCAGCGGTCCATGCGGCGCAGCCGGTTCGGGTTGGTGGTCCCGCGCGTGACCGTGCCCACGGGTCGGTTCGGGGGAGGGGTGCGGGGGGCCATGGATCGAGGGTAAGCGCAGGTGGGACCGGCCCGTGCCGGGCCCCGTCGGGCCGCCCGGCGAAGCCGGCACGGGGCTGGGCGGCCCGCCCCGCCGCGCCCCGCCCATAAAAAGTCCGCAAAGTGGAAATGCGGGAGCCCCCGAGCGGGTTGCACCCACCGAGGGCGCAGGCCGGCCCTCCTTCCGTCATGCCCCGAGCGAGAGGACCGCCACGTGACCCAGTACGTGTCCCGGTTCCGCGGCAGGCTCGCCCCCGACCGCTCGGCCCTCGGGGTCGCACCCCCGTCCCGGCTCCGGCTCCCGGTCGGCAACCACCACCGCAAGCCCCGCCGCGTGGCCATGCTCAGCGTGCACACCTCGCCGCTCCACCAGCCGGGCACCGGCGACGCGGGCGGCATGAACGTCTACATCGTCGAGCTGGCCCGGCGCCTGGCCGCGATCAACATCGAGGTCGAGATCTTCACCCGGGCCACCTCCGGCGGGCTGCGGCCCGTCGTGGAGCTGGCGCCGGGCGTGCTCGTGCGCCACGTCGACGCCGGACCGTACGAGGGCCTGAAGAAGGAGGAGCTGCCGGCGCAGCTCTGCGCCTTCACCCACGGCGTGATGCAGGCCTGGGCCGGCCACCGCCCGGGCTACTACGACCTGGTCCACTCCCACTACTGGCTGTCCGGCCACGTCGGCTGGCTGGCCGCCGAGCGCTGGGGCGTGCCGCTGGTGCACGCCATGCACACCATGGCCAAGGTCAAGAACGCCGCCCTGGCCGAGGGCGACACCCCCGAGCCCGCCGCCCGCGTCATCGGCGAGACCCAGATCGTGGCCGCCGCCGACCGCCTCATCGCGAACACCGCCGGGGAGGCCGACGAGCTGGTGCGCCACTACGAGGCGGACCCGGCGAAGGTCGCCGTCGTGCACCCGGGCGTCAACCTCGACCGCTTCACCCCCGGCGACGGCCGCGCCGCCGCCCGCGCACGCCTCGGCCTGCCGCAGGACGCGCTCATACCCCTCTTCGCCGGCCGCATCCAGCCGCTCAAGGCTCCGGACGTGCTGCTGCACGCCGTGGCCGAGCTGGTCGACCGCGAGCCGGCCATGCGCCGCCGCCTGCTGGTGCCGGTGGTCGGCGGGCCCAGCGGCAGCGGGCTGGCGAAGCCGGAGGGACTCCAGAAGCTGGCGGCCAGGCTCGGCATCGCCGACCTCGTCCGCTTCCACCCGCCGGTCGGCCAGGACCAGCTCGCCGACTGGTTCCGCGCCGCCTCCGTGCTGGTGATGCCCTCGTACAGCGAGTCCTTCGGGCTGGTCGCCATCGAGGCCCAGGCTGCGGGCACCCCGGTGCTGGCCGCGGCCGTCGGCGGACTGCCGGTGGCCGTGAACGACGGGGTGACGGGCTTCCTCGTGGCCGGGCACGACCCGGTGGACTACGCCGACCGCCTCAAGCGCTTCGCCGACGACCCCGGCCTGTCCGAGCGGATGGGGCGCGAGGCGGCGCGGCACGCGCGGTTCTTCGGCTGGGACACGGCGGCGGCCGGCACGGCGGACGTGTACACCGCGGCGATGCATGATCACCGCCGTCGCGTACGCTCCCACCATGGCTGACCCCGCGCTGACCGCCGCGCAGACCATCGAGAGCACCCTCGCCGACGCCGGCCTGGAGTGGGAGAACCCCGAGCCCGGCTCGTACGTCGTCAAGCTCCCCGGCACCCGGAAGCTGTCCACGACCTGCTCGCTGCGCATCGGCCGGCACTCGCTGTCGGTCAACGCCTTCGTCATCCGGCACCCCGACGAGAACGAGGCCGGGGTCCACCGCTGGCTGCTGGAGCGCAACCTCAGGCTGTACGGCGTGAGCTACGCGGTCGACCACCTCGGCGACGTCTACCTGGCCGGGCGGCTGCCGCTGGCCGTGGTCACCCCGGAGGAGCTGGACCGTATCCTCGGCTCGGTCCTGGAGGGCGCGGACGGCTCCTTCAACACCCTGCTGGAGCTCGGCTTCGCCTCGGCCATCAGGCGCGAGTACGAGTGGCGCACCTCGCGCGGCGAGTCCACGCGCAACCTGGACGCCTTCCGGCACCTCACGGAGAAGACCCCTGCCGGGGACGCGTCCCCGGCGGAGCTCCCGCCCGGCTAGACGGCGGTACGGCTCTCCGTACCGGCCGCGAGGTCCTCACGGTCCGCCGCGGCCGTGCTCGCACCCTTCGCGACCGCCTGAGCGTCACCCGCCGGCAGCCCGCGCATCAGCGCCCAGTACCCGGCCGCGGCCACCGTGCCCAGCATCGCGGTCGCGCCCCACAGCCACTCGGCGCCGAAGCGGTCGATCACGTACCCCGCCATCAGCGGCGCGACCAGCGACGCGACCGCCCAGCTCATCGTGTACATGCCCTGGTAGCGGCCCCGGCCGTGCACCGGGGAGAGGCGGACGACCAGGCTCATCTGGGTCGGGGAGTTGATGATCTCGGCCAGCGTCCACACGCACACGGTCAGCGCGTACACACCGATGGACCCGGCGAAGGCGGTGAGGCCGAAGCCGTACCCCGCGAGGAGCGCCGAGAGGACCAGCAGCCGCTGCGGGTCGCGGTGCTCGATGAACCGGGTGACCGGGATCTGCAGCGCGACGATCAGGAAGCCGTTGACCGCGATGACCAGGCCGTAGTCGCCGGGGGTGAAGCCGGCCGAACCCATGGCCACCGGCAGGCCGACCGAGCCCTGCGTGAACACCAGGGAGATGAGGAACGACAGGCCCACCACACCCATGAACCGGCCGTCCCGCAGTACGGTCCCGAGCCGGGTCTCCGGCTCGGCGGCCGCCGCCCGGCCGGTCCGCTCGGGGCGGGACTCGGGCAGCTTCACGAACACCAGCACCGCGCAGACGAGGGTGAGCACCGCCTCGCCGAGGAAGCCGGCCAGGTAGCTGTACTCGGCGACGAAGCCGGCGACGGCGGCGGAGACCGCGAAGCCGAGGTTGATGGCCCAGTAGTTCAGCGCGAAGGCGCGGACCCGGTCCTCGGGGCGGACGATGTCGGCCATCATCGCCTGCACCGCGGGGCGGGAGGCGTTGGAGGCCATGCCGACCAGCAGTGCCACGGCCGCGATGGCCGCCGGGTGCTGCATGAAGCCCAGCAGGGCCACGGAGAACGCGGTCGAGGCCTGGGCGGCCAGCATCGTGGGTCGGCGCCCGAGCCGGTCGGTCATCACCCCGGCCACCAGGGAGGAGATCACCCCGCCGAGCCCGTGCAGAGCGGCCACAAGTCCCGCGAAGGAGGCCGAGTAGCCCCGCTCCAGGGTCAGGTACAAGGCCATGAAGGTGGCGACGAAGGCCCCGAGCCGGTTGACGAGCGTGCTCGTCCAGAGCCACCAGAACTCGCGCGGCAGTCCGCCGACGCTCTCGCGGACGGCTCTCCTGAGCGAGGCAGCGGACATCTGGATCCCCCCGGCGATGTAAGCATCAATCCAACCGCTGACACGTTACGTATAGCCGGATTCAAGCGCCACTCAATTCGGCCGGGACAGCGCCGGGCGAAGGTCCCGGGACCGGTCCCGGGACCCGTCCCGACCGCCCCCTGGACGGCGCGCGCAGGGCCTCCTGCCGTCCATTAGGCTCGTACGCATGGCCGACGCACCGTACAAGCTGATCCTCCTCCGCCACGGCGAGAGCGAGTGGAACGCGAAGAACCTGTTCACCGGCTGGGTGGACGTCAACCTCAACGAGAAGGGCGAGAAGGAGGCGGTCCGCGGCGGTGAGCTGCTCAAGGACGCCGGTCTGCTCCCCGACGTGGTCCACACCTCCCTCCAGAAGCGCGCGATCCGCACCGCGCAGCTCGCCCTGGAGTCCGCCGACCGTCACTGGATCCCGGTCCACCGCTCCTGGCGCCTGAACGAGCGCCACTACGGTGCGCTCCAGGGCAAGGACAAGGCCCAGACCCTCGCCGAGTTCGGCGAGGAGCAGTTCATGCTGTGGCGCCGCTCGTACGACACCCCGCCGCCGGCCCTTGAGGACGGCACCGAGTTCTCGCAGTCCGAGGACCCGCGCTACGCCACCATCCCGCCGGAGCTGCGCCCGAGGACGGAGTGCCTGAAGGACGTCGTCGTCCGCATGCTCCCGTACTGGTACGACGGCATCGTCCCGGACCTGCTGGCCGGCCGGACGGTCCTCGTGGCCGCCCACGGCAACTCGCTCCGCGCCCTGGTCAAGCACCTGGACGGCATCTCCGACGCCGACATCGCGGGCCTGAACATCCCCACCGGCATCCCGCTCTCCTACGAGCTGGACGCCGACTTCAAGCCCCTCAACCCGGGCGGCACCTACCTCGACCCCGAGGCCGCCGCGGCCGCCATCGAAGCGGTCAAGAACCAGGGCAAGAAGTAGTCCGGAAGCGTTCCGAGGCCTCTCACCCGGCGGTCTCCCCCGCCGGGTGGGGGGCTTTGTCGTACTTGGGCGTGCGCGGGGCCGGACGGGGGGATCGGCGGGGCCGAGCGCGGTAGGTCGGGCGGGCGCCGATTACCGGGGTCCGGGGCGTGCGTTCTGCCGCGCATGAAGCTGAACCGATACTCCGTGGCCGGCGTCGCCCTGCTCTTCGGCGCCGCCGCTCCCGCCCAGGCCGCGGACACCCCCGACAACCTCAACGTCTGCGACCTGACGGAGACCGTGCACCTCGACCGCGTCCTCGACCCGAACCTGGTGCTGTCCAACGGCAACGTCGCGGCCCTCCAGGACACCGCCGACTCGCTGCTGGCCAAGCCCGAGGCCAAGCCCGCCGCCCAGCCGATGGCCCCGGCCGCCCCCGCCAAGCCGGCGACCCCCTGACCCCCCGACGCACGAGAAGCCCGTTCCACGTGGGGACGGGCTTCTTCGTGTGAGGTGAGGTCACTTGTTGTGGCCGCCGGGCGCGTGACCGGGCCCCGTCCGGGATCAACCGGACAGGGCCCTTCGTCGCGCACGTGCGCCGGTCAGCCGCCGCACTGGCACGGCGCGCCGGACTGGCAGCCGCAGCCGCAGCCCGAGCCGCAGCCGCAGGCCGCGAGCAGCGGGAGCCGGAGCGGCTGCGCGGCGGGCGGCTGCTGCTCCTGCTCCGGGGTGATCGGTACGGGGGAATCGGCCATGGTTCCTCCTAGGAGGGCGTACGCGCGTACTGCCCTGCCCCATTCATGCCCAGCCCAGAGGGCGCGTCAACGGCGCACTGGCGCAGTGACGCCAGTGACGCCGTGGCGGCCGGGAGACGATCAGGACGCCTCGACCGGCGTCTGCAGCTCGTCCGCGTGCTCGCCCGTCACCAGGTACACCACGCGCTTGGCCACGGACACGGCGTGGTCCGCGAACCGCTCGTAGTAGCGGCCCAGCAGCGTCACGTCCACGGCCGTCTCGATGCCGTGCTTCCAGCGGTCGTCCATCAGGTGCTGGAACAGCGTGCGGTGCAGCTGGTCCATCTCGTCGTCGTCCGTCTCAAGCTGCATCGCCAGGTCGACGTCCTTGGTGATGATCACCTCGGCGGCCTTGGCCATCAGCCGCTGCGCCAGCTGGCCCATCTCCAGGATCGTGGCGTGCAGGTCACGCGGCACCGCCGTGTCGGGGAAGCGCAGCCGGGCGAGCTTCGCCACGTGCTGCGCCAGGTCGCCGGAGCGCTCCAGGTCGGCGCTCATGCGCAGGGACGTCACGACGATGCGCAGGTCGGTGGCGACGGGCTGCTGGCGGGCCAGCAGGGCGATGGCGCGGGCCTCTAGGTCGTGCTGGAGGTCGTCGATCTTCTGGTCAGCGGCGATCACGCTCTCGGCGAGCTTCAGGTCGGCGTCGAGCATGGCCGTGGTGGCCCGCCCGATCGCGGAACCGACGAGCCGGGCCATCTCGACCAGGCCGTCGCCGATCGAGTCCAGTTCCTCGTGGTACGCGTCCCGCATGGGTGTCCCTCTCTTCGTTACTGCCGGGGGCCGGGGGTTTCGTGTCGCTTCGACCCCCACGCTCCCACGGTGCGCGGCGCACGCGTCGGACTCCGGCACCACAAGTGAATCAGTACGGTCGTCACGGTGAACTCTGGGCGACGACTGTTCGAGGTGCCACCCGAACGGCTGTGGAACTGTCGTCGTGCCTGCTTAACCTGGATCCATGGACGTGAACGCGGCGGTCGCCGCAGCGGCAGCGATCGCCGGGTTGTGCACCGGCGTGATCGCCATGCTGGCGTTCCGCTGGAGCGAGCGCGAGCAGGCCCGCCCCACGCGGAGCTCCATGCGCCCCGACCTCAACGCGGTGCTCCCGCCCGGCGTGGACACCGTGCTCTCGGTGCTCCGCTCCTCGGCGGTGGTGCTCGACGAGGGCGACAGCGTGGTGAAGGCCAGCTCGGCCGCGTACGCGCTCGGCCTGGTGCGCGGCGGCAAGCTCGCCGTCGAGCCGATGCTCCACATGGCCCGCGACACCCGCAGGGATGGAGAGATACGGCAGGTCGAGCTCGACCTCCCCCGCCGCGGCACCGGCCGCGGCGAGGCCCTGGCGGTGTCCGCCCGGGTGGCGCCGCTCGGCTCGCGCCTGGTGCTGCTGCTGGTCGAGGACCTCACGGAGGCCCGCCGCATCGAGGCGGTGCGCCGCGACTTCGTCGCGAACGTCTCGCACGAGCTGAAGACCCCCGTGGGAGCGCTCTCCCTGCTGTCCGAGGCCGTGATGGACGCATCGGACGACCCGGAGGCCGTCATCCGGTTCGCCGGCCGCATGCAGATCGAGGCCACCCGCCTCACCAACCTCGTCCAGGAGCTGATCGACCTCTCCCGGGTCCAGAACGACGACCCGCTGGAGGACGCCGAGCCGGTCCGGGTGGACACCCTGGTCGCCGAGGCCATCGACCGCTGCCGGCACACCGCCTCCACCAAGCAGATCACCATGGCCGCCGGCGGCACCGCCGACCTGCGGGTCTGGGGCAACCGCGGCCAGCTCGCCGCAGCCCTCGGCAACCTCGTCGAGAACGCCGTCAACTACTCCCCGGCCCGCACCCGCGTGGGCATAGCCGGCCGCCGCGTCGCGGCGCCCGGCGGGGACCTGATCGAGATCGCCGTGACCGACCAGGGCATCGGCATCCCCGAGAAGGACCGGGAGCGCATCTTCGAGCGCTTCTACCGCGTCGACCCGGCCCGCTCCCGTGCCACGGGCGGTACGGGTCTGGGCCTCGCCATCGTGAAGCACGTGGCCGCGTCGCACGGCGGCGAAGTCACGGTGTGGAGCAGCGAGGGCCAGGGCTCCACCTTCACGCTGCGGCTGCCCGAGGCCGCGGCCGAACCGAAGCGGCCGACCGCCGGACCGGCATCCGCCGACCACCGCACCGAGTCCCACCAAGTAACAGCCATCCCTGCCCCGGAGGTCCTTCCGTGACCCGAGTGCTCGTCGTCGAGGATGAGGAATCCTTCAGCGACGCCCTTTCCTACATGCTCCGCAAGGAGGGCTTCGAGGTCGCCATCGCCGCGACCGGGCCCGACGGCCTGGACGAGTTCGAGCGCAACGGCGCCGACCTCGTCCTCCTCGACCTGATGCTGCCCGGCCTGCCGGGCACCGAGGTCTGCCGTCAGCTGCGGGGCCGTTCGAACGTGCCGGTCATCATGGTCACCGCCAAGGACAGCGAGATCGACAAGGTCGTAGGGCTGGAGATAGGAGCCGACGACTACGTCACCAAGCCCTTCTCCTCGCGGGAACTGGTCGCCCGAATCCGCGCGGTGCTGCGCCGCCGCGGCGAGCCGGAGGAGGTCACCCCCGCCGCGCTGGAGGCCGGGCCGGTCCGGATGGACGTCGACCGCCACGTGGTCACGGTCGGCGGGGCCAAGGTCGACCTGCCGCTGAAGGAGTTCGACCTCCTGGAGATGCTGCTGCGCAACGCGGGCCGCGTGCTGACGCGCATGCAGCTGATCGACCGGGTGTGGGGCGCGGACTACGTCGGCGACACCAAGACCCTCGACGTCCACGTGAAGCGCCTGCGGGCCAAGATCGAGCCGGACCCGGGCGCCCCGCGCTACCTGGTCACGGTCCGCGGCCTGGGCTACAAGTTCGAGCCGTAGGCCGCCCCCGGCGCGTGACCCGCGCCGGGCCGGTACGTACGTACGGGGAAGGGCCCCCACCCGCTGCCGGGTGGGGGCCCTTCCGCGTGCCCGTACGGGCGGTGCGTCAGTGACCGGCGCTGTGCGAGGCCGACCCCGAGGGGGTGGCGGCCGAGCCGGACGGCGTGCCGGCGGAGCCGGAGGGGGTGGCCTGGGCGCCGTGGCCGGCCTCGCCAGAGGCGGAGGCGGACGGGCTGGGCGACGCGCTCAGGGACGGCAGGGCCGGGCGCTCGGACGGGCCGTACTCGCCGAAGTAGCCGGTGGCCGGGACGACGAACGCGTCCAGGCCGATGTCGCCGGTCCGGCTGAACTGGAAGACGACCTCCTGCGCGGCGCCGTTCTCCAGGCCGTCGCGGCCGCTCTCGATCACGGCGGAGGCGTTGCCCTTGCCGCCCAGGACGACGGAGCCGCCACCGGGCACGACGATCTTGCCGGAGCCCTCGGCGGCCTTCAGCTTCACGGTGCCGGAGGCACCCGGAAGGGTGATGGCGTCCAGGGTCTGGGGCGCGGTGCCGTTGTTGAAGAGCGTCGCGGAGACCACGGCAGGGCCCTTGGCCTCGCGCACGGGCTGCGTGATCACCAGGGCGTTCTGGACCTCGATGTCGCCCTTGGAGGCCGCGGCGTTGTCCGGCTTGATCTGCAGGGTCTGCGCGTCGTTGCCCGCGCCGCAGGCGGCGAGCGATCCGATCGAGAGGACGATGGCGGCGGCGGCAAGGGCGCCGCGTCGAAGGCTGCGGCTCACGGCGGCGGCAACTCCTTGGACGAAGGACGGTCTAGGCGGAACGGGGGCTCTGCCTGGACAGGTAAAGCCGCCCTAAGGGTGTGTCAGCGGGCTTAGGTTACCGAGCCGCCACCCCGCGTCCGCACCCGACCCTCCGCGCCGCGCGGAGCGCCTCCCGGCCGGGTCCTCGATCTTCCTTTCCTGCGCGCCTTCACATAGCGCTCACAAAACGCGCGTGATCAATTACCGCGGTGCCTTCCGGATGTCTTCCTCCGCCGGCCGGCATTTCACCGGAGCGGGAGCGTGATCGGCTTCACGGCCGCCTCCGTGATCAATTCGGGATTGGCCCCGGGACAGGTGTGCGCCAGTCGAACGGAGTACTTCCGTTTCCCGGCTTCGAACCACGCAAAACGGGACGTACATCACTTCGTGCGGGTCCCCCGAGAGGTGTAACGTGGTCGTTTCGCCTCGTGCGCACAGCCGCTCCGACCTGCGAATACCCCCCTCCGGAAGCCCTCCGCAGCACGTACGCGTCTGTGTTGTCAAGCCCCGAGATATGCCCTGACCTGCGGAAACGCCATTCAGAACAGCTCGTTCTCGTGTTACTCTTGATAGCCACGGAAGGGGTACCTGTCACATGACGTTCAAGGTTGGCGACACCGTGGTCTATCCCCATCACGGGGCCGCGCTGATCGAGGCCATCGAAACTCGCCAGATCAAAGGCGTGGACAAGACCTACTTGGTGCTCAAGGTCGCCCAGGGCGACCTGACGGTGCGTGTGCCCGCGGACAATGCGGAGTTCGTCGGCGTTCGCGATGTGGTCGGCCAGGACGGGCTGGACCGGGTCTTCGAGGTGCTGCGCGCACCGTACGCCGAAGAGCCGACGAACTGGTCCCGTCGCTACAAGGCAAACCTGGAGAAGCTCGCGTCCGGCGACGTCATCAAGGTCGCCGAAGTGGTGCGCGACCTGTGGCGCCGCGAGCGCGAGCGCGGACTGTCGGCGGGCGAGAAGCGCATGCTCGCCAAGGCCCGTCAGATCCTGGTCAGCGAGCTGGCGCTCGCTGAGAACACCAACGAGGACAAGGCCGAGGCTCTCCTCGACGAGGTCCTCGCGTCCTGACGCGTCCCTGCGTCCTGACGCGACAGTTGTGCCGCGGTGCCCGATGACAGTCCTTCTGTCGCCGGGCGCTGCGGCATGTCTGCGTCCGACCCGGTGCCGCTCCCGGTCCCGTACCGAGACCGGCCCTGGGTCCGACCTCGCCGGGCCCGGCCACGCAGCCGGATCCGACCCCGTTCTCACCGCAGGGCGTGCGCCCGCCGCCGCCCCGCGTGTTCCCTGAAACGTCTCTCCCTGGCGTGCCGGGCTCGGGCAGCCAGCTTGACCGGTCGTCACGGAAGGGGCCCCGGTCAGGGCATCGTGCCCGGCACCTTCAGGCCATACCCACGTCGGCCGAGGCGACAAACCTGGCCGCCCCACCGATGTCACGACGACGTCACTGTCCGGAGCCATGCATGTCTGACGTAACGCGTCCCGCCACCGCCGGGGACACCCCCGGCGGCAGCCGCGGGAGGACCGCCGCGGTGATCCCCGCGGCCGGCCGCGGCGTACGCCTGGGGCCCGGCGCCCCCAAGGCGCTGCGCACCCTCGGCGGCATCCCGATGCTGATCCACGCCGTACGGGCCATGGCGCGCTCCCGCGCCGTCGGCGTCGTCGTCGTGGTGGCCCCGCCGGACGGGGCGGCCGAGGTGCGCAACCTCCTCGACGAGCACGCCCTGCCCGAGCGCACGGACTTCGTGGTCGTGCCCGGCGGCGAGACCCGCCAGGAGTCCGTGCGCCTGGGCCTGGAGGCCCTCCCGGCGGACGTCACCTCCGTACTGGTCCACGACGCGGCCCGGCCCCTGGTGCCCGTCGACACCGTCGACTCCGTCGTCGAGGCGGTCCGCGACGGCGCCCCCGCCGTCGTGCCCGCGCTGCCCCTCGCCGACACGGTCAAGGAGGTCCAGCCGCGCACCGGCGGCGAGCCGGAGCCGGTCGTCGCCACCCCCGAGCGCTCCCGGCTGCGCGCCGTCCAGACCCCGCAGGGCTTCGACCGCGAGACCCTGCTGCGCGCCCACGAGAAGACCGCCGTCAGCGGCGAGGGCGCCACGGACGACGCCGGGCTCGTCGAGCTGCTCGGCGTGCCCGTCGTCCTCGTGCCCGGGCACGAGGAGGCCTTCAAGGTGACCCGCCCGCTGGACCTCGTCCTCGCCGAGGCCGTACTCGCCCGCAGGAGGGCCACCGATGCCTACTGAGCAGCCCCTGATCCCCCTCGTCGGCATCGGCACCGACGTCCACGCCTTCGAGCAGGGCCGCGAGCTGTGGTGCGCCGGCCTGCTCTGGGACGGCCCCGAGAACGAGGGCTACGGGCTCGCCGGGCACTCCGACGGCGACGTGGCCGCCCACGCCGCCTGCGACGCCCTGTTCTCCGCGGCCGGCGTCGGGGACCTCGGCGCCCACTTCGGGACCTCGCGGCCCGAGTGGTCGGGCGCCTCCGGTGTCACGCTTCTGGGTGAGGCCGCCCGTATCGTGCGCGCCGCCGGTTTCGAGATCGGGAACGTGTCCGTGCAGGTCATCGGCGTACGGCCGAAGGTCGGCAAGCGGCGCGAGGAGGCGCAGAAGGCGCTCGGCGCCGCGGTCGGCGCGCCGGTCTCCGTCTCCGGCACCACCACCGACGGCCTGGGCCTGACCGGCCGGGCCGAAGGCCTCGCCGCCATCGCGACCGCGCTGGTGTACCGCACGAACGGGAGCTGAGTCCCCACCGCGTCCGCCACGAATCCCGGCCGCACTTCGGCAACAAACGCGCCCCGCGCCCCGGAAGGGTCGCGGGGCACTGCCACAGGAGCACTACCCTGGATGCCGTGACTATTCGCCTGTACGACACCAGCGCCCGGCAGATCCGCGATTTCACCCCGCTCAAGCCGGGCTGTGTCTCGATCTACCTCTGTGGCGCGACCGTGCAGGCCGCCCCGCACATCGGGCACATCCGGTCCGGCCTGAACTTCGACATCATGCGCCGCTGGTTCGCCTACCGCGGCTACGACGTGACCTTCATCCGGAACGTCACGGACATCGACGACAAGATCATCGCCAAGTCGGCGGACCAGGGCCGCCCCTGGTGGTCCATCGGGTACGAGAACGAGCGCGCCTTCAACGACGGCTACGACGGCCTGGGCTGCCTCCCGCCGACCTACGAGCCCCGCGCCACCGGCCACGTCACCGAGATGGTCGAGATGATGCGCGGCCTGATCGAGCGCGGCCACGCCTACGAGGCGGACGGCAACGTCTACTTCGACGTGCGCTCCTTCCCCGGCTACCTGGAGCTGTCCAACCAGGAGCTGGACAACCTGCTCCAGCCCTCCGGCGAGGGCGAGACGGGCAAGCGCGACCCCCGCGACTTCGCCATGTGGAAGGCCGTCAAGCCCGGCGAGCCCTCCTGGGAGACCCCCTGGGGCCGCGGCCGTCCCGGCTGGCACCTGGAGTGCTCGGCCATGGCCCACAAGTACCTCGGCTCCGCCTTCGACATCCACGGCGGCGGCATCGACCTGATCTTCCCGCACCACGAGAACGAGATCGCCCAGGCCAAGGCCTACGGCGACGAGTTCGCGAAGTACTGGGTGCACAACGCCTGGGTCACGCTCAGCGGCGAGAAGATGTCCAAGTCCCTCGGCAACTCGGTGCTGGTCTCCGAGATGCTGAAGAACTGGCGTCCCATCGTCCTGCGCTACTACCTGGGCACCCCGCACTACCGCTCGATGATCGAGTACAGCGAGGAGGCGCTGCGCGAGGCGGATTCGGCGTTCGCGCGGATCGAGGGCTTCTGCCAGCGGGTGACCGAGATGGCCGGCCGGGCCGTCGAGCCCGCCGACGAGGTGCCCCCGGCCTTCGCCGAGGCGATGGACGACGACCTGGGCGTCCCGCAGGCGCTCGCGATCGTCCACACCACCGTCCGCCAGGGCAACAGCGCGCTGGCCGCCGACGACAAGGAGGGCGCCGTCGCCCGCCTCGCCGAGGTGCGCGCGATGCTCGGCGTCCTGGGCCTCGACCCGCTGGACCCGCACTGGGCGGGCGAGGCGGAGCGCGGCGAGGACCTCCACGGCGCCGTCGACACCCTCGTGCGCATGGTCCTGGAGCAGCGCGAGTCCGCCCGGGCCCGCAAGGACTGGGCGACCGCCGACGCCATCCGCGACCAGCTCAACCAGTCCGGCCTGGTCATCGAGGACAGCCCGGCCGGCCCCCGCTGGAGCCTCGGTCAGCGCTAGCCGCGGCCGCGGGCCCGGTCACGGGGCCGTCCACAGGTGCCGCCCGGGCCTCCGGGCGGCACACTTCATTACGTACACACGTCTGCAGAAACGAAACAGGTAGGTCATGGCCGGGAACAGCCAGCGCAGGAACCGCCGCACGTCCAACAAGAAGGGCGCCACGGTCGGCAGCGGTGGCCAGCGGCGCAAGGGTCTTGAGGGCAAGGGCCCCACGCCCAAGGCCGAGGACCGCAAGGGCCACAAGGCCTTCCGCATCTCCAACGCCAAGGCGCGGCAGGCGGCCAAGCGCCGTCCGGCCCCGCGCCGCGGCGGCCCCAAGGGCACCAGCGAGATGGTCGTCGGCCGCAACCCGGTCTTCGAGGCGCTGCGCGACGGCGTGCCCGCCACCACCCTGTACGTCCAGCAGTTCATCGACAACGACGAGCGCGTCCGCGAGGCCCTCGCGCTCGCCCAGCAGCGCGGCAACATCAACCTGATGGAGGCCCCGCGCCCCGAACTCGACCGGATGACCGGCGGGCTCAACCACCAGGGCCTGGTGCTCCAGGTCCCGCCGTACGAGTACGCGCACCCGGAGGACCTGACCGCCGAGGCGTACGACGCGGGCGAGGACCCGCTGATCGTGGCCCTGGACGGGGTCACCGACCCGCGCAACCTGGGCGCGATCGTCCGCTCCGTCTCCGCCTTCGGCGGCCACGGCGTGGTCATCCCCGAGCGGCGTGCGGCCGGCATGACCGCCGGTGCGTGGAAGACGTCGGCCGGCACCGCCGCCCGTACGCCCGTCGCGCGCGTCACCAACCTGACCCGTGCGCTCCAGGACTACAAGAAGGCCGGCATCACGGTCGTCGGCCTGGCGGCCGAGGGCGAGCACGAGGTGCAGGAGCTCGACGCGCTGTCCGGGCCGGTCGTCATCGTCGTCGGCAGCGAGGGCAAGGGTCTGGGCCGCCTGGTCGGCGAGACCTGCGACTTCCTGGTCCGCATCCCGATGCCGGGCGGGGCGGAGTCCCTGAACGCCGGTGTCGCCGCCGGTGTGGTCCTGTACGAGGCCGCCCGCAAGCGCGGCTGACGGTCCGCGGCCGGGTGCGGGCCGGGTGGGTGAGGTCGTGAGGTTCTCCGAGCTGTCGGTCAGCGGATGCTGGGAGATCGGCCCGGACCAGCACACCGATGTCCGGGGAGCCTTCCTGGAGTGGTTCCGGCCCGATCTCCTCGCCGAGGTGGTGGGGCACACCATGACGGTCGCCCAGGCCAACGTCTCCGTATCCGCGAAGGGCGTCGTCCGGGGGATCCACTTCTCGGTCGTGCCGCCCGGCCAGGCCAAGTACGTGACGTGCGTCCGTGGCGCCGTGCTGGACGTGGTCGTGGACCTGCGTGTGGGCTCACCCGGTTTCGGGCGGTGGGAGGCCGTGCGGCTGGACGACGTCGACCGCACGGCGCTGTACATACCGGCGGGGCTGGGGCACGGATTCTGCGCCCTCACCGACGACGCGACGCTGTGCTACCTGAGTTCCGAGACCTATGCGCCGCACTTGGAGCACGCGATAGACCCTCTGGACACATCTCTGGCCATCGACTGGCCGACGGAGCGGCCCGTGCTCTCCGAGCGCGATTTGGCGGCCCCGTCACTGGCTGCCGCTCGTGCATCGGGAATCCTTCCGGACTACGCGGCCTGTGCCGTGCGGGAGGGAGCGGCGAGCCAACGCCGACCGGCGGGCGAAGTCGGGGGTCTGTAGCGCGGCGGCCAGCTGGTCCCGCCAGGGCGGCAGCGGCGCCAGGCCCGCCGTCCGCCAGCGGTCCTGACTCATGACGGAGCGTTCCGGCCTCCTGGCCGGACGCCCGAGTGCGCCGGAGGTCGTGGGCCGAACACGTTCCGGGTCGAGTCCGGAGAGCTCGAAGATCACTCTCGCGAGTTCGAACCAGGTCGTGTGCCCCGTCCCGGTGCCGTGGTACGTGCCTGGAGGCAGGGCGCCGGCAATCGCCCTGGCGCCCGCCTCGGCCAGGCGGTCGGCCAGCACTCCGGACCAGGTCGGGTGTCCGCGCTGGTCGGTGACGACCTGCACGGTCTCCTGGCGGGCGGCGAGGTCCAGCATCGTGGTCGCGAAGTTCCTGCCATGACCGGCGTACAGCCACGACGTGCGCACGACGTATCCGCTGTGCGGCAGCAGCTCCGCGACGGCGCGTTCCCCGGCGAGCTTGCTCCTCCCGTACGCGTTGACCGGCCCGGTTGGGGAGTCCTCGGCGTAGGCGGTGTTCCTTCCCGGGACATGCTCGCCAGAGAAGACGTAGTCCGTGGACACCTGAATCAGCTTTGCGTCGTGAGTGCCACAAGCACGGGCCAGGTTGCCGACACCGCCTCCGTTGACCGAGGTGGCTGCCGCCTCGTTCCCTTCGGAGCCGTCGACGTCCGTCCATGCCGCGGCGTTGACGACCACGTCGTGCCCGGCGACGCAGCGGAGTGCGGCTGAGGCGTCGCAGATGTCGAGATCGGCGCGGGTGGCCGCGGTGACGTCGTGGTTCCTGGCGCGCAGGAGGCCGACGAGGTCGCGGCCCAACATGCCGCCTGCGCCGGTGACGAGCCATCGGATGCTCACGTCAAAGCCGCCGCTGCTTTGAGCGGCTGCCACCAGGAACGGTTGTCCCGGTACCACCTGACCGTTTCTTCGAGCGCCTCGTCGAATTTCCTCTGCGGGGCGTATCCGAGTTCGGCGGTTATCTTCCGGGTGTCGAGTGAATAGCGCAGGTCGTGGCCTTTCCGGTCCGGCACTCGGTCGACCATGTCCCATCCAGCGTCGCAGGCGCTCAGCAATCGCGCGGTGACGTCCTCGTTGGTCAGCTCCGTACCCCCTCCGACGTTGTACACCTCCCCGGACTTTCCGCGGTGGAGGATCAGTTCGATGGCTCGGCAATGGTCGGACACGTGCAGCCAGTCGCGGACGTTCTGGCCGTTGCCGTAGAGGGGGACGGGCACTCCCTCCATCAGATTCGTGAGAAAGAGCGGAATGAGCTTCTCGGGGAACTGGCGCGGCCCGTACGTGTTCGAGGAGCGGGAGACCACGACGTCCAAGCTGTGCGTGCGCTGGTAGGAGAGCGCGAGAAGATCGGCGGAGGCCTTGGACGCCGCGTAGGGCGAGTTGGGCTCCAGCGGGCTGGACTCCGACCACGATCCGTCGCTGACGGATCCGTAGACCTCGTCGGTGGACACGTGGACGAAGCGTCCGACGGAATGCCTCAGGGCGGCGTCCAGCAGTACCTGCGTGCCCACCACGTTCGTCGCCACGAAGGGGCCGGCCGAGCTGATCGAGCGGTCCACGTGGGTTTCTGCCGCGAAGTGCACGACCGCGTCGTGCCCCGCCATGACCCGGTCGACGAGCCGCACGTCGCGGATATCGCCGTGGACGAAGCGGAATCTCGGGTCGGTGGCCACGGAATCGAGATTCGCCGGATTACCCGAACGCGTCAGGCTGTCCAGCACGGTGACACGGATGTCCTGGGCGAAGTGCTGTCCACCGCCGAGGGCGGAAGCGGTGAAATGCGAGCCGATAAATCCGGCTCCGCCGGTTATCAGGAGATTCATGAATTCGACCCTAGGGCGCCGTCACTCGTACGCACAAGATCGCGGTGCCTCACGGCCTGACGGGGGCTGCGGGGTGACGGAGGTCGGCCGGGCGACCGGGGTTTCGTTCACGCGTTCTCCGGCGGGGCCAAGGTGGCCGGATCTTGACGGGTCTCGGACACATCCCTGTTGTCAAGGCAGTGTCCTAAACACTCATCACTCGGTTAGATGAGTGTGGACACCAGAACGCCGAGGTTCGACGACCAGCCCTCGCTGAGCATGGTCAAGGTGCCGTGCGACCCCGCGCAGGTCATCGTCAACCACGCCAGCTTCCGCGTGCAGCTCGCCCCCAAGGGGCGGCCCAAGGCCGGCGCGGCCCCCGCCAGGATGCCCGTCCTCGGCGCCGCCGGCGCCGTGGCCGGTGCCGCCGCCGGTGCACGGCGGCGGGCCCCCGTCGTGTGGAGCGGAAAGGCCGGGCCCGGCGACGCGGCGGCCACCGGCGGGCTGCTCCAGGCCGTACGCGAGGCCGGGGCCCGTACCTCGTGGGGCGCCGGGGCGGACGCGGGGGGAGGGGCGGCGACCCAGGTCATCCCGCGCGTGGAGCTCGGCGACGACACCATGCCGACGCCGACGGTCGTCGGCCAGCGCTCCGCCGTGGACGACGACACCCAGATCCTCACGCCCGTACGCGACTTCGGGCGCCCGATCGGGGCCCCGTACGACTCCGGGTACACCGCCGACTACGGGCGCACCGACGCGTACGGCCAGGACGTGGCGGAGATCAGCGCCGTCCGCCGGGCCCCCGTGGACCCGGCCGTGGAGGCCTACTTCCCGGGCCGCCGGATGAACCTCGGGGTGGTGCTGCTGCCGCTGCGGGTGTTCCTCGGCTTCATCTCGATCTACGCCGGCATGGGCAAGCTGTGCGACCCCGTGTACTTCGACGGCGGCGAGCGCGGCTCCATGGTCACCTGGCTGCACACCCTGCACCCCTGGGCGCTGGCCGAGCCGCTGCGGGACTTCGCGCTGGCCCACCCGGTCGGCGCCGGGCTGAGCGTGGCGTTCCTCCAGGTCATCGTGGGTGTGCTCACGGTCTTCGGCCTCTGGCAGCGGTTCGCGGCCTGCATCGGGACGCTGCTCTCGGCGGCCCTGCTGATGACCGTGAGCTGGCGGACCGTACCGGCGTACGACGCGCCTGACATCATCTACCTCGCCGCCTGGAGCCCGCTGATCATCGCCGGCGCCCCCGTCTACTCGCTCGACGGCCGCCTGGCCGGCGAGGCCTGGCGCACGCTCGGCCCGCGCGCCGGGCTGGGCGAGCTGCGGCGCCGGGTGCTGCGGCGCGGCGCGGTCATGGCGACCCTGGTCGTCGGCCTCACGCTGCTGATCGGCTCCCTGCTGGGCGGCGCGGTCCGCTCGACCACCGTGGTCACCGTGCCGGGGCCGGAGGACGCGCCGAGCAACTACCTGCCGGGATCCCCGCTCCCGACCGAGCCCGGCAAGGCCCGCAAGGCGGCCCGCAAGCCGGCGAAGACCGGCGAGCCGTCCGCCGAGGCCACCAAGGCCCCGAAGGCGGAGCGCACGCAGCCGGAGCGGGTACGGGAGACCGCCACGTCCGGCGCGCAGTCGCCGACGGCCACCCAGGGCGCCGGCCGTACCGAGTCGTCGCCGCGCCAGACCGCGCCGCGTGCGCCGTCGTCGACCTCGGCCGGCCCCACCTCGTCCGGCGGGTCGAGCACCGGCGGCAGCGGTGGCGGCAGCGGCAGCGAGCCGCCGCAGGAGCAGCGGGGCGGGCTGGTCGGCGGCCTCCTGGGCTGATCCCGGCACGGCACGCGGAAGGGCCCGGCGCACGCTGTGTGCGCCGGGCCCTTCCGCGTGCCCTGACCGTGCCGGTCGCGTTGCCCGGGCGGTGCCGGTCGCGTCGCCGTGCGGCGGTGCCGGTCGCCGTTGCCGCCGCGGGCCGCAGTGGGGCGGCTACGCGCCCCGCTGGGAGGCGAGTTCCTTCGCCGCCTCGGTGAGGTCCTTCGCGGTGTCGATCGCCCGCCAGTAGGCGCCCTGGGGCAACGGGAAGCCGGCCAGCCGGCGTTCGCGGGCCAGCCGCGGGAAGGTGGTGCGCTCGTGGTCGCCGCGGTCGGGCAGCAGGGAGGCGAACTCGGGCGAGAACACGTACACGCCCGCGTTGATCAGGTACGGCGACGGCGGGGACTCGATGAAGTCCAGCACGTGCCCGAACTCGTTGGTCTCCACGGCGCCCCAGGGGATGCGCGGCCGGGCCAGCGCGAGGGTCGCGGTCGCGGCGCGCTCCTCGTGGAAGGCGGCCATCTCGCGCAGCGAGAAGCGGGTCCAGATGTCGCCGTTGGTCGCGTACCAGGGCCGGTCGGGATGCGGGAGGTGCGCGGCCGCGTACTTGAGGCCGCCGCCGCGGCCCAGCGGCTCGGTCTCGACCACGGTGGTCACCCGGAGCGGGAGGTCGGCTCCGGCGAGCCACTCCTGGAGCACCTCGGCGAGGTGCCCGCAGGAGACGACGGCGTCGGTGACGCCCTCGGACGCCAGCCAGGCCAGCTGGTGGCCGATGATCGGCACGCCCGTGCCGGGGATCTCGACCATCGGCTTGGGGCGGTCGTCGGTGTACGGACGCAGCCGCGATCCCTGGCCGCCGGCCAGGACGACTGCCTGGGTCGGGGCGGCGGGGAACGCGGCCGCGGTGTCTGCGGTGGTGGCTGAGGGGTCTGCCGTCATGCCCCGCAGCCTATGCGGGGCGGTTGCCGGCGGCGTGGCGGCCCGGGGGCTCGGGGCCCGGGCCGCCACCGTGCCGGGGGCGCGGCGGACTCGGCTGCCGCCGCGGGGTCCGTGCGGAGGTCCGTACGAGGCGCCGTACGGGCCGCCGTACGGGCCGCCGTACAGGACGCCGTACGGGGCCGGTTCAGCCGAAGGAGGCCACGCCGGAGGCGAAGGAGGTGTCGCACACGGGGCGCGCGTACGTCTGCGCCTTGGTGGGCCCGTAGATGTTCACGGCGGCGCGGCCCAGCGCGCGGGCGATCCCGCCGCAGTACTCGGCGAGCGAGGGCCTGCGGTCGACCTCCTGCTGGAGGTGGGTCAGGACGAGCCCGGGGTCCTTCTTGGCCTGGAGCTCGCCGAGGAGCTTCTCGCGCAGAACGTCCTGCGGCGCACGGGACTTGGCCGGCACGGAGACGTTCTCGGCGGAGGCCGTGAGGATCTGGGACGGGGCGTTGTCGGCCCAGGGGACCATGGTGACCGCGAGGGTCCCGGACAGGACCAGGACGACGGGCAGGACCAGGGCGAGGGATCGGCCGATACGGCGGGCAGTGTGGGTCACGAGGGCGAGAGTAGCGCTCGGTGAAGATTTGGCGACATTTAGTCACCCTGTTGAGGGATGGTTCGACGTGGCTTTTCGAATGGGCTGTTGACGTACGGGGCTCGAAAGCGCCCGTTCTGCCGGGGTATTCGTCGTACTGGGCGACAGGAAGGCGCGGAGCTGCGGGGTGCCGGGGAGGGGCGGCAGCGGCACCGGTTCCCAGTCCCGCGCGTACGGGGGCGGCGGGCCGGCGCCGGCGGTGAGCAGCGCCACCGGGCCGGTGAGGGCGGCCGATTGGAGGCCGGCGGGTTCGATGCTCCCGTCGTGGCCGCCGACTTGGCGGGAGGCGCAGCCCAGCGCGTAGCCGAGCCGCACCGCCTCGTACCCGGTCACGACGCAGGGCGGTACGACGCCGTGGCGGCGCAGTTCGGCCCGGACGCGCTCGAAGGCCGCGCCGCTCTCACGGGCCCGGTCGGCGACGCGGTCGAGTACGGCGAACTGGACGGCCAGGTGGGCGGCGAGGGCCAGGGCGAGGGCGAGCGCCGCCGCCCGGCCCGGGCGGGCGCCGGCGGGCCGTACCCCCTCGGGCCGCACGGCGGAGGGGCGGGCGGCGGCCACCAGCCCGGCCGCGACGGGCAGGGACAGCAGGGCGTAGGCGGGGAGCAGGAAGCGCGGGGCGGCGTAGCCGAGCAGCAGCAGGTACGGCACGGCCAGCGACGCGGCGGCCGCCGTGGCCACCACGAGGGCCGGCCGCAGCGGGCGGGCCAGGAACAGCCCGGCCGCGGTGGCGACGGGCAGCAGCAGCCACCAGAGGGCGAGCAGCGGACGGCGCACGGCGCCTTCGCAGGGGCGGCAGAGGGTGCGGCCGTCGGTGAGGGCCCGCAGCTGGTCGGCGAACGCCGGGTGCCAGCCGAAGCCGCCCTGGATCTCGCCGGCCCGGTGCAGGCGGGCGGCGGGGCCGCCGTAGCGGAGGTACGCCTCGACCACCCACTCGGCGCCGCCGACGGCCAGGCCCGCGCAGAGCACGGCGAGGACGAGGGGCGCGCGGCGCCAGAGGGCCACGGCCGCGAGGGGGAGGAGGAGCCAGAGGGCGTCGGCCGGGCGCATCAGCGCGACCACGGCCGCGGCGGCGGCCAGCCCGGCCAGCGGGCGGGCCCGGGCGTCGGCCGTGCGGGTGGCCGGGGGGCCGTAGGCGCGGGCGGTGCCGTAGGGGAGGTCGGTCGCGTAGGCGCGGGCCGTGCCGTACGGGAGGGCGGTGGCGTGCGGGTAGTCGGTGCGGTAGGCGGAGCCGGGGGCGTACGCGGAGCCGGCCCCGTACGCGCGGCTCGCGACGGCGGCCAGGGGGTCGGCGGGCCTGCGGGGCAGGCAGCGGAGGAAGCAGCCGACGGCGGCGAGGGCGCCGAAGGCCACCCACAGGTTGGGCATGACCTGGGGGCCGTAGAGGAGCGTCACCCACAGGCCGGCGAAGAGGCCGGCGGCGGTGGTGACGACGGGGGAGGGCAGCAGCGGGCGCCAGACGGCGAAGGAGAGGTACAGGGCCGCGCCGGAGAGCAGCGCGAACCAGACGTGCAGGGCGGTCGTGCCGGTGGTCACCAGGGTGACCGGGGCGGCGAGGAGGGTGATGCCGCGGGCGCGCGGGGCGCTGAAGAAGGCGGCCGGCGCCTGGGGGCTGACCTGGCTGACGTACACCGTCTCGTCCCAGCCGAGGGGGCTGCCGGGTACGACGGCCAGGAGCTGGAGCGCGGTGTACGCGAGGCAGACGGCGAGCAGCGGCACGCGGCTCGGCGGCGGTGCGGCGAGGCGCGGGTGCGGGGGCGGGGCGCAGATCGGGAGGGGGACCGGAGCCATGTGGCCCACGCTGCCGGGGTGCCGCTCTTCCGGCGACCGGGAGGGGCCGGGTGGCGCAATCTCCCGTGCGGGGCCCGTGCCGGGTGCGGGGGCCGGGCCGGGTGCGGGTCCCGTGCGGGGTGCGGTTGTGCAGGGGGCGCGGGGTGCGCTTGCGGGTGCCGGCCGGTACCGGGTGCGGGCCGTCGTCCTGCGGGCCCGTCCCTCCCGCAGCTACCGCTGGGAGGTGTCCCCAGGGGCTCCCGCCCCACTCCCCTTGGCTGCCGGGGGAACGGCGGAGCGGCGGGGTCCCTGGGGAGGGAGCCCGCCGCTTCGGTGCGGCCGTGCGGCGGCCGGCGTCAGTCGGAGAGGCGTTCGCCCGTGGACGTCGAGAAGACGTGGATCTCGCCGCCGTGGGGCACCACGTGGACCGTGGAGCCCTTCTCCGGCACCCGGCGGCCGTTCACGCGGACGACCAGGTCCGTGCTGTGGCCGCCGATCTCGGCGGTGCCGTAGACGTAGCCGTCGGCGCCGAGTTCCTCGACGACGTTGACGCGGACCGCCAGCCCGCCCTCGTCGGCGAGGTCGAAGTGCTCGGGGCGGATGCCCACGGTGACGGTCTTGTCGCCCTTGTCGGTGGCGCCGGCCAGGGCCTCGCGGGAGACCGGGACGACGCTGTCGCCGAACTTCACGCCGCCGTCGGTGATCGCGACCTCGACGAGGTTCATGGCCGGGGAGCCGATGAAGCCGGCCACGAAGAGGTTCGCCGGGCGGTCGTACATGTTGCGCGGGGTGTCGACCTGCTGGAGCAGACCGTCCTTGAGCACGGCCACCCGGTCGCCCATGGTCATGGCCTCGACCTGGTCGTGGGTGACGTACACGGTGGTGATGCCCAGGTCGCGCTGGAGCGCGGCGATCTGCGTACGGGTCGACACGCGGAGCTTGGCGTCGAGGTTCGACAGCGGCTCGTCCATCAGGAAGACCTGCGGCTTGCGGACGATGGCGCGGCCCATGGCCACGCGCTGGCGCTGACCGCCGGAGAGCGCCTTCGGCTTGCGGTCGAGGTACTGGGTGAGGTCCAGCATCTTCGCCGCGTCCTCCACCTTCCGGCGGATCGTGGCCTTGTCCTCGCCGGCGATCTTGAGCGCAAAGCCCATGTTGTCGGCGACGGTCATGTGCGGGTACAGCGCGTAGTTCTGGAAGACCATCGCGATGTCGCGGTCCTTCGGCGGCAGGTGCGTGACGTCCTTGTCGCCGATGCGGATCGCTCCGCCGTTGACGTCCTCCAGGCCTGCGAGCATGCGGAGGGAGGTGGACTTGCCACAGCCGGAGGGGCCGACGAGGACGAGGAACTCGCCGTGCTCGATCTCAAGGTTCAGCGCGTCGACGGCGGGCTTGTCGGCGCCGGGGTACAGGCGCGTTGCGCCGTCGAAAGTAACGGAAGCCATGGTGATGCGTCCCTTCACCGGCAGGAACGTGCCGGACGATCCGAGTAAAGGAAGGATGGGTCTAGTCCACCTGGGGTGGACCTCCGGCGACGCTACCTGCCCGGACCGCCTCCTGTCAGCACCCCCGGGCACGTGAGATATCGAACGCCACCCGTCCCGCGGCCTGGGTACACTGCACGGGCGTGCCGCCTTAGCTCAGTTGGCTAGAGCGCTTGACTTGTAATCTTGAGGTCGTCGGTTCGATTCCGACAGGCGGCTCTTGCGCGAGGCCCCCGGCCCGATCCGGCCGGGGGCCTTCGTCATGCCCGCCTCGTGCCCGCCTCGTGCCCGCTTCATGCCCGCGAATGCGGTGGGGCGAGCAACCCGGGGCCCCTCGGCACCGTCTTGATCGGCGCGCCATGCGGGGAACATGGCGTTGCCGCGGCAGGCACACTGCCGCCTTCATGTGTGGAGCGCGAACATGCGCGGATTCATGAGCCGGGGCGCGCGGCGCCTCGGTCTTCTCGGGGGTGTTCTGACGGGCTCGGCGGCCCTGGTCGCGACGGGTGTCGTGAGCGCGGGCCCCGCCCTGGCCGCCGGGAACGACGACTACTCCTTCACCTACCTCGACCACGTGATCCCGCCCGGCGAAGGCTCGGCCGCCGCCCTGCGGCCCGACCTGCTGACCGGCACGCCGAACGGCACCCTCGTGTACGCCCTGTCGAAGGCGCCGCTGACCGACGCGTCCTGGGCCCAGGGCGGCCTGCCCGCCGGGATGACGGCCCTGCCGGGCCTGGACTGCACCCCCTCGGCGACCGTCAAGGGCGTCTTCCTCTGCCCGACCAGCGAGGACAACGGCTACGTCGGCCCCTCGGTGACGGCCGGCGAGTCGGTGAAGGACGACACCCGACTGCACTTCGGCGTGGCCTACGCGCCTCGCGGCGCCAGCATCGACAAGGCCGTCAAGGCCGCCCAGCTGTCCGGCAGTTCGCCGGTCAAGGGCACGGTCGAGGCGCACAGCGTCCGGGTGCTCACCGCCGAGCACGTCAAGAAGAACAAGGTGCGGCTCACCCTGCCGGCCGTGCCCGCGGGGGGCTCGGTCACCCACACGGTGAACGTCCACGCCATCGACAAGGGCAGGCTGAGCGTCGGCTTCGCCCCCAGCCGCGGCTTCCGCGCCTGGGACCCGGGCGAGCTGAAGGTCGAGCTGGTCTCCGTCAAGGCCGGCGCCGGCGCGGGCAACTGCGAGGTCAGGACCGGCGAGCTGTACTGGGAGGGCTTCACCTGTGACGTGAAGCCCGGCGACGTGAAGATCACGTACCGGCTGAAGGCCGCGGCCAAGAGCCCCATGTGGAAGATCGACGCCTTTGCCAACTACAACGTGTACACGGCCGGCTGGAGCGACTCCGGCGCGCAGGGCACCTTCGGCGTCACCGGCGGCACGCCCGTCCGTGAGCGCTACCAGCTGCTGCGCCGCGCGGCCGACGGCAGCCTGAACGTCCACGTCGGCACGGGCCGGGCCCCGCGCGTCTTCGAGCGCGTGGACACCATCGACTCGAAATGGGGCCGCTACACCGCGCTCGCGCGGCTGGCGCCGATGACCGTCCAGAGCACCGGCGGCCCGGTCGTCGGCCGCGACGCCGCGGGCGTGCTGTGGTTCTACGACGTCGAGGGCGAGCAGGGCGGCGGCCTGTACGAGCGCAGGAAGGTCGGCGGCGGCTGGAACGTCTACGACCTGATCGCCGGCGCCGGCGACCTGACCGGCGACCGCAAGGCGGACCTGCTGGCCCGGGACGCCTCCGGCGGCCTCTGGCTGTACGCGGGTACGGGGAAGGCGGCTGCGCCCTTCGCCGACCGGGTCCGCGTCGCCACCGGCTGGAAGGGTCTCTCCCGCCTGGCCGGCGGCGCCGACCTGACCGGTGACGGCAAGGCCGACCTGCTCGCCGAGGACGCCTCGGGCAAGGCCTGGCTGTACCCGGGCACGGGCAAGGCGGCCACGCCCTTCGGGCGGCGGGTCGCGGTCGCCGGCACCTGGGCCGGGTACCAGGCCCTGGTCGTGCCGGGCGACCTCGACTCCGACGGCCGCGCGGACCTGCTCGCGCGCGACGGCGCCGGGGCGCTGTGGCTGCTGAAGGGCACCGGCAAGGCGCAGGCGCCGTTCGCCGCCCGGGTGAAGGTCGCCTCGGGCTGGAACACGAAGGACCTGCTCTTCTAGTGCCGTGCCGGGCGTCGCGACACGGTGAACCTTTGCGGTCACAGCACTAGCGGGGTCCGGCGGGTCGTGATCCCGTACGCCGGACCGCGGACCGTACGGGGTCAGTGGCGGCCGGAGATCCGGTCCGCCAGCCGGGCCAGGGGGGCCGTCACCGCGCTGTGGGTGGCGGCCTCCCGCCGGTCCGCGGTGCGGTAGGCGGCGTACAGGGCGTGCACCCCGGCCCAGCGGAAGGGCTCCGGCTCCCAGCGCCGCACCCGGTGGTTCACCCAGGGGAGCGTGGTCAGGTCGGTGGGCCCGGACTGGCCGGAGTCCTGCTGGACCAGGTCGCGCAGGGTGCGGGCGGCCAGGTTCGCGGTGGCGACGCCCGAGCCGACGTACCCGCCCGCCCAGCCCAGGCCGGTGGCCCGGTCCAGGGTGACCGTGGCGCACCAGTCGCGCGGCACGCCCAGCACGCCGGACCAGGCGTGCGCGATGCCGGTGCCCGCGAGCTGGGGGAAGAAGCGGACCAGGATCTCGCGCAGGGCGTCGATCGTGGCCGGCTGGGTGCGGCCGTCGTTGTCGGTGCGGGAGCCGAAGCGGTAGGGGATCCCACGCCCGCCGACCGCGATCCGGCCGTCTGCGGTGCGCTGGGCGTACATGTAGGCGTGCGCCATGTCGCCGAGGGTCTCCCGGCCCTCCCAGCCGATGGTCTCCCACACGGCGTCGGGCAGCGGATCGGTGACGATCATCGAGGAGTTCATGGGCAGCCAGGACCGCTTGTGGCCCTTCAGGCTCGCGGTGAACCCCTCGGTGCAGCGCAGTACGTAGGGTGCGCGGACGGTGCCGTAGGGGGTGACGGCCCGGCCCTTGGCGATCGCGGTGACCGGGGTCGACTCGTGGATCACGACGCCGAGCCGCTCGCACGCCCCGGCCAGCCCCTTGGCGAGCCTGGCGGGCTGCAGGCGGGCGCCGTGCGGGGTCCAGGAGGAGCCGACGGCGCCGGCGATCCGGATGCGCGCGGCGGTCTCGCGGGCGCCGTACAGCTCGCGGTCGTCCTCGCCGTAGGCGAGCTCGGCGGCGTGGAAGGCCTTGAGGCGGCCGAGCTGGGCGGGGGTGTAGGCCACCTCCAGGACGCCGCCGCGGTGCACGTCCGCCTCGATGCCCTCCTTGGCCGCGGTGTCGACGACCTCGGTGACGGTGTCGTTCATGGCCTTCTGGAGGCGGACCGCGGCCTCGTGGCCGTGCAGCTTCGCGTAGCGGTCGCGGCCGGCGATGCCGTTGTAGAGCCAGCCGCCGTTGCGGCCGGAGGCGCCGTAGCCGCAGAACTTCTGCTCCAGGACGGTGACGCGCAGGAAGGGTGCGGCCTGCTTGAGGTAGTACGCCGTCCACAGGCCGGTGTAGCCGCCGCCGACGATGCAGACGTCCGCCGTGGCGTCGCCGGGGAGCGGTTCCCGGGGCGGGGGAGTGCCGTCCTGGGCGTACCAGAAGGAGATGCCGCCGTTGACCGGCTCCGGCGTCTTGATCGTCGCGCTGCTCATGGGGTGTTGGTACACCCGTCTCCGGCGGGCGGTCCAGGGGCAGGGTGTAGGGCCCGCGCAGGGATTTGCGGGCCTTCTGTCCCGTGACTCGGGCCCTTCGGCGGTGCGAGGGGCCGGCGCGGCGTGGCCGGCGTCGAGGCGGTCTGCGGCTTTCTGTCGCTTTCAAGGGGATTCGACCGACGGCCGTCACGGGGAAGGGCGTACGGGGCCCGGCCGCCGGCCGTGGGGCTTCTGGCGTGTCCTCCGGCCCTCGCGTCATGATCGCGGCATGGCCGATCCCCATCAGCTCCTCGCGTTCTGCGCGGTCACCTTCGTCCTGGTCGTGATCCCCGGCCCCAGCGTCCTGTTCACCGTCGGCCGGGCCCTCGCCCACGGCCGCCGAGCCGCCCTCGCCTCGGTGCTGGGCAACTGGGTGGGCAGCTACCTGCTCGTCGTCGCCGTCGCGCTGGGCGCGACCGTCGCCGTCACGGAGCGGGCCGAGTGACCGCCCGCCCGGCGGTCCGGGTGCCGCGCGAACTGTACGAGAACCAGGTCGAGTTCAACGGCGAGGCCGGGCGCGC
This sequence comes from Streptomyces sp. NPDC086023, assembly GCF_044540325.1. NCBI lineage: Bacteria > Bacillati > Actinomycetota > Actinomycetes > Kitasatosporales > Streptomycetaceae > Streptomyces > Streptomyces sp. NPDC086023. Next base: position 93,882 of record NZ_JBITRX010000001.1, read on the forward strand.
CTTCGTGGCCGCCCTGCCCGCCCTCGCCGCCGGTTTCCTGGACCGCTGGGGGCTGCGGCCCGACGGGCACCCGATGCACGGGATGTGCGCACTGGTGCTGCCCGTGACGCGCGCCGCCGACGGTACGCGGGCGGTGCTCAAGCTCCAGCTGCCGGACGAGGAGACGGCGGGCGAGGCGGCGGCGCTGCGCGCGTGGGACGGGCAGGGGGCGGTACGGCTCCTCGCGGAGGACCCGGCCACCGGCACGATGCTGCTGGAGCGGCTCGACGAGGGGCGGCACCTGTCAGCCCTGGCCGACCCCGACGCGGCGGCCCGGATCCTTGCGGAGCTGCTGGCCCGGCTGACCGCCCGGCCGGCACCGGCCGGGCTGCGGCGGCTCGGCGACATCACCGCCGCGATGCTGGACGACGTACCGCAGGCGGAGGCGGAGCTGGCCGACGCCGGTGAGCGGGCGCTGCTGCGGGACTGCGCGGCGGCCGTCGCGGAGGTGGCGGGCGAGCCGGGGGACCGGCTGCTGCACTGGGACCTGCACTACGACAACGTGCTGGCCGGCGGGCGCGAGCCCTGGCTCGCCATCGACCCGAAGCCGCTGGCCGGCGACCCCGGCTTCGAGCTGCTGCCCGCGCTGGTGAACCGCTGGGACCCGGCCGCGGTCCTGCGCCGCTTCGACCTGATGACCGAGGTACTGGGCCTGGACCGGGACCGGGCCCGCGCCTGGACCCTCGGGCGGGTGCTGCAGAACCTGCTGTGGGAGGTGGAGGACGGCGAGGACCGCCTGCCGCACCGTCAGGTACGGGTGGCGGAGGTGCTGCTGGGGCGGGGGTAGGGGTGGGGGTGTGGGTGGGTGGGGGTGGTGCGGGCCGTGCCCGGCCTGGCCGGAACCAACCGCACCCACCCGGCCCGCGGCGGCTGCGTCTCAGGAGCCGAGCTTCGTCAGGGCCTCGTCCGTGAGGCGGTAGACCGTCCACTCGTCCTGGGGGAGGGCGCCCAGCGAGCGGTAGAAGTCGATCGACGGGGTGTTCCAGTCGAGCACCGACCACTCCAGCCGCTCATAGCCTCGCTCGACGCAGATCCGGGCCAGCTCGGTCAGCAGCGCCTTGCCGTGGCCGCCGCCGCGCCGTTCCGGGCGTACGTACAGGTCCTCCAGGTAGATGCCGTGCACGCCGCGCCAGGTCGAGAAGTTGAGGAACCACAGCGCGAAGCCGGCGACCTCGCCCTCGTCGGTCTCGGCGATGTGCGCGAAGGCGGCCGGCCGCTCGCCGAAGAGCGCCTCGTGCAGCTGCTCCTCGGTGGCGCGGGCCTCGTGCAGGGCCCGCTCGTACTCGGCGAGTTCACGGACCATCGCGTGGATCGCGGGGACGTCGGCGGGGGTAGCGGTACGAATCATGGCCCGAGCCTAGGCGTCCGGGGTGTGGACGTTCAGGAGGGTCGCTCCCGGGGGACGCGTCACGGCACCAGCACCACCTTGCCCATCGTGGCGCGCCCCTCCAGCGCCCGGTGGGCGGCGGCCGCGCCGGCCAGGGGGAAGCGCTGGACGGCCGGGGTCAGCCGGCCTGCGGCCGCCTCGGCCAGGGCGCGGCTCTCCAGGACGCGTACGGGGTTGTCGCCGCCCGCCTTGCCCAGCATCACCGGCCCCAGTACCTGCTCCGAGACGATCCCGCGCGCGGCCTGCTCCTCCTCCGTGAACGTGAGCGGGCCGCCCTCGTGCAGGCCGCCGCTCGACCAGCCGAAGACCAGGTGCAGGCCGCCGGGGCCCAGCAGGTCCACGGCGGCGCGGCCGGGCTCGCCGCCGACCGAGTCGAAGACGACCGTGGCCCGCCGTTCGCCGAGGAACTCCTCTACGCGGAGGGGCCAGTCGGGGACGTTGTAGTCCACGGCCAGGTCGGCGCCGTTCGCCTCGACGGCCGCGGTCTTGGCCGGTCCGCCGGCCAGGCCGATCACCGTGGCGCCGGCGTTCTTCGCGTACTGGACGAGCAGGGTGCCGATGCCGCCGGCCGCGGCCGGGACGACGGCGACCGAGTCCGGGCCGAGTTCGGTGAACTGGAGGATGCCCATGGCCGTGCGGCCGGTGCCGATCATCGCGACGGCGCGGGCCGCGTCCAGGTTCGCGGGGATCTCGTGCAGCCGGGCGGCGTCGGTGACGGCCAGTTCGGCGTACCCGCCCGGGACCATGCCGAGGTGGGCGACGACCCGCTTGCCGAGCCAGGCGGGGTCGGTGCCCTCGCCGAGCGACTCGACCGTGCCCGCGACCTCGCGGCCGGGGACCGTCGGCAGCTCGGGGAGGGCGGGCAGCGGGCCCCGGTCGCCCAGGCGCAGGGCGGTGTCGAGCAGGTGCACGCCCGCGGCCTCGACGGCGATGCGGACCTGGCCGGGGCCCGGCAGCGGGTCCTCGGTCTTCTCGTAGACGAGGTTCTCGGCGGGGCCGAAGGCGTGCAGGCGGATGGCGTGCATGGGGACTCCCTGGCTCGTACGGTCCGGTGTGCCTGTCCGGTGTGCCTGTCCGGTGTGCCGCCCGGGTGGTTCGGGTACCGGGCGCTTCGGGTACGAGCCAACAACCTCAAGTGCGGTCGAGGTCAAGGGCGGCCCTGGCGGCGGCCGCGCGGCCGGTGTCGCGGATCGCCAGCGAGACGGCCTCGATGGCGCTGTTGAACGACACCTCGGCCAGCACCCCGGGCGCCGCGACCTGGTCGCCCGCCAGGTAGACCCCGTTGCCCCGGGCGATGGCGGGCCGGTCCCGCCAGGTCGTGCCCGGCAGGTCCACCCCGCCGGTACGGCCGGCGGCCACGGCCTCGCGCCGCCAGGTGACCCGCTCCCGCCAGCCCCGGAAGCCCAGGTCGAGCAGCCGCTCGGCGCGCTCGATGCCGACCGCCTTGGCCTGGTCGGGGCCGATCGGAAGCTGTGCCTGGAGCAGGGTCTCGCCGGCCGGGGCCAGGGTGCGGTCCTGGGCGGTGAAACGTTCGATCCAGGCCGGTTCGTCGAGGTCGGAGACGGCCCAGGCGTCGCCGCGGCGGGTGCGCAGCCCCAGGTCGAGCAGGACCGTACGGCCGCTCTGCCAGGTGAGGGAGGGGTCGCCCAGCAGGGTGCGGGCCGCGGCGAGGGAGGTCGCGACGACGACCGGTCCGCCGTCGGCCGGCAGCTCGGTCACCCGCGAGCCGGTCTCGATCACCACGCCGAGCCGGCGGGCCCGGGTGGCCATCCGGTCGATCACGGACTGCCAGCCGCCCCGCGGGAACTGGGCCTCGGGCGGGAAGGACAGCACCCGCTGGAGCCGCTCGTGGACGAAGGCCGCCGAGAGGGACCCGATGTCGTGGTGGAAGAGGGCGACCGCGAGGGAGTTGGCGGTGGCCCGGGCCTCGCGCTCGCCGATGAGCGAGCTCGCCCAGTCGAGGAAGGTGCGGTCGACGGGGGCGTCGGCGAGCGGGCGCCGGGCCAGCCTGAGCGAGGCCAGGGGAGGGACGGAGTGCAGGCGGCCGCCGCTGTGCAGGCGGAGCCGGGTCATGTCCAGGGCGGGGACCCGGGCCAGCGGGCCGACGAGGTCGCGCTGGTTGAGCCAGGCCCAGTGGGGGCCGTTCTTGTAGAAGGCGTGCGGACCCTCGTTGGTGCGGTACGGGCCGTCGGCGGTGCGGCCCCGGCCGCCGAGGGTCTGGTGGGACTCGTACAGCCGTACGCGGGCGCCCGCCTCGGCGGCGCTGATGGCGGCGACCAGTCCGGCGAATCCGCCGCCGATGACGGTGAGCTGGTTCATCGTGGTGTCTCCCTTGGGTGTGGCCTGGGTGCGGGGCCGGGTCGGGGGCTCTTGGTGGGGCCTTCGGAGACGGGACAGCGGGGGCGGGCTGGATGTGACACGGCTGCGAGGATTTCTTCGGAAGTCTTTTCGGAAGTCTCTTTTTGGGGCGGGGGCGGGAGGTCTGCCGGGGGACCATCTGCGCGCGTCGGGGTGACCTTCGGCAGGTGGTGCTGTCAGTGGGGTGCGGGACGATGGGGGGATGGTTCGGAGAGTTCAGAAGGCGGACGGTCCGGTGGTCGCGGCGGCGCGGCGGCCCGAGGTGCTGCTGCCCGCGCTGAGGCCGTACGACGGCGGCGGGCTGGAGCCTGACGGGGACTACGACGGGCTGGAGTTCGCCGACGCCGACCTCTCGGGGGAGGAGGGGCACGGCGCCACGTTCATGGACTGCGCCCTGCGCCGGTCCGTGCTGGACGAGACCGTGCTCGTCAGGTCACGGTTCGTGGACTCGGTGCTGGAGGGGGTGCGCGGGGTCGGCACGGACCTGGCCGGGGCGCTGCTGCGGGACGTGGAGGTACGGGACGCGCGGCTGGGCGGCACGCAGCTGCACGGGGCGGTGCTGGAGCGGGTCCTGGTGCGCGGCGGCAAGATCGACTACCTCAACCTGCGGAAGTCCCGGCTCACCGACGTGGTCTTCGAGGGCTGCGTGCTCGACGAGGCCGATTTCGGGGGCGCGGAGCTGCGGCGGGTCGAGTTCCGGGACTGCACACTGCGGCGGGCCGACTTCAGTGCGGCCCGGATGGCCGACGTGGACCTCAGGGAGGCGGCCGAGCTGGACATCGCCCGGGGTGTGGACCGGCTGGCCGGGGCGGTGATCAGTCCGGTTCAGCTGGTGCAGCTGGCTCCGCTGTTCGCGGCGCAGCTGGGGGTGCGGGTGGAGGCTTGAGGGGGGTGTTGGGGGGGGTGCGGGTGGAGGCTTGAGGGGGGTGTTGGGGGGGGTGCGGGTGGAGGCTTGAGGGGGGTGTTGGGGGGTGCGGGTGGAGGCTTGAGGGGGGTGTTGGGGGGTGCGGGTGGAGGCTTGAGGGGGGTGTTGGGGGGTGCGGGTGGGGGCTTGAGGGGGTGTTGGGGGTGCGGGTGGGGGCTTGAGGGGGTGTTGGGGGTGCGGGTGGGGGCTTGAGGGGGGTGTTGGGGGGTGCGGGTGGAGGCTTGAGGGGGGTGTTGGGGGTGCGGGTGGAGGCTTGAGGGGGTGCTGCGGTGCGGGTGGGGGCTTGGGTCGATTTTGGGTCGGGTCGGGCCTGTGGCCCTAAGGGTTTGCTCCTCAGCCGGTGGCTCCCGCGGCACCCCTGACCCCCTGGGCGTGACACCATCGAGGCGTGCTCGACATCGGCTACTCCCTTTCCTCGCGCTTCCCCGACCCTTCGCAGACGGACTACCGGACCGCGGACGTCCACACCCTGCGCCACGACCTCTTCTGCGGCGACGTCTACCTCGCCGACACCAAGGAGGACCGCGAGGTGTCCACGGCCTGGGGATGGGTGCCGGTGCTCGATTTCGCCTGGGCGCTCTGCGACATCGTCGAGCAGCTCGACCAGGACCCGCGCGGCAGCCGCTCCTCCGCCCGCCAGTACGCCGAGCTCGACTTCACCGAGTCCACGGACCGGATGCTCTTCGAGCGGCGCTTCGGCTGGGTCGACGTCGAGGCCGACTGGATGGCGCCCGAGGAGCGCCCGCTGACCTTCTCCCACCGCCTGCTGCGCCGCGAGGCCCGCGACTTCCTGCACGACGTGATCGCGGACCTGACGGACATGCACGAGGGCCTCGCCGACAACCCCCACGTGTGGACCCTCCAGGCCCGGTTCCCTCGCGTGCCTTAGCGTTCCTCGGCGTTGCCGGGCGTTGCCGGGTGTTGCCGGGTGTTGCCGGGCGTCGCCGGGCGTTGCTCGGCAGTGCCGGGGGCCGGTGGTGCCGGGTGGCCGGCCGTGTGGTGTGTGGGTCCCCTCGGTGCTTGACCCGTCGTGGCCTGCAGGCCCTGCGGCAGGCCCACCCCTGGGGCTTTGGGGCTTCGCCCTGGCCTTCGGCCACCCCAGGCCCGGGCCTGCCACCGGACCAGCCTGCCACGACGCCTCAAGCACCTCCCCCACACACCACACGACCGGCGGCCTCGCGGGGTGGAGTCACGGGCCGCGCGGTGTCTTCCTCGCGCGGCCCGTGAGTCTGCTAGCGGACGTTGACCGCGGTCCAGGCTGCGCCCACTGCTGCGTACTGGGGGGAGGACGTGCCGTAGAGGGCTGCTGCGGCCGCCAGGGTGGTGGTGCGGGCCTTGGCGTAGTTGGTCGAGGACGTCATTCCGGTGGTCAGGGCGTGGTACCAGATGCGGACGGCCGCCTCGCGGCCTATGCCGAGCAGCTTCGAGCCGTCGTGGGTGGGGGAGTCGTAGGTGACGCCGTTGATCACCTTGACGCCGCTGCCCTCCGCCAGCAGGTAGAAGAAGTGCACGGCGGGGCCGGACGAGTAGTGCGGGTCCAGTGTGCCGATGCCGGAGTACCAGTAGTCCGGGGAGCGGCCGTCGCGGCTGGGGCGGTCCAGGGAGCGGAGCGCGGTGCCGGTGACGCGTTCGCCGATGAGGTAGTCGCCCACGTCGGTGGGGTTGGCCGCGAAGAACTCGATGGCGCTGGCGAAGATGTCGGAGGTGGCCTCGTTGAGGCCGCCGGACTCTCCGGAGTAGAGCAGGCCGGCAGTGGCCGAGGTGACGCCGTGCGCGATCTCGTGGCCGGCGACGTCGAGCGAGGTGTACGGGCGGCCGTCGGGGCTGTCGCTGTAGCTGATGCAGGCGCAGGAGTCCGACCACCAGGCGTTGCCGCTGCCGCCTCCCGCGTGGACGCGGGAGGCGACGCCGCGGCCGTCGTTGCGCACGCCCCGGCGGTTGAAGGTGGTCTTGAAGAAGTCCCAGGTCATGGCGGCGCCGTAGTGGGCGTCCACGGCCGAGGTCTGCCGGTTGGTGACGGAGCCGGTGCCCCAGACGTCGTCGGTGTCGGTGAACAGGGTGCCGAGGCTGGTGCCGCCGCGGGCGTCGTACGTCTTCTGGCCGCCGCGGTTCGGGTCGTGCAGCTCGTACAGGCGCCCGTTGAAGTACGTGCCCAGGGCGACGGTGCCGCTGTACTGGCTGTGGCCGGTGCCGGCGAGGGCGTGCGGCGCGGCGGCGGTCTGCCGGGCGGGTGCGGGGGCCGCGAGGCCGGGGGCGGTCTGGGCCGCGAGCGCGGCCAGGGCGGCCGTCGCGGTGACTGCGAGGGCTCTGGTGCGGTGCGCGGACGTGTGGGGCACGCGGACTCCTTCGCCGAAGCCGTGGGGTGGCTGCGCAGGGAGCGTGCCCCGGAAGCCCGCGTACCGGCAGGGGTCTGACGTGAACATGGCTGACGAGGGGGTGGAACTGTCCGGAGAGCATGCGTTCCTGTCCGGATTCCGGCGGTCCGTCAGGGGAGCAGGCGCTGCTCCTTGGCCACGGCGACCGCGCCCGCGCGGGTGTCGACGCCGAGCTTGTCGTAGATCCGGCCGAGGTGCGTCTTGACCGTCGCCTCGCTGATGAACAGCGCCCGGGCGATCTCGCGGTTGCCCAGTCCGCGGGCGAGCTGCCCGAGGATGTCCAGCTCGCGGTCGGTCAGCGTGGGCCGGGTGCCGCGCATCGCGGCCATCACCCGGCTCGCCACCGGCGGCGAGAGGGTGGTGCGGCCCTGGGCGGCCGCGTGGATCGCCGCGAACAGCTCCTCGGGCCGCTCGGCCTTCAGCAGGTAGCCGGTGGCGCCGGCGCCGATGGCCCGGGTGATGTCCGCGTCCGTGTCGTACGTGGTGAGCACCAGGACGTGCGGGGCGCGGCCCGGCAGCGCCGTGATCCGCCGGGTGGCCTCGACGCCGTCGATGCCCTCGCCGAGCTGGAGGTCCATCAGCACCACGTCCGGCCTGAGCTTCTCCGCGAGCGCCACCGCCTCCTCGCCGCTGCCGGCCTCCCCCACCACCTCGATGTCCGGCTCGCTGCCGAGGAGGGCGAGCAGGCCCGCGCGCACCACCACGTGGTCGTCGCAGAGCAGGATCGTGGTCATGGGCGGTGCTCCAGGGGGATCGAGGCGGACAGCACGGTGCCTTCGCCGGGGGCGGACTCCACGGTCAGGGTGCCACCGAGCTGGCCCACCCGGGCGCGCATGGCGGGCAGGCCGTGGCCGCGGGTCGGGTCGGCCGGGTCCGCGGGCCGCGCCGGGTCGGGTGCGGACAGTCCCCGGCCGTCGTCGGCCACGTCCAGCACCACCTGGTCGCCGAGGAAGGACAGGGTCAGGGCCGCGGTACGGGCGCCGGAGTGCTCCCGTACGTTCGCCAGTGCCCCCTGCGCGATGCGCAGCAGTGCCGACCGGGCCCGCTCCGGGAGCGGCACGGGGGTGCCCTCCAGGTGGAAGCGGACGGTGACCTCGGGGCCCGCGTCCAGGGCCCGCAGGGCGTCGGGGAGGGAGCCGCCGCCGTCGAGGCCCGGCGGAGCGAGGTCGTGGACCAGGCGCCGGGCCTCGGACAGGCCCCGGGCGGCGATCTCGTTGGCGGTGCGGACGTGGCGGCGGGCGGTGGCGGGGTCCGTGTCCCAGGTGCGGTCGGCGGCCTGGAGGAGCATCTGCTGGCTGGAGAGGTTCTGGGCCAGGGTGTCGTGGATTTCCATCGACAGCCGCTGCCGCTCGGCCAGCGTGCCCTCGCGGCGTTCGGTGGCGGCCAGCTCGCGGCGGGTGCGGATCAGGTCGTCGATCAGGGCCCGCTGGCGTTCCGCCTGGCGCTCCATGTGCAGGAACACGGCGGTGGCCAGGGCGGCCACCGCCGGCGGTGCCAGCAGGAGGTTCGGGTCGAACGGGCCGTTGGCCAGCTGGAGCTGCGCGATCACGACGAGGGTGGTGAGCAGGGCCACGAGCACGATCGCGGCGCGGGGCGGGAGGGTGCGCAGGGCGGTGTAGAAGAGCGGCACGGCGCACCAGGCGAAGCTGGGGGCGAGCAGGACCAGCACCACCCAGGTGGCGATCACCAGCCCGAGCCAGCAGAGCCGGCGCAGGGTGGGGGCGGCGCCGAGCGCGGGGCCGAGGACGTAGAGCAGGGCGAGGGTCACGCTGAGGGCGATGATCCAGGGGGTGCGGGCCTCGCCGGGGTGGCGGATGAGGAAGCGGACGAGGGATGCCGCGAGCAGTGCGAAGAACGCCCCGTGCATGACCGCCGCGAGGGCGCGGGTGCCCTCGTTCTGTGCGGGCTGTGTGGCTGCCATCGTGCCTTCCTCGTCCTACGGGCTACGCCCCCATCGTGCCGCCCCCCTGCGGGGTGCGTTGCCGCGCCGCTCCCGTGCCGGCCGCCGCCCGGTACGGCTCCCGTGCCGGCCGCCGCCCCGCGCCGGTTCGGTCCGGTGCCGGGTGCGGCGCCGTGCCGGTTCGGTCCGGTGCCGGGTGCGGCGCCGTTGCTGCGTGGGCCGTTGCCCTGCGGGGCTAGGTCCCTCCCCCAGCTACCGCTGGGGGGGACCCCCACGCCTCACAGGCCGGCGAGGCTGGATTGCGCTGCGGGAATCTGGCCGGCGCCTCGAACACTGGCGGGGCTGGGCCCGCTGCGCGACCCCGGCGCTTGCCAGCACATCCCGCGCCGCGGGCATATCCAGCCTCTCCGGCGTTTGAGGAGCTGGGGGTCCCCCCAGCGGTAGCTGGGGGAGGGTACGGGGGCGGAGCCCCCCGAAGGGTCCGGGGCGGAGCCCCGGGAAACGGAGAAGAGGCGGGTCGGGGACATGCCCCGCAGGGCAACGCACCCGCACCCGGCAATGCACCCGCACCCGGCAACGGCCGGGGCCGTACCGGCAAGCGTGGCCCCCACGGGAGCACCCCGCATCAGCCGATCGGTTGACCCCCCTGTCAGCCGGAGCGCAGCGCATCGGCAGCCGGTACGCCGATCAGCCGCCCCCGCCCCCCGGGCCAGGATCGAAGGGACAGCGCAACCACCGCAGAGGAGCAGTCGTGAACCTTCGTCATCGCGTCATCACCGGGGCCGGTCTGGCCGTCGTCGTCGGCGCCGTGGGCTTCGGCACCATGACCGCCACCGCCGCCCCCGCCCCGGCGCAGAAGAAGGACGACCCCAAGGGCCTGGTCACCAGCACCCACCTGTCCATCGACGCCGCCACCGAGGCCGCGCAGGCTGCCCTGGACGCCGCCGAGGCGGAGGGCCAGCGCGTGACCGTCGCGGTCGTCGACCGCAACGGCAACACCGTGGTCACCCTCCGCGGCGACGGCGCCGGCCCGCAGTCCTACGAGTCCGCCCAGCGCAAGGCCTTCACCGCGGTCTCCTGGAGCGCCCCCACCTCCGTGCTGGCCGGCCGCCTCGCCCAGACCCCGAACCTGAAGGACATCCCCGGCACCCTGTTCCTGGGCGGCGGCGCCCCGGTCCAGGTCAAGGGCGCGCCCATCGCCGGCATCGGCGTCGCCGGCGCCCCGAGCGGTGACCTGGACGAGAAGTTCGCCAAGGCCGGCGTCGAGGCCCTGAACGACTGACCGGGCTCCCGGGGGCGGCGTCGGGGCCGCTTAGGATCGAGGACGTGGATCTACGACGTGCCGCCCCCGCCACCGCCGCCCTGCTCGCGCTGACCGCGGCGTGTACGGGCGGCACGGTCGAGGGCACCCCCGGCGCGTCCGGCCTGCGCGACCCGTACTTCCCGAAGGCGGGCAACGGCGGGTACGACGTCACCCACTACGGGCTCAAGCTGGACTACTCCCCCGGCACCGGCGAGCTGTCCGGCACCGCCGAGATCACCGCCACCGCCGGCCAGGACCTCAGTGCCTTCAACCTCGACCTGGAGGGCATGGAGGTCGAGTCGGTACGGGTGGACGGCGAGGGCGCCCGGTTCAACCGGGTCGGCCAGGAGCTGACCGTCCGCCCTTCCGACGAGCTGAGGAAGGGCCGGACCTTCCGCACGGTCGTCCACTACTCGGGCACGCCGGGGCCCGTCGAGGACCCGGACGGCTCCGAGGAGGGCTGGATCGAGACCGACGACGGCGCGGTCGCGGTGGGCGAACCGCAGGGCTCCATGGCCTGGTTCCCCGGCAACCACCACCCGAGCGACAAGGCCGCGTACGACGTCGAGATCGCCGTCCCCAAGGGGTACGAGGCGGTCTCCAACGGGGTGCTGAAGTCCCGTACCGAACGCGACGGCCGCACCGTCTTCCGCTGGCACAGCCCGGAGCCGATGGCCGGCTACCTCGCGACCCTCGCCATCGGGAAGTACACGGTCACCGCCTCGCGCACCGCCTCCGGCCTGCCCGTCCTCACGGCGGTGCGGCCGGAGGAGGCCACCGACAGCGCCGCGGCGCTGAAGCGGATCCCCGAGGTGGTCGACTGGGGCACGCGCCGCTTCGGCCCGTACCCCTTCTCCGCCACGGGCGCGATCGTCGAGGGCGACGGCACGCTCGGCTACGCCCTGGAGACCCAGGCCCGCCCGATCTTCTCGGGTGCGCCGGACACCGAGCTGCTGGTCCACGAGATGGCCCACCAGTGGTTCGGCAACTCGGTCTCGCCCCGGTCCTGGCGCGACATGTGGCTGAACGAGGGCTTCGCGACCTACGCCGAGTGGCTGTGGGCGGAGGACCACGGCGGCCCGAGCGCCGAGAAGCGGTACCGGACCTTCTACGACGAGGACACCGAAGCCGACCCCGAGGCGGACGGCTCCTACTGGGCCTTCCCGCCCGCCGAACCGCCCGGCGCCGAGCACATCTCCGACTCCCCGGTGTACTACCGGGGTGCGATGGTGCTGCACCGGATCCGCCAGGAGGTGGGGGACGAGGCCTTCTTCGCGCTGGTGCGCGGCTGGGCCGCGGCACACCGCCACGGGAACGCCGACACCGGGGAGTTCACGGCGTACGCGGAGGACCAGACCGGCGAGGACCTGTCGGGGATCTGGGAGACCTGGCTGCACGGCGACGGCAAGCCGGAGGAGTGAGCGCTGCCGCCGGCCGGCGTCCCGGCGGCCTAGCGCAGCGGCTTGCGCAGCACCACGCACGGGCGGTGCGCCGTACGGTCCTCCGCGCGCCGGATCTCCGCGTAGCCCTGGGCCGTCCAGAAGGCCAGGGCCCGGGGGTTGTTCTCCAGTACGGCCAGCCGCACGGCCTCCCGGCCCGCCGCGCGGAAGCGCTCCTCGACCAGGCCGGCCAGCCGGCGCCCGTACCCCTGGCGGTGGACGGTGGCGTCGACGAGCAACAGGCCGATCCAGGGGTCGGGGTCGTCGTCCGACGGGTGGTGGGCCAGCGTGGCGGCGAGGCCGACGAGGCGGCCGCCGGAGCGGGCGAGCAGCACCTCGGAGCCCTCCTCGGCGAGTTCGTCGGCCAGGGCGCGGGCGACCTGTTCGACGGTGATCCGCGCCGGGTCGGGGAAGTCGCCGCTCAGCTCGAAGAAGGCCCGGTTGGTCGCGTAGAGGGCGGCGACCTCGGCGAGGACGGGGCCGGGCAGGGCGCCGTCCGCGGGGGTGAAGGTTTCGAGGATCACCCGGGCACCGTAGCGCGAAGCCCCCTCCGGGGACGGCCGGAGAGGGCTTCGGTTCGGTCCGGGATCAGACGTTGACGCCGAAGTCCTGGGCGATGCCGGTCAGGCCGGAGGCGTACCCCTGGCCGACGGCGCGGAACTTCCACTCGGCGCCGTTGCGGTAGAGCTCGCCGAAGACCATCGCGGTCTCGGTGGCGGCGTCCTCGGAGAGGTCGTAGCGGGCGATCTCGGCGCCGCCGGCCTGGTTCACGACGCGGATGTACGCGTTGCGGACCTGGCCGAAGTTCTGGCCGCGCGAGTCGGCGTCGTAGATGGAGACCGGGAAGACGATCTTGTCGACGTCGGGGCTGAGGCCGGCCAGGTTGACGTTGATGGCCTCGTCGTCGCCGGCGCCCTCGCCGGTGCGGTTGTCACCGGTGTGGACGATGGTCTGGTCCGGGGTGGACTTGTTGTTGAAGAAGACGAAGTGGCTGTCCGAGACAACCTTGCCCATGGCGTTCACCGCGATCGCCGAGGCGTCCAGGTCGAAGTCGACACCGGTCGTGGTCCGGACGTCCCACCCGAGGCCGACGGTGACGGCGGTCAGGCCGGGCGCCTCCTTCGTCAGCGAGACGTTGCCGCCCTTGGACAGGCTTACTGCCATTGGGATGTCCCTTTCCTCGTCCTGTGAGCCGGTGCGATGACCGTGCGTCGGTCAAGCTACCGCTGATCTGGACAACGCGGGGAGGGGGCGGGCCGGTTCCCGGGGGGCAAAACCGCGTGACGGGGCGCGGTGGGGGCGGGATCATGGGGGCATGCCTGGTCCTCACGTCATCCGCGGTTCCGTCCTCCTGCCCGAGGCCGAGCTCCAGTGGCGTTTCTCGCGTTCCTCGGGGCCCGGCGGGCAGCACGTCAACACCTCGGACTCCGCCGCCGAGGTGCTCTTCGACCTGGCCGCCACCAAGGCGCTGCCGGAGGTGTGGAAGCAGCGGGCGCTGGAGCGGCTGGCCGGCCGGCTGGTGGGCGGCGTGCTCTCCGTACGGGCCTCCGAGCACCGCTCGCAGTGGCGCAACCGCGAGATGGCGATGGTCCGGCTGGCCTCGCTGCTGGCGGAGGCCACCGCGCCGCCGCCCAAGGCGCGCCGGGCGACGAAGATCCCGCGGGGCATCAACGAGCGCCGGCTGCGCGAGAAGAAGGCGCGCGCGGAGACGAAGCGGGGGCGGTCCGGCAAGGACTGGTGAGCCGGGTCCCTCGTACGTCCGGAGTCGATCCGCTCGTGCGCCCGGGGCCGCCGGTTCCCCCGTACGGCCGGGGCCGCCTGACCGGCGGTCAGGATCCGAGCTGCCGGTACCGCCCGCGGAAGTAGGTGAGCGGCCGGCCCTCGGCGGAGGGCAGAGCCGCCGTCAGGACCCGTCCGATGACGAGGGTGTGGTCGCCGGCGGTCACCCGCTGCTCGGTACGGCACTCCAGGGTCGCCAGCGCGCCGCCGACCAGGGGGGCGCCGGACTCGTCCCCCCGTACGTACGCGATGTCCTCGAACAGCAGGCGGTCGCTGATCCGGCCCTTCATCGCGAACCGGCCGGCGATGTGTCGCTGGCTCTCGGCGAGCAGCGACGCTCCCCACAGGGGCTGTTCGGCCAGCAGGTCGTCCATCCGGGAGCCCTCGCGCAGGCTCACCAGCACCAGGGGAGGGTCGAGGGAGACGGACATGAAGGCGGTGGCGGTCATCCCGACGTCCTCGCCGCGCGGGCCGTCGTCGGTCAGCGGGGGCTCGTGGGCCGTGATCAGCACCACTCCCGCGGCCAGCCGGGACATCGCGGCGCGGAACTCGTCATTGCTCACCCCCTCAGCATGAGGGGTGGCGGGTGTGGCGCGGGGCATGGGGCTCGTCTTGGGCACCCCCAGGACGCTAGTCTCGGCCCCCCGCGCGGCGCATCGGGCGTCGGTCCGAGCCGCGCTGCGGCCCCGTCCTAGGTCCCCCGGCGTATCGTTTGCTCACGAAAACGACAGGGAGCGCTCCCAGCCCCGGTGGGGCTCCTTCTTCATCTCATGTGACTTGAGTCACAGAGGGCAAGATTTGTTGACCCTGTGTACCGGCGGAACAGCTCACTGTGATTCAGTGGAATGGACACCGCAACGAAACGCCGATGACAAACCTGGAGTTGCTGTCGAGGTCTCGGGGAGAGCGAGCAATGGAGACCGAGTCGGAGCCGTACGTCCGTCTTGCGACCCTGCGGCAGCTGCACCAGGTGGTGGCCGAGCTGAACACGGCCCGGAGCCTGGCGGACACTCTGCAGACCGTCGTGGACGGCATCGTCGTGGGCCTCGGCTACGAGCTCGCCTGTGTCAACCTCGTACGCCCCGACGGGGATCTGGTCGTCGCCGCCTTCGCAGGTGACCCCTCCGCCGAAGCCCTCATCACCGGCCGCGTCGGCTCCCGCGCGTCCTGGGAGCGCAGGCTCTCGATGGGCGAGTCCTGGGACGGCCTGCGGTTCATCCCGCACACCGAGGGCTGGGTGCTCATCGAGGACGACGTGCCCCAGTGGCACACGGACGGTCCCGACCCGCGCTTCGAGGACGAGTGGCACCCGGAGGACCGCCTCTACGCCCCCATGTACGCGTCCGGCGGGGAACTTCTGGGTGTCATTTCGGTGGACAGACCGCGCAACGGGCGCCGCCCGGGCGCGTGGGGGCGCGAAGCGCTCCAGATGTACGCCTTCCAGGCGGCCATTGCGATCAGCAACGCCCGGCTCCGCGCGAACATGCAGCGCGCCCTGGTACGGCTGGAACGGGAGCAGCAGGCGCTGCGGGCGAGCGAAGAGTCGTTCCGGCAGGCCTTCGAGTACGCGCCCAGCGGCATGGCCATCGCGGAAATGGGCGGTGACCAGCACGGACGCCTGCTGCGCACGAACGACGCGCTGTGCCGGCTCCTGGGCCGCCCCGCCTCAGTGCTGCGCCGGTACTCCTTCTCCGACCTGGTCCACCCCGAGGACATCGGCACGCTGCTGCGCACCTCCGCCGAGGGCGGCCGGGCCGAGCTGCGGCTGGGGCGGCGCGACGGCACGTACGTCTGGGTCTCGCTGCGGAACTCCGTCGTCGCGGACGCCGCCGACGGGCCGCGCTTCCTGCTCACGCACGTCGAGGACATCGAGGAGCGCAAGCGGCACGAGCTCCAGCTCGCCCACCGGGCCAGCCACGACTCGCTGACCGGCCTGCCGAACAGCGCCGAGCTGCGGGCCCGGCTCGGCGCGCGGCTGTGCCGCAGGCCGCAGTCGGTGCGGGCGAGCGCGGTCGAGGCGCTGGACGCTGCCTTCGAGGGCCGCCCGGAGGACGGGACGGCAGGTGAGCACGGCTTTCCGGCCGACGGCTTCACCGATCCCTTCGACCTGCCCGGGGGCGCGGACGCGGGCCCCTACGACCACCACGTGCACACCGTCGCCCCGGCCACCGACATCGACGACGGCACCAAGGGCCTGGCCGTCCTCTTCTGCGACCTGGACGGCTTCAAGTCGATCAACGACCGATTCGGGCACCACACGGGTGACGCGGTCCTCATCGAGGTGGCCCGCCGCCTGACCACGGGCGTCAGGGACGGCGACACCGTCGCCCGGCTGGGTGGTGACGAATTCGTCGTCCTGGCGGACGGGCTCGGGGCCGCGGACGCCGCGGATCTCGCCGTCCGGCTGCGGAACGCCATCATCCCGCCGATCCGCGTGGACGGGCGGGCGGTGCGCGTGGGCGCCAGTTTCGGCATCGGGTGGGCGAGCTGCGGAATGTCGGCGGACGAGGTGCTGCGCTCTGCCGACCAGCGGATGTACATCGAGAAAAGGTCGCGTTCGAAGGCCCACCGGAGGGCCGGCTGAGGCCATCGGCCGCCCGGGAGAGCGCCTGTTCGAGGTAGGCTCCCGTGGGTCGAAAGGATGGACCCGCGATGACGCCCGCGAACAACGGCCCGAACAACGGCGCGAACACGCCCGAAGACGACGACCCGTTCGGTTACCTCTACGCGGACGGCCAGGCCGCCGGTGCCACTCCGCCCTCGCAGGGCGGCGGTTACGGGTACCCGGGCCCGGTCGGCGGTGCGCAGCCCGGTGTGCCGCGGACCTCGTACAACCAGGTGCGGACGGTGGGCGAGCGCCGCGGCCCGCGCCAGGTGCCGCAGCAGCAGCCGCACTACTCCGCGCCGGAGACGCTCCAGGCCGGGTACGGCGTCCCGCAGCAGAGCGGTTACGGACAGCAGCCGCCGCAGCACTACGCGCCCGAGCCGGCCCGCCGGGGCTCCAGCCGGCGCGGTCTGCTGATCGCGGCGGTGGCGGTCGTCGGCGCCGTGGTCATCGGCATCGGTGTGGCGCTGATCACGGACAAGGGCAAGGACAAGGGCGACAAGGCCGGCGGGCCCAGCGACAAGGTCAGCCAGGCCCCCGCGACGCCGGGCCCCTCGAAGTCCGGCGACTCCCACTCCGACCCGGACTCCGACCCCGGCACCCTCCCGAAGGCCGACGCGGCCTCGGGCACGGGCCTGGCCCTGGCCGGCGGCGCCACGCCGCAGAACACGATCCCGGGCGCCAGGTCCGCCGACGGCAAGTACGTGGGCGGCTTCAACGCGGTCGGCGCGTCGGTGACCTGGACCGTGGACGTGCCGGAGACCGGCGACTACACGGTGTTCGTGAAGTACGCGGTGCCGGGCACGGACGCCGAGGCCACGCTGTGGATCAACGACCAGCGCTTCGACCGGCCGGTCAGGATGAAGAACTTCGCGAACGCGCCCGCCGGCGACTGGGAGAAGGGCTGGACCAACACCTACTCCTGGATCAACCTCAACAAAGGCACGAACAAGCTGAAGATCTCCTGCGAGCAGGGCAACAAGTGCGACGCCATCATCGACCAGATCGAACTGGCCGCCGGCCACATCAAGGGCTGACGATGGATCAGGACGGAAGGTGCGGCGGTTGATCCGCCGCACCTGGTCCCGCTACCCCATGGGGCCGGCGCCTGCCCCCACGCAGCGGAATGCGGTCCACCGCTTCACTCCGGCGTACTTGACCGGTATCCAGGTGTTGTAGGTCGGGGCCCCGCTATGGCACTGGTAGCTGCCGCCGGTCACGACGCCGCTGCAGTCGGCGTGCCACGCGGGCAGTTCGCTTGCCTTGGGCATCCGGACGATGAGGGTGGAGCCGGTGGATGTGCCGGAGCGGACGTTCCAGGCAGCGCTCCAACTGCCCACATAGCAAGGCTGGTCGGCTGCCTGCGCAGCGGCGACGGGTGACGCGATCACCGATGAAGTCGCGATGGTGAGCACGGCAAGAGTTGAGAAGGCGCTACGGCGTGACACCTAGACTCCCACGATTTCGAACAAAATGTCGAATAAATGGTGCAGGTGACTGCGTGCTGAGTCGGTTCAATCGGCATGAATTGGCGCAAAAGGTTCGACATCTGGCGAAGATGGGAGCCCGCAGTCCATCTAACTCTGCGTCACCTTCGTGCCCGTCAGGACCGCTTCGTACGTGGGGCGGTGGAACTCGCCGGCCGTGTCCGCGTGGACGGTGGCGGCCGAGAGGGCTACCGCCCTCGTGAGGCGGGCCGGCCAGTCCAGGTTCTCGGCCAGGGCCGAGAGGAGGCCCGCCACGGCCGAGTCGCCGGCGCCGGTCGGGTTGCCGGAGAGGGTGCGCGGCGGGGCGGCCTGCCAGGTGCCCTCGGGGGTGGCGGCCAGGAGGCCGGCGGGGCCCAGCGAGGTCACCACCGCCTGCGCGCCCCGGCGCCGGGCGTCCAGGGTGGCCGGCAGCGGGTCCCGGGAGCCGGTCAGTTCGGCCAGCTCCGAGGCGTTCGGCTTGATCAGCTCCGGCCGCGCTGCGATGCCCCGGCGCAGGGCCTCCCCGCTGGTGTCCAGCAGGACGGGCGTGCCGGCGGCCCGCGCCGTGCGGACCAGTACCGCGTACGCGCCCACCGGCAGCCCCGGCGGCAGGCTGCCGCACAGGGCCACCGCCCGCGCGTCGTCGACCAGGTCGGCGTACCGGGCCAGGAAGGCGCTCCACTCGGCCGGTGTGATCACCGGCCCGGCCTCGTTGAACTGCGTGGTGTCGCCGGTGGTCTCGTCGACCACCGCCACGGTCCGGCGGGTGTTGCCCGCGCACGGCACGAAGGCGTCGGCCACCGCCGACCCCTCCAGCCCCTCCCGCACCACCGCGCCCACGGGCCCGCCCAGGAACCCGGTCGCGGTCACCTCGTGGCCCAGCGCGGCCAGCACCCGGGCGACGTTGACGCCCTTGCCGCCGGGCCGCTCGGACACGTCCGTGACCCGGTGCGAGGCGTGCGCGCGCAGCCGCGGCACGCGGTACGTGACGTCGAGCGCCGTGTTCAGCGTGACGGTAAGGATCATTGCGCGGCACCCCCAAGAGACAGCCCCCAGAGGCGGGATCATGCCAAAAGGATGGCGGGCGGCCCAGAGCGCGGGCCGCCCGCCTTTCCCGACGGCGGCCAATCCGGGGCGAATCACATCCGAATGGCGCCTGAACGGCTGTCAGCCGGCCGTCATGCCGACGGGTTGACCACCCATTCGCCGCGCCGCATGACGCCCTTCAGCTCGAAGGCCGCGTCCAGAACCACCAGGTCGGCGTACTTGCCCGGCTCCAGGGAGCCGACCTGGTCGTACAGCCCCAGCAGCTTCGCGGGGTTCGCGGAGATGGCCTGCACCACCGACTCCACCGGGAGTCCGTCGATCGTGACCGACCTCTTGAAAGCGGTGTCCAGCGTGAGCGTCGAGCCGGCGATCGAGCCGCCCTCGGCGAGCCGCGCGACGCCGTCCTTCACCTCGACCGCGAGCGGGCCCAGCTTGTACGTGCCGTCGCCGAACCCGGCCGCGTCCATCGCGTCGGTGATCAGCGCGACCCGGTGGGCGCCGGCGTGGTGGAAGGCCAGCTCCACCGTGGCCGGGTGCAGGTGCGTGCCGTCGTTGATCAGCTCGACGGTGACCCGCTCGTCCTCCAGCAGCGCGGCGATCGGCCCCGGTGCCCGGTGGGCGAGCGCCGGCATCGCGTTGAAGAGGTGCGTGGCGACCGTCGCGCCCGCGTCGATGGCCTCGACGGTCTGCTCGTACGAGGCGTCGGTGTGCCCGATCGCGGCGATCACCCCGTGCTCGGCCAGCAGCCGTACGGAGTCCAGGCCGCCCGGCAGCTCGGTGGCGAGCGTGACCATCCGGGCCTGCCCGTGCGCGGCGTCGATCAGCTTGCGCACCTCGGCCGGGTCGGGGGCGCGCAGCAGGCCCTCGGTGTGGGCGCCCTTGCGGCACGGGGAGATGAACGGGCCCTCGAAGTGGATGCCCGCGATGTCGCCCTGCTGGGCCAGCTCGGCCAGCAGCGAGGCGCGCCGGGCCAGTTCGTCGAGGTCCTCGGTGACGGTGGAGGCGACCAGGGTGGTGGTGCCGTGCTCGCGGTGGGTGCGGACGCCGGTGAGGACGTCCTCCGCGGTGCCGGAGGTGAAGGAGGCGCCGCCGCCGCCGTGGTTGTGCATGTCGACGAAGCCGGGCACCAGCCAGTGGCCGGACAGGTCGAGCACCGGCGCGCCGTCGGGGGCGCTCCCCGCGATCCGGTCACCGGCGACGATCACGCGGCCGTTCTCGACGGTTCCGGTCGGCAGCACCACTCTGGCGCCGGAGAGAACGGTGCTGACTGCGCTTGCGGCCATCAGGCGGATACCTCCGTGGCGAGTAGATCCCAGGCGAGCAGGCCTGCGCCCAGGCATCCGGCGGTGTCCCCGAGGGCCGCCGGAACGATCTGCGGCAGCCGCTGGAACGTCACGCGTTCCCTCACGGCCGTCCTCAGCGGTGTGAACAAGGTTTCCCCGGCCTCCGCGAGCCCGCCACCGATGATCAGCGTGCGCGGGTCCAGCAGGGTGAGTGCGGTGACCAGCCCGTCCGCGAGCGCGCCGACGGCCTCGCCCCAGACGGCGAGGGCGCGCGCGTCGCCGGAGGCCACGGCCTTGGCGCAGTCCGCCGCGTCGGCCTCGGGGTCGCCGGCGGCGGCCGCCCAGGCGCGCGTGACGGCGGAGGCGGAGGCGAGGGTCTCCAGGCAGCCGCGCTGGCCGCAGCCGCACTCGGGGCCGCCGGGGCGGACCACGATGTGGCCGATCTCGCCCGCGTAGCCGTGCGCGCCCGCCTCGATGCGGCCGTCGATGCCGATGGCGCCGGCGATGCCCGTGCCGAGGGGTACGAAGAGGAAGCGGTCGGCACCGCGGCCGGCGCCGATGCGGCCCTCGGCGAGGCCGCCGGTGCGCACGTCGTGGCCGAGGGCGACCGGGATGCCGCCGAGGCGGGCGCTCAGCAGTTCCCGCATGGGTACGTCGCGCCAGCCGAGGTTCGCCGCGTACACGGCGATGCCGTTCTCGGCGTCGACGATGCCCGGCACGGCGACGCCGGCGGCCGCGGCGCTCTCGCCGTACCGCTCGCGGCCGAGCGCGCGCAGGTCGGCGGCGAACTCCAGGATCGACTCGACGACGGCCTCGGGGCCGCGCTCGCGGCCGGTGGCGCGGCGCGCCTCGTGCAGCAGCGTGCCGTCCGCGCCGACTAGGGCGGCCTTCATCCCGGTGCCGCCCACATCGAGGGCGATGACGTGTTTCACGGGTTTCACGGGGGACAGTCTCGCGTGTCGGAGAGGGAAAGGTCTAGTCCACTGAGAGGGATTGTTGACTCGCCATACAAATGAGGACCGGGACCCTCCCCTCCCTGTAAAGGTGGCGTGAGAGTGGTGTAGACCTTACGGGTACAAGTGGAACGACGATGTTGGGATACCGCTGTGAAGGCCCGTAACCGCCTGGCCGCCCTTGGCGCCGCTGTGTGCATGACCGTGACGCTGGCCGGCTGCGGAGGCCTCTCCTCTGACAACGACGTGACCCTCAAGGTCGTCGCGGCCGACTACGGGGACAGTTCCGCGAACAGCTCCACCGCCTACTGGAAGGAGCTGGCCGCCGCCTTCACCGCGAAGCACCCCGGGATCAAGGTCGACGTCAGCGTCTACTCCTGGGAGGAGGTCGACGCCAAGGTCGCCGAGATGGTCAAGAACGGCGAGGCTCCCGACGTCGCACAGATCGGCGCGTACGCCGACTACGCCGCCGACGACAAGCTCTACACCGCCGACGAGCTGCTCGCCGTCTCCACCGAGGCCGACTTCCTGGCCCCGCTCGCGGACGCCGGCAAGGTCAAGCGCGTGCAGTACGGCATCCCCTTCGTCTCCAGCACCCGGCTGCTCTTCTACAACAAGGACCTCTTCGAGAAGGCCGGCATAGCCGCGCCGCCCAAGACGTGGGCGGAGCTGGAGGCGGCGGCCAAGAAGCTCAAGGGCGAGGCCAAGACGCCCTTCGCGCTGCCGCTGGGCCGCGAGGAGGCGCAGGCCGAGACCATGCAGTGGCTGCTGGCGGGCGGCGGTGGCTACACCGACAACGACGAGGCGTACTCCATCGACTCGGCGGAGAACGTCAAGACCCTGAACTGGGTGAAGGAGCGCCTGGTCGAGGCGGGGCTGACCGGCCCGGTCAAGCCCTCGGAGCTCAACCGCCAGGCCGCCTTCGACGCGTTCTCGAACGGCGAGGTGGGCATGCTCAACGGCCACCCGGCGCTGATGAAGCAGGCCACGGCCAAGGGCGTGAAGTTCGGCATGGTGCCCCTGCCGACGCCCCGCGGCGAGGAGGAGCCGACGATGGGCGTGGCCGACTGGGTGATGGCCTTCAAGAACGGCCGGCCCAAGGAGGCGGGCGCCTTCCTCGACTACCTCTTCGAGGCGCAGAACGTCACCAGGTTCACCTCCACGTACGGCCTGCTGCCGGTGACCACCAGCGGCTCCCGCGCCATGGAGGGCGCGACCGGCGCCGACGCGGGGCTCAAGACCTTCCTCGCCGCCCTGCCCAACTCCCGGCTCTACCCGGCCGGCAAGAAGTCCTGGCCCGCGGTGAGCGAGGACATCAAGCAGAAGATCGGCAAGTCCATGGACGAGGGCCAGAGCCCCGACCGGACGCTGGAGGAGATCGCCGGCGCCGCCCGCGCGGCGGACCAGCAGCGCTGACGCCGGCGCCCGCCGGGAGGTCCCGGTACCCGACGTGCCGGACGGCCCCGCCCGCCGGGAGGACCCCGCCTACCGCCGTGCGGTGCGCCGGGCCTCCCGGATCCGGCGCAGCCGGTTCACCGTGCCCGGCGCGTGCGCGAGCGCCCGCGGGTCGTCCAGCAGGGCGTTGAGCAGCTGGTAGTACCGGACCGGGGAGATGCCCAGGCCCTCACGTATCGCGCGCTCCTTGGCGCCGGGCCCCGGCCAGCTGCGCCCCTCGTACGCGAGCACGGCGGCCTCGCGCTCCGAGAGCGCGCCCCCTGCGTGCTCGTGTTCCGTCATACCTCCACACTATCGGCGCACGCCGACAGCCCTCCCGGTGTCCCCGAGCGTCTCCAGCAGCGTCCGCAGGTCGCCCGCGAGCCGCTCCCGCTGCTCCGGGTCCAGGCCGTTGAGCAGCCGGTCCTGGGTCGCGAAGTTGTCCACCAGCGCCCGGTCGACCAGGTCGAGACCCGCCGGGGTGAGCGAGACGTGGAAGCTCCGTCCGTCCGCCTCCCGGCGGGTACGGGCGATCAGCCCCCGCGCCTCCAGGCGGTCCAGCCGCTGGGTGATGGCCCCCGACGTCACCATCGAGGCCCGCATGAGCTCCGCGGGGGTGAGCTGGTGCGGGGCGGGGCTCCTGCGGAGCGTCGCCAGCAGGTCGAAGGCGGAGGCGTCGAGGTCGTGCGCGGCGTACGTGGAGCGCAGCTCGGCGTCGATGATGTGGGAGAGGCGCTTGATCCGGCCGATGACGCCCATGGGGGAGGCGTCGGCGTCGGGTGCCTGCTCGGCCCATTGCGCGATGACGCGGTCTACGTGGTCGGTCATGACCGCACTGTAGTCGGTACCTTAGCGCTGAGATAAACCCCGGCCGACTGGCCGGCCGCCGCCGCGGGGGGCCGGTGCCGCGCGGTTCGGGGGCGCCTCGGTTCGGTGCCGCCTTCGTTCGGTGCCGCCTTGGTTCGGTGCCGCCTTGGTTCGGTGCCGCCTCGGTTCGTGCCGCCTTGGTTCGGTGGCGCCTCGGGCAGGCGCTGCCTCGGTTCGCTGCTCCGGCCGGCCGCCGCCGCCTCGGGCCGCCGCCGCCTTGGTTCGGTGCGCCTTGGTTCGGTGGCGCCTCGGGCCGGTGCCGCCCCGGGTCGGTGCTGATCCGCCCGGCCGTGCCCGGGGCCCGTGCCCGCTTCGGATGCCCGGGGGTTAAGCGGAAGCACCCCGCACCGTGGGCCGTGCGCCGGTAGGGTCGGGGCCATGGGGAGTCATCCGCACCGCATGCCCACGCCCACCACTCCCGCAGGCCGCGAAGCGCTTGACGCGCTGCTCCGCACACCGGAGCGGTCGGTCGTCGCCCTCGACTTCGACGGGACGCTCGCCGAGATCGTCCCCGACCCGGACCAGGCCCGCGCCCACCCAGGTGCGGTCCCCGCGCTGTCGGCCCTCGCGCCCCGCGTCGGCTCCGTCGCCGTGATCACCGGCCGCCCGGCGGGCGTCGCCGTACGGTACGGCGGCTTCGCCGGCGTACCCGGCCTGGAGCGACTGACCGTGCTCGGCCACTACGGCGCCGAACGCTGGGACGCGATATCCGGCACCGTCCACGCCCCCGCCCCGCACCCGGGCGTCGCGGCCGTCCGGGCCGAACTGCCCGGGTTCCTCGACGCGATCGGCGCCTGGCAGGGCACCTGGATCGAGGAGAAGGGGCGGGCCGTCGCGGTCCACACGCGCCGTGCCGCCGATCCGCAGGCCGCCTTCGAGGCCCTGCGGGAGCCGCTCGCCGAGCTGGCCCAGCGCCACGGGCTGATCGTGGAGCCCGGCCGAGCCGTCCTGGAACTCCGTCCGCCGGGCATGGACAAGGGCGTCGCCCTCGCCGAGTACCTCGCGGAGACCGGCGCGGGTGCGGTGCTGTACGCGGGCGACGACCTGGGGGACCTCGCCGCCTTCTCCGCCGTGGAGAAGCTGCGGCAGAACGGGCTGCCGGGGCTGCTGGTGTGCAGCGGCAGCGCGGAGGTCGCGGAGCTGGCCGAGCGGGCGGACCTGGTCCTGGACGGCCCTCCCGCGGTCGTCACCTTCCTGGCCGACCTGGCTGCCGCCCTGTCCTGACGGGCCGTAGCGCGGGGACCCGTGCCGGGACCCGCACCCGGCACGGGACCCGCGCGCGGCGTGGGGCCGGTTAGGCCTGTAGCTCCGCCAGTTGGGCCTCGAACCAGCGGACCGGTGGCGACGCGCAGCCGGCGGCAGCCATCCGCTTCGTGCGCTCCGTGCGCTCCGCGTCCCCCATCGACAGGGCCTCGTGCAGCGCCCGCGCCGTCGCCGACACGTCGTACGGGTTCACCACCAGCGCGTCCTCGCCCAGCTCGTCGTACGCCCCCGCCTCCCGCGAGAGCACCAGCGCGCAGCCCCGGTCCGAGACCACCGGGATCTCCTTCGCGACCAGGTTCATGCCGTCCCGCACCGGGTTCACCAGCGCCACGTCCGCCAGCCGGTACGCCGCCAGCGAGCGCGGGAAGTCGTCCTTCACGTACGTCACCACCGGCCGCCAGTCCGGGGTGCCGAACTCCGCCTCGATCTCCTCCGCCAGCCGCCCCACGCTCTCCGTGTACGAGCGGTACGAGGCCAGGTCCTGCCGCGACGGGTACGCGAAGGCCAGGTGCACCACCCGGCCCCGCCACTCGGGCCGCTCGCGCAGCAGCTCCCGGTAGGCCAGCAGGCCCCGCACGATGTTCTTGCTCAGCTCCGTCCGGTCCACCCGCACGACCGTCTTCCGCGCCGGGTCGCCGACGACCTCCCGCAGCTCGGCCAGCCGTTCCTCGACCACCGGCCGGTGCGCCAGCGTCCGCAGGTCCTCGGCGTCCACGCCCAGCGGGTGCACCGACACCGCGGGCGTCTCGCCCAGCTCCGCCGCGCAGCGCGCGAAGTCCGCGGCCCACCGCTCGGTGTGGAAGCCCACCCGGTCCGCACCCAGCATCCCGCGCAGCAGCTGCTCCCGGATGTCGTCCGGCAGGATCCGCAGGTACTCGGGCGGCGCCCACGGGGTGTGCGTGAAGTGGCCGATCCGCAGGTCGGGCCGGAGCGCGCGCAGCTGCCCCGGCACCAGCGCCAGCTGGTAGTCCTGGACCAGCACCGCCGCCCCCTGGCCCGCCTCCGCGGCCAGGGCCTCCGCGAAGGCGCGGTTGTAGGCGACGTACCCGTCCCACTGACGGCGGAACTCCGCGTCGAAGACGGGCTCGACCGGGACGTCGTACAGCATGTGGTGGACGAACCACAGCACCGAGTTGGCGATGCCGTTGTACGCGTCCTGGTAGACCCCCTCGTCGACCGCGAGCATCCGCACGCCCGCCTCGGACACCCCCCGCCGCACCGCCTCCCGGTCCCCCTCGCCCAGCGCGGCGCAGACCCAGAGCGAGCCGGGGCGCCGGGACAGGGCGGACGAGAGGCCGGAGACCAGACCACCCCCGCCGCGCCGGGCACTGAGCGTGCCGTCGGCGGCGAGGGCGTAGGAGAGGGGGCCGCGGTTGGCCGCGACGAGCACCTGCGGACCCGGCCGCGGATCCTGAAGACCGTCCTGGGTAGCCATGCGGCGAACCTAGCCCGCCTCGCGGCCGCTCAAACGTGTGTACTCCTCGATCTCCCGCATCGGCGGTCGCTCCTCCGTGTCCACGGCGTACGTCCGCGGCTCGAACCCGCCCTCGCCGCGCACGAACTGCGTCAGCTCCGGGCGGACCAGATGGCCCCGCGAGAGCCGCAGCTGCGCGGTCCGGTAGATCGCGGCCGCCATCCGCCCCAGCGCCAGCCCGTCCTGGTGCCGGTGGATCCGCACCCCGACGTCCACCTGCGCCAGCGCGTCCAGGCCCACCGTGTGCAGGGCGTCCACCAGCAGCCCCAGCTCCACCCCGTACCCGACGGGGAACGGCAGCCGCTCCAGCAGCGACCGGCGTACGGCGTACTCGCCGCCCAGCGGCTGGACGAACCCCGCCAGCCGCGGCCAGTGCAGGTTCAGCAGCGGGCGGGCCACCAGCTCCGTCACCCGGCCGCCCTGCCCGGCACCGCCGCCCGGGCCCGCGTCCGGCACCCCGCCCGCGCCGACCAGCGGCCGGTCGTACATCGCCTTGACGAACTGCACCTCGGGATCGGTCAGCAGCGGGCCGACGATCCCCGAGACGAAGGCGGCGTCGAAGTCCCGCAGGTCCGCGTCCACGAAGCAGACGATGTCCCCCGAGGTCACCAGCAGCGACCGCCACAGCACCTCGCCCTTGCCCGGCAGCGCCGGGATCCGCGGCAGGATCTCGTCCCGGTGCACCACCCGCGCGCCGGCCTTGGCGGCCACCTCGGCGGTCCGGTCGGTCGAGCCCGAGTCGACCACCACCAGCTCGTCCACCAGCGGCGTACCGGAAACCGGGTCCATCAGATCGCGCCGGACGACCTCCACGATCTCCCCGACCGTGGCCTCCTCGTCGAGCGCCGGCAGCACCACGCTGACCCGGCTGCCCCGCGCCCGTTTGGCGGCGGCCAGCTGGTCGAGCGGGCGGTCGGCAGCCGACCAGGACCGGCTGGCCAGCCAGCGCTCCACCTCTTCCAGCACCCCGGATCCCCTCGTCAGTGATCGTTCCCAGTGATCTCTATCTCGCCGTTCGGACGGAACCTTCCACCTCCCGGCCCTTCGGTTACAGTCTTGAACAACGCGGATGACCATCGCATGTCGGGGGTCGGATGCCGCGCTGACAATCGAATACCGCTCATCCAGAGGGGCAGAGGGACACGGCCCGTTGAAGCCCCGGCAACCCTCCAGCCGGTCTCGTGCGCATCGTCGCGCAGCGAGGCTCCCGGCTAGGGAAGGTGCCAATTCCGTCTCATGGCGACGTCCGCCATGGGGAAGATGAGGAGAAAGGGCCTCGCCATCATGGCTTCACAGCACGCTACCCCCACCCAGGTCGACCTCGGCCCCGCCGCCGGACTCTCCTGCCGCGAGTGCGGGACCCGCTTCGACCTCGGCCCCATCTTCGCCTGTGCCGAGTGTTTCGGGCCCCTGGAGGTGGCGTACGACCTGCCCCTCGGCGACCCGGAGACCCTCCGCAAGCAGATCGAGGCCGGCCCGAACAGCATCTGGCGCTACGCCCCGCTGCTGCCCGTCCCCGCGGACGTGGCCGGGAAGCCGAACCTGAACCCCGGCTTCACCAAGCTCGTCGACGCCGAGAACCTGGCCAGGGAGCTGGGCGTCACCGGCAAGCTCTACGTCAAGGACGACTCCGGCAACCCGACGCACTCCTTCAAGGACCGCGTCGTCGCGATCGCCGTCGAGGCCGCCCGCGCCTTCGGCTTCACCACGCTCTCCTGCTCCTCCACCGGCAACCTGGCCGGCGCCGTCGGCGCCGCCGCCGCCCGCGCCGGCTTCCGCTCCTGCGTGTTCATCCCGCACGACCTGGAGCAGGGCAAGGTCGTCATGGCCGCGGTGTACGGCGGCGACCTGGTCGGCATCGAGGGCAACTACGACGACGTCAACCGCTTCTGCTCCGAGCTCATCGGCGACCCGCTGGGCGAGGGCTGGGGCTTCGTGAACGTCAACCTCCGCCCGTACTACGGCGAGGGCTCCAAGACCCTGGCGTACGAGATCTGCGAGCAGCTCGGCTGGCAGCTGCCCGACCAGATCGTCATCCCGATCGCCTCCGGCTCGCAGCTCACGAAGATCGACAAGGGTCTCCAGGAGCTGATCAGGCTCGGTCTGGTCGAGGACAAGCCGTACAAGATCTTCGGCGCCCAGGCCGAGGGCTGCTCCCCGGTCTCCGCCGCCTTCAAGGCCGGCCACGACGTGGTCCGCCCGCAGAAGCCGAACACCATCGCCAAGTCGCTGGCCATCGGCAACCCGGCCGACGGCCCGTACGTGCTCGACATCGCCCGCCGCACCGGCGGTTACGTCGAGGACGTCAACGACGAGCAGGTCGTGGACGCCATCAAGCTGCTCGCCCGCACCGAGGGCATCTTCGCCGAGACGGCGGGCGGCGTGACCGTCGGCGTCACGAAGAAGCTGATCGAGGAGGGCCGGCTGGACCCGTCCCTCACCACGGTCGTCCTCAACACCGGTGACGGCCTCAAGACCCTGGAGGCGATCTCCGGCACCGGCCAGACCGCCACCATCCGCCCGAGCCTGGACGCGTTCCGCGCCGCCGGCCTCGCCTCCTGATCCCCCGCCGCTGCTCCCCGGAAGGCACAGCCCCATGAGCGTCAACGTCCGCATCCCCACCATCCTCCGCACCTACACGGGCGGCCAGGCCGAGGTCCCCGCCGAGGGCGCCACCCTCGCCGAGGTCATCGAGTCCCTGGAGCAGAACCACCCCGGCATCGCCGCCCGCGTGCTGGACGACCAGGGCAAGCTGCGCCGCTTCGTGAACGTGTACGTGAACGACGACGACGTGCGCTTCGAGGGCGGCCTGGAGACGGCGACCCCCGAGGGCGCCGGCATCTCCATCATTCCGGCGGTCGCGGGCGGCTGCTGAGTCCCGTTTCCGGAGCCTTTTCCGGAGACCGAATAGTTCATCGAATCGCCCCTTCCGCAAAAGCGGAGGGGGCGATTCTGGTTGATTGCGCGCGGTAGGGTTGGGGTAGCCCCCCTCGCTGTTCATGCCGCGCGCATATGAGCGAACAGCGGCATGGTCGACATCGGGTCAATGTACGTGTGCGATATGCGCTGTTGGCGCGTTTCATCCGGCCCGACTTGCCCTGCTGTAATCCGAATTTTCGTGCCTTCTCTGGATTCCGACGTGTCCTGAATTCTCGTCGGAATGACCTGTTGCAGACAGCACTGGTGCAGATACATTCAGCCGCGGTCGGCGCGTTACGGCGCAAGGTCTGACCCGGGTCCGCGAAGTGCGGCCCCGCGCAAGGGCCAGTAATAGGGGAGTTAGGCATGGCTCAGGGCACCGTCAAGTGGTTCAACGCGGAGAAGGGCTACGGCTTCATCGCGGTCGACGGTGGTGCGGACGTCTTCGTCCACTACAGCGCGATCCAGATGGACGGCTACCGCACCCTCGAGGAAGGTCAGCGAGTCGAGTTCGAGATCTCGCAGGGCCAGAAGGGTCCGCAGGCGGACATGGTCAAGCTCGCCACCAGCTGAGGCCGCGGCGCGATCGACCAACGACGCATACACGTACGAGGGGCCCGCAACCCGGGGAGGGTGCGGGCCCCTCGTGCGTGCCCGCGCGCCCCTCCGCGCGCCCCGCGTCCCCCTTGATCGTCCGTTGATCGTCCGTCTCATCCGGTGGGCGACCTCGCCTGACTCGCTTGCACTCGGGGGGGTCGAGTGCTAATCATTGGCGTTAGCACTCTCCGGGTGAGAGTGATAAAGACGAGGACTGGGTCGGTGAGGCCCGCGAGCCCCCGGGGCAAGGACCCGCAGGGCACGCAGGCCGTCCGTCGCGGGCGCTGGCGCGGTCCGGAGCATTCCACCCCAGTCCGGGAGGACCACTTCACATGGCCAAGATCATCGCGTTCGACGAGGAGGCCCGGCGCGGTCTCGAGCGCGGCATGAACCAGCTCGCCGACGCCGTCAAGGTCACCCTTGGCCCCAAGGGCCGCAACGTCGTCCTCGAGAAGAAGTGGGGCGCGCCCACGATCACCAACGATGGTGTGTCCATCGCCAAGGAGATCGAGCTCGAGGACCCGTACGAGAAGATCGGCGCCGAGCTGGTCAAGGAAGTCGCCAAGAAGACGGACGACGTCGCGGGCGACGGCACCACCACCGCGACCGTGCTCGCCCAGGCGCTCGTCCGCGAGGGCCTGCGCAACGTGGCCGCCGGCGCCAACCCGATGGCCCTGAAGCGCGGCATCGAGAAGGCCGTCGAGGCCGTCTCCGGCGCCCTGCTCGACCAGGCCAAGGAGGTCGAGACCAAGGAGCAGATCGCTTCGACCGCCTCCATCTCCGCCGCCGACACCCAGATCGGCGAGCTCATCGCCGAGGCCATGGACAAGGTCGGCAAGGAAGGCGTCATCACGGTCGAGGAGTCCCAGACCTTCGGTCTGGAGCTGGAGCTCACCGAGGGCATGCGCTTCGACAAGGGCTACATCTCGGCGTACTTCGCCACCGACATGGAGCGTATGGAGGCGTCCCTGGACGACCCGTACATCCTGATCGTCAACTCCAAGGTCAGCAACGTGAAGGACCTCCTTCCGCTGCTGGAGAAGGTCATGCAGTCCGGCAAGCCGCTGCTGATCATCGCCGAGGACGTCGACGGCGAGGCCCTGTCGACCCTGGTCGTCAACAAGATCCGCGGCACCTTCAAGTCCGTCGCCGTCAAGGCCCCGGGCTTCGGCGACCGCCGCAAGGCCATGCTGGGCGACATCGCCATCCTCACCGGTGGCACGGTCATCTCCGAGGAGGTCGGCCTCAAGCTGGAGAACGCCGGCCTGGACCTGCTCGGCCGCGCCCGCAAGGTCGTCATCACCAAGGACGAGACCACGATCGTCGACGGTGCCGGTGACAGCGACCAGGTTGCCGGTCGCGTCAACCAGATCCGCGCCGAGATCGAGAACTCCGACTCGGACTACGACCGCGAGAAGCTCCAGGAGCGCCTCGCGAAGCTCGCCGGCGGCGTGGCGGTCATCAAGGCCGGTGCCGCGACCGAGGTCGAGCTGAAGGAGCGCAAGCACCGCATCGAGGACGCCGTTCGCAACGCGAAGGCGGCCGTAGAGGAGGGCATCGTCGCCGGTGGTGGCGTGGCCCTGCTCCAGGCCTCCGCGGTCTTCGAGAAGCTGGAGCTGGACGGCGACGAGGCCACCGGTGCCAACGCCGTCAAGCTGGCCCTGGAGGCCCCGCTGAAGCAGATCGCCGTCAACGGTGGTCTTGAGGGCGGCGTCGTCGTGGAGAAGGTGCGCAACCTCCCCGTCGGCCACGGCCTGAACGCCGCGACCGGCGAGTACGTCGACATGATCGCCGAGGGCATCATCGACCCGGCCAAGGTGACCCGTTCCGCCCTGCAGAACGCGGCCTCCATCGCGGCCCTGTTCCTGACCACCGAGGCCGTCATCGCCGACAAGCCGGAGAAGGCCGCGGCCGCTCCGGGCGGCATGCCGGGCGGTGACATGGACTTCTGATCGGCCCCTGGCTGATCGGCAGGTCCTGAGGATCCACGGATCCGAAGAGCTGTACGCAGAGGGCGGCACCCCATCGGGGGTGCCGCCCTCGGGCGTTGGTGCAGTGAGGCTGTCAGCCGATCTGCGGGTAGACGTTCCAGCTGCCGCCCGCGCCGTTCGGGCCGTAGGTCGCGATGGCCTTGCGGGCGGCGAAGGTCGCCGTACCGGAGCCGCCGGTGCCGAGGTAGACGTACATCTTTCCGCTGCTGTCACGGCCGACGATGTCGGCGCGGCCGTCGCCGTTCTGGTCGCCCGAGGCGGCGATGGCGTTGTAGGTGTTCCAGCCGGAGCCGATCAGCTGGCGGGACGTGAAGGGTGCCGTGGCGCTGCCCGTGCCCCGGTAGATGTAGAGGTTGCCGTCGGTGGCCTGGGCGATCAGGTCGGTGCGGCTGTCGCCGTTGACGTCCCCGCTGCCGACCAGCGCCTTGTACGTGCCCCAGCCGCTGCCGACGCGGACCGGTGCGGCGAACCCGGTGCCGTTGCCGCTGCCGGCGCGCAGCCAGAGGACGCCCGCGGTGTCGCGGGTGACCAGGTCGCCCCGGCCGTCGCCGGTCAGGTCGCCGGGGCCGGCGACCAGGTTGGTGGTGGAGAAGTCGCCGCTGACCAGGGCGTTCTTCTTGACGTTCGTCAGCTGTCCGCCGCCGAAGGCGAGTACGGCGGCCTGGTTCGAGCCGTCGATCCCGGCGGCCGTGACCAGCTTCCTGCCCGCGGGGAAGGTGCCGGAGGTCTCGTACGACGGGTAGAGGCCGTCGGAACGGTTGTCGTGGAAGTACAGCTCGCCGGCGGCGTTCACGGCACGCGCGACTTGAAGGGCGCGGTCGAGCTGCCGCTGCCCTTGTAGTACCAGAGGTAGCCGGAGCGGTCGCGGGCCAGGACGTCGCCGACGCCGTCGCGGTCCAGGTCTCCGGCGCCGACGAGCTGGTCGTAGCCGGACCAGCCGTACCCGACCTTCGTGCGGGTGGAGAACGGGTTGCCCGTGGAGCTGCCGTTGCTCTTGTACAGGTAGAGGTCGCCGGACGGCGTGCGGGCGATCAGGTCCGGGCGGCCGTCGCGGTTCAGGTCGTCGGCGGCGACCACGCGGTCGTAGATCTGCCAGCCGGTGCCGGTCCAGGTGGGCGCGAGGGTGCCGGACACCGTCGCGGTGTGCAGCGAG
Source organism: Streptomyces sp. NPDC086023 (assembly GCF_044540325.1). Taxonomy (NCBI): domain Bacteria; kingdom Bacillati; phylum Actinomycetota; class Actinomycetes; order Kitasatosporales; family Streptomycetaceae; genus Streptomyces; species Streptomyces sp. NPDC086023. Next base: position 126,439 of record NZ_JBITRX010000001.1, read on the forward strand.
AGGCGGCCGTCGGCGGTCAGCTGGAGCACCTCGGGCCGTCCGTCCCCGCGCACGTTGCCGAGGCCGATGACGTCCTTGGGCTGGGCGGCCGGGTAGCCGTAGTACGTGTAGTTCTGGGCCCGGACGTACTTCGTGGACCACATGGTCCCCTCGCCCGACGCGTACCGGAACAGCAGGTCGTTCTGCCCGTCGCCGTCCACGTCGGTGCGGGGCTTGAGGGTGGTGGCCGCGTGGGCGGTCGCGCCGCCGGCCTCGCCGGGGACCGCGGCGGGCAGGGCGGTGGCGAGCCCGCTCGCCGAGAGGACGAAGGCGGCGCAGGCCGTGAGACGGCGCAGTCGGCGGCTACGGTCGCGGCGGGTGAAGCTGGACAACTGTCTCCTCTGATGAAGTCATGACAGGCGATGGCCGCAGGCTAGTGCGGGGGCCCAGGAGCCGTAAGGGGCGGGCGGTACAACCTTTTCCGGGCTCGACGGTCGGTTCCGCCGGTGCTCTGGTTGACTGGGAGCATCATGAGCGACCTCTTCGTGAAGATCTGCGGCCTGCGGACCGAGCGGGACGTCGAGACCGCCGTCCGCGACGGCGCCGACGCCGTGGGCTTCGTCTCCGCCGCGAGCCCCCGGCAGCTCGACGCCGCCACCGCCCGCCGGCTGGCCGCGCTGGTGCCCCCGCACGTCCTGACCGTCGGCGTCTTCCGCGGCCAGTCCGTGGACGAGGTGCGCCGCTTCACCGAGGAGAGCGGGCTGCGGGCCGTACAGTTGCACGGCGAGGAGGGGCCGGAGTTCTTCGAGGCGCTGCGCGCGGAGGGCCGCACCCTGCTGCGGGCCACCTCGAAGACCGACGTGCGGCGCTGCGGCGAGTACGGCGAGGACCTGCTGCTGCTGGACGCGCCGGACCCGGGCTCGGGCAAGCCGTGGAACTGGGGCGCGGCGGACTTCACCGCCCCCGAGGGCCGCTGGCTGCTGGCCGGCGGCCTGCACCCGGGCAACGTCCGGGAGGCCGTGGAGACCACCGGCGCGTGGGGCGTGGACGTGTCGAGCGGCGTGGAGAGCGCGCGGGGAGTGAAGGACCCGGAGCTGATCACGGCGTTCATCAGGGCGGCCCGGGGCTGACGGGGGTCAGCGGGTGTAGTCCTTGAGCTTCTCGGTGTCGAGGGTGATGGCGACCGGGCTCGGGAGCTTGACCTGTGCGCCGTACGGATACGTGGTGAGCTGGGCGTACTTGCCACGGGCGGGTTCCGCGTACACGATCAGCTCTTGTGCGGCGCGATCGACGAGCAGGTATACGGGGATGCCCGCTGCCGCGTAGCCGTCACGCTTCTCGCGGAAGTCGCGCCGGTCCCGTGCCGGGCGGTGTGGGCTGACCTCCACCGTCATCAGGGCTCCGTCCGGAGCCGCCCACTCGCCGGACCCTGCGAGCACGCCGGCCGGTCGGTACCGTCCGGTGCGGGAGCGCTCGGTGACGAGCCCCAGGGTCTGGTAGAGGCCGAGATCGGGGCGGAGCTCGAAGCAGAGGCGCACGAGCCACCTGACGATTTCACCGTGGGTGCCGTCCGTGGGCGGCCGGACTTCCAGTTTGCCGTTGATGAACTCGATCTGGACCGTCTCTGGGGCGGTGTGGGCGAGTTCCTCGAAGTCCTCGACGGGCATCTGCGCGGTGTCGGCGTCCGTCATGCGCGTGTCCCTTCGCGGATGCGGGCGGCGTGGGCGCGGACCTCGTCCGGGGTGAGAGGGGTCGCGCGGGATGGGGGCACGGGCTGGTTGCGGCAGGGGGCGCAGAGGCCGTCGTGGAAGGCCGACGGTGGGCCCGGGGCGCGGCAGTCGGTGCATTCGGCGCGGACCGGGGCCGGGGGGCGTTCCACGGGGTCGGGAGGGAGTTTGACTTCGAGGCGCTTGCGGACGAAGGCGGCCGGGTGGTGCACGTCGCGGGGGAGTCCGGCGGTGAGGGTCAGCGTGATCTGAGCGCCGGTCGCGCCCTTGGCCAGCCACGCTGCGACGAGCGGGGCGAGGGTGGAGCAGTCGGCCTTGGAGAGGGTGAGCCTCGGATCGTGCCTGCCGAGCCCGGCCAGGATGCCGAAGGCGCTGTCCGGGCTCGGGGCCGGTGGTGGGGGTTCGGGTGGCGGTGGCGCGGTGGGGGCGGGGGCGTCCTTACGGGTGAACCTCGCCCACCAGGCGCCATCCCGGGCGGTGCGGGAGAAGTAGGTGCGGGTGACCCAGCTGCTGCCGATGCGCTCGCGCTGGCGGCACAGGTGGCCGGCGTCGACCAGGCGGTTCAGGGCGGTGCGGAGTGCGCACTGGCCCCAGAGCGGCAGGACAGCGGCGAGGGTCTTCACGCTGATGTCCGCCCCGTCGGGCAGCCGGTCGATGTACGACGCGACGGCCGCCTCGCGGATCGGGAGGTCGGAGAAGTCGTTCCGCGTGCGGGCCAGTTGGTCCGGTGCGGTGATTTTTCCGTAGCCGGGCTTGGCGAGGGGGTGCGGAGCCGCCGTAAACTTGATGTCAGACATGGGGATCGTTTGGCCGATCTCATGGTTAGACCCTCGTTCGGTGTTGGCGCACCGGCGGGGGTCGTCTTTTTGCCGTCTCGCCGCAAGCTAGACCCTTGCGACCTTCCGTCGCAAGTCGCTCACGAATAGTCATTCTGGCTGGTCTGGGCGCCAGTTGGCGCTTCGCGGGCAGGGAGGGTGGGTGGGTTAAACCCACCTCCCATTCCTTCAAGAGAGGGCCCGGACGCGGCGGCTTGAGCCTCGGGGAGCTCAGGTGCTGGGAAAATCTCCGCGCTGGACGCCGACGAGGAACGCCGTCCACGCCGGGGCGGGGAACACGAGCTTCGGGCCGTCGGGGTTCTTGGAGTCCCGGACGGGGACGAGGTTGCAGTGCGGGGCGACCTCCAGGCAGTCCCCGCCGTCGCCCCCGCTGTGGGTCGACTTCCGCCAGCGGGCGACCTCGACGCAGTCGTCCCCGTCGCCGCTGCTGTAGCTGGACTTGAACCAATCCAGGTCGTACTCAGTGCTGGCCATGTGCGTAATCCTCCGCCACTGACTCGATCAAGGCCAGGGATGCCTCTGGCGACATCGCGCTGGCCACGACGTGATCGTAGGTCAGCTTGTAGTGCGAAACCGTCGATGGATCGTCCAACAGCTGCCCCGTTCCCAGCCCTTCGACGTAAGCGAGTGGAGGAGCGTCGGAGAAGTCCATGAGCTTGAGCGCGCCCCCTTGGGACATGTGGGCACCTGCGCTGAAGGGCAGAACTTGGACGATGATTCGACGGCGACGGGCCAGTGCGGTGATGTGCCGCAAGGCCTCCGACATGACGACCTTGCCCCCGACTTCGCGTCGCAGGACGGCTTCGTCGAGCACGGCCCACAACATTGGCTTTGTTGGATCGTCGAGTAGGCGGGCGCGGTCCAAGCGTGCCGATACCAGCTCATCGATCTTCGCTTCGCTTGTCGTGGGGCGTCGAGCCCAGAACACTGCCCGACCGTAGTCCTCGGTCTGTAGTAGCCCGGGAATCAGCTGAGGTGAGTACGCCCTGATCTGCTCCGCCCGAGACTCGGCCTCTGCGGCCTCCGCGAAGTGGTCCGGGTACTTCGACTTCGTCGCGGCCGCGCAGTTTCGCTCGAAGTAGCCGTCCGTGGCCAGTACCCGGTCGATCTCGCGGGCCAGTTCCGGCAGCATGCGCCGGGTGCCGGCCTCCAGTTGGCCGATGAAGGAGCCGCTGACGAACAGCGGGGCGCCCAGTTCCTCCTGGGTCTTGTCGGCCTGCTTGCGACGGAACCGCAGTTCCGCGCCCAGCATGGCCCGTGGTGACGAGGCGGGATCGGTTTCGCGTGGTCCGGCCATGGCGGGGTTCTCCCAACGCGCGGTCCAACAGACGGGGTTGTTGGCCCCGGGGCACTGTTCAACGGTAGCGACGGGCAGCCACGCTGTGTGCACGGAACGGATACTCACCGTGGAGGCGTAGATGGATCTCGTACAGGTGGCGGAAGAGGCGCTGGCCGAGCTGAAGGAGGGGCTGGAGGGGGTCGGGATCACCCTGCCGTCGCTCCGGCTGGACCCGGTGTCGAGCGCGGGCAACTACCCGCGCCCCCTCATCGACCTGGGCCGGTGCAACCCCGCCACCGCCCGCGAGCTGGCCGCCGTGCTGAAGGGCGAGCGGCTGCGCGGGCGGGTGCGGGAGCTGAACCGGGCGGCTCAGCAGAGGCCGCGGTAGGGGGCGTCGGGGATGTAGGTCTGCCACTCCGCCTCGGTGATGTCCCGGCCGACCTTCTTGCAGATCTGCTCGGCCAGGCTGCCCGGGTCGAGGTCGAAGGTGTGGACCTGCGCGCCGCTGACCGCGCGCAGGGCATCGCCGTCGAAGGACATGGCGTCGATCTGCCGGCCGGTCACGTTGAGCGGCTTGCCGAGGGCGAGGCGGGAGTCGACGTCCCACAGCTGGACGGAGTCGCCGTTGACGACGAGCGCGAGCTGCTTGCCGTCCGCCGAGTACGACAGCCAGTCCGTCAGCTGTCCGTAGCGCTCCCCGCCGCGCACGAGACCGCTGGGCAGCAGGGCCTTGCGGGTGCGGGCCTCCCCGTCCCAGATCTCGATCCAGCCGGACTGCCGGAGCAGGGCGAGGGAGGTCCCGTCGGGGGCGAAGGCGAGCTGGCTGTTGCGGGCCGAGCCGAAGACGCCCTTCCGGGTCTTTCCGGTCCGCAGGTCGAGCTCCTCGCCGGCCGTGGTGAGCAGGCGACGGCTGTCGGGGCTGAAGACGCCCAGGCCCTCCGTGCCGGTGAACGTGTGGACGAGCTTCCGGGAGCCGGTCTCCCAGACGTGGGTCGTGTAGCCCTCGCCCGAGGGCACGCCCGCGGGATAGCCGGTCAGGGCGATGTGGCCGCCCTCGGGGGAGATGGCCAAGTGCATGATCCTGTTGCCCGCGGGCGCGGTGAGGCGGCCGGTCTCCTTCCCCGTGGCCGTCTCGCGCACCACGATCTCCCGGCGCGTCTGCGTCTCGTCCGTGTAGGCCAGGAATCGGCCGCCGCTGCTGAGGGCGCTCTTCGGCCGGGAGTCTTCGGCCTCGATGCTGTGCTGGGTGACGGGGGCGTCGATGCGCTTGCCGGTACGGAGGTCGAGCAATTGGATCGGATGGTCGGTGCGGCGGGTGGAGCCGATCACCGCCGTACGGCCGTCGGGGGAGATCGCTACGCCTTTGGCGTCCGTGTCGTCCGATGCGGCGGCGAGTACGGCGCTGACGTCGACGGACTGCACCTGGTCCGCGCCCCGGGACTCGTACCGGAGGGTCTTGGCCGGCTCGTCGAGGACCACCGTGCCGATGTCGTCGCCGGAGGTGTCTTGGCGCGCGCCGGTGGGGATACGGACCAGCGGCTCCTTGGCGTCGCCGACCTTCCAGACCTCCAGCATGCCCGGGTGGGGGCTCTCGTCGTCGGTCTGGCCCACCAGGTAGCGGCCCCCGGAGCTGAAGTGGAGGTCGGAGCCCCCGGCACCCAGGCGGCCCAGCTCCCGCCCGCTGAGGACGTCGTAGACGAAGGTCGCTCCACCAGTGCTCCGCATGAGCACGAGGCGGCCGTCCGGGCTGAACTCGGTGCCCTCGCACTGCCTGCCGATGTCGCCGTCGTCGGACGGGGCGACAACCGTCCGGGCGGTGCCGAGCCGGTAGACCCGGAGCGGTGTTCCGTCCGGACAGGTCACGGTGTACCCGCCGTCGGGGGAGACGCTCTCGCCCCGGCCGAGGGTGGTGACCTCCTTGCCGGTGCGGTCGATGACCCGGTAGGCCTCCTCGTACCGGCTGGAGTAGATCGTCACCTGGCCCTGGTTCGTAACGGAGAGGGGCACGCGGTCGTCCCGGAGTTGCACAGGCGGCCCCAGCGGCTTGCCGTCGCGGGTGGAGACCAGCAGGAGGGTGTTGTCCTTGCGCTGGATCGCCACCAGAGTGCCGTCGGGGCTCATCTTGGGCGGGTTCATGCCCAGTTCGGCGGCCTTCACGGGGAACGTCAGCTCGGGGCGGGCCGCGCCCGCCGTGCCCTTCGCGAGGTTCCACATGGAGGCCCCGAGCGGGCTGTACGCGAAGACCCTGCGGCCGTCCGGGGTCAGGACCCGGCCCGCCGTGTCGCCGTCGTTGACTTCCGGCAGCGGGATCGCGGACCGCTCCCGCTGCGCAGCCGCCGCGAAGAGCGCCGCCCGTGCCTCCGGGACCGGGGAGATGCGGTACGCCGCCAGGCCCAGCAGCATCGCCGTGTCCGGCTCGGTGCCCCGGAGGGAGTCCGCGGCCTGGGCCACCGAGCGGGCGGTGGCCTGGGCGGCGCGGAGGTCCGCCTCGCGGTTCTGGAGGTACGCCACGCCGCCCGCCAGCAGCGCGATCACGGTGACCGCGGCCAGGCCGGACAGCAGCTGCCGGCGGCGGCGCACGGCGCGGGTCGCGGCCGTGCGGGAGGCCTCCAGGAACGCCAGCTCCGGCGGGCTCGGGCGCAGCTGCGGGGCGGCGGTGGGGAGCCAGTCGAGGAGGGTGCGCAGTTCGGTGCCGGTGAGCAGGTCCTCGGCCCGCCGGCCGTGCGCGTCCCAGCGGTGCACCGCCCAGGTGACGCGCTGGCGGTACGCGATGCCGGTGCGGTCGGCGTCGGTCCAGGTGCGGAGCCTGCGCCAGGCCGGGAGGAGGGCGGTGCTGACCGGGCGTACCGAGCCGTCGGCCTCGGTGACCAGGGCGCCGGCCGCGGTGAGGGCCTCGGCGGCGCGGGCGGTGGCGCGCTGCTCGGACTCGGGCCGGCCACCGAAGAGTTCGGCGGGGGTGACGGTCCGGACGGTGTCCTGGGAGCCGTCGGGGGCCGTGCCCGGGACGACCAGGCGGAGCAGCAGGTCGTGTGCGGCGAGCTGGGCGTCGGGCGCGAGTGCGGCGTAGGCGGCTTCGGCCCGGTCGCCGAGCGGGGGGACCGCCTCGGTGGGCTGGTGCGGGGCCTCGTCGGCCTGCCGGGCACCGGCCCTGAGGAGGTCGAGGCGGGGGTCGGCGGGCTGGGTGGGGGCGGGGGCGTCCTGCTGCCGGGGGAGGGCGACGCGGGGGTCGGCCACGCGCGGGTCGGCCGGGCCGGTCGGGGTCTGGGTCGCCGGACCCGCCGGGCTTGCCGGACCCGCCGGGCTCACGGCAACGGCCGGGCCCGCCCCGCCCGTCGCCGCCGCGATCAGGCCGGCCAGCAGGTCGGGGGCGCCGGGGCGCAGGGCCGGGTCCTTGGCGAGGGCGGCGGCGATCAGCGGGCGCAGCCGGGCCGGTACGCCCGAGAGGTCGGGGTCCACGGAGGCGGTGCGGTGGGCGACCTCGGTCCAGTTGTCGCCGCGGAACGGCTCGGCGCCGGTGGTCGCGTACAGCACGACCACGCCCCAGGCGAAGACGTCCGCGGCGGTGGTGGCGCGCTGCCCCATGAGCACCTCGGGCGCCATGTAGCCGAGGGTGCCCATGATCGCGCCGGTGGCGGTCAGGGACATGTCGGGGGCGCGGGCGATGCCGAAGTCGATGATGCGGGGGCCGTCGGGGCCCAGCAGGACGTTGCCCGGCTTGAGGTCGCGGTGGATGACGCCGGCGTGGTGGATGGCGGCCAGCGCGGTGGCGGCGCCGGTGGCCAGGCGCAGGGCGGCGTCCTCGGAGAGGGGGCCGTGGGCCCGTACCCGCCCGGCCAGGGTCGGCCCGGCGACGTACTCGCTGACCAGGTACGGGCTGTCGCCGTCGACCGCGGCGTCGAGGATGCGGGCGGTGCAGAAGGGGGCCACCCGGCGGGCGGCCTCGGCCTCCTTGGCGAAGCGCTCGCGGACGAACGGGTCCGCCTCGCGGTGCAGCACCTTCAGGGCCACCCGGGCCCCGTCGGCGTCGTACGCCTCGTACACCACGCCCTGCCCGCCCGCGCCCAGCCGCGAGGCGAGCCAGTAGCCGCCGACCCGCTGCGGATCGTCCGGCAGCAGCGGCGTGCCGGTTGCCTTGGCGGCGCCTTCTCCGGTGGTGGTCTGGCTCATGATTCCCCCTCAGGTACCGGTGGATGGTATCCGGGCAGGGGATCAAGTGAGCTGCCGGGAAGCCGATGTGACGGGCAGTCGGTTGCTTCGCGAGGGAGCGCGTCGGCGGGCCCGTGCCCTCTGCGGCCCCGTCGTGCGTCGTCGGATCCCCCGGGCCGGGAGAATGGCCTGCGTCCGGGCGTACGGGAACGCCCCCGGGGAGAGCGAGGAGCAGATGGCGGTCGGGGTGCACCAGGCCCTGGAGGACGCGCAGTTCGACTTCGTGCTGGCGCACGTCGACGGGCCGGTGCTGGCGTACTTCTGGGGGGTGTGGTCGGCGGGCTGCAAGGAGCTCGACCCGGTGGTGCGGGACCTGGCCGCCGAGTACGCCGGACGCCTCACGGTGGTCCGCACGGACCTCGTCCGCTGCCCGGCGACGACGAAGCGCTACGGGGTCACGGGCGCCCCGACCGTGGTCCTGCTGCGCGCGGGCCAGGTCGTGGAGACGGCCACGGCCCCCCTGACGGAGTCGGACCTCCGCGCCCTGGTCTCCCGCCACGTCCCGTCCGCTGGCTGACCCCGCGCGCCGGGGTCGTCGCGCCGCTCACACGATCGTGGGACGCTGGTCGAAGGCGGCCGCGGCCGCCCCGACCTCGATCTACGCTCGCCGCACCAGGCCACAGGAGGAGGGACCCCCGATGACCGCTGCGATGGTCGACGGCGGCCAGACAGGCGCCGGCCGCTGGTGGGACTACCTGCTGCAGACCTGGCGGGAGCTGGATGTGCCCGACGGTTGGCGCGCCGAGATCGACGAGGGGCAGATCAGGTTGGTTCCACCGCCTCACGCACACCACAACGCCATCGTGGCGAAGATCCAGCGCGCCCTGTACCGGGTGCTGCCCGAAGACTGGGAGATCTATCAGACCCTGGGCATCCAGGTCGTTCCGCTGGACAAGGTCTACGTGCCGGACCTGGTGGTCATGCCTTCGTCGCTGGTCGACGAGTCGGACCCGGCGAAGACGGACCCCGTTGACGCGGCGGAGGCTCTGCTGGTCGCCGAGGTGACTTCCAAGGGGAACGCCCGGGACGACCGGACCAAGAAGCTCTGGGCCTACGCACACGCGCCGGTCCCCCTCTACCTCCTCGTCGACCGCTTCGACGAGCACGGCCCGACGGCCACGCTCTTCGCCGAGCCGGAGAACGGTGCGTACACGCACATCGAGCGGATCGCCTTCGGCAAGCCGCTGGTGCTGCCCGAGCCGTTCGGGCTGAGCATCGACACCGCTGCCTTCCCCCACTGAGCCCCGGCCGCGTCCCCGCGTCAGACCGGGGTCGGGGTCTTGTCCGGCGTCGGGCCGGGCGTGGCGTTGGCCGACGGGTCCGGGGGCGTGTTCAGGTCGGTCAGCATCTCGTCCGTGAAGCCGAAGAAGTACGTGGCCAGGAAGCCCACCGCGTAGCCGGTCAGCAGGCCCGCCGCGTAGATCGCGAGGGTGGTGACCAGGGGGCCCGAGCCGTCCAGGAGGGGGAAGAGGGCCCAGCCCGAGGGGCCGATGGCGGTGGAGCCGAAGGAGTGGCCGAGCTGGTTGAGCAGGCCCACGAAGGCGCCGCCCGCCGCGCCGCCCACGCAGGCCGTGACGAAGGGGCGGCCCAGGGGGAGCGAGACGCCGTAGATCAGCGGCTCGCCGACGCCCAGGAAGCCCGCGGGCAGGGCCGACTTGATCGTGGCGCGGATCGAGCCGTTGTGCGGCAGCCGGAGGTACACCGCCATCGCGGCGCCGACCTGGCCCGCGCCCGCCATGGCCAGGATGGGGAGCAGGACGGTGTGGCCCTGCTGCTCGATCAGGGTGGTGTGGATCGGGATCAGAGCCTGGTGCAGGCCCAGCATCACCAGCGGGAGGAACAGGCCGCCGAGGATCAGGCCGGCGAGCGCGCCGCCCGAGGCCAGCAGCCGGTTGGCGAAGGTCCCGATGGCCTGCGAGACCTCGCCCGCGACGAACATCAGGCCGAAGATCGTGACCAGGCCGGAGATCAGCACGGTGAGGGTGGGGGTGAGGAGTACGTCGAGGGACTCGGGCATCCGGCGCCGGCACCACTTCTCGACGTACACCGCCAGCAGGGCCGCGGCCAGCGCGCCCAGCACGCCGCCCTGGCCGGGCGAGAGGTGCAGGCCGAAGGCGGTGATCTTCGCGACGCCGGGGAAGACGATGATCGCGGCCACCGCGCCGCCCAGGATCGCCGTACCGCCGAACTCCTTGGCCGTGTTGTAGCCGACGAACACCGCGATCAGCGACATGAAGCCGGAGGCGATGGCGGCCAGGGCGGGCACGATCGCCGGGGCCCAGCCGAGGTTGCTCAGCAGGCCGTTGAGCCCGGCGATGATGCCGCAGCCGATGAGGGCGGGGATCAGCGGCACGAAGATGTTCGCGATCCGGCGCAGGAAGAGCTTGAACGGGGTGGCGTTGCGGGCCTTCTGGGCCGCCTTCAGCTCGGCGCCCCGGGTGGCCAGTTCCTCCGCGGCCGGGGTGGGGGGTGGACTCGGTGCCGCCTCCGCCACCAGCGCATCGAACTCGGGCGTGACGCGGGCGACCGTCCCGGGCCCCAGCACGATCTGGTACGTGTCGTCCTCGACGACGCCCAGCACGGCCGGCAGCGCCTTCAGGGCCTCGTGGTCGACGAGCGCGCGGTCGCGCAGGCCCAGCCGGAGCCGGGTCATGCAGTGGGCGACGGAGGTGACGTTGGCGGGGCCGCCGACGAGGGGGAGGATCGCGGCGGCGGTGGCGCGGTTCTTGTCCATGCGGTGGGGTGCCTTGCTGTGGGGGGATGCCTTGCTCTGGGGGTGTCGGGCAGGCGTACGCGGGGTGGGACAGGCGTACGCGGGCGGGGCCCGTCAGCGGGACGCCGCGAGCGCCTCGCGCAGGTGGCCGCCGGACGCGTCGAGCAGCCGTGCGGCGGTGGGCGCGTCGACGCCGCCGAGGATGGTCAGGATCGCGTGCTTGACCTCGCCGCCCGTGGCGGTCAGGGCGGCCTCGATCTCCTCGTCCGGCGCACCCGTGGCGAGCGCGACGATGCGCCGGGAGCGGGCCCGCAGCTTCTCGTTGGAGGCGCGTACGTCGACCATCAGGTTCCCGTACGTCTTGCCGAGCCGGATCATCGTGACCGTCGACAGCATGTTCAGGACCAGCTTCTGCGCGGTGCCGGCCTTCAGGCGGGTGGAGCCCGTGAGGAGTTCGGGTCCGACCACGACCTCGATGCCGTGCTCGGCGGCCGCCGCGAGCGCGCTGTCCGCGTTGCACGACAGGCCGATCGTGAGCGCGCCGCGGGTGCGGGCGTACTCGACGGCGCCGATGGCGTAGGGGGTGCGCCCGGACGCGGAGATGCCGACCACGGTGTCCCGCTCGGAGAGGTCCAGGGCCGCCAGGTCCGCCGCAGCCAGCTCCTTGGAGTCCTCGGCCCCCTCCACGGCCGTGACCATCGCCGTCGGGCCGCCCGCGATCAGGCCGACCACCTGCGCGGGGTCGGTGTTGAAGGTCGGCGGGCACTCGCTCGCGTCGAGCACCCCCATCCGCCCGGCGGTGCCCGCGCCCGCGTAGACCAGCCGCCCGCCCCGGGCCATCCGCTCGGCGGTGGCGTCGATGGCGGCCGCGATCTGCGGCAGCCGGGCGGCGACGGCGGCCGGGACGGTGGCGTCCTCGGCGTTCATGGTGCGGGCGATGTCGAGGGTGGACTGCCGGTCGATCTCGGCGAGTTCGGGGCGGAAGGCCTCGGTGGTGAGCGTTTCGAGCTGGGCGCGGAGCTCCGCGTACGCGGTCATGGGGGTGACTCCTGGGTGAGGGGGCGGGTCGGTCGGTCGTCAGTCCTCGGGTGCGGGGCGGCTCCTCGGGCGTGCGGCGGCCCGGTGCCGGGGCGCCAGGGCCTCGTACGAGGCCGCCAGGGCCGGTGCCGCCGTCTCGTACGTACGCTGCGCCACCCCCACGAACAGGCAGTCCACCACCAGCAGCTGGCTGGTCCTGCTGGACATGGCCGCGGGCCGGAACCCGCTCTGCCGCGGGGGCGGGGTGGCCAGCACCAGGTCGGCGTAGCGCGTGACCGGACCGTCGGGGCGGCCGGTGATCGCCACCGTCGTCGCGCCCCGCTCGAAGGCGTGCCGCAGCGGTTCGATCACGTCCCCGGTCGAGCCGGAGTGCGTGACCGCGACGGCCGCGTCACCCGGACGGAGCTGTACGGCGTTGGTGATCGCGAGGTGCGGGTCGGCGTGCGCGTGGGCGACCAGTCCGATACGGAGCAGCTTCTGCGCGAGGTCCTGGGCGACCAGCGAGGAGGCGCCCACGCCGTACAGGTCGACGCGGCGGGCCTCCGCCAGCGCGGCGACCGCGCCCGCGAGCTGCGCGGTGTCGAGGCCGGCGGCGGTGTCGGCCAGGATCTGCCGCTCCTTGTGGGCGAGCTTGGCGACCACGTCGTCGAGGGAGTCGTCCACGGCTATGTCGGCCGTGACGGCCGGCGCGGTGCCGCCCGCCTGCTGCGCGGCGAGTCCCGCGAGCGCGAGGCGCAGGTCGCGGTAGCCGGGATAGCCGAGCAGCCGGGCGGTGCGGACGACGGTGGCCTCGCTGGTCCCCGTACGCGCCGCCAGTCCGCCGACGGTGAGCTGCGCGCAGCCGGCCGGATCGGCGGCGACCGCGTCCGCCACGGCCCGCATCGAGGGGGTCGTGGAGGCGGCGAGGGTGCTGATCCGCGCGCGCAGGGCGGCGGGGGTCGGGGCCTCGCTGAAAGTTTCCTTCGGCTTCCGGCTCACCCTTGAAAGGTATTTTCAGCGCGATCCGGGCGTCAATCCGCCATAAGGCACCGCGTTTCGCTGACGTCCTCCGCCGGAAAGGGGGCCTTCGCCACTTGCGTCCGTTGGGTTCACAATGGCGACATGGCTCACGCGACCCCCCTGGAACAGGCGCTGCACGCTGCCCGCGCCCTCGTCCTCGCCGATCTCGTCGCCCTGGACGTCGCCGAGGCGGACGTCGTCTCGCTGGTCGAGGACTCCGTCTCGCACCGCCGCTGGTGGGTGGAGCAGTGGCCGGAGGGGATCGGCTACCTGCCGGGCCTGGTAGCCCAGGACGTCCAGGACTCGCTCCTGGAGAAGTACGGGCGCTGGCCGCTCTGCCCGGTGTGCTCCGCGGGCGATCCGCACGCGCTCGACGTGGAGCCCGAGTTGGGCCCCGACCCGCACTGGGTGTGCGGGAAGGCCGGTGTGACGGTGGCCTCGGTGGGCCGGCTGGGCGGGGTGTTCGGCCGGTGACGGTCTACATCGACCCGCCGACCTGGCCGGGCCACGGGCGGATGTGGTCGCACATGGTCAGTGACGTGTCGCACGAGGAACTGCACGCCTTCGCGGCGTCCATCGGCTGCCCGGCGCGCGCCTTCGACGGGGACCACTACGACGTGCCGTCGGAGCGGTACGCCGACGCGGTGGCGGCGGGCGCGGTGGAGATCGGCAGCAAGGAACTGGTCCGCCGGATCACCGAGGCCGGTCTGCGGCGGCCGAAGGGGCGGGCGCGGGCGTAGGCGGCGGGGCGCGGGCGTAGGCGGTGGGCGCGGGCATAGGCCGGGCACGGGCCGCCCGTACGCCCCCCGGGACGGCCGTCGCTGCGTGGCGTCGGCGGTGGCGGTGGCGGTGGCGGTGGCGTCAGTGGGTCAGTGGGTCAGTACGTCGGCCTGCGCGGCGGCGGGCCTGCCGGCGGAGCCCGCGACCACCCGGGTACGGGACGACAGGCGGAGGGACAGCCAGGCGAGCGCCAGCGCCACCACCGTCATCGCGGCTCCCGCCCACGCGGTGGAGGAGAAGCCGAGGCCGCCGTCGATGACCGTGCCGCCGAGCCAGGGGCCCCCGGTGTTGCCGAGGTTGAAGGCGGCGGTGGTCGTGGCCCCGGCCAGGGTGGGGGCGGCGCCGGCGACGTTGAACATCCGGGCGTTCAGCGCGGGCGCGGTGTAGAACGCGGACACGCCGATCAGGAACGACAGCGTGACCGCCGCGGCCGGCGAGGACGCGAAGAGGGCCAGCGCCACCAGGAAGAGGGTGGAGGCGGTGATGCCGGTCAGCAGCACCCCGAAGAGGTGCGCGTCGGCCACCCGCCCGCCGATGGCCGTGCCGACCAGGGCGCCGATGCCGAAGAGGGCCAGCACGGTCGGCACGGCGCCGGAGTCCAGCCCCGCCACGTCGGTGAGCAGGGGCGCGAGGTAGCTGAAGGCGCAGAACACGCCGCCCGCGGCGAGCGCGGTGACGGCCACGGAGAGCCAGACCTGCCGGTCGCGGTAGATCCGCAGCTCCCGCGCGAGGGACGGGCGCCGCTCGGGCAGCGGGATGCGGGGGACCAGCGCCAGGATGCCCGCCAGGGCGACCGCGGAGGCGGCCGCCACGGCCCAGAAGGCGGAGCGCCAGCCGAGGTGCTCGCCGAGGAATGCGCCGGCGGGGACGCCGAGGACGTTGGCGATGGACAGGCCGCCGATCATCACGGCCATGGCGCGGGCGCGGGCGTCGACCGGGACCATCGCGATGGCGACGGCCGCGCCGACCGCCCAGAAGCCGGCGCAGGCGAGGGCGGAGACCACCCGGGAGACGAAGAGCAGCTCGTACGTGGGAGCCAGCGCGCCCGCGACCTGGCCGAGACCGAAGAGGCTGATCAGGGAGATCAGGGTGGTGCGCCGGGGCAGCCGGAGGGTGGCGACGGCGAGCAGCGGGGCGCCGATCACCATGCCGATGGCGAAGGCGGATATGAGCAGGCCCGCCTGCGGGATCGACACGCCCATGTCCTTCGCGATGGGCGGCAGCAGGCCGGAGAGCATGAACTCGCTCGTGCCGAGTGCGAAGACGGACAGGCCGAGGATGTAGACGGCCACGGGCATACGGGGACGTACTGCGGCTGCGGGCATGAAATGGATCAACTGCCCGGAACACCGGCGCATTCCCGCCGGACCGGAAACCGCCGGTGCCGGGGCCCTGGGGCCCTCGGCGGCGGGCCACCCGGCCCGCCCGGGCCGGGCACTCGGCCTCTCGTCCCCTTCCCCCACCCCCAGTCGGAGGCGGTCAGGCGGTTCAGGCGGTCAGGAGCCGCAGCTCCGTGGCCAGGTTCCGGCGGGCCGTGGCCTCCCAGTGCTCCGTGCCGTACGGGGTGCGGAAGAGCCGGGGGAGGGCGAGGAGCTGCCGCAGCACCGCGGCCCGGCCCTCCCGGAAGGCCTCGTCGGGGACGAAGCCGTACTCCTCCCGTACGGCGGCCGCGTAGGCGGCGTAGTCCTCCGGGGTGCCCGCCAGCACCGCCAGGTCCGCGTCGCAGAGCACCTCGCCGTCGCGGTCGCCGGGGGCGGGGTCGTGGGTGACGGTGAGCCGCACCAGCCGGGCCACCTCGGCGGTCAGCGCGGGCGCGAGCCCCAGCTCGGGCAGGGCGCGCTCGGCGAGGGCGGCGCTGCGCTCCTCGTTCTCGGACCGGTCCGGGCGGTAGACGGCGTCGTGGAACCAGGCGGCCAGGCGTACGGCGGCCGGGTCCCCGGCGTGCTCCGCCAGTACGTCGATCCGGTCCAGCACCGCCGCGAGGTGCTCGGTGGTGTGGTACCGCCGCTGCGGCTCCGCCCAGGCGGCCAGCAGCCGGGCCGCGTAGGGGGCGGGGTCCGGGGCATCCGGAGGGGTGGAGCCCCGGGCGGCCTCGACGGTGGCGTGCCAGCGGGCTTCGAGCTGCGCGGTATCGGTCGGCATGCGCTCATTGTGGTGGGCGGCGGCCGGGGCCGGGAGTGTGAAGGTGCTGGTGGACCGCGCCCGGAGGTGCGTACCCTGATATTGGACTAGACCTGTTCGGCAAACTTCCCCATACCAGCAGCATCCCGAAGGAATGAGGCCTTATGAGCAACCGTGCGGTCCTGGAGGTGATCGCCCTCAACGCCGAGGACGCGGTCGCGGCCCAGGCAGGTGGAGCGGACCGTCTGGAGCTCGTCACCGACATGGCGGCCGACGGCCTGACCCCGCCAAGGGAGACGTTCGCGGCGATCCGGGCCGCCGTGGACATCCCGCTGCGCGTGATGCTGAGGGCCGCCGACGGGTTCGCCGCGGGTGACGTCGACGCCCTGGTGGCCTCCGCGCGGGCCCTGCGCGCCGAGGGCGCGGAGGAGTTCGTGCTGGGCTTCCTGAACCCCGACGGCACCCCCGACCTGGTCACCGTGGAGCGGCTGGCCGCGGAGCTGGAGGGCTGCCGGTGGACCTTCCACCGGGCGATCGACCGCGCCGCCGACCGCGACCAGCTCCGCAAGGAGCTGGCGGGCCTGCCCGGCCTCGACACCTACCTGACGGCCGGCGCGGCCGAGGGCGTGGACGCGGGCCTGCCGGTGCTGCTGGCGGAGGCCGCCCGTCGCGGTGAGCCGGGGTACGAGGCGCAGATCCTGGTCGGCGGCGGCCTGCGGCTCGACCACCTCCCGGCCCTGCGTGCGGCCGGCGTGGACGCCTTCCACATCGGGGGCGCGGCCCGTCCGAACGGCTGGTCGTTCCCGGTCTCGGCAGCCGCGGTGGAGGACTGGCGCGAGGCCCTGTCGTAGCGGCACCCGATCCCGCGGCGGCCGGGACACCCCGGCACCGCCCCCACCCCGGCCCCCTGGACCGGAGGCCCGACCTCCAGGCCCACGGGGTCCGGCAGCCGGGATCTGGCCGTGGGGTCCGGGCCTGCGGGGCCCGGCCGACGGGGTCCGGGTCGACGGGGTCCGGGTCGACGGGGTCCGGGTCGACGAGGTCCGGGCAGACCGGGCCCGGCCGACGCGGTGCGGCCCCACGGGGTCCGGCCCACGGGGTCCGGCCCGCGAAGCCCGGCCGACGGGGTCGGGTCGACGGGGCCCGGTCCCACGGGGGCCCGGTCCCACGGGGCCCGGCCCGCGAAGCCCGGCCGACGGGGTCGGGCCGACGGGGTCGGGTCGACGGGGCCCGGTCCCACGGGGGCCCGGTCCCACGGGGCCCGGCCCGCGAAGCCCGGCCGACGGGGTCGGGCCGACGGGGTCCGGCGGACGAAGCCCGGCCGACGGGGTCGGGTCGACGGGGTCCGGCGGACGAAGCCCGGCCGACGGGGTCGGGTCGACGGGGCCCGGTCCCACGGGGCCCGGTCCCACGGGGCCCGGTCCCACGGGGCCCGGCCCGCGAAGCCCGGCCGACGGGGTCCGGCCTACGGGGTCCGGGGCGGAGCCCCGGGGAACGGAGGAAGGGCGGGTCGGGGGCACCTCCCAGCGGTAGCCGGGGGAGGGGCCGGCCCCGCAGGGCACGGGCACGGGCACCCGCCAACGGTCCGCACCCGGCACGGGCACGGGCACCCGCCAACGGCCCGCACCCGGCACGGGCACGGGCACCGGCACGGGTACCGGCACCGGCACCCGCACCCCGCTCAGCGCAGCGCAGCCGGCAGCGGCGCCCCGTGCAAGGCCGTCAGGCCGGACACCGCACGCGTGAGGCACACGTACAGCCGGCGCAACCCGGTCCGCTCGTCCGCCTCGCCGTCCACCACGGCCTGCGGCTCGTCCAGCACCACGTAGTCGTACTCCAGACCCTTGGCCAGCGAAGCCGGCACCAGCGTCAGCCGGGACTCGGCCGTGGTCTCCTCGCCGGGCGACAGGTACGGCATACCGGCCCCGGCCAGCGCCTCCGCCAGCACCGGGATCCGCGCGTCGGCGGCGATCAGACCGATCGAGCCCTCGTGCGCGAGGGAGGCCCGGCAGGCCTCGACCACCGCAGCCGTCAGCTCGTCCGGCGCCACCTCCGTCACCGCGAGGGAGCCCGGCGTCTCACGGACCGACGACACCGGCGCCAGCCCCGGCGAGATCGACGGCAGCAGCCGGGACGCGTACGCGATCACCTCGCGCGGCACGCGGAAGCCCGCCGTCAGCTCCTCCAGCACCGCACCCGGCTTGCCCAGGTGCGCCAGCGCCTCGTCCCAACTGCGCGTGGCCCACGGCGTGGTGCCCTGCGCCAGGTCGCCGAGGACCGTCGCGGACCCGGTCGTGCAACGCCGGCCCACGGCCCGGTACTGCATCGGGGACAGGTCCTGCGCCTCGTCGAGCACGACGTGCCCGAGGGACGGCGTCCGCTCGACCAGGTCCGCCGCCTCGTCGATCAGCACCGCGTCGGCCGCCGACCACTTCGCCGACCGCACGCTGCGGTACGGCTTCGCCCACAGGATCCGCTTCCGCTCCTCCTCCGACAGCAGCCCCTCCGCGTGCTCGGCCAGGTACTCGGGGTCGGACAGCAGCCGCAGGACCAGCTTCGCCGGGTCCACCGCCGGCCAGATCTCCTTCACCGCCGCCTTCACGGCCGCGTTGCGGGCCACCGCGTCCTGCACCCGGTCGTCGGGCGCCTCGCCCGCCTGCTCCATGCGCACCAGCACGGCGTGGGCGATGCGCTGCGGCAGGGCGTCGCGGGCCGCCCCGTACCGGATGTCGCGGGCGCGCAACTCCTCCACGATCTCCTGGAGTTCGTACGACGGCACGCGCCACCGGCGCGAACCGCGCACCACCATCAGCGCTTCCTCCGGCAGCGTGACGTGCGCGCGCACGGCGCGCCGCAGCACGTCCGCCATGCGGGCGTCGCCCTTGACCACCGCGGCCTCCGCGGAGTCCGTGCCGCGCACCTCGACGCCCGGGCGGGCCACCAGATCGTCGACGGTCGCCTGCTTGACCTCCAGCTCGCCCAGGGCCGGCAGCACCTGCTCGATGTAGTGGAGGAAGGAGCGGTTCGGGCCGATGACCAGCGTGCCGGTGCGGGCCAGCCGCTCGCGGTGGGCGTACAGCAGGTACGCGACCCGGTGCAGGCCGACGGCGGTCTTCCCGGTGCCGGGGCCGCCCTGGACGCAGACGCTGCCGGAAAGTCCGGATCGGACAATTTCGTCCTGTTCCGGCTGGATCGTGGCGACGATGTCGCGCATGGGGCCCACGCGGGGGCGCTCGATCTCCTGCTGGAGCAGCTTGCCGACGGCCGCGGACTCCGTGGGGTCGGAGAGGTGCTCGTCCTCGTAGGCGGTGAGGTCGCCGCCGGTGTAGCCGAACCGGCGGCGCAGCGCGATGTCCTGAGGGTCCTTCTTCGACGCCCGGTAGAAGGGCTGCGAGACGGGCGCGCGCCAGTCGATCACCATCGGGTCGCCCTCGGCGTCGTGGACGTGGCGCCGGCCGATGTAGAAGCGCTCCCCGCCGGCGCCCTCCGCCAGCTCCGCGCCGGGGGCGTGGAGGTAGTCGAGGCGGCCGAAGAAGAGGGGGGTGTCGGCGAGGTCGGCGAGGGCCTTGATGCGGTCCTCGATCTGCGCGGTGAGGATCAGGGCGTTGACCCAGTTCGCGGTGACGTCGCGGATGTCGAGGGACTCGACTTCCTCGCGCATCGCGCGGAGCGCGGAGCGGGAGGAGGCCAGGTGGGCGCGCTCGCGGTCGAGGGGGTTGTCGGCCGGGGTGTCGCGGGGGAGGCCGAGCGGGTGCGCATCGGCATGCGGGGACGCGGGATCGGGGGCGTGCGCGGGCACGGTACTGCCTCCAGCTATGGATTCCTCAAGGTTCAGTGAAGCGTGGCCGGCCGGTTTCCGTCCGGTCGGCAGCACTCCCCGTGGCGCGGCGGGAGGCGGCAAGACGGGCGATTGTAGTCCGCGGTTCCTCGGGGCGCGAACGGATTACGGGCCGGGGCGGGCCGGGGACGGGCCGGGGAGCCGGACCGGGGAGCCGGACCGGGGAGCCGGACCGGGGAGCCGGGCCGGCCCGGCTGCTCCGTCCGGGCCCGGTGCCTGCTTCTTCCGGGCTCCGTGCCTGCGCTCCCTACGGGCCCGGATGGGACCTTCGGTAGATCTCTGGGGGGAGGGGATGCCCCGGGAGTATGACGCGGGGGCCTCGGAGGATGGCTCCGCAGAGCGATGTGCGGGGAGGGCGGAAAAAGGACCATGGATCCATGAGCACCGCAACCTTCAACCCGGTCCAGGGCGGCCGCCACAGCAGTGCGGCCGCCACCCCCTCCGACACCTCCGCCCGCCTCCGCGGCGGCGGCCTCTTCCGCGCCGCGCGGGTCTTCGCGGCGACCGCAGTCAGCGTGGTCCTCCTCGGCGAGTACGCCGAGGACGCCGGAGTTATACGTCGCTGACCGAGCGCCCGGGGTCCTCGGGGGACCCGGACGCCTTGCCGTACCAGGGAGCCCGCACAGGCACAGGCTCCCGCGTCACGCCCTACTCGGGCTCGCCGGCCAGCAGCTCGTCGGCGTCCATGATCCGGTAGGCGTAGCCCTGCTCGGCCAGGAAGCGCTGCCGGTGCGCCGCGAAGTCCTGGTCGATCGTGTCCCGCGCCACCACCGAGTAGAAGCGCGCCTCGTGGCCGTCCGCCTTCGGCCGCAGCACCCGGCCCAGCCGCTGGGCCTCCTCCTGACGCGAGCCGAACGTGCCCGACACCTGGATGGCGACGGTCGCCTCCGGCAGGTCGATCGAGAAGTTCGCGACCTTCGACACCACCAGGACGTTGATCTCTCCCTCGCGGAAGGCGTCGAACAGCTTCTCCCGCTGGGCGTTCGAGGTCTCGCCCTTGATCACGGGCGCGTCCAGGTGCTCGCCCAGCTCGTCGAGCTGGTCGATGTACTGCCCGATGACCAGCGTCTGCTCGCCCCGGTGCCGGGCCACCAGCGCCTCGGTCACCTTCCGCTTGGTCGCGGTGGTCGCACAGAAGCGGTACTTCTCCTCCGTCTCGGCCGTCGCGTACGCCAGCCGCTCGCTCTCGGTGAGGTTGACCCGTACCTCGACACAGTCGGCCGGGGCGATGTAGCCCTGCGCCTCGATCTCCTTCCACGGCGCGTCGAACCGCTTGGGCCCGATCAGGGAGAAGACGTCGGACTCCCGCCCGTCCTCGCGGACCAGGGTCGCCGTCAGCCCCAGCCGCCGGCGCGCCTGCAGGTCGGCGGTGAACTTGAAGACCGGCGCGGGCAGCAGGTGCACCTCGTCGTAGACGATCAGGCCCCAGTCGCGGGAGTCGAAGAGCTCCAGGTGCGGGTAGACGCCCTTCCGCTTGGTCGTCAGCACCTGGTAGGTCGCGATGGTGACGGGCCGGATCTCCTTGCGCGTACCGCTGTACTCGCCGATCTCCTCCTCGGTCAGCGAGGTGCGCTTGACCAGCTCGTGCTTCCACTGGCGGGCGGAGACGGTGTTCGTCACCAGGATCAGCGTGGTGGCCTTGGCCTCGGCCATCGCGCCCGCGCCGACCAGGGTCTTGCCGGCGCCGCAGGGCAGCACCACGACACCGGAGCCGCCGTGCCAGAAGCCGTCCACGGCCTGGCGCTGGTACGGGCGCAGCGACCAGCCGTCCTCGCGGAGGTCGATGGGGTGCGCCTCGCCGTCGACGTAACCGGCCAGGTCCTCGGCCGGCCAGCCGAGCTTCAGCAGGGTCTGCTTGATCTGCCCGCGCTCGGAGGGGTGGACGGCGACGGTGTCCGGGTCGATCCGCTGGCCCACCAGCGGGGTGATCCGCTTGGACCGCAGGATCTCCTCCAGCACCGGCCGGTCGGTGCTGGTCAGCACCAGTCCGTGCGTCGGGTGCTTGGACAGGGTCAGCCGGCCGTAGCGGGCCATGGTCTCGGCGACGTCGACGAGCAGCGCGTGCGGCACCGGGTAGCGGGAGAACTCGACGAGCGCGTCGACCACCTGCTCGGCGTCGTGCCCGGCGGCGCGGGCGTTCCACAGCCCGAGCGGCGTCAGCCGGTAGGTGTGGATGTGTTCCGGAGCGCGCTCCAACTCGGCGAACGGCGCGATGGCGCGGCGGCACGCGTCGGCGAGCTCGTGGTCGACCTCGAGGAGGAGCGTCTTGTCGCTCTGGACGATGAGGGGCCCGTTCACGCTGTTCCCTTCACGGTGGAGTGGCGGCCCGGCATCGGCTGCGCGGGGCCAAACCTCCAGTGTGCCGTACGGGGCCGCCGGGCGGGGGTGCGGCGGTCGCCGGGGCGTCAGGGGGTGTCAGAGGAGTTCGGTCCAGAGGAAGACGACCGTCGCCAGGCAGAGGAGGCTCAGCAGGGACCAGCCGGCACCGGCCGGGTCGGGGTCGCCTTCGAGCCGGAAGCGGTCCGGCCTGCGCGGGTCGTGCACGACGACGGTGAAGTCGCCCCTGGCGAAGCGGGGGTGGTGCGTGCCGTGCGGGGCCTCCCGCTCGACCCTGCGGCCGTCCTCGGCGGTGAAGACGACGACCGGGTGGTGGCGCACGTCGCCGGCGCCGTCCTTCCGCGTCGTCACGGAGACGACTTCCGCCTCCGCTGCCCTGCCCCCGTTCTCCAGGCGCCACGCGCTCCACGCCTTCGCGAACCCCAGCCAGGCGACGCCGCCGAGGAAGGGGGTGAACACCAGGAGCAGCCAGATCGCGCCCGCCATGCCGGTCTCCTAACCGTGGATGTGGGCCAGGCCGCCCTCGGGGACCGGGTAGGGGCGCTCCTCGGGGAGGAGGGCTCGGGCCGCGGTGTCGTCGCCGGCGCGCACGAGGGCGTGGATCTGCCGGGCCAGCGGGGTGACGTCGCGGATGGAGACCGTCCACTCGTCGGCGTACGCGCGGGACAGGCTGCCCGAGAGGCCCAGCTGGAGCGACCGGTGGGGGAGGGCGTTCAGCCGCAGGTCCCGCTCGGGGTCCCACTGCACCCGCGCCTCGGTCGCCTGCAACTGCCGCCGCCACGCCTCGCGGTCGGGGTGCACGTCGGGCTCGTAGTGCGAGAGGCAGGCCCCGCGCAGCGCCCGGTCGAAGCCCTCGCGGGCGATCTCGACGGCGAGCACGGTCTCCTGGTCGGCCTTGGTGCCCCAGCCGCAGCGGTACATCATCCACAGGAAGCTGGGCTTGATCCACGTCATCCGGTCGCGCTTCCAGGCCTTTGGAAACCGCCCGTCCCGCACCGCGGGCCCCCCGATGTGCGCCCCGTACGCCTGATACACCGTCACGGTCCGCTCCCCGTGGAGGGCCCGTATCCGACGGTTCTGCTGTTGCTCCATGCAGCCACCCTGCGTCGCCGGGCCCCCCGCCGGCCACCGGTTTTCCGGGGGCGGCACCGCCGGAGCCCCGCGTGGTCCGTCCGGTCAGATGTGGTCCTCTGCCAGTTCGGCCACGCCCGTGATGCGGTGGAGGGGGTACGTGCGGACCTCGTCGGCGGTGTGGTCGTAGCCGGTGACGAAGCCGCCCTCGACGCGGACGGGGGCGATCACGCGCTGCGAGGCGGCGCCCTCCGCGTTGACGTAGCCGATCCAGACCGCGGTGCCGGTGAGGGCGGCGGCCTGGACGGTGGCGAGGGTCTCCGCGGGGCTGGTGCGGGGGAGTTCGCCCGGGGCGGCCGCCGCGGTGGGGGCCGGCTCCTTGCGGACCGCCGTCGCCGCCAGGTCGCCGGCGCGGATGGCCCGTACCGCCGCGCCCAGCAGCGTCGCGTCCGGCACCGGCGGGCCCTCGGGCACCGGCACCGGGGCGGTGCGCGGCGGGGTGCGGTGGGCGTCGGCCCGGGCCACCAGCACGTCGCCGGTGGCGGATTCGGCGGCCGGCGCGAAACCCATCGCGCGCAGCCCCTCCAGCAGGGTGGTCGGGTCGGCCTGCGCGGCCAGCACGGTCGGCGCCAGCCGCCGCAGCCCGAGCCCCTGGGAGCGCTTGTCGGCCAGGATCTCGCCGAGCATCGCGTCGTCGTCGCAGCGCACGTACGAGGAGGCCGCGCCCACCCGCAGGTGCCCGTGGCGGCGCGCCACGTCGTCGATCAGGTAGGCCAGCGGCTGCGGCACCGGGGTGCGGCTGTGCTCGGCGAGGAAGGCGTGCAGGTCGGAGGCGGCGCGTCCGGCGTCCAGCGCGCGGCGCACGGAGGCCGGGGTGAAGCGGTAGACCGTCGCGCCGCCCTTCGACTCGACGTCCGCCAGTACGGACAGGGTGTCGGCGAGGTGACGTTCCAGCGGCCCGGGCGCCACGGCGGTCAGGTCGGCCTGGAGGAGTACGTGGTCCACGGGCGCCGGCAGCAGCGGAGCGAGGAGCGCCCCGACGGCCTGCCGGAGCGCCTTCCCCTCCAGGGCGGAGTCCGTGCCGGTGCCCGCACCCGCCCCCGGTGCCGTGCCCTGGCCCGCGTGGCCGTGGCCGTGCCCGAAGCCGTGCGCGGGCGGCGCCGTCAGCAGCGGGCGGGCCTGCGTCGCCAGGGCGCCCCGGCCCGTGACGCCCAGCAGCTCCGCCTCGGCCAGCGCCCACCGGGCCAGCCGGGCCCGCAGGTCGCTCGTGCCGCTGCGGACCGGCCGCTCCCAGTCCAGCCGCGCGAGCAGCGCCTCGGGGTCGGGTGCGCCGCCCTCGGGGAGCGTGCCGAGGAGTTCGAGCACGCGGCGGCGCACCTCGGGCGCGGCGGAGCGGTCCAGGTCCGGGCCCATGGCGGACAGGGTCCGCGCCTTGGCGTCCTGTTCGCCGACCAGCCCCGGCACGCGGGTGGCCGGCAGCCACGCCACCGCCAGGGCCGCCCACCGGTCGTGGGCCGGGAGGTCGAGCCACTCGTCGTACGCGGGCGTGGGCGCGTACCGCTCGTCGGCCTCGCCGTCGCTGGCCAGCAGCCCCGCGGCGTAGGCGAGTTCGATCCAGAAGGCGGCCGTCGTCTCGGGCACGTCGAGGGTGGCCGCGGCGCGCTTCAGGTCGCGTACGGCGAGACCGCCCGCGCGGAGCACCAGTGGGCCGCCGTGTTCCCAGGAGGTCAGCAGCTCCTCGACGGTGGCGACGGCGGCGAGCGCCTGGCCCGCCGCGTTCCCGTCCACAAGCTGTGGACGGTGCGTCTTCACCGCATCCACGGGCGGCGCCACGGGATCGGGCGTCCGGTGCGCCCGCCCGTCGCGCAGGTGCAGGGCGACCTCGCGGGGCAGTACGACGGTGCGCGCCGACGTCGGCAGCAGCAGCCCGCGGTCGCGCAGCCAGCGCACGGGCGGGGCGGGGTTCGGGGTGACCTCGCCGTAGGGCGGTCCCCAGACCAGCCGGGCCAGCACCTGGTGCGCCTCGGCGGGGGCGCCTTCGAGCAAGGCGGCCATCCGCTGCCGGTCGGTGAACAGGCCGGTGAGGGCGGTCACCGCGGACACCGGGTCGTGGGTGGCCGGCAGTCCGGCGGCGGCCACGATCTCCTGCACCCGGCCGGGCGACATACCGGCGGTGGCCTCGGCGACGGTCGGGCCCAGACCGGTGGGGGAGGGACGGGAGGCGGCCGGGGCGAGGAGCTCGCGGGCGGTGCGGACCAGGCGCAGCCGGGTGTCGTCGCCCCAGATCAGGGCCTGCGCGCGCAACCGGGCCACGGCGTGGGGCAGGGCCGCCCGTACGTCGGCCGGGGTGACTGCGGGGGCGCCCGCGCCGGAGGGCTCGTACGGCTCCGAGCCCTCGCCGGTCATCAGGCGTTCCAGCACCTCGTAGGGGCACGGGTCCGGCGCCACCGCGAGGGCCTCGGCGGTCTGGAGGGCGAAGCGGTCGAGGCGTTCGAGTGCCCGCACGACGGAGGCGCGGGTGCCGGCGCGGGTGGCGAGCTGCGTGAGGTCGCTCGGCACCGGGCTGAGCAGGTCGGGCCGTGCCCGCAACAGCGCGCCGAGCGCCGCGTCGTCCTGCGCCCGGAGGGCCTCGGCCAGGGAGCGGGGGGCGGTGGAGGTGGCGCCGGGGCCGGCGGAATTGCCCGCGTCCTCGGCGCTGGCGGCGGGGGTGCCGGTGCCGGTTCCCGTTCCGGAGGCGTCGTGGCCGGAGGTGTCGGCCGAGACAGGGCCCGAGGAGGTGTCGGGGGAGGTGTCGGAGGCGGTCTGCGACGCGGTGGAGGGTCCCGTCGCCGAACGCGGCTCGGAGCCGGCCGCCGGGCCGGCGGTGGGGTGCGGGCTGTGCGGGGTGTCGGACACGTTCGCCTCCTGGTCCATCCGGCCAACGTTAGCCCCTGCGCGAGATCCCGCCGAGTGTCCGGCCCACGCGCTACCTTCGCTTCAGGCGAGAGGGGCGGGAGGGGACGCGCGTGGGGATCGAGAGCGACCAGCTGGTCTACGACTACCTGAGCCGGGTCGGTGACCTGGCCCAGCGCCGGCAGCTGCCGTCCGGCGACCGGATGCGCCTGGTCTCGACGCTGCGGAACGAGATCGACCGCCAGCGCGCCCGGTACGAGCAGGAGACCCCGGCGTCGGTGCGGCGGATCCTGGAGCGGCTCGGGAGCCCGGAGCAGGTCCTGGAGTCGGTCGCGGAAGGCGGCCCGGCGGTGCCGCCCGCGCCCCCGGAACCGGAGCCGGCCCCGGCGGTGCCGGGACAGCGGGGGCCGCGGCGGTTCGGCAAGGCGGCGCGGGAGTCGGCCCGGGAGGCCGAGGTGCCGCCGCCCCGTTCCGCCACCGCCCCGGCGCCGCCGCACCTGGCCGGCCTCGACGAACTCGGCGACTCCGGCGGCGAGCCCGACTGGTGGCGGGTCGAGCCGGCGCCCTTCGGGCCGGGCACGCAGGTCGAGGGCTTCGCGGGGGGCATCGAGATCCCGGAACTGCTGAAGCGGCCGGTGGGCGAGGAGGACGAGGAGCCGCCCGCCGGACCGGAGGCCGGTCCGGCGGTGCCGCGGAAGCCGGTGGGACGGGTGCGGACGGTCGTACGCGCCCTCCGCGAGCGGCGCGAGGCCAAGGCGGCCGGCGGTGCGCCGGAGCCGACGGCGGAGCCCGCGCCGGCCGCAGGCGCCGCCGCCGCTCCGGCCCGGGTCAAGCCGCACGCCTTCCTGCTGCTGGCCGCGGCCGTGCTGGTGGCGGGGGCGGTCAGCGGGTACTGGATCGTGCTCGCGGTGGGCTGGCTGCTGGCGTACGGGTCGCGGACCATGACGCTCACGGAGCGGAAGTGGGTGGTGCTGGGGCTGCCCGGCCTGGTGCTCGCGGGCGCCGTGGTCTGGATCTGGGGCCGCAGCACGGAGCGGTGGGGTGCGCCGCTGGGCCCCGACGGGGTGGGAGAGGCCTTCACCGACCTGCGCTGGTGGGTCGTCCGGGCCGCGGCCGTGGCTTCTGCGGCGTACCTGGTGTGGCGGTCGCGCCGCCCCTGACCTCCCGGTGGGGCCGCCCACCACTCCCCTGCCGGGCACCGCCTCTCAGCCCCGGTACGGGCCGCCCGCGGTAAGGCCCCGGGCCGGTGCGGGTCTCCGGCGGTACGGCCCCGCCCCGGTGCGGGTCGCCAGCGGTAAGGCCCCGGGCCGGTGCGGGTCGCCCGCGGTAAGGCCCCGGGCCTCGGCGCCGGCCCTCCCCGGTCCCTCTGCCCCGGACCGCGCAGCGCCCCGCCCGTCCCGGGCGCTGGCTGACAACCGCCCCTCCGGTCCACGGGCCGACTGCTCGGGTGCGAGCCGTTGCCTCCCCCGGCGGGGCTGCTCCCTCCCCCAGCTCCCGCCGGAAGGTGCCCCCAACCCGCCCTTCCACCGTTCCCCGGAGCTCCGCCCCGGACCCCCGGGCCCGCCCCGTCCCGGACCGCTGGTCTGCGCCCCGGACCCGCGGACTGCGTCCTGGCCCCCGGGCCTGCGTCTCGGCCCCGCGGGGGTTTCCCCGTCCCGGGGCGCCAGCTGGTTGCCGTGCTCTTCGGGCCACGGGCGGGGTGGTTGGGGCCGTTCTCCGGGGTCGATGGTTGCCTCTCCCGAGCTACTGCTGGGAGGGGCCCCAGTGAGGTGGTCCCCTACCCGCCCTTCCACCGTTCCCCGGAGCTCCGCCCCGGACCCCCGGGCTGCGCCCTGGCCCGGCCCCGCGGACTGCGTCTCGGCCTCCCGGGCTGCGCCCCGGCCCCCGGCCTGCGTCTCGGCCTCCCGGGCTGCGCCCCGGCCCCCGGCCTGCGTCTCGGCCTCCCGGGCTGCGCCCCGGCCCCCGGGCTGCGTCTCGGCCCCCGGGCTGCGTCTCGGCCCCCGGGCTGCGCCCCGGCCCCCGGGCTGCGTCTCGGCCCCCGGGCTGCGTCTCGGCCCCCGGGCTGCGTCTCGGCCCCCGGGCTGCGTCTCGGCCCCCGGGCTGCGTCTCGGCCCCCGGGCTGCGCCCCGGCCCCCGGGCTGCGCCCCGGCCCCCGGGCTGCGTCTCGGCCCCCGGGCTGCGCCCCGGCCCCCGGGCTGCGCCCCGGCCCCCGGGCTGCGCCCCGGCCCCCGGCCGGCTCCCGCACCCCCCGGGCTCCGCCTCGGCACCCGGCCGGCTCCCGCACCCCCCGGGCTGCGCCCCGGCCCCCGGGCTCCGCCCCCCGGCCTGCGCCTCGGTGCCGCGGGGTTTCGTGCGTCCCGGGGCGCCGGCCGGTCGCCGAGCCTTCGGGCCTTCGGGCCACGGGCGGGGTGGCCGGGGGCGATTCCAGAGCGGGCCGTTGCCTCCCCGCAGTAGCCGGGGGCTGCCGCGGCCGCGGCCCTGGCACGGCGGGTGGGGTTCACCTCGCGGTCAGGGTGGGATCAGGCTGCGTTACCCCGTTCGGGCGGCTCGGTCGGCAGAATGGCCGCATGAACCAGACCGGTCCCGTCCGCCCGTTCACCGTCGGCTTCGACCTCGACATGACCCTCATCGACTCGCGCCCCGGCATCCACGCCACCTACCTGGCGCTGTCCGGCGAGACGGGGACCTACATCGACGCCGACGCCGCGGTCACGCGACTGGGGCCGCCGCTGGAGGAGGAGCTGGCCAACTGGTTCCCGGCGGACCGGCTGGAGGCCGCTGCCGACCGGTACCGCGCGATCTACCCCACGCACGCCATCGCCGCGACCCCGGCGATGCCGGGCGCGCTCGCGGCCGTCGCCGCCGTACGCGAGCTCGGCGGCCGGGCGATCGTCGTCACGGGCAAGTACCAGCCCAACGCCCGCATGCACCTCGACCACGTCGGCATCGAGATGGACGCGGTGATCGGCTGGCTGTGGGCCGAGGCCAAGGCGGAGGCGCTCCGCGAGTACGGCGCGACCGTCTACGTCGGCGACCACGTGGGTGACGTGCGCGGTGCGCACGAGGCCGGCGCGTTGTCGGTGTGCGTGCCGACCGGTCCCTGCGGGGCCGATGAACTGCGGGCCGCCGGCGCCGACGTCATCCTGTCCGACCTCACGGAGCTGCCGGCCTGGCTGGCGGAGTACGCGGCTGCCGAGTTCGCCCGCCTGCCGCGAGCCTGAGGCTGGGAGGGACGCCACCCGGTCCGCCCCGGTGGAGGCGCCGATACCGGATGCGCGGCTGCGTACGCCCGGTCGGGCGGGGGATGTACGGGGCGCGGGCCGGGGCGGGTGCCGCCGGTCCGGCGGGCCCTGCGGCGGCGGCCGTCGTCATGACGGCGGCCGTGATCCCGCCCGGCCCGGCCGGTGGCACCATGACCTGACCCCGACGGCCGTCAGGCCCGGTGACACCCCGACCCGATCCCCGACCGCCGTCAGCCCGTGCTGCGCGCCGCCTCGCGGCGCTGCGCGGCGGCCGAGCGGAGTACGCCCGCTCCCGCCACCGCGAAGCCGACGCCCATCAGCATGCAGACCGCGTACGCGACCGGCGGGAAGGGGTCGGTGCCGAGGAAGAGCGGCGCCATCGTCACGAGCGTGGCCACCGCGCCGACGATGAACACGATGCCGCCCGCGCGCACCAGACCGTCGCCCGGACGGGGCTCGTCCTGGGGGTCCCGCGGGCCGGCGGCGTGAGCTTCGGCGGAATGGCCGGGAAGAGGAGTACCAGTCACCCGACCAGGGTAGTTCCCTGGCCGAAGGAAGCACCGGGGGACGTCTTGTCAGCCGCCCCGGGACCATTAGCCTGGTGGATGGCGGGTCGGGACGACCCGCTGTACTGCTATCCAGAGCCGTTTTTCGCGGCTCCCAGGACCCGACGAGCACAAGGACAGAGGACAGACGTGCCTACCGGCAAGGTCAAGTGGTTCAACAGCGAGAAGGGCTTCGGCTTTCTCTCCCGAGACGACGGCGGAGACGTCTTCGTCCACTCGTCGGTGCTCCCTGCCGGGGTCGACTCACTCAAGCCCGGCCAGCGCGTCGAGTTCGGCGTCGTCGCCGGTCAGCGCGGTGACCAGGCGCTTTCGGTGACGGTCCTGGAGCCGGCACCCTCCGTCGCGGCCGCCCAGCGCCGCAAGCCCGACGAGCTCGCCTCGATCGTGCAGGACCTGACGACGCTGCTGGAGAACATCACGCCGATGCTGGAGCGGGGCCGCTACCCCGACAAGGTGCACGGCACGAAGATCGCCGGCCTGCTGCGGGCCGTCGCGGACCAGCTGGACGTCTGACGCACGGTCCGGAGCGCGCCCGGAGTCCGGTCAAACGCCTGTGCCCCGCCACCCCTTCGGGTGGCGGGGCACAGGCGTGCGAGAGGAAGGGTGCGGGAGCCGCGGCGATAACTCAGGGGAACGCCAGCGCGTCCGGCCGCAGCGCCGGTACGAGCCCCTCGGCGGCCGCCCGCGTCAGCAGCCCCCGCACCGCCGCGTAGCCCGATTCGCCCAGGTTTGCGGTGAACTCGTTGACGTACAGGCCGATGTGCTGGTCCGCCACGCCCGGCGCGAGCTCCTGCGCGTGCGCCCGTACGTACGGCCGTGAGGCCTCCGGGTCGTCCCAGGCCATCCGCACCGACGCACGGGCCGCCTCGGCCAGCGCCCGCAGCGTCTCCTCGCCCAGGGACCGCCGCGCGATGATCGCGCCCAGCGGGATCGGCAGCCCGGTCGTCGACTCCCAGTGCTCGCCCATGTCCGCGAGGCAGTGCAGCCCGTACTCCTGGTACGTGAACCGCGCCTCGTGGATCACCAGTCCGGCGTCCACCCTGCCGTCGCGCACGGCCGGCATGATCTCGTGGAACGGCATCACCACCACCCGCCCCACCGGCTCCGGCAGCACGTCCGCCGCCCACAGCCGGAAGAGCAGGTACGCCGTCGAGCGCTTGCTCGGCACCGCGATGGTCCGCCCGCCGAGGTCCAGGCCCGGCTCCCGGGTCAGCACCAACGGCCCGCAGCCGCGGCCGAGCGCACCCCCGCAGGGCAGCAGCGCGTACTCGTCGAGCACCCAGGGCAGCACCGCGTACGAGACCTTCAGCACGTCGAACTCCCCGCGCTCGGCCATCCCGTTGGTCAGGTCGATGTCGGCGAACGTGACGTCGAGCCCGGGCGCGCCGGGGACCCGGCCGTGGGCCCAGGCGTCGAAGACGAAGGTGTCGTTCGGACAGGGCGAGTACGCGATCCGCAGCGGTCCGGCCGGCGACGTGGACGCCGTCTCCCGTTCGGCCGTCGCAGCCGGTTCAGTCGTTCCGGTCATCGTGCCTCCAGTTCTGGAGTACGGGTACGAGACGGTGGAAGCCCTCCGTGAGGGCCGCGAGCGCGTCGCCGATCCGCCAGGCGTCCCGGTCGCGCGGGCCCACCGGGTTGGACACGGCACGGATCTCCAGGACCGGGACGCCGTGCGCGGCCGCGGCCTCGGCGACGCCGAAGCCCTCCATCGCCTCGGCGCCGGCCAGCGGGTGGCGGGCGGCCAGCTCGGCGGCGCGGGCGGCCGTGCCGGTGACCGTGGAGACGGTGAGGACGGGCGCGAGGAGCGCCCCGGTGGCCTCCGCGACCCGGGCGGTGAGATCGGCCGGCGGCAGGTGGACGACGCGGCCGAAGCCCAGCTCCTCGACGCTCAGGAAGCCGTCCGGGGTCTGGGCGCCGAGGTCGGCGGCGACGATCGCGTCGGCGACGACGAGGGAGCCGACGGGTGCGGCGGGCTGGAAGCCGCCGCCGATGCCGGCCGAGACGACGAGGGAGTACGGGCGCTCCGCCGCGGCCAGGGCCGCGCCGGTGGCCGCCGCCACGGCGGCCGGGCCGACGCCCCCGGCCAGCACGTCGAAGGCGAGGCCGGGCACGTCGTAACGGGCGACCGGGCGGCCCCCGGGCAGGGTGCGGCTGCGCGCGTCGTGGTCCGCCGGGTCCGGATGAGGGGTCAGACCGGCGGCGACGGAGTCGGCCTCCGCCGCCACCGCGGTCACGATGAGCGCGCGCACCCTGTCGCTGCCGGGGTTACTTCTTCAGCTTGAGGGTGAAGGACCAGACGGCGAGGGGCTTCTGGTCCTTGCTGAGCTGGATGAAGGCGAGCTTCTTGGACTCGGGGGCCTCACCCTGGCCGCCGGTCGCGAAGACGTCGGCGCCGGGGAAGGAGCGGTAGGTGTTGTCGGACGGCTCGGTGATCGGCTGGCCGTCCAGGACCGCCTGCCACTGCTTGCCGTCCTCGACGACCTCGGGCTCGACGCCCAGGCGCAGCGTGTCGCCGCGGCCGTACTCGATGGTCTTGCCGGACTTGATGCTGGAGAGGCACTCCTGCACCTTCTCCGTGGTGAGCTCCTGTGCGTCCTTGGCCTTGGTGCACTTGGCCTCGGACGAGACGGACGAGCTGCCGACCGTCACGGTCGCGAGCGGCGTCGGCTTGTCGCAGGCGGAGAGGACGAGGAGTCCGGCGGACACGGCTGCGAGAGCCGCGACGCTGCGGCGGCCCTTACCCGAGATAAGCGGTGCGGTCATGAGCCGAAGGCTATCGCTCACGCCGTTTCCCTTGGTGGCGGGGGTGGCCAACCGGCCCGCGAGTCGCGCGGGCGGGTGCGGGTGCGGTGCGGGTGCGGGTCGGGCGCGCGGTGCCGGTGGCGTGCGTCGTTGCCGGGGCGCTGCGTAGGTGCGCGGTGTGGGGGTGTGGCGGGGGCCCGCCCCGGACGGCCGTGTGTCGCCGTCTGGCAGGAGCGCGTAGCGATCGTTGGCGGCTTGTGAAGGGGCACTGACGGCCCGGAGGTCGCTGAGACGGGCGGGGGGCCTACGGACGGTGGTGCGCCGCCCCGTGGGGCGTGGCCGGGCCCCGGTGCCGGGGACAGGCACCCGACACCGGAGTGCATGAGGTGTCCCCCAGGCCGTTTTCCTGGGGTTGTCCGCCGAGGTCTTTGCCTTCCGGGCCGGGGTGCCCTGTCAAGGGTGGAACGAAGTGGAATCGCCGCAGGCGACGCGACGCAGGAGCGCCCTTGACAGGGTGCCCCGGCCCGGAAACCCTCGGTCGGCGGACGGCCCCAGATACCTCCACCTCCCCAACACCGGCCCAGGAGACGCCGCCCCCGGCCCACCCCGACACCCCGCCTGCCTCAAGCCACCTGTCCCGCCTCAAGCCACTCCGCCCCCCTCAAGCCACCCCACCCCCCTCAAGCCACCCCACCCCCCTCAAGCCACCCGCGCCCGTGGCGGTGCCCCGCCCTGCCGTGGTCGTGCGGACAGCGCTCCGCGGTACGCCATCACCGTCCCCGCGGCGACCAGGGTGGCCGCCACCGACATGCCCAGGACGCCGTTCAGCGGGAGCGAGATGCCGATCGCGCCGCCCACGACCCAGGCCATCTGCAGCAGCGTCTCGGACCGGGCGAAAGCCGACGTGCGCACCTCCTCCGGCACGTCCCGCTGGATCATCGCGTCCAGCGACAGCTTGGCGAGCGCCTGGCAGAAGCCGGCCGTGGCGCCCAGTACGGCCATCAGCAGCCCGGAGAAGAACAGCGCGGCCACGATCGCCGCGGCCAGCGTCAGGGTCAGCACCGCGGCCACGATCGCCTCCGGCGCTCGGGCCCGCAGCCACGCCCCCACGGCCGTGCCGCACGCGTTGCCCACTCCGGCCGACACGCCCACGATGCCCAGTGACACCGCCGCGCTCTGCCCGGGCAGCGGGTGCTCGCGCAGCAGGAACGCCAGGAAGAAGATCAGGAACCCGGAGAGCGAGCGCATCGCCGCGTTCGCCCACAGCCCGCACAGCACCGGCTTGCTCACCGTCCGCAGCCCGGGCCGCCTGGCCCGCTCGCGGCGGGCCTCGTGCGTCGAGAGCCGGGCGCGCCGCTCGCCCTTGGCGGAGTCCACCTGGTGCGGCAGCCGGAAGGCGAAGAACGTGCCGCCGAGGAAGACCGCGCACGCCCCGTACAGCGGCCACTGCGGTCCGATCAGGTGCAGCAGGCCGCCGATCGGCGCCGCCGCGCCCGTGGCCAGCAGCCCGGCCAGCGTCACCCGGGAGTTCGCCTTGACCAGCGAGAACCCCTTCGGCAGCAGCCGCGGCACCACCGCGCTGCGCACCACGCCGTACGCCTTGGACGCCACCAGCACGCCCAGCGCCGCCGGATAGAGCCGCAGGCCGCCGGTCACCACCGCCCCCGACATGATCACCGCCAGCACGGCCCGGGCGAACATCGCGCCCGCCATCGCCGCGCGCCGGCCGTGCGGAAGCCGGTCCAGCAGGGGCCCGATCACCGGCGCCAGCAGCGTGAAGGGCGCCATCGTGATCAGCAGGTACAGCGCCACGCGGCCGCGTGCCTCGTCCGTGGGGACCGAGAAGAACACCGTGGACGCCAGCGCCACCGTGATCATCATGTCCCCGGCGCCGTTCACGGCGTGCAGCTCGATCAGCTTGCCCAGGCCCGATTCGCCCGCGCCGTGCGCGTGCGTGGCCCGCCGGATGCCCCGCGCGGGCAGGTGGAGGGCGCGCCCGACCGCCCGTCCGGCCCTGCGGGCCCGGCCCGAGCCGTCGTCGGAGGACCGTGCGGCTGCCACCCGGCCATAGTGCCCCACGGCACCTCGGTGAAGCGTGGTGCCGAAGCCCCCGGCGCGTTCCGCCGGCCCCCCGGCGTATTCCGGAAGGGCCCCCGGCGCGTTCCGCCGGCCCCCCGGCGTATTCCAGAACGCCTTCCGGCGCGTTCCGGAAAGCCCCCCGCCGCATTCCGGAAGACCCCCCGGCGCGTTCCGGCGGTGTTCCGGCGGCGTCACGGGTTCGCTTCGCTGTCCGCGAATCGGACGTGCAGGTGGGCCCAGGGCTGCGAAGGAGGTAGCGTGCGTAGCGCGCCACCGGCGGTCGCTCTTGGCCGCGCGCCTCTCCGCGATCCCGCAGAATGGTTCGCAGTAGGTGCGCCCGAGGCCGATCGGGCGCGGACGTCGACGCGGCCCTCTGGTCCGCTCCGCCCGCGCCCCGTACGGATCAGGACCGGCGGTTGTCACGGACGAACGGCGCACTCGTGAGACGGCGTAGGAGAGAACGAGACAGTGAGTGCTGCGACGACGCGAAGCCGTACCCCCGACCGCCTGTGCGCCGAGGCGGTAGAACTCGCCCGAGCGGCGGCGGAGGAAGCCGCCGCCCCCGGCTCGGTGGGCGAGCACGTCTCGGTGGTCGCGGAGGGCGACCGCGTCGTCACGCACTTCTTCGAGTGCACGGACGCGGGCTACCGCGGCTGGCGCTGGGCCGTCACGGTGGCCCGCGCCTCCCGCGCCAAGGTCGTCACCCTCGACGAAACGGTGCTGCTCCCCGGCCCCGACGCGCTGCTAGCACCCGAGTGGGTGCCGTGGAGCGAGCGGCTGCGCCCGGGCGACATGGGCCCCGGCGACCTGCTGCCCACCGAGGCGGACGACCTGCGCCTGGAGCCCGGCTACTCCGGCGAGGACGCGCCCCCGCCGAACTCCGTGGTCTCCGAGGAGGTCAGGGACCTCGCCGACGCCGAGGACGTGGCCTTCACCGACCGCGTGACGGTGCCGGAGCGCGGCTCGATCACCTCGGTCGCCGAGGAACTGGGCATGCGGCGGGCCCGCGTGCTGTCCCGGTACGGGCTGCACACCGCGGCCGACCGCTGGGACGAGGCCTTCGGCGCCAAGACCCCGATGGCGCAGGCGGCCCCCGCCTCCTGCGTGTCCTGCGGCTTCCTGATGAAGATCGGCGGCTCGCTGGGCCAGGCCTTCGGCGTGTGCGCCAACGAGTTCGGGCCGGCCGACGGCCGCCTGGTCTCCCTCTCGTACGGCTGCGGCGGGCACTCCGAGGCCGCCGTCATGCCGAAGCCGCCGCGGCCCGCGCCGCCGGTGCTCGACTCCATGGGGGCCGACGCGTTCCCGCTGCGCCCGGACGCCGAGAGCGGCTCCGTGCCCGTCGCGGAGCTGCCGGAACAGGACCTGGGCCACTCGTAACGGACCTTCACCGGCCTTGCGCGCGCCGCCCTTGGGGCGCCCCGGCCGCCGCCACCGGTCCGGGGTGCAGGCGGACGCGCCGCGCCCCGTCCGGGGCCCGCAGCCTGAGGCCTGCGTGCGGTGCTCCCTCCGGGGTCCGCAGACCTGCGTGCGGCGCCCCCTCCGGGGCCCAGCAGCCTGAAACCTGCGCACCGCGCCCCGTCCAGGGCCCAGCAGCCTGAAACCTGCGGGCTTCCCCCAGGGCGCCGGGTCGCGGCCGGTCCGCGGCGCGGTACCTTCTGGCCCTGGAACGGCAACGGGCGGGAAGCAGGAGGCAGCGGCGTGAGCGGACGAGCGACGGCGGCTCAGGGCGGCGTGGACCCCTTCGGGACCGCGCGGCTGCGGCGCGGGGTACTCGACGCCTGGGGCGCGAGCCCCGCCCGGTTCCGGGAGGACGCCAACGCCGAGGAGGACCTCGCACTCGGCGGCTACCGCGACCGGCTGGTCGTCGAGCTCGCCCAGAACGCCGCCGACGCCGCCGCACGGGCCGGCGTACCCGGCCGGCTCCGGCTCACCCTGCGCTCCGGCATCCTCGCCGTCGCCAACACCGGCGCCCCCCTCGACGCCACCGGCGTCGAATCCCTCAGCACCCTGCGCGCCTCCGCCAAGCGCGGCACCGGCGACAGCGTCGGCCGCTTCGGCGTCGGCTTCGCGGCCGTCCTCGCCGTCAGCGACGAGCCGGCCGTCCTCGGCCGGCACGGCGGCGTCCGCTGGTCCCTGGCCGAGGCACGCGAACTCGCCCACCAGGCCGCCCAGGGCAGCCCCGGCCTCGGCGACGAACTCCGCCGCCGCGACGGCCACGTACCCCTGCTGCGCCTCCCGCTGCCCGCCGAGGGCACCGCGCCCGAGGGCTACGACACCGTCGTCGTCCTCCCGCTGCGCGACGGCGTCGCCGAGGACCTCGTGGACCGCCTGCTGGCCGGCATCGACGACGCGCTGCTGCTCACCCTGCCCGGCCTCCAGGACGTGGTCGTCGAGACCCCCGCGGGCACCCGCACCCTGCGCCGCCGCGAGGTGGGCGCGTACACCGTCATCGACGACAGCGAGGCCGGCTCCACCCGGTGGCGCACCGTCCGGCACTCCGGCCCCGTCGAGCCCGCGCTGCTCGCCGACCGGCCCGTGGAGGAGCGGCTGCGGCCCCAGTGGACCGTCTCCTGGGCCGTGCCCGTGGACGCCGAGGGCGCGCCCGTACGCCCCTCCACCGCGCCCGTCGTGCACGCCCCCACCCCCACCGACGAGCCGCTCGGCATCCCCGCGCTGCTCATCGCCTCCCTCCCGCTCGACACCGCACGCCGCCACCCCGCGCCCGGACCGCTGACCGACTTCCTCGTCGAGCGCGCGGCCGACGCGTACGCCGAACTCCTCGCCGCCTGGCACCCCGTGAGCACCGCGCTCGTCGACCTGGTGCCCGGCCCGCTCGGCAAGGGCGAGCTGGACGGCGCCCTGCGCGCCGCCGTGCTCCGGCGGCTGCCCCGCACCGCGTTCCTGGCCCCCGCCGTGCCCTCCGAGGAGCTGACCGCGCTGCGGCCCTTCGAGGCCGAGGTGGTCGAGGGCGCGGGCGCCGACACCGTGCGCGTGCTGGCCGAGGTGCTGCCGACGCTGCTGCCCGCCGGCCTGGAACGCCGTACGGAGCTGCGCACGCTCGGCGTGGGCCGGCTGCCGCTCGGCGACGCCATCGAGCGCATCGCGGGCGTGGAGCGGGCGCCGTCCTGGTGGTACCGGCTGTACGACACGCTGGCCGGTGTGGACCCCGACCGGCTCTCCGGCCTGCCCGTGCCGCTGGCCACCGGCCCGGACGAGGCCCGGAAGGACCCGCTGGACGGCCTCGGCGAGATCGCCGGGACCGATGGCGCGCCCGGAATGGACGGCCTCGGCGCGGAGCTGCCCGACGGCGCGCCCGGCGTCCGCACCACCATCGGCCCCCGGCACGTGCTGCTGCCCGGCCCGGACACCCCCGCGAACCTGACCCGGCTGGGCCTGAAGGTGGCCCACCCCGAGGCCGCGCACCCGCTGCTGGAGAGGCTGGGCGCGCTGCCGGCCACGCCCCGCGCGGTGCTGACCACCCCGCAGGTGCGCGCCGCGGTGGCCGCCTCCCTAGACGCGGACGAGATCTGGGACGAGGACGCGCTGGACGCGGAGGAGCTGGCCGAGGTCGTGCTCGGGCTGGTCCGCGACGCCGGGCTGGAACCGGGCGACGAGCCGTGGCTGGGCGCCCTCGCGCTGCCGGACGAGGACGGAGAGCCGGCCCCGGCCGCCGAACTGGTGCTGCCCGGCTCGCCGTTCGCCCGCGTGATGCGGGAGGGCGAACTCGCCCTGGTCGACGCGGAGCTGGCCGAGCGGTGGGGCGAGCAGCCCCTCACGGCCTGCGGCGTGCTGGCCAACTTCCAGCTGGTGCGGGCCACCGACGTGGTGCTGGACCCGGACGAACTGGAGCCCCGGGAGGGCGACTTCCCCGAGCCGGACGACGCCGGCCTGCTGGACGCCGTCGACGTGTGGTGCGAGGACCTGCTCGACCAGCTGCCGGACACTCCGGTGCCGCCGGTGGCCACGGAGATCGTGGCGGTGCGCGACCTGGACCTGGTCGACGACGACGCCTGGCCGCAGGCGCTGGCCCTGCTGGCGCAGCCGCCGCTGCGCGACGCGCTGACCCAGCCGGTGCGGGTGCTGCTGCCCGACGGCACCACGCAGACCGTGCGCCCGTACACCGCCTGGTGGCTGCGCGACCACCCGGTGCTCGACGGCCGCCGCCCGGCGGGTCTGCGGGCCGCGGGGGGCGACCCGCTGCTGGAGGGCCTGTACACGTCCGCCGACGCCACCGGCTTCGAGGACGAGCAGGTGCTGCGCGCCCTGGGGGTACGCACCTCCGTCGCCGCCCTGCTCGACGAGCCCGGCGGTGCCGCCGAGCTGCTGGGCCGGCTGGCCGATCCCGCCCGCACGGTGACGGCGCGTCAACTCCACGCTCTGTACGGAGCGCTGGCCGACCTGGACCCCGAGCAGGTGACGCTGCCGGACGAGCTGCGGGCCGTGGTCGACGGCGAGGTGCGGGTGGTGGACGCCGCCGACGCGGTGGTCGCCGACGCGCCCGACCTGCTGCCGCTGGCCGGTGACCTCCCGCTGCTGCCGGTGGCCCCGTCGGCCGCCGCCGACCTGGCCGAACTGCTCCAGGTGCGGCGCCTGTCGGAGACCCTGCCCGCGCTGGTGGCGTCCGACGGCGAGGAGCGCCGGGTGCCGGAGTCGGTGCGGGTGCTGCTGGGTCCGGCGACCCCGGACTCGTACGTCGAGCACGAGGAGCTGGTCGCGGGCGGCATCGAGCTGGACTGGCGGCGCACCCCGGACGGCGTCCTGCACGCGGCCACGCTGGAGGGCGTGGCGGCGGGCCTGGCCTGGGCGGCCGGCCAGTGGCCCCGCCGCTTCGAGGTCGCGGCCCTCCTGGAGGACCCGTCCCGCACGGAGGAACTGGCCCGCGACCGCTGGTTCGACTGACCTAGCGGACGCTGCAGCCCTTCCGCCGCGGGCTGCCGGTGCCGGGCATGGGCTCGGCGCCCGGCGGCAGCGTGACTGCGGGGCCGCCAAAGGAGTGGAAGTCGACGACGGTGTCGTACGAGGTGCCAGGCCGGACCACCTGGACGCGGACCACTTGTCCGCCCTCGTCCAACCAGGCGGTCACATGGAAGGGGTCGTTCCAGGCGTCCTGGGCCGGGGTGGCCGGGGCCTGACAAGGGAAGGTCTTCGACAGGAGCGCGTCGATGTCGTCGTCCGCCACGACCCAGCGGTAGCCCATGGCCGGCCGGCCGCGGACGGGCTCGGGCCCCAGTCGCTTCGCGTTCCCGGCCACCAGCAGGGTGCTGAGCACCTCGGGTCCGGAGACGTGGGCGGCTACGCCGTACTGGTCCTCGACCTCCGGGTTCCCGTCGTACGCCGGGTCGGTTGCGGGATCGCGGTACACGTCGTTGTCGACGCGCCAGCGTGACAGGGTCGGCAGGCCCACGGCCTCGTGGGGGCTCTTCCACGACATCCGGCCTGACTCCGGGCGGACCCGCCCGTACAGGAAGTGGCTGCCGGTCACCTCTACGTCAGCCGCGCCGGCCGCCAGCGCCCGCTCCGCCGCCTCCTTCAGCACCTGCGCAGGGGAACCCTCGTGAGCATCCTGGAGCCGGTCCACCCGCCACGGAGCTTCGTCCACGGACCCGGGTACGGCAACCACCAGACCGGCGGCTGCGCCCAGCGCGGCCACCGTCCCCCAGATCCGCCCGTACCTCTTCGCCACCGGTCCCCCCTCGTGATCCCCACCCCGTGTGGAACCCGGATGGTAGATCACGAGGGGGCAGCACCGGCTAGGCGTCGAAGTCGTACTCGAGGACGTACGACGCGGAGTCGAGAGCCATCTGGTTGATCTCGACGACCCGGCCGCCCTCCGCGAAGGCGGTGCGCACGATGAGGACCACCGGCGTACCCATGGAGAGCGAGAGGCGGTCGGCCTCGTCGGCGGACGGCATCCGGCATCGGATTTCCTCGCGGAAATGGACCGGCTTGAAGCCCAGGTCCGCGAGGCGGGCGTACGTGCCGCCCGGGCCCGTGTCCTCTTCGGTGATCGCCGATCCCGCGACGATGTCGGACGGCAGGTACGAGGTCGCGATCAGGACCGGCTTGCCGTCGAGGACGAACCTCCGGCTCCGTACGCACACCGCAGACCCGGAGGCCAGGCCGAGGGCTCCCGCGATCCGGTCGTCTGCGGACTCCTCGCCGACCTCGATCTGGTCCACGACCAGGGTCCGGTCCTCGATGTCGGCCGACCAGATCGACTTGCCGGAGCCCCACTGGTCCTGCGCGAGTCGCTGCAGGCCGCGCCGTCGCAGTGGCCGGAAGGCTCGGACGAACACGCCGGCTCCCTTGCGGGCCTCGGCGAGCCCCTCGTTCTGGAGCACGCTCAGGGCCTGGCGGGCCGTCATCCGCGCGACCTCGTAGGTGGCCATGAGGTCGTTCTCTCCCGGAAGCCGGTCACCGGGGCCGTATTCGCCTGCCTGGATCGCAGCCTTCAGCTCATCTGCGATCCGCTGGTACTTCGGCTGGCTGCCGTTGCCCTGGTTGACCATCGGTTGATCACTCCTCCGCTTCTCTAGACAGCCTATGTGCCGGTACGCGCGTGCGCGCCATCTGCGACTGGTGTGGGGCGGAGGGGAGGGGAAGGGAGAAGGTGCATCTCTAGAGAGGTCTTGACGGTTGACGCGTGCCGCGCTTCACTCGATACATCTCTAGAGAAGTAATCGTGAGGGTTGGCTTCGCTATCGGGAGGTCTTCCTGTGTGTCAGAACCCAGACGGCTGCCGGCCCGAGCAGAACGCAGTCGGGAGGGGTGTCCGGTGAGCGCGCGACGCGGCCTCGCCCAGATGCACGCCGAGGCCGTGGACCTGTCCCGGCTGACGCTTTCGGTCCGGGCGTCGCTCGCACACCCCGGGGGCCGATGCGCCCGCACGGCAATGCCCTGCCCCTCGTGCCGGCAGCCGGCTCCGCTGGAGCCCGTCCTCGGAACGATGACGATCCGCTGCCGTCCCTGCTCCCACGGGTGGGGCGTCGAGCACCACCCCGAGCGCTGCTGGCAGCCGCTGTGGATGTGAGGAAGGCGATGCGCATCTGCTGCTACTGCCAACGCATCATTTGCGGCGAGGTCCGCGTCAGCACCCCGCAGTCCGCGTCCGGCGCCCGCCCGGATGTGTACGCCCACCCTGAGGGCGACCCGAAGTGCCGGCCGATCACCGAGCAGGACCCGGCCGACCTTCACTGACCCCATTCCCGGCCGCTCATTCCCTGCCAGGACCGCGACCGGGCCGGGCAGGTCAGCCTGACACCCAACCGCCCCGGCCGGGAGTCATACCCGGGCCGGGGCTCCTGCCCCAGTTGGGCGAGGGGTGTGCCGGGGTCAGGTCACGTCCACGTAGTCCACCGTCGAGGACTTCGAGGCCGAGGTGGCGGTGCCCGCGTACCTGAGGCGCCAGCCGCCGTCGGCCGTGGCCGTGGCGGAGACCGTGACCCCGCCGCCGGTGTCCGTCGTGCCCGAGCCGACCGTGGTCCAGGTCGTGGAGCCGGACTTGCGGAACTGCAGGTCCACCTTCTGGCCCGCGAGGGCGGTGGCGGCGCCGTACTCCCACGCCGAGCCGGTCAGGGTGCCCTTGACGGTGACCTTTCCGCCCGCGGTGACCGGCTCCGGCGTGGCGTTCGCCGTGAGGAAGCTCGCCCGCTTGATGGTTGCGCTGCCCCCGACCGGCCCGCTGAACAGGCCGTTCCCGTCGGCCGCGAGGGCCCAGGCGGCCACCGACCAGGTGCCGGCCAGCTTGTTCAGGCCCAGGTGGTTCCGGCCGCTCAGGTCGAAGCCGGCGGTGCAGTCCCAGGTGGTGCTGCCGGCCCGCTTCACGCACTCCGCGGGCGCCACGACGTACACGATGCCGTCCGGCTTGTCGTACGAGCCGTGGTACAGGTACACGCCGGCCGAGGCGATGCCCGAGGGGTCGGTGGCGGTGAACGTGACGTTGTAGCCGCCGAGTCCGGTGAGGGTGGGGACCAGGGTCTTGCCCTCGTTCACGACCACGCCGCCGATCGTCGTGCTGCCGAACGTGAGGGCGGTCTGCGCGGCAGGACCGCCGAAGGCGCGGGTGACCGTCTGGCGCAGGGTGCCGCCCGCGCTGTCCGTGCCGGTGACGCGGAGGGAGACGAAGGCGGCCCCGGCCGGGACGGCGACCGTGGCACTGCCGGTGGCGCCGGACGTGGTCAGCGGGGCGGCGGTCCAGGTGACGCCGTCGTTCGTGGAGGACTCGATGCCGGTCAGGGTCGCGGTCGTGCCGTCGGTGCGGGGCACCAGCGTGGCCTTGACCGTCACGGGCCCGGCGGGCACCCGGTTGCGGCCGTCGAGGCCGCTGACCGTCAGCCGCGGGTCGGTCACCGGCAGCGGGGCGGAGGCGGTCAGGGCGCTGCCGGGGAAGGTCCAGTCGGTGGTGACGCGCGGGGAGAGGCGGCTGTGCGCGCCGCTCCTGGTCACCGTATGGGTGATCTT
Source organism: Streptomyces sp. NPDC086023 (assembly GCF_044540325.1). NCBI lineage: Bacteria > Bacillati > Actinomycetota > Actinomycetes > Kitasatosporales > Streptomycetaceae > Streptomyces > Streptomyces sp. NPDC086023. The sequence continues at coordinate 169,344 of NZ_JBITRX010000001.1, forward strand.
GTACGAGCTGTGGCTGCCGGCGGCGACCGTGTACGTGTCGTACGGCGAGAGCACGCCCGAGGCGCCGAGCAGGGCCCCGGCGCCGGTCGTGACCCGCCAGGTGGTGCCGCCGCCGCTGTCGAGGCCCTCGTTGCCGTACGCGTCCGAGAGGGAGGCGGGCTCGTTCAGGCTGAACTTGCCGCCCGTGTACTGCGACGCCGGGAACTGCGAGGCGTACGAGGTGAAGGGCGCCCGCCCGAAGAACTCGCTGCCCGCGTCGCCCGCGGGGAGCGTCATCCCGGGCATGCCGAGCGCGTGGGGCCCGTACTCCAGGTACCGGTCGAAGGAGGCGCCGGGCGTGAGGTAGTGCGTGTACGCGGTGCCGAGCGGCACGTGGGCCGGCAGGTAGGTGCCGGACAGGCCCTTCTCGGCGTCGGCGACCGCGGCGGTCCACACCGTGGCGCTCAGCCCGGCGCCCTGGGCGCGGACGGTGGTGCGCTTCTTCGCGAGGCCGGCGGTGGGCACCGAGACCACGGGCGAGGCGGGGGTGCCGCCGGTGAACCGGTGCAGGAGGTCGTACCGGTACGGGCTGGGCCGGTTGGGGCCGCTGCCCCGCTTCTGGCGCACGTCGTGCAGGTTGAGGGTCAGGCCGGGCAGCGTCACGGGGGCCGCGTAGAGCGTGGCGCCCGAGCCGTTGGCGAAGAAGGCCGCCTCGCCGTTGGGCAGCGTGTACCAGGCGTCGGCGGTGACGCGGGCCGCGGTGGGCTCGTCCACGTTCACGGCGGCGGGGTTGGCGAGGTCCGCGTCGAGGGTGACGGTGGTGGCGGCGGTGCCGACGCTGAAGGTCTTGGGCAGGAAGCGGGCCTGGGTGCCGGAGGCGTCGTAACCGGCGTAGTTGCCGATGGTGAGGTAGTTGCCGGTGGGGAGGTCGGCGGTGCCGAAGTCCTCGCCCTCGGGGACGGTGACCTCGTACGCCTTCCAGGTCGCCCGGTCCCAGACGCGTATCTCGGGCGCGACGTGGTCCACGTGCGTGAGCTGGATCTTCACCGGGTACCCGGCGGTCGGGGCGGCGCCGGCCTGCGGCACACCCACCCCGCCGAGCAGCAGGGCGGCGCCGCCCAGCACTGCCGCCGCCCTGGTCCGTCTGTGACTTCTACTGCTGTCCGCCATGGTCAAGCGCCCCCTCGGTGTCGTCGCGGCGGGCACAGCGTAGGGCCTCGGCCCGGGTGGGGCCGAGGCCCTGGTGAGGGCTGGTACGGGATCAGTACACGTCGATGGAGTACGCGCCCGTGTCCGCGGAGGAGAGGCCCGCGGCGCCGTCGTAGCGCAGTCGCAGCTGGCCGTCCTCGGTGGCGGTGCGCGGGAAGCTCACCCTGCCGTCGGTGCCGGTCTTGGCGGTGGCCACGGTGGTCCAGGTGCTGCTGCCGGCCTTCTTCCACTCCAGGCGCACGGTGGCGTCCGGCAGCACCAGGTTCTTGCCGCTGATCCAGCTGAGGACGCGCAGCTGCGGCTTGAGGGTGTACGTGCTGCCCTTGGGCAGGCTCATCGGCGGCCAGTCCGGGCTGATGGTGGTCATGCGCCGGAGGTCGGCCGTCCCCGCCTTGGTGACGAGGACACGGCCGGAGCCGTCCTTCGAGTGGGCCCAGGCGGTGACCGACCAGAGGCCGGCGAGGCTGTTGCGGCCGAGCTCGTCGACCGGCCGGACCGCGACCTCCGCGGTGCAGGTGGCGGTGGTGGCCGTCGCCGGGGTGCAGAGGGCGTTCCAGTACTGCGGGACGACGCCGTCGGGGCGGTCGTACGTGCCGTGGTGGAAGTACGCGCCGGCGGCGGCGACGCCGGCCGGGTCGGTGACCGTGAAACGGACCTTGACGGTGGCGTCGGGGGAGAGGTCGGGCGCGTACGGGCGGCCGTCGTTGACCACGACGTTGCTGATCCGGGTGTCGCCGACGCGCTCCCCGGTGGCGGCGGCCGGGCCGGCGAAGGCGCGGATCACGGTCTGCGAGACGGTGCCGCCGGAGCTGTCGGTGCCGGTGGTCCGCAGGCTGACGAAGGAGGCGTCGGCCGGGACGGCGAAGCTCGCGCTGCCGGTGGCGCCGGAGGCGGTCAGCGCCGGGGCGGTCCAGGTCACGCCGTTGTCCGTGGAGAACTCCAGGGACGTGAGGGTGGCCGTGGTGCCGGCCCGGCGGGGCTTCAGCGTGGCGCTGACGGTCACCGGGTCCGTGCCGGCCTGGTTGCGCCAGTCCAGTCCGGTGACCTTGTACGTCGGGTCGGTGACCGGCAGGCCGGACTGGGCGGTCAGGGCGGCCCCGGTCATCGTCCAGTCGGTCCAGACCCGGCTGGAGAGCCTGCTCTGGGCGCCGTGCCGGGTGGCCGACACCCGGACCGTGTACGTCGGGTGGCCGGTCGGGACGGTCGCCTGCCAGGTGCCGGAGTCCTGCACCGGGGAGGTGGCCAGCGTGGTGCTGCCGGTGCGGATCCGGAACTGCAGGCTCGCGGCGTCGTCCTTGCCGAGGTTCCCGGCGGCGTCCGAGTACAGGGCGCTCTCGCTGAACTTGAACGTGCCGCTCTGGTACTCGGAGTTGTAGCGCACCCGGGGCGTGAAGGGCGCGGCGCCGACGATCTCGACGGGGTGCGTGCCCTGGGCCAGGGTGCGGGTCCTGAGGTCCAGGCGGTGGGTGTTGCCGTACGTCAGGGCGCGCTGGAAGGCGGTGCCCGGCGTGACGTACTCGGTGATCTTCGACGGGACGCCCACGGGGCTGCCGATGAACGCGCCGCCGATGTTCAGGCCCATGTCGGCGTAACTGTCCAGTCGGCCGATGGAGTTGCCGTCCTGCGCGCGCAGGGAGGTCTGGGTGGTGGCCAGGTTCGCCTTGAGGACCTGGGCGACCGGGGTGGCGGGGACGCCGCCCGTGAACCGGTGCACCAGGTCGTAGCGGTACGGGCTGGGCAGGTTGCCCGTCGAGCCGCTCTTCTCCAGCACCTCGTGGAGGTTGAGCTTCATCCCCGAGAGCGTGATGGGGTTGACGTAGACCTTCTCGCCCCAGCCGCCGACGAAGCCGGTGGAGGCGCCGTTGGGCAGCGTGTACGAGATCTCGGCGCTGGAGCGGGCCGCGGTGGTGTCGTCCACCGCGATCCGGGTCTCCTTCGACGTCTTGGCGTCCAGCAGGACCGTCTGGGCGGTGGAGCCGACCGTGAAGGTCTTCGCCAGGAAGTGGCTCGCCCGGCCCCAGTTGGAGTACAGGCCGACGGTCACGTAGTCGCCCGGCGGGAGCGACACCGTCCCCCAGTCGTCCCACTGCTCCTCGGCGACGTCGTAGTACGTCCAGGTGGTGCGGTTCCAGACGTGGATCGACGGGCCCCAGTGGTCCGCGTTGACCAGGTCGATCTTGACCTTCTGGGCTGCGGTGGCGGCGTATGCGGCACGGGCCGGGGCCGACGAGGCCGGTGCGGTCGCGGTGGTGCCGGTGGTGTCCGTCGCGAGGGTCGTGGTGGCCAGGGGGGCCTTCCCGCCGACCGGCCGGATCTCCACGCGGCCGGGCGTGGCGAGGTAGCCGTAGCTGCCGGGCCGCTCGCCGTCCTTGCCGGTGACGCGGAAGGCTCCGGCTCGGCCCGGGACCCGCTCGACGCGGTCGCCGTTGGCCAGGACGGCGCCCCCGGGGGTGCCGGTTCCGGCGCCGGGCGCGGTCGCGGTGGCCGGATTCGGTACGGCACCGGCCGACGGCACCAGCAGGCCGGCCGCCAGCAGGGCGGCGGACAGGACGCCGGTCGCGGCGCGCCGCCGGTCGGCGGCCCCGCCGACCAGCGGGTTCTTGAAGTGCATGGACCCCCCTCGGGATGAATGGAGGTCAGCGTAGATCCGGCCGCCGGGAGCCATGACGGGGCCCCCGCCCGGTGACCGGTGCATGCCGGTTGGGCAGGGAAGTGGCCGGAATTTTCCCCTGCGTGCACAACCATTCGCGATCTTGCACGGTCGTACCCCGCGTCCGGTCAGTCATGTTCCGTTCGGGGGAATTCCGATCATGCGTTTCCGTGCCGCAGCCGTCGCCACCACGGCCGCCCTCGCCCTGTCCGCCCTCTGCGTGCCCGCCTCCGGTGCCGCGGCTGCCGCCGGTACGGGTCCGGTCGCGTTCAGCGCCGTGTCCACCAACAAGCGCTGGATGCCGGTCAAGCCGGTCACGCCCAACACGGTGAAGGTGTCGTACACGATCAGGCACGCGGCGGACGTGCCGCTGTCCGACATCCACGCGGACGTCCTGCTCGCCAAGGCCGAGTTCTACGGCGGCAAGACGATCGCACCCCGCCAGGCGCCGCTGTGCGTCGCGGCCGACCGCACCTCGGCCCTCTGCGAGGTCGTCATCACCGTGGACCCGCGCACCGACCTCAAGAACGTCGACTCGCAGTCGCCGTGGGAGCTCACTGGCCGTGCCTGGCGCAAGTCCCGGCCCGCCGAGGTCTTCACGACCCCGCTCAGCGGCAACGTGTACACCCCGCGCGCCGCGTACCTGCCGATGGACGCCGGACCGGAGCCGGTGGTGAAGGGCCAGATCCTCACGGTCAAGGGCACGGTGCAGCGCGCGAACTGGGAGACGGGCGACTACCGCAGCTACAACGGCGCCGTGGGCATGGGCCTGTGGTTCCGCAAGAAGGGCGGCACCGTCCAGAGCCACGTCACCGGCGTCGAGACCGACGGCAAGGGCACCTTCACCAAGCGCCTCCTCGCGAGCGAGGACGGCTACTGGCAGTGGAAGATCCAGGGCAACGCGACCACCAACCGCACGGTCTCCCGCGAGGACTACGTCGACGTCCGCTAGCCGGTCCCGCGGCCGCTCCCGCGAGCCGTCCCGCGAGCCGGTCCCGGCCCGCGTACAACCATTCCGGCCGAGAACGCGTCGTAGCAGTCGGCCGGACAGCGCACGTCCGGACGGCGCACGGCCACCCCGAACGGGTCCGGCGCGTGCGGAACGGGCTCCCACGGGGGTGGGGCCGGAACCGCACGCGCCGGACCGGGGGACCACTCCGGCCGCGCGGGGACGCCGACTAGGCCGGGAAGCGGCGGTCGACCCAGCGGAAGGTGAACTCCACCAGCACCGCGGCGGCGGCCGCGATGGCCACCGCGGCCCAGGGCATGGTCGTGCCGACCAGCTTCAGCTCGAAGAAGTGCTGGAGCCACGGCACCACCAGGACCAGCAGGAACGCCAGCCCCATCGCCCCGACCAGCCCCACCCGCCACCACGTGTACGGGCGGGCGATGATCGCCAGCACCCACATCGACACCAGGAACAGGGTCAGGGTGGCGGCGCTGGTCTCTGCCTCAAGCGCCCCCTCGCCGGTGTAGTGGTTCCGGGCCAGCAGGTACGTGACGAAGGTGGCCAGCGCGGCGATGGTGCCGCCCGGGATCGCGTACCGCATCACGCGCTTCACGAAGTGCGGCCTGGCCCGCTCCTTGTTCGGGGCCAGGGCCAGGAAGAAGGCCGGGACGCCGATGGTGAGGGTGGACAGCAGGGTCAGGTGCCGCGGCAGGAAGGGGTACTCCACCTGCCAGCACACCACCAGGATGGCCAGCAGCACCGAGTAGACGGTCTTCGTCAGGAAGAGCGTGGCCACACGGGTGATGTTGCCGATGACCCGGCGGCCCTCGGCGACCACCGAGGGGAGCGTGGCGAAGGAGTTGTTGAGCAGCACGATCTGGGCCACGGCGCGGGTGGCCTCGGACCCGGAGCCCATGGAGACGCCGATGTCGGCGTCCTTCAGGGCCAGCACGTCGTTGACGCCGTCGCCGGTCATCGCCACGGTGTGGCCACGGGACTGGAGCGCGCCGACCATGTCCCGCTTCTGCTGCGGGGTGACCCGGCCGAAGACCGCGTTCCGGTCCAGCTCCGCCGCCATCGCGGCCCGGTCCGCCGGCAGCTGCCTCGCGTCCACGGTGTTCTCGGCGCCCGGCAGGCCCAGCTTCCCGGCCACCGCCGAGACGGAGACCGCGTTGTCGCCCGAGATGACCTTGGCGTGGACGTTCTGCTCGTCGAAGTAGCGCAGGGTGTCGGCGGCGTCGGGGCGCAGCCGCTGTTCGAGGACGATCAGGGCGGTGGGGCGGGCGCCGGCGCCGATCTGCGGGTCGTCCAGCTCGCGGGCGGACCGGGCGAGGAGCAGCACGCGCAGCCCCTGCTCGTTGAGCGCGTTGATCTCGTCCAGGGCCGGGTCGCCGGAGGGCAGCAGCACGTCGGGCGCGCCCAGCAGCCAGGTGGAGTTCTCCCCGTCGCCCTCGCTGAAGCTGGCACCGCTGTACTTGCGGGCCGAGGAGAAGGGCAGCGACTCCGTACAGCGCCACTCCTCCTCGTCCGGGTAGGCGTCGATGATGGCCTGCAGGCTGGCGTTGGGCCGCGGGTCGGATTCGCCGAGGGCGCCGAGGACCTTGCGTACGTACGTGATGTCCGCGCCGCCCATGGGCCGCAGCTCGGTGACGTCCATGCCGCCCTCGGTGAGGGTGCCGGTCTTGTCGAGGCAGACCACGTCCACGCGGGCCAGCCCCTCGATGGCCGGCAGCTCCTGGACCAGGCACTGCTTGCGGCCCAGCCGGATGACGCCGATGGCGAAGGCCACGGAGGTCAGCAGCACCAGGCCCTCGGGGATCATCGGGACGATGCCGCCGACGGTCCGGGCGATGGAGTCCTGGAGGTTGGTGTCCTTGACCACCAGCTGGCTGATGATCAGGCCGATCGAGGTCGGGATCATCATCCAGGTCACGTACTTGAGGATGGTGGAGATGCCGGAGCGCAGCTCGGAGTGGACGAGTGTGAAGCGGGAGGCCTCCTCGGCCAGCTGAGCGGCGTACGCCTCGCGGCCGACCTTGGTGGCGGTGAAGGCGCCGCCGCCCGCGACCACGAACGAGCCCGACATCACCTCGTCGCCGGGCTTCTTCAGGACCGGGTCCGCCTCGCCGGTCAGCAGTGATTCGTCGATCTCCAGTCCGTCGGCCTCGCCCACGACGCCGTCGACGACGACCTTGTCCCCGGGGCCGAGCTCGATCACGTCGTCCAGGACGATCTCGGAGGTGGAGATCTCGGCGGCCCTGCCGTCGCGCCGGACGGTGGGTTTGACCTCGCCGATCAAGGCGAGCCCGTCGAGGGTCTTCTTGGCGCGCAGCTCCTGGATGATGCCGATGCCGGTGTTCGCGATGATCACGAAGCCGAAGAGGCTGTCCTGGATGGGCGCGACACAGAGCATGATCACCCAGAGGACGCCGATGATCGCGTTGAAGCGGGTGAAGACGTTGCCGCGGACGATGTCGGCCGTCGAGCGGCTGCTGCGCACCGGTACGTCGTTGACGTCGCCGCGCGCGATGCGTTCGGCGACGGCCGCCGCGGTGAGGCCGCCCGGCTGGAAGACGGGGGCGGGCAGTCGTACGGGGTGTACGGGGTCGAGCTCCGCGCCCGCGTCGATCGCGGTGCCACGGGTGCCGCCCGCGCCCCCGCCGCCCGGCTCCGGCTCGTCGGTGTCGATCTTCGCCCGCTGCGTCATGGTTTCGACGGTAAGCGGGGTCGTGCCGCTTCACCCGCCGAGCGGCGGGAAGATCAGACCTCGGTATGACCCGGATCGTCCTGGGGTCGCCCGGCGGATTCGGCCGCGTGGCGCTTGAGCGCGGCGTCGCGGGCGCGTACGTACCAGATGCCGATCAGCCCGAGGGCGCCGCCGGCCGCGCAGGTCCAGACCCACCACAGGAGGTCCCGGTCGGCGAACCAGCCGTAGAACGGGAGCTGCACCACGAACATGGCGAACCAGAGGATCGTGCCGCCGGTGATGGTGGCGACGACCGGCCCCTCCAGGGGCTCGGGTGCCTCGTGCTTGGGGGTCCACTTCGCCATGCGGGCCAGTCTAGGTGGCCTCCTGAACGGTCTACGCGCGGAGATGGACGCCCCTTCGTTCATGTGTTCATACTGAAACGGTTTGTTCGCGACCGAATTTATTGGTGCGAATCTCCTAAGCAAACCCTTTGAGGACCGAATGAGCACGTCGGCCCCCGCCGCCCCGGCCACCGCCCCCCAGACTCCCCCGCAGGGGACCGGGTCCGCCCTGGACCGCTACTTCAAGATCTCCGAGCGCGGGTCCACCGTGGCCCGCGAGGTCCGCGGCGGCTTCGCCACCTTCTTCGCGATGGCCTACATCATCGTGCTGAACCCGATCATCCTCGGCAGCGCGAAGGACATGTACGGCCACCAGCTCGACGGCGGCCAGCTGGTCACCGCCACCGTGCTGACCGCGGCCCTGACCACCCTCCTCATGGGTGTGATCGGCAACGTCCCGATCGCCCTGGCCGCCGGCCTCGGCGTGAACACGGTCGTCGCCCTCCAGCTCGCCCCGCGCATGAGCTGGGCCGACGCCATGGGCATGGTGGTCCTCGCGGGCTTCATCGTGATGCTGCTGGTGGCCACCGGCCTGCGCGAGCGCGTGATGAACGCCGTCCCGCTGGGCCTGCGCAAGGGCATCGCGATCGGCATCGGCCTCTTCATCATGCTGATCGGCCTGGTCGACTCGGGCTTCGTCTCCCGCATCCCGGACGCCGCGCACACCACCGTCCCGCTCCAGCTCGGCAGCGACGGCCACCTGCACGGCTGGCCCGTGCTGGTCTTCGTACTCGGCGTGCTGCTGACGCTGGCGCTGCTCATCCGCAAGACCCCGGGCGCCATCCTGATCTCGATCGTCGTCATGACCGTCGTCGCGGTGGCCGTCCAGCTGATCGCCGGCCTTCCGGGCCAGGCCTGGGGCCTGACCGTGCCGGAGTGGCCGGGCAACCCGGTCGCCGCGCCCGACTTCGGGCTCGTCGGTCAGGTCAGCCTGTTCGGCGGCTTCGACAAGGTCGGCTTCCTGACCGGCGCCCTCTTCGTCTTCACCGTGCTGCTGTCCTGCTTCTTCGACGCGATGGGCACCATCCTCGGGGTCGGCGACGAGGCGAAGCTGATGGACCGGGACGGCAACTTCCCCGGCATCAACAAGGTCCTGATCGTCGACGGCATCGCCGTCGCGGCCGGCGGCGCCACGTCCTCCTCCGCGAACACCTGCTTCGTCGAGTCCACCGCGGGCGTCGGCGAGGGCGCCCGTACGGGCCTGGCGAGCGTCGTGACCGGCGCGCTCTTCGCCGTGGCGCTGTTCCTCACCCCGCTGGCCACGATGGTGCCCTCGCAGGCGGCCACCCCCGCCCTCGTCCCGGTCGGCTTCCTGATCCTCGCGGGCTCCGTCAAGGACATCGACTGGAGCGACTTCACCATCGCCGTCCCGGCCTTCCTGGCGATGCTGACGATGCCCTTCACGTACTCGATCACCAACGGCATCGGCATCGGCTTCATCGCCTTCACCGTGCTGCGGCTGGCGGCCGGACGGGGCCGTGAGGTCCCGGCGGCGATGTACGTCGTGTCGGCGGTGTTCGTCTTCTACTACGCGATGCCTGCCCTGGGCCTCACGTAGGACTTGCCCCGGTGGGGTTCTCCGCGGGCTCAGGTGAGCCCGTAGAACTTCTCCGTCTCGTCGACGGCCGCCTTGAAGCGCTCGTCGAAGTCATCGCGGATGAGCGTCCGGACCACGTAGTCCTGGACGCTCATTCCGCGTTTGGCGGCGTGGTCCCGCAGCCGGGCCAGCAGCTCCCCGTCTATGCGCATGCTGAGCACGTGTGTCCCCATGGGCACAGGGTCGGGGCAGCGGGCGGCGGGCGGGGTCACTTTCCGGAACGGTCTCACCCTTACGGGTGACACGTGCCGTCAGGAGGCTGCGGCCTGGGTATCACGGCGCGCCGCCCGTAATCCGTTGGTATTTAGACTGACTAATGAGCTACTCTAAATACATGCTTGACCTCACCCATGGCGACGATGCTGCCGCCGTGAACGACCTCCGCTCGGCCGTCATGCGGCTGGGCCGGCGCCTGAAGCACCAGCGCGTCGACGAATCGCTCAGCCCGACCGAGATGTCGGTGCTCGGCACCCTCGCACGCTGCGGCTCGGCCACCCCCGGTGAGCTGGCCCGCAAGGAGCACGTCCAGCCGCCGTCGATGACCCGCATCGTCGCGCTGCTGGAGGCCAAGGGGCTGGTCAGGCTGGAGCCGCACCCGGACGACCGCCGGCAGAAGGTGGTCAGCCAGACCGAACGCGCCGAGGCGATGCTCGAAGAGAGCCGCCGCAAGCGCAACGCGTTCCTGGCCCGGCTCGCGGCCGAGCTCGACGAGGACGAGTGGGCCAAGCTGCGCGCCGCCGCGCCCGTCCTCGACAAGCTCGCGCACCTGTAAGGACGAGCCGAGGAGGCGAAAGCCTTTGAGTACGGGAAACGGAGCAGACTCCGCACCCGGACCGAAATCCACCCCGACACCACCCGCTGGACCCGCAACACCTGCTGGACCCGCAACACCCGCTGCACCCGCAACACCCGCTGCACCTGCTGCACCCGCAGCACCCGGCGCCGGCCGCACCCCGGCCGGCACCGCCCCGAGCGCCACCCGCAAGAGCACGATGTTCAGCTCGCTGAGGATCCGGAACTACCGGCTCTTCGCGACCGGCCAGGTCGTCTCGAACACCGGCACCTGGATGCAGCGCATCGCGCAGGACTGGCTGGTCCTCTCCCTGACGGGATCCGCCTCCGCGGTCGGCATCACGATCGCCCTGCAGTTCCTGCCGATGCTGCTCTTCGGCCTCTACGGCGGCGTCCTCGCCGACCGCCTGCCGAAGCGGCCGCTGCTGATCGCCACCAACTCGGCCCTCGGCCTCACCGGCGTCGCGCTCGGCGTGCTCACCGTCACCGGGCACGTCCAGGTGTGGCACGTCTACCTGGCCGCCTTCCTGGCCGGCCTGATCACGGTGGTCGACAACCCGGCCCGGCAGACCTTCGTCTCGGAGATGGTCGGCAAGCGGCAGCTGGCCAACGCGGTCAGCCTGAACTCCGCGAACTTCCAGACCGCGCGGCTGGTGGGCCCCGCCGTCGCCGGCGTGCTGATCACCGCCGTCGGCTCCGGTTGGGCCTTCCTGCTGAACGGCCTGTCCTTCGCGGCACCGATCGCCGGCCTGCTGCTGATGCGGACCCGAGAGCTGCACGTGGTCGAGCCCCGGCCGCGCGCCAAGGGCCAGCTCCGCGAGGGCCTGCGCTACGTGGCCGGGCGCCCGGAGCTGGTGTGGCCGATCGTGCTGGTCGGCTTCATCGGCACCTTCGGGTTCAACTTCCCGATCTGGCTGTCGGCCTTCACGGACGACGTCTTCCACGGGGAGGCCGGCACGTACGGCCTGTTCAACTCGCTCATCGCGGTCGGCTCCCTCGCCGGGGCGCTGCTGGCCGCCCGGCGCGGGCTGGCCCGGCTGCGGCTGCTGGTCGTGGCCGCCGTACTGTTCGGCGCCCTGCTGACGATCACCGCGTTCGCGCCGGGCCTCTGGCTCTTCGCCGCGCTCCTGGTGCCGATCGGCATGTTCGGGCTCACCGTGAACGTCACGGCGAACTCCAGCGTCCAGATGGCCACCGACCCGGAGATGCGGGGCCGCGTCATGGCCCTGTTCATGATGGTGTTCACCGGCGGCATGCCGCTGGGCGCGCCCCTGGTCGGCTGGGTCACGGACACCTACGGCGCCCGCGTGGGCATGGCCGCGGGCGGCCTCGTGTCGCTCGCCGCCGCGGTCGGCGTCGGCCTGGTGCTGGCCCGCGTCGGCGGCCTCCGCCTCCGGGTGGACCTCAGGCCCGGCCATACGCACGTCGCCTTCGTACCGCGCCGCGAACAGCTCGCCACCGCCGCGTGACGGCGCCCGGCGGGCGGCCGGGTCCGCCCGCCGGGCCGCCGGGCGTCGGCCGGGGCCGGCCCGGCGGCCGGAGCCCCTGCCGACTCCCGCGGCGAGGACTATCGTCGCCGCATGAGACTCTTCGCCGCCGTGCTGCCGCCCGGGGAGGTGCTCGACGAGCTGGCCCGGGTCGTGGACCCGCTGCGCCGGGCCGGCGGCGACGGGCTGCGCTGGACCGGGCACGCCGGGTGGCACTTCACCCTGGCCTTCATGGGGGAGGTGGGGGAGGAGCTGCTCCCCGAGCTGCACGCCCGGCTGGCCCGCGCGGCGCACCGTACGGCGCCGTTCCCGCTGCGCCTGCACGGCGCCGGACAGTTCAGCGGCCACGCCCTGTGGATCGGCGCGGCCGGCGGGGTCGACGAGATCCACCTGCTCGCCGAGCGCGCGGACGCCGCGGCCCGCCGCTCCGGCGTCCCGATGGAGCGCCACCGCCGCTTCACCCCGCACCTGACGGTCGCCCGCAGCCGGGCGCGGGCCGACCTGCACCCGTACACCGAGGCGCTGGGCTCCTTCGAGGGCGCGCCCTGGCAGGTCGGCGAGCTGTCCCTGGTCCGCAGCACCCTGCCGGCGCACGGCGTGCCCGGCGAGCAGCCCCGCTACGACGTGGTCGAGGCCTGGCCGCTGGCGGGCTGACCCGCGGGGCCGGTTACGCTCGAAGGGTGGATCCCAAGACCAGGAACCGGGTAATGGCCGGTGTGCTCGCCGTCATGTTCGTCGTCGTCGCGGTGGCGGCCGCCCTGAAGTAGCAGCAGCCGCCACCGCGCGGTACGCCGTACGCGAGGCTTCCCGTACGCGAGCGACGCCGTCTGCGGTTCCTCACATGCGGGCCACGCCCTGCGCGCAGCACGCCGTACGCGGCCGCGCTACCAGGCGAAGGCCTCCGGGGAGGGACCCGGGCCCGGGAAGATCTCGTCCAGCCCGCTCAGCACCTCGTCCGGCAGCTCCAGCTCGACCGCCCGCAGCGCCCCCTCCAGCTGCTCCGCCGTGCGCGGCCCGACGATCGGGCCGGTCACGCCGGGCCGGGTGAGCAGCCAGGCCAGGGCGGCCTCGCCGGGCGCCAGGCCGTGCTTGTCGAGCAGGTCTTCGTACGCCTGCACCTGCGCCCGCACGGTGCTGCTGGCCAGTGCGTCCGCGGACCGTCCGGAGGCCCGGCGGCCGCCCTCGGCCTCCTTCTTGATCACGCCGCCGAGCAGGCCCCCGTGCAGCGGGGACCACGGGATGACGCCGAGCCCGTACTCCTGCGCGGCCGGGATGACCTCCATCTCTGCGCGCCGTTCCGCGAGGTTGTACAGGCACTGCTCGCTGACCAGGCCGACCATGCCGCGCCGGGCGGCCGTCTCGTTGGCCTGGGCGATCTTGTAACCGGGGAAGTTGGAGGATCCGGCGTACAGGATCTTGCCCTGCCGGACGAGCACGTCGATCGCCTGCCAGATCTCCTCGAAGGGGGTCCGGCGGTCGACGTGGTGGAACTGGTAGACGTCGATGTAGTCGGTACGGAGCCGCCTGAGGCTGGCGTCGACGGCCCGCCGGATGTTCAGCGCGGAGAGCCGGTCGTGGTTCGGCCAGGTCTCGCCCTGGCGGTCCATGGAGCCGTACACCTTGGTGGCGAGGACCACCTTGTCGCGGCGCCCCCCGCCCTGCGCGAACCACGTGCCGATGATCTCCTCGGTGCGGCCCTTGTTCTCGCCCCACCCGTACACATTGGCCGTGTCGCAGAAGTTGATGCCCGCTTCCAGCGCCGCGTCCATGATCGCGTGGCTGTCGGCCTCGTTCGTCTGCGGGCCGAAGTTCATGGTGCCGAGTACGAGTCGGCTGACCTTGAGTCCAGTGCGTCCGAGCTGCGTGTACTTCATGGTCCGCAAGCCAACTCGATCGGCGCGGCGCGGGCAAGGGCGCGGGGCGGGGGGCGGGGCAAAGATCCGTACAACCGTTCTCTGCTGTCAGGGGTCTTGGGGGTGTTACCGATCGCATTCCCAGGGGGGAACCGGACGTGCGACGTCACTTCCGCAGGACCGTCACGACCGCTGCGGCGGTCGCCACGCTCACCGGAGGCCTGCTGGTCTCCACCCAGGCCCAGGCGGCCACGGGGCCCGCGCCCACCCGGTACGCCGACGACTTCAACGGCGACGGCCGCCACGACCTGGCGGCCGCGTCCGCGGGGGCCGCCCTCAACGTGCCCGGGGCGGACGGCGGCACCGTGATCGCCTACGACGCGGGCTACGTGACCGTCTCGTACGGTTCGAAGTACGGCGCCCAGAAGACCGGTCTGAAGGCCGTCACCCAGAACAGCCCGGGCGTGCCCGGCACGGCGGGCGAGCGCCAGAACTTCGGCCTGGCGCTGGCCAACGGCGACTTCAACGGCGACGGGTACGCGGACCTCGCGGTGTCCTCGCGCTCGCCCTTCGTCGACTGGGACACGCCGCAGAAGGGCGTGGTCACCCTGCTGTGGGGCAGTCCGACGGGCCTGAAGGGCGGCAGCACCGTCCCGGTGGCACCCGCGCTGCAGTACCGCTTCGGTGTCGCGCTCGCGGCCGGTGACTTCACCGGGGACGGCAAGGCCGACCTGCTCGTGGGCCAGGACTCGCGGCTCCACCTGTTCCGCGGCCCGTTCGCGGCCGACGGCCGCCCCTCCCGGGTCCAGCCGGTGGAGCTCGGCGCGAACGTCGATTTCGGCGCCGCCGGTGTCGTCAGGCGACTGGCCGTCGGCCGGATCAACAAGGGCACCATCGACGACCTCGTCGTCCTCCCGGACGGGCGCGGTCGCGGCCGCGTGCTCCTCGGCGGCCCGTCCGGCCTGCGCCTGACGGAAGGCACCGTGCGCGGGGGCGGCAGCGCCGTGATCGCCGACCTCGACAGGGACGGCTACGGCGACATCACCGTGGGCGACCCGGAGCACGAGCGGGACGGCGAGCGCTGGGTGGGCAGGGTCCACGTCACCATGGGTTCCGCCGCCGGGGTGGACGAGAACCGCGCCGTGCGGACCTTCACCGAGGACACCACGGGCGTCCCCGGGGCCCCGGGCGCGGGGGACCAGTTCGGCTCCGACGTCGCGGTGGGCGACCTCGACCGTGACGGCCGCCCGGAGCTGATCGTCGCCGCGGTCGGCGAGAACCGGCCCACCTGCGAGCACTGCTACGTCAGCGGGGGCGGCCTGTACGTGCTCAAGGGCACGGCCAAGGGCCCGACCGGCGCCGGCGCCGCGTTCTACGGCCACAAGGCGGCCGGCCTGCCCGCCCTGCCCGGTGTGGCCCGCATCGCACGCCAGCTGAAGGTCACCGACCTCGACGGCGACCGGCAGCCGGAGATCACCCTGGCCCTGTCGAGCATGTACGAGTCCGGCCAGCAGGTCTGGTCCGTCGGCACGAAGGACGGCAAGGTCGCCGGAGCCTCGCCGACCCGCGTGGTCCGGCCGCCGGCCGACCCGCTGATCCACCGCACGCCGCAGTTCCCGGCCGACCTGGGTCTGATCACCCGCTGAGATCCGGGCCGGGCGGCCTACAACCTTCCGGCCCCGGCAGGGGTCTTGAGTACGTATCCGAACCAATCCACTAGGGGGAAACGGACGTGCGACGTCACATCCGTCAGGCCGTGGTGGTCGCCGCGGCGGCCGCGACGCTCAGCGGGGGCCTGCTGGCCCCCACCCAGGCGCAGGCGGCCACCACGGCCCCCGCGGCCACCCGGTACTCCGACGACTTCAACGGCGACGGGTACCACGACCTGGCGATCGGCGCCCCGGACGGCAACGTCAAGGTCACGGGCGCGGACGGCGAGACCCTGCTCTCCGCGGCCGGCTACGTGACCGTCTCGTACGGCTCGAAGTACGGCGCCCAGAAGACCGGCCTGAAGGTCCTCACCCAGAACAGCCCCGGCGTACCGGGCGACGCGGCGCAGGGCCGTGGCTTCGGCGCGGTCCTGACCAGCGGCGACTTCAACGGCGACGGCTACGCGGACCTCGCCGTGGGTGCGCGGGGCAACCAGGTCTCCCTGCTCTGGGGCAGCGCCTCGGGCCTCAAGGGCGGCACCCTGATGGCCGACCCCCAGAAGCGGCCGGGCTACGGAGTGGTCCTGAAGGCCGGTGACTTCACCGGTGACGGGAAGTCCGACCTCGTCGTCGGTTACTCCACCTCGCTCTGGCTGTTCCGGGGACCCTTCAAGGCGGACGGCTCGCCCGCCGCGGCTCCGAGGAACATCGACCTCGGCCGCGACTACCCCGTCTTCGAATCGGGGGCGCAGAACCGGATCACCGTGGGCCGGATCAACAAGGGCGCCATCGACGACCTCGTCGTCCTCGGCGAGCGGCGCGACATCGGCGGACCGCTGCGGGGCCGGGTGCTCCTCGGCGGGGCCTCCGGGCTGCGCTTCACGGAGACCACCATCCGGGGCGGCAGCAGCGTCGCCGTCGGGGACTTCGACAGGGACGGCTACGGCGACATCGCGGTGGGCGACCCGGAGAACCAGATCGACACCGAGTACGCCGCGGGCCTGGTGCGCATCAACTACGGCGGCGCCGACGGCGTGGACGAGAACCGCGCCGTGCGCACGTTCACCGAGGACAGCGCCGGCATCCCGGGCAGCGTGGGGGCCGCGGACCGCTTCGGCTGGTCGGTCGCCGCGGCCGACCTGAACCGGGACGGTTACGCCGACCTCGCCGTCGGTGCCATCGGCGAGTTCAAGCCCACCTGCGAGCACTGCTACGTCAGCGGCGGCGGCATCTACGTGCTGAAGGGCACGTCCAAGGGCCTCACCGGCACCGGCGCGGCCTTCTACGCGTACAACGCACCCGGCCTGCCCCGCCCCGCGGGCACGTACCGCATCCCCTCGTACCTCAAGGCCACGGACCTGAACGGCGACAGGCAGCCCGAGCTGACCTTCCCGGTCAAGGCGACGGTGCCGCAGGTCTGGTCGGTCGGCACGAAGGACGGCAAGGTCGCCGGCGCCTCGCCCACCCGCGTGGTCAACCCGCCGACGGACGCACAACTCCAGGGCACCGCGACCCAGTTCGGCGTCCTCGTCAACTGACCTCGCCCGCACGCCTCGAAGGCCGGGCGTCCGCCGCGCACGCGCACGCGCGCGCGCCGGACGCCCCGGCCGCACCCACCGCACCAACAGGGGGAACTCCACATGCGACGCCACACGCGTCACGCCGTCGCGGTCGCCGCGGCGGCCACGGCACTCACCGGGGGCCTGCTGGTCTCCGGCGGCACCGAGGCCCGGGCGGCCACCGCCGCCGGTCCCGCGGCCACCGCCGCCGGTCCCGCGGCCACCCGGTACGCCGACGACTTCAACGGCGACGGCTACCACGACCTCGCCATCGCCGTGGGGAGCGCCAACGTCGTGGTCCCCGAGACCGCGGAGAAGCCCAACGCCGGCTGGGGGGCCGGGTACGTCACCGTCTCCTACGGCTCCGGGTACGGCGCTCAGAAGGCCGGCCTCAAGGCCATCACCCAGGACACGCCCGGGGTCCCCGGCAAGGCCGCGCTCAACCACGGCTTCGGCCAGGTCATCGCCAACGGCGACCTCGACGGCGACGGCTACGCCGACCTCGTCGTGCGTTCCGAGGACTGGGTCGGCGGGCCGGACGGCAAGGACACGGCCCGGGTCACGATCCTGTGGGGCAGCCCCACGGGCCTCAAGGGCGGCTCGGACATCGCCAACAACGATCCGGACGTGAAGTTCGGCGCCTTCGGCGGCGTCCTGGTGACGGGCGACTTCACCGGTGACGGGAAGACCGACCTGGTCGTCGGGCACAGCACCCGGCTGGACCTCTTCAAGGGCCCGTTCACCCGCACCGGCAAGCCCGCCGCGATCCTCCCGGTCGACGACGGCATCGACTTCCGCTACTCGCCGTACGAGCCCGGCCGGATCGCAGCCGGCCGGATCGACAAGGACGCCGCCGACGACCTCGTCGTCCTCGGGGACCGGACGCTCCTCGGCGAGCGGCCCGGCAAGGTGCTCCTCGGCGGCTCGAAGGGTCTGAAGGCGACGTCCGCGAAGGTCCGCGCCGGCACGAACGCGGTGATCGCGGACTTCGACAGGGACGGTTACGGTGACGTGGCCGTCGGCCACCCCGACTTCCAGTGGGAGGACGTGACCCAGGCCGGCCGCGTCCACATCGCGTACGGCGGCAGCGGCGGCCTGGACGCCGGCCGGCGGGTCCGGGTCATCAGCGAGGACACCGTCGGAGTGCCGGGCACCCCGCAGCACAGGGACCAGTTCGGCTCCGATGTCCGCGCGGCCGACGTCACCGGCGACGGTTACCCCGACCTGGTCGTCGGTGCCGCCGGCGAGAACTCCCCGGCCTGCGACGACGGCTGCCGGAACCGCAGCGGTGGCGGTCTCTACGTCCTCAAGGGCGGCAAGTCCGGGGTCATGGCGAGCGGTTCGAAGTTCTACGACTACAAGTCGGCGGGCTTCCCCAAGCCCGCCGGGATCATCCGCTTCGGTCACCAGATCAGGCTGGCCGACCTGAACGGGGACAAGAGGCCCGAGGTGAACCTCACGTGGTCGGGCGGGACCATCTGGTCCGTCGGCGTGAAGAACGGCGTCGTCGGGGCGGCCCCCACGCGGGAGGTCCGGCCGGTGAGCGACCCGAAGATCGAATCCTGGGGCAACCGCTTCGGTCTGATGACCCGCTAGTCAGGGCATCGCGTACGGCGCGCCGATGCCCCAGGCCTGGTACATGGCATCGGCGAACTCGCCCGCCAGACGGTGCTCACCCGACTCGTTCGGGTGAGTGCCGTCGTACGTGTCGTGGTGGATGTCGTACTCCTTCGGCCGCGCGCCCAGCAGGATCGGCGAGGCCGGGGTGTCCAGGTCGGCGACCGCCTTGGCCAGCAGCTCGTTGAAACGGGCGCACTCGGCGGCGAAGGGGGCGTCCGACTCGGCGCGGACGTTCGGTATCACCGGCAGCAGGACCATCCGGATGCCCGGCCGGGCCTCGCGGGCCGCGGCTACGAACCGGCGGGCGTTGGCCGCGGTCTCGTCCGAGGCGGTGTAGAAACCGAGGTCGATCAGGCCCAGGGAGACCAGCAGCACGTCCGGCTTGTGCACGGCCACGGTCTCGCCGATCAGCGGTGCCATGTGCTGCCAGCCCTCGCCCCAGCCGGCCAGGTGGCGGCGGGCGTGGTCCGGGAAGCCGGGGTCGGCGTAGTCGTGCGAGACGGGCGCGTCGGCGAAGGTGTCGTACACCTCGCGGCGCGGACCGACGATCTTGTACGGGCCCCCGAAGGACGCGTTGAGGTGCTGCCACATCCGGTAGCGCCAGGTGTAGTCGCCCGCGCGTCCGATGGTCATGGAGTCGCCGACGAACATGAAACGCATCCGGTCATCATCGCGGATCGCCCCCGGGGCCGTGCTGTGAGCCTGGACACCCCGCGGGGGTGGCAGGCTGGGGGGATGCGTCGTCTTCTGCGTCCCGTCCTGTGTGCGGCCGTCCTGGTCCCGGCGGTCCTGTCGTCCCCGTCGGCGGCCCTGGCCGCCGACGGGGCGGAGGGCCCCGGCACCTCCTCCTTCACGATCTCCGACCCGCGCATCAAGGAGTCCAGCGGCCTCGCGGCCAGCAGGAAGCACCCCGGCGTGTACTGGACGCACAACGACAGCGAGGACGGGCCCTACCTGTACGCGGTGGACTCGGCCAGCGGCCGTACGGTCGCCCGGATCACCATGACGGGCGTGGGCCGCCCGCGTGACGTCGAGGGGATCTCCCTCGGGCCGGACGGGAACCTCTACGTCGGTGACATCGGGGACAACGCCGACGGCTCCTGGAAGCACGTCTGGATCTACCGCCTGCCCGAGCCCGACCGGCTGGCCGACGCGGCGGTCAAGGCCACCCAGTTCACGGTCCGTTACGCGGACGGTGCGCGCAACGCCGAGGCGCTGATGGTGCACCCCGTGACCGGACGGGTGTACATCGCGAGCAAGAGCGAGGACTCGGGGCACCTGTACGAGGGTCCGGCCCGGCTCAGTGCCTCCGGCACGAACGTGTTCCGCCGGGTGGGCGACGTGCCGTGGGTGACGGACGGCGCCTTCTCGCCCGACGGCAGCCAACTGGCCCTGCGCGGCTACTTCTTCGCCGAGACCTACCGCTGGAAGGACGGCCGGACGGTCGGCGAGGGCGAGCGGGTGAACGCCCCCTTCCAGGGCCAGGCCGAGGCGGTGGCGTACTCGCCCGACGGCTCCACGCTGATGTTCGGCTCGGAGGGCGAGGGCAGCCGGGTGGTGGCGGTGCCGGTGCCGGGGCGCGCGTCGGGCGGTGCGCCCGACGCCACGCGGCCGGGCGCGAAGCCGGGTGCGGCGGCCGCGGCCGGGGGGACCGGTGGTGCGGCGGCCGAGGGCGGCGGAGGCTTCACCGTGGGTGCCGTGGTCCTGGTGCTCGGCGCGGCCGCGCTGCTGGCGATGCGGCGCTTGCTGCGTCGGGGTGACTGACCTGACGGTCTTTCACGTGACTGGCGCACCCCGGTTGCGGGGTCGGGCCGACTGCTCGTGAGTGGTGACTGAACGTCCACTCCCCGAGGAGGAGAGCCTGTTGCGTACCACTACGCGTTTCGTCCTGCCCGCCGCCCTGTCCCTGGCCCTGCTGGGCGCGTCACCCGGCCTCGCCGGTGCCGCGGGCGCCCCCGAGCGGCCCGCCCTGGCGGCCCGGGCCGCCGCGCCCCTGCCGGGGGCGGACGCCCTGCTCAAGCAGGTGCAGGCGCTGGGGGCCGTCGGGGGCCTGCTGACGCCCGTCACGGACCTGCTGACCGCGGTGCTGAAGGCGGACGACGGCAAGCTGCCGCAGGCGGACCTCGACAAACACGTGGCGGCGGTCAAGGCCGCGGTCGAGAAGCTGAAGGCCTCGCTGCCGGCGCCGCCGGTGGAGGTGCCCAAGCCCCCGGTGGACCTGCCCGTGGACCCGCCGAAGCTGCCGGTGGACCCGCCGAAGCTACCGGTTGAGGCACCGAAGACGCCGGTCGAGGCACCGAAGCTGCCCGTCGAGGCGCCGAAGCTGCCGGTCGCCGCCGTGGCGGGCCAGGCCCGCGCCGCCGCTCCGCTCGACCTGATCACCACCGCCCTGGACAACCTGGTGAAGTCCGTCGAGGGGCTCGCCAAGGCCTCCGCCCCCTGCGGCTGCTCCGCCGACGCCGTCGGCAAGGTCACCGAGGTGGTGACCGGCCTGGTCAACACCGTGCTGGCCCTGCTGCTCGGCGCCGGCCTGCCCGTGCCGGACCTGCCCGGCCTGCCGAAGCTGCCCGTCGAGGCACCGAAGCTGCCCGTCGAGGCACCGAAGCTGCCCGTCGAGGCGCCGAAGCTCCCGGTGGAGGCGCCGAAGCTGCCGGTCTCGTGAGCGCGACAGCCGGAGGTGCGATAGCCGCGGACGGGTCGCATGGGGTGCGGCCAGTCGTACGGCTTTACCGTACGACTCGGCCTGCCTCCTGTCCTTCCCGCGACGGCGGAACCGCTGATCTCGGGCCTCCGGGAACGCCGGAGCCCCCGGTGACCAGGCGTCACCGGGGGCTCCGGACCGTACGGTTCGGGGAAGCCGTCAGAGCTTCTCGATCACGTAGTCGATGCACTTCGTCAGCGCCTCGACGTCCGCCGGGTCGATGGCCGGGAACATCGCGATGCGCAGCTGGTTGCGGCCGAGCTTGCGGTACGGCTCGGTGTCCACGATGCCGTTGGCGCGCAGCACCTTGGCGATCGCGGCGGCGTCGATCTCGTCCGCGAAGTCGATCGTGCCGATGACCGCGGACCGCTTGGCCGCGTCCGTCACGAACGGGGTGGCGTACTTCGACTCCTCGGCCCAGCCGTACAGGGTCCGCGCGCTGGCCGCCGTACGCTGCGTGGCGAAGTCCAGGCCGCCCTGGCCGTTGATCCACTTGAGCTGCTGGTCCAGCAGGAACAGGGTGGACAACGCCGGGGTGTTGTACGTCTGGTTCTTCAGCGAGTTGTCGATCGCGGTCGGCAGCGAGAAGAACTCGGGGATGTGGCGCCCGGAGGCGTGGACGCGCGCGGCGCGCTCCAGCGCGGCCGGCGAGAACGCCGCGAGCCACAGCCCGCCGTCGGAGGCGAAGGACTTCTGCGGGGCGAAGTAGTAGACGTCCGACTCGGTGATGTCGACCGGCAGGCCGCCCGCGCCGGAGGTCGCGTCGACCAGCACGAGGGAGCCCTCGTCGGCGCCCGCGACGCGCTTGACCGGCGCGGCGACACCCGTGGAGGTCTCGTTGTGCGTGTACGCGTACACGTCCACGCCCGCCTCGGCGACCGGATCGGGGTGCGTGCCCGGGTCGGACGAGATCACGCTCGGCTCGTCCAGCCACGGCGCCAGCTTGGCGGCCTTGGCGAACTTCGAGGAGAACTCACCGAAGGTCAGGTGCTGGGACTTCCGCTCGATCAGACCGTGGGTCGCGATGTCCCAGAAGGCGGTGGAGCCGCCGTTGCCCAGGATCACTTCGTAGCCCTCGGGGAGCGAGAAGAGGTCCCGGATGCCGTCGCGCACGGACCCCACGAGGTTCTTGATCGGGGCCTGGCGGTGGGAGGTACCGAGCAGGGAGGTTCCGGTGGCGGCCAGCGCGTCCAGCGCTTCCGTCCGCACCTTGGAGGGGCCCGCGCCGAATCGTCCGTCGGCGGGCTTGATGTCAGCGGGAATCTGGATCTCAGCCACGAGCGGAGCGTATCCGGTCGGAACCCTCCCGTCGGCCGCGCGTCCACCCGATGAGACGAGCCGTGCAGGGCGGCAGGATGGACGGGTGACCGACACGGTGGAACTGGAACGGGCGCTGCGGGGGACGGTCCGGGGCGAAGTGGACTTCGGGGTATCGGCCCGCGCCCTGGTGACCATGGACGCCTCCAACCACCGGCGGGTCCCGCTGGGCGTGGTGGCCCCGCGCGACGCGGCGGACGTGCGCGAGGCGCTGCGGGTGTGCCGTGAGGCCGGGGTGCCCGTGGTGCCCAGGGGCGGCGGCACGTCCATCGCCGGCCAGGCCGTCGGCACCGGTGTGGTGCTGGACTTCACGCGGCACATGGCCGCGCTGGTGCGGCTGGACCCGGAGGCGCGCACGGCCGTGGTCCAGCCCGGTCTGGTGCTCGGCGCGCTGCGGGCCGCGGCCGCCCCGTACGGGCTGACCTTCGGCCCCGACCCGTCCACCTGGTCCCGCTGCACCCTCGGCGGGATGATCGGCAACAACGCGTGCGGGGCGCACTCGGTGGCCTGGGGGACCACCGCGGACAACGTCGCCGAACTGGACGTCCTCACCTACGGGGGCGGCCGGCACCGCCTCTCCCGGGGCTTCTCCGACGCGCCCGCCGGGCTGCGCGAGCTGGTCGACCGGAACCTCGCGCTGCTGCGCACCGGCATGCCGGCCGACTTCCCGCGCCGCATCTCCGGCTACGCGCTGGACGCGCTGCTGCCCGAGCGCGGGGCGCAGGTGGCGCGGGCGTTCTGCGGGAGCGAGGGCACGCTCGGGGTGGTCACCGAGGCGGTGGTGCGGCTGGTCGAGGTGCCGGCGGAGCCGGTGCTGGTCGTGCTCGGGTACGCGGACGAGAGCGCCGCGGCCGATGCGGCGGCCGGGCTGCTGCCCTTCGGGCCGCTGACCGTGGAGGGGATGGCCGCCGACCTGGTGCGGGGTGCGGCGGGGCTGCCGCGCGGGGGCGCCTGGCTGTTCGTGGAGATGCCGGACGCGGGGACGGCCCGGGCCCTGGTGCGGGCGGCGGACGCGGTGGACGCGGCGGTGGTGGCCGACCGGGGCGGGCAGCGGGCGCTGTGGCGGATCAGGGAGGACGCGGCCGGTACGGCCACCCGGCTGCCCGGCGGGGAGATGGCCTGGCCCGGCTGGGAGGACTGCGCGGTGCCGCCGGCCCGGCTGGGCGCGTACCTGCGGGAGTTCCGGGCGCTGCTGGCCGCGCACGGCCTCCGGGGCGTCCCCTACGGGCACTTCGGGGAGGGCTGCGTCCACGTGCGGATCGACTTCGACCTGGTCACCTCCGAGGGCGTGCGCCGCTTCCGGGCCTTCTCCGGGGAGCTGGCCTCCCTGGTCGTGGCGCACGGCGGCTCGCTGTCCGGAGAGCACGGGGACGGCCGGGCGCGGGCGGAGCTGCTGCCGAAGATGTACGGGGACGACGTGGTGCGGGTCTTCGGCGCGTACAAGGACCTGTGGGACCCCGAGGGCGGCATGAACCCGGGGGTGCTGGTCCGCCCGGAGCCGCTGGACGAGGGCCTGCGGCTGACCGTGCTGCCGCCCACGGAGTTCGCGCGGGAGGTGGGCCGGTGCGTCGGGGTGGCCAAGTGCCGTACGCCCGGGCCGGGGCCGGGGGTGATGTGCCCCTCGTACCGGGTGACCGGCGAGGAGAGGCACTCCACGCGGGGCCGGGCGCGGCTGCTGCACGAGATGCTGGCCGGCGAGGTGGTCACCGACGGGTGGCGGTCGGTGGAGGTGCGGGAGGCGCTGGACCTCTGCCTGGGCTGCAAGGGGTGCCTGAGCGACTGTCCGGTGGGGGTCGACATGGCCGCGTACAAGGCCGAGTTCCTGCACCGCCACTGGGCCGGGCGGATCCGGCCGGCCGCCCACTACGCGATGGGCGGGCTGCCCGGGTGGCTGCGTCTGGCCGCGGCGCTCCGGCTGGCGCCGCTGGTGGGTGCGGCCGGGCGGACGCCGGTGCTGTCCTCCCTGGTCAAGCGGCTGGGCGGGATCACCCCCGAGCGGGAGCTGCCGGCGCCGGCCCGGGTGCCGTTCACGCGGGCCTGGCGGCCGGAGGGCCCGGGCGAGGTGGTGCTGTGGCCCGACACGTTCACCGAGTACCTCGCGCCGGGCGCGGGCCACGCCGCCGTACGGGTCCTCGCCGACGCCGGGCTGCCGGCCGGCCTCCCGCCGGGCCGGGTCTGCTGCGGGCTGACGTACGTGTCGACCGGGCGGCTCGACCGGGCGCGGGCCGTGCTGCGCCGCACCCTCGACGTGATGGCGCCGGTGCTGGAGGCGGGGCCGCCCGTGGTGGTCCTGGAGCCCAGCTGTGCCGCCGCGCTCCGGGGCGACCTGCCGGAGCTGCTGCGCGACGACCCGCGGGCGGCCCGGCTGGCCGCGGCGGTACGGACCTTCGCCGAGGCCCTGGAGGAGTACGCGCCGCACTGGGCGCCCCCGCGCCTGGACCGCCCGGTGACCGGCCAGACCCACTGCCACCAGCACGCGGTGCTGGGCGACGCGGCGGACCGCCGGCTGCGCGACCGGGCCGGCCTGACCGGGGAGCTGGAGGGCGGCTGCTGCGGGCTGGCCGGGAACTTCGGCTTCGAGCGCGGCGCCGGGCGCTACCGGGTGTCGGTGGACTGTGCGGAGGAGCGGCTGCTGCCCGCCGTCCGGGCGGCGGACGCGCGGGCCGCCGTACTCGCCGACGGCTACTCCTGCCGTACGCAGCTCGCCCAGCTCGGCGGGCGACGGGCCCTCCACCTGGCCGAGTTGCTCGCTTCCGCGCTCGACGCGGGGGAAGTGCCGCGGGAGCAATAGGGTGACGCCTGAACACACGGGCGTGAAGGGGGCGCAGGGATGAGCGGGTCGGCAACTGACGGGATCTTCCAGCCGCTTGAGGCGGACGATCCGCAGATGGTGGCCGGATACCGGCTGGCGGCCCGGCTGGGCTCGGGCGGCATGGGCAAGGTGTACCTCTCCCACACCCCCGGCGGGCGGCCGGTCGCGATCAAGGTGATCCGGCCGGAGTTCGCCGAAGACGCCGAGTTCCGGCGGCGGTTCAAGCAGGAGGTGCAGTCCGCGCAGCGGGTGCAGGGCCTCTTCACGGCGCCGGTCATCGACGCGGACGCGGACGGCCCGGTGCCCTGGCTGGCCACGGCGTACGTGCCCGGGCCCACGGTTGCCGCGGCCGTCGCCGAGCACGGCGCGCTGCCCGCGCGCACGGTGCTGATGCTGGCCGCCGGGATCGCGGAGGCGCTCCAGGTCATCCACGGCGCGGGCATCGTGCACCGGGACCTGAAGCCGTCGAACGTGCTGCTGGCCTCCGACGGGCCCCGCGTCATCGACTTCGGCATCGCGCGGGCCGCGGACGCCACCTCCCTCACCGCGAGCGGGGTCGCGATCGGCACGCCCTCCTTCATGGCGCCCGAGCAGGCCGCCGGGGGCCGCATCGGGCCTGCCACCGACATCTTCGCGCTGGGCCAGGTCGCCGCGTACGCCGCCCTGGGCGCCCCCGCGTACGGGGAGGGCCCCTCGCACGGCGTCCTGTACCGCATCGTGCACGAGGAGCCGCGGCTGACCGGCCTGCCGGAGGAGCTGCGGCCCCTGGTGGAGCGGTGCCTCGCCAAGGACGCCGCCGACCGGGCCTCGCTCGCCGAGGTGCTGGAGCTGTGCCGGGCGGCGGACGGCCAGACGCAGCTGCGCCGTCCCGAGGACTGGCTGCCGGGCGGCGTCGCGGCGGGGATCACCTCGCGGGTCGGGATCGTGCCGGGTCCGGTGGGCGGTCCGGTGGGGGGGCCGGTCGGGGGGCCGGTCGGCGGTCAGGCCGGTGGTCAGGCTGGGGGGCAGGTCGGCGGTCCGGTGCCGACGGTGCCGGCTCAGGGTGCGCCGACGCCTCCGCCGACGCCTCCGGCCACGGCTCCGGCCACGGCTCCGGCGCCCGCCGACGCCTCGGCCACGGCCCCGGCCGGTGCGGTGCCGACGGCCGCCGCGGCCCCGGGCGTGCCCCCGATGCCGGCCGCGGCGCCGGCGGCCGCAGCCGCCGCTCAGGCCGCGGCGGCCCCGTACGCCACGCCGACCCAGGCCGGTCCCGCCCACCAGCGGACTGCTCCGGCCCACCCCGCGGCCGGAGCCCACCCGACGCCGCCGCCGAGCGCGCCGGGCACGTACCCGACGCCGCCGCCGAGCGCGCCCGGCGCCTACCCGACGCCCCCGCCGGTGGCGCACCACACCCCGCCGCCGGTGAACCCGTACCAGACCCCGTACCCGGGCGCCGGGACCGGCGGCTACGCGGTCCCCGCGCCCGCGCCCGCGCCCGCCCCGCGGGCCTCCGACGCCAAGCGGGCCGGCATCGTGCTGGGTTCGATCTTCGGTGGCCTGGTCCTGCTGCTGGGCGGCTGCGCCGCCCTGGCCAACCTGGCCGGCAAGGACGACGACGCGGCGCGCCGCACCGGTGGCAGCTCCGCGGCGAGCAGCGGCGGCGGTTCGGCGAGCGGCAGCCGGAACCCCTCCGCCGGCGGGAGCACCCGGCCGCGCACGGACCCGAAGCCCGCCACGTACGCGAACTTCGAGTTCCCCGCGGGCTACCACATCGAGCTCGGGGACGACCCGCTCACGCCCCGCGACTCGCAGTTCAGCGACGACCTGAACTTCTCGTGCGGCAGCTCCGACGGCTGCAAGTTCACCTCGTACGTCACCAAGATGGTGCTGCTCGACTCGGCGGAGAAGGGCTCGCTCGACACCTGCCGCAAGGCGACCCGGTTCACCAACAAGATCCTCGCGGAGACCCTCTCGCGGGGTGACCAGATCTGCCTGCGCACCAAGTCCGGCAACATCGCGCTGGTCACCTACCGGGGAATGTCGGGCCAGGACGACCCGAGCAGGCACTCCAAGGTCGACGTGACGGTATGGCGCGGCGCGCTGGAGCCCGAGACGGACTGAGGGCTGAGGCGCGGGGAGGCGCGGGGGTGGCCGGCCGCCATGTAAGGGAAAACATGGAGCCACGCTCCTTACGGCGGGCTTAGCATGGTGGAATGACCCGTTCCGCCGCGCCCGCCCCCGCGCCCGCCGCCGCCCCCGCCACCATCGGGACGGCCGGGACCACCGGGGCCGCCGGCACCGCCGGGACCTCCCCGGCTGCCGGGCTCGGCCGGCTCGCCGGGCGCCTCCGGGGCCGCGGTCCCGGGCGGCTGGGCCCGGTCGCGCTGGTGATCTCCGCCGGCGTCTCGGTGCAGTTCGGTGCGGCGCTCGCGGTCACGCTGATGCCCCGCGCCGGAGCGGCCGGCGTGGTCTCGCTCCGGCTGGTCGCGGCGGCCGTCGTGCTGCTGCTGATCTGCCGGCCGCGGATCCGCGGCTACTCGCGCGCCGACTGGACCACCGTGCTGGCCTTCGGCGCGGCCATGGCGGGCATGAACGGCCTCTTCTACCAGGCCGTCGAGCGCATCCCCCTCGGCCCCGCCGTCACGCTGGAGGTGCTGGGCCCGCTGGTGCTGTCGGTCTTCGCCTCGCGGCGGCTGTCCAGCCTGCTCTGGGCGGGGCTCGCCCTGTGCGGAGTGGCGCTGCTCGGCGGCGTCGGCGGGTCCGGGATGGGCTCGCTCGACCCGCTGGGTGCCGCCTTCGCCCTCGGCGCGGGCGCGATGTGGGCGGCGTACATCGTCTTCAGCGCCCGTACGGGGCGCCGCTTCCCGCAGGCCGACGGGCTGGCCCTGGCGATGGCCTTCGCCGCGGTGATCAGCCTTCCGCTGGGCATCGCCGAGGCCGGGGCCAAGCTGGTGGTGCCGGGCACGCTGGCGCTGGGCCTCGGTGTCGCGCTGCTGTCCTCGGTCCTGCCGTACACGCTGGAGCTGCTGGCCCTGCGGCGGCTGCCGGCGCCCACCTTCGCGGTGCTGATGAGCCTGGAGCCGGCCATCGCGGCCACGGCGGGCTTCCTCGTACTGGGCCAGGGGCTCTCCCTCACCGACGCGCTCGCCATCGCCCTGGTCATCGCGGCCAGCATGGGCGCGGTGCGCTCGCAGGCCAAGCGGCTGCCGCCGACGGGCGAGGGCTGAGGGCTGAGGGCTGACCGCGGGTCGGCTCGGCCACGGCCCGGCACGCCGTCGCCCGCACCAGCGGCCACGGCCCGGCGCGCCGTCGCCGGGGGCCCGGCCCGGCCGACGGCGGCACCGCGTACGGCTCAGCCGAGCGGCAGCTCCAGGAAGGCCGGGTCCTCGTCGGAGGAGCCGAACCGCAGCGTCCCCCGGGGCAGGTTCGCGCCCCCGTAGAAGGGGTCGACCGTGTCCGCGACCAGCATCAGGCGGTGCCCCGCAGGCACGTCGTACGCCGTGGCCTGGAGCTCGACCTCCGCGGCGTACGGGCTCTCCGGGTCGCCCTGCAGCCGGGTGAACGGCGCGTGCGTCACGATGTGCCCGGTCCCGTCCGGCGCCACGTCGAGCAGGTACGCGACGAACGTGGCCCGCGGTGTGGCCGCCGCGCAGCTCAGCCGCAGCCTCGGGATGCCGCGCAGCCGCAGCACCGCGTCCTGCGGCGCGCCCGTCCAGACGGCCGCCACGTCGTGGCTGATCCCCTCGGCGGGGTAGGTCTTCGGACGGCCGGCGATCTCGTCGTACCCGGTGGTGATGATCGCGTCCGCCACGGTGGCGGGGGTGTCGATGCCGGTCAGCGCCTCGATGGTCCAGCCGGTCTCGGGCTTGTCGGCCAGCGTGCCGCCCGCGGCGCCGCCCGTCAGGTACACCCGCTGGCGGCGCGTGGTCACGGCCGTCCAGGTGGGGCGGTCCTCCAGGGTCTTGTTCCACATCACCTGGCTGAGGATCTGGCCCTCCGCGCCGATGCCGGTGTCCTCACCCCTGAGGTGCTGGTCGAGCCACCGGTGGGCGTTCGACCAGATCCGGTTCGGCAGCCCGATGATCCCGCTCATCTCCGGACAGGAGTGGTCGCCGATGGACAGGTCGAGGCGCTTGGGGCCGGTCAGCGCCTCGAACATCCGCAGCGTCTGGTTCACCGGGAAGAGCGTCTCGTGCCAGGCGTGGGCGAAGTAGACGGGGACCCGGCGCTCGCGCAGCTCGCCCGCGTACGTGAGGGGCGAGCGCCGGGCGGCCCAGGCCAGGGTCGCCTCGATGTTCCGGTTGTTCAGCACGTCGGCGAAGACGGCCGCCGTCTCCTGGCTCAGCCGGGCGTTCCTCGCGGCGTTCAGCAGGGCGGTCACCGAGGCGACGTGCCGGGTGGTGTTCTCGTAGAAGGCCTCCCCGAGGTCGCCCCAGGTGCTCATCGCGACGACCGCGTCGACCCGGGTGTCGTGCGCCGCGACCAGCTGGCTGATGCCCGATCCGTAGCTGTCCCCGAGGAAGCCGGCCGCCGTGACCCCGGACGGAGTCCGCTCGATGAGGAAGTCCAGCGCCCGGGTGCCGTCCTCGACGTCGAGCGGGCCGGCCACGTCGACCTCGCCGCCGGAGCGCCCGAAGCCGCGGGCGGTGTAGGCCAGGACGTTGTACCCCTTGGCCGCGAAGGCCGTGGCCTGGACGGCGTACGCGAGCCAGCCGAGGTCCGTCCACGGCGAGGGCATGACGACGACCGCCCGCGGCTCGGGACCGGTGTGCCGCCAGAGCGCGGCGTCGAGCCGTGCGGCCTCGCCGGTGGCGGGGTCCGCCGCGCCCTCCACCTCGACCGGGACGAACGTGAGCAGCGAGCGGGCCTGGTCGACCTCGGCGGCCCGGGCGGGCGCGAGCCCGGAGGTGTCGCCGCTCTGCAGGGCGGCCACGAAGGCGCGTAGTGC
This sequence comes from Streptomyces sp. NPDC086023, assembly GCF_044540325.1. Classification (NCBI taxonomy): domain Bacteria; kingdom Bacillati; phylum Actinomycetota; class Actinomycetes; order Kitasatosporales; family Streptomycetaceae; genus Streptomyces; species Streptomyces sp. NPDC086023. The sequence continues at coordinate 199,535 of NZ_JBITRX010000001.1, forward strand.
GGCCTCGTCGAGCTGGGGGTAGAGCGGGATCGGCTGCTGTGCTGCTGCGGAGGTCATGTCGCGGTCCATTCCTCTACGGTGAGCAACGGCGTGATCGCTCCGTGTGCGGAGCGGGCCCAGTATGGGCGGACCCTCGCCCGGAAGTGTCGGCAGTTTTACGGATCTGGCCGGAACCGGATCCTCCGGCCGGGCGTGTCGGCCGACGCGCCACGGGGTCGCGCCGGACCCGCGGATCCGCGCGCGGATCTCCTGACGGGAGATGTCAGGGAAGCGCCCCTACGGTCCCCGCATGGCATTCCAGGAGAAGCACCTGAGCGTCCCCGGGCCCGTCGAGGTCGAGGGCCGGCTCGTGAAGCGCTACCACGTCACCGGAGACCCGGCCGGAATCGAGCCCGAGGTCGAGAAGGCCGCCTACGCGTTCCTGCCCGAGCTGCTCGCGACGCTGCCGGAGCCGGACGGCACGCCGCCCGTGAGCTTCGTCGTCCTCCACAGGGGAGGGGACGACGGCGCGTACCTCAACGTCTACAGCTGGGTGTGGGACAACGTCCTGCACTTCGCGGGCGGGGCGGCGGGCCAGCCGGTGCTGGGCTGCCCGGACCGGGACAGCACGCACTTCGTCCGGCTGGACCGCTCGCTGATCGGGTGCGTGTGGGAGCTCCCGCCCATCGGCCACGAGCGGAACGCGTGGGTGCGGCACATGCTGTCCGGCGAGCCCGACCTGGCGGCGTACCTGACGGACTCGCTGCCGGAGGGCCTCACGGGCTGACTCGCCGCCCCCGCAGGGGAGTTGGTGCGGCGGGCGCCCCGGGGGAATGCGGGGCAAAAAATAATGCAAGCACGCTTGATTGTTTCTTGGCCCGCTGCCACGCTTCGGGGCACACCGTCGTGTCGCCGTCCGCGTGGGGGAGTCCGCCGTGCCCGATCCGTTGTCCTTGGTGATCGCCGACCTGCGTGCCGAGGGGGAGGAACTCGACCGGCTCGTCGGCGCGTTGGGCGCCGAGGAGTGGGCCCGGCCCACCCCCGCGCCCGGCTGGACGGTCGCCCACCAGATCGCCCACCTGGAGTGGACCGACCGGGCGGCCCTTCTCGCCCTCACCGACGCCGACGGCTTCGCACGCCAGGCCGCGGAGGCCCTGGGCAGGCCCGACACCTTCGTCGACGAGGGCGCCGAGGCCGGAGCCGCCCTGCCGCCCGCCGAACTGCTGACCCGCTGGCGGGCCGGGCGCGCGGAGCTGGACGCGGCCCTGACGAAGGCGCCCGCGGGGGAGCGGTTCCCCTGGTACGGGCCCCCGATGAAGGCCGCCTCCATGGCGGGCGCCCGCCTCATGGAGACCTGGGCGCACGGCCAGGACGTGGCGGACGCGCTGGGCGCCGTCCGGGTCCCGACCGCACGGCTGCGGCACGTGGCCCGGATCGGAGTGCGGGCCCGCGACTACGCCTACGCGGTACACGGACTTCCCGCGCCCGAGGGTGAGTTCCGGGTGGAACTCACCTCGCCGGACGGCGCGGAGCTGTGGGCGTACGGGCCCCCGGAGGCGGAGCATCGGGTCACCGGACCGGCGCTGGACTTCTGCCTGCTGGTGACCCGGCGGGCGCACCGGGCGGACCTCGCCGTGACGGCCTCTGGCGCGGAGGCGGACCGCTGGCTGGACATCGCCCAGGCCTTCGCGGGCCCGGCGGGCCAGGGCCGGGAGCGGCGCGGTGCCTGACGACCGGATCCTGCGCATCGGCAACGCCTCGGGCTTCTACGGGGACCGCTTCGACGCCGTGGCGGAGATGCTCACCGGCGGCCCGCTGGACGTGCTGACCGGCGACTACCTCGCCGAACTGACGATGCTGATCCTCGGCCGCGACCGTCTGAAGGACCCCGCGCTGGGGTACGCGAAGACGTACCTCAGGCAGCTGGAGGGGAGCCTGGGCCTGGCCGTCGACCGGGGCGTCCGCCTGGTGGCCAACGCGGGCGGCCTGAACCCCGCCGGACTGGCCGACGCCATCCGCGGGCTCGCCGCCCGGCTGGGCGTACCGGTGGCGGTGGCGCACGTCGAGGGCGACGACCTGATGCCGTACGAGGACGCCCTCACCGCCAACGCGTACCTCGGCGGCTGGGGGATCACCGAGTGCCTGAGGGCCGGCGCGGACGTGGTCGTCACCGGCCGGGTGACGGACGCGGCGCTGGTCAGCGGGCCGGCCGCGTGGTTCTTCGACTGGGCGCGGGACGACTACGACGCGCTGGCGGGGGCGGTGGTGGCCGGGCACGTGCTGGAGTGCGGCACCCAGGCGACCGGCGGCAACTACGCGCTCTTCACCGGCCACGACGTACGGCGGCCGGGCTTCCCGCTGGCGGAGGTGGCCCGGGACGGCAGCGCGGTCATCACCAAGCACCCGGGCACGGGCGGCGTGGTGAACACCGGCACGGTCACCGCCCAGCTGCTGTACGAGACCCAGGGCGCCCGGTACCTGGGCCCCGACGTGGTGGCCCGCCTCGACACGGTGCGGCTCACGCAGCAGGGCCCGGACCGGGTCCTGGTGTCGGGCACCCGGGGGGAGCCCGCCCCCGGCACCCTGAAACTGGGTCTGACCCGCATCGGCGGCTGGCGCAACGAGGTCGTCTTCGTACTGACCGGCCTGGACGTCGAGGCCAAGGCGGCCCTGCTGAAGGCCCAGCTGGCGGACGCGCTGGCCGGCATCGCCTCGGCGGAATGGACCCTGGCCCGCACGGACCACGAGGACGCGGCCACCCAGGAAACGGCGAGCGCGCTGCTGCGCCTCACGGTGAAGGACCCGGACCCGGCCAAGGTGGGCCGCCCCCTCACCTCGAAGGCCATCGAACTGGCCCTCGCCAGCTATCCCGGCTTCCACGTGACGAGCCCACCCGCCCCGCCCACCCCCTACGGCACCTTCGCGTCCCCGCTGATCCCGTCCACCACCCCGCCCCACCGGGCAGTCCTCCCGAACGGCACGTCCGTGCCGATCGCCCCCGCACCGGCAGGTGCACCGGCCACGCCGGTCGCCCCGGCGCCCGTGGGTGTACCGGCCACGCCGGTCGCCCCCGCACCGGTGGGTGCATCCGCCGCGCCGGTCGCCCCGGCGCCTGAGGGCGACCGCACCGCGGGGCACGCGGGCGGGACCCGAGCGGAGCCCGCGGCCCAGGCATCCGCGCCGCAGGGGTATCCAGCGCCACCGGCGAGTCCAGCCCCTCCGGCGTTTGAGGAGCTGGGGGCACCCCCAGCGGTAGCTGGGGGAGGGTACGGGGGCGGAGCCCCCGCAACGGGTCCGGGCGGAGCCCGGGGAACGGAGGAAGGGCGGGTAGGGGACAGCCCCGCAGGGCAACGACCCGCACCCGGCAACAACCCGCACTCGGAAGCGGCGCCCCCCGGCACGGGCACCGGCACGGACCCGCACCCGGAACCCCCGGCCCCCGGCACGGGCACCGGCACAGAAACCGTCCGCATCCCCCTGGGCCGCATCGCCGGCGCCCGCAGCGGCGACAAGGGCGGCGACGCCAACCTCGGCCTCTGGACGGAAACGGACCCCGCATACGAGTGGCTCCGCGCCACCCTCACCGTCCCCCGCCTCAAGGAGCTCCTCCCGGAGACCGCCCCCCTCCACGTCACCCGGCACGAACTCCCGAACCTCCGCGCCCTGAACTTCGTCATCACCGGCCTCCTCGGCGACGGCGCAGCCGCCCAGCACCGCTTCGACCCGCAGGCGAAGGCCCTCGGCGAATGGCTCCGCGCCCGGCACGTCGACGTACCGTCCCACCTCGCCCCGCAGCCCCCGCCCCCGCAGCCCCCGCCCCCGCAGTAACCCCCGCGCCGCAGGCACCCCGCAGTAACCCCCGCGCCGCAGCCACCGCACCGCCCACCCCCCGCCCCGCGAACCCAACGGCACACCACCCCCGGAGGCCACGCAGTGACCCGGCTCCGCACCGCCCTGGACCCCCGCGACCCCGCCTACGCGGACAACCGCACCGCGATGCTCGCCAAACTCGCCGACCTCGACGAGGAGCACGCCAAGGCGCTGGCCGGCGGCGGCCCGAAGTACACCGAGCGCCACCGCAGGCGCGGCAAGCTCCTCGCCCGCGAGCGCATCGAGCTGCTCCTGGACCCGGACACGCCCTTCCTGGAGCTGTCCCCCCTCGCGGCCTGGGGCAGCGACCACCCCGTCGGCGCCTCCATGGTCACCGGCATCGGCGTCGTCGAGGGCACCGAGTGCCTGATCACCGCCAACGACCCCACCGTCCGCGGCGGCGCCAGCAACCCCTGGACCCTCAAGAAGGCGCTCCGCGCCAACGAGATCGCCCTCCGGAACCGGCTGCCCTGCATCAGCCTCGTCGAGTCCGGCGGTGCCGACCTCCCCTCCCAGAAGGAGATCTTCATCCCCGGCGGCGCGATCTTCCGGGACCTCACCCGGCTCTCCGCCGCCGGCATCCCCACCATCGCCGTGGTCTTCGGCAACTCCACCGCCGGCGGCGCCTACATCCCCGGCATGTCCGACCACACCGTGATGATCAAGGACCGTTCCAAGGTGTTCCTCGGCGGTCCGCCGCTCGTGAAGATGGCCACCGGCGAGGAGAGCGACGACGAGTCACTCGGCGGAGCCGACATGCACGCCCGCACCTCCGGCCTCGCCGACCACTACGCCCTCGACGAGCGCGACGCGCTCCGACAGGCGCGCCGTATCGTCGCCCGGCTCAACCACCGCAAGGCGCACCCCGATCCGGGCCCCGCCGAGCCGCCGAAGTACGACCCCGAGGAACTCCTCGGAATCGTCCCGGCCGACCTCAAGACCCCCTTCGACCCGCGCGAGGTCATCGCCCGCATCGTCGACGGCTCCGACTTCGACGAGTTCAAGCCCCTCTACGGCACCAGCCTCACCACCGGCTGGGCCGAACTCCACGGCTACCCCGTCGGCATCCTCGCCAACGCCCACGGCGTGCTGTTCAGCCAGGAGTCGCAGAAGGCCGCGCAGTTCATCCAGCTCGCCAACCAGCGCGACATCCCCCTCCTCTTCCTCCACAACACCACCGGCTACATGGTCGGCAAGGAGTACGAGCAGGGCGGCATCATCAAACACGGCGCCATGATGATCAACGCGGTCTCCAACTCCCGCGTCCCACACCTCTCCGTCCTCATGGGGGCCTCCTACGGCGCCGGCCACTACGGCATGTGCGGCCGCGCCTTCGACCCCCGCTTCCTCTTCGCCTGGCCCAGCGCCAAGTCCGCGGTGATGGGCCCGCAGCAGTTGGCCGGCGTGCTCTCGATCGTGGCCCGCGCCTCCGCCGCCGCCAAGGGACAGCCCTACGACGACGAGGCCGACGCCGGGCTGCGCGCCCTCGTCGAGCAGCAGATCGAGGCCGAGTCCCTGCCGTTCTTCCTGTCCGGGCGGATCTACGACGACGGCGTCATCGACCCGCGCGACACCCGCACCGTCCTCGGCCTGTGCCTGTCCGCCCTCCACAACGCCCCCGTCGAGGGCGCCCGCGGCGGCTTCGGCGTCTTCCGGATGTGAGCCCGCAGATGACCACGACACCAGACACCACCCCCCTCGCGACCCCCCTCACCTCCCTCCTCGTCGCCAACCGCGGCGAGATCGCCGCCCGCGTCTTCCGCACCGCCCGCACCCTCGGGCTCGCCACCGTCGCCGTGTACGCCGACCCCGACGCCGGCTCCCTGCACGTCCGCGAGGCCGACGCGGCCGTCCGGCTCCCCGGCGCCGCGCCCGCCGACACGTACCTGCGCGGCGACCTGGTCGTCAAGGCCGCCCTGGCGGCGGGCGCCGACGCCGTCCACCCCGGGTACGGCTTCCTCTCCGAGAACGCCGACTTCGCCCGCGCCGTCCAGGACGCCGGACTGTGCTGGATCGGCCCGCCGCCCGCGGCCATCGAGGCCATGGCCTCCAAGACCCGCGCCAAGGAGCTGATGCGGGCCGCCGGCGTCCCCCTCCTGGAACCGGTCGACCCGGCCGCCGCCACCGCCGCCGACCTGCCCCTCCTCCTCAAGGCCGCCGCGGGCGGCGGCGGCCGCGGGATGCGCGTGGTACGCGACCTCGACGCCCTGAAGGAGGAACTGGCCGCCGCCTCCGCCGAGGCCACCGCCGCCTTCGGCGACGGCGAGGTCTTCGCCGAGCCCTACGTCGAACGCGGCCGGCACGTCGAGGTCCAGGTGCTCGCCGACGCCCACGGCACGGTCTGGGCCCTCGGCACCCGGGACTGCTCCCTCCAGCGCCGCCACCAGAAGGTCGTCGAGGAGGCCCCGGCCCCCGGCCTCCCGGCCGGCCTGCGCACCGCGCTCCACGAGGCGGCGGTCGCCGCCGCCCGTGCCGTCTCCTACCAGGGCGCCGGCACCGTCGAGTTCCTCGTCACCGCCGACGGCCGCCCGTACTTCCTGGAGATGAACACCCGCCTCCAGGTGGAGCACCCCGTCACCGAGGCCGTCCACGGCATCGACCTCGTGGCCCTCCAGCTCCGCGTCGCCGAGGGTCACGCGCTGCCCCTGACCCCGCCCGAGCCCTCCGGCCACGCCGTCGAGGCCCGCCTCTACGCCGAGGACCCGGCCCGCGGCTGGCGCCCGCAGACCGGCACGCTGGAGACCCTCGACGTGCCCGACGGGGTCCGGGTCGACGCCGGCTACGCCGCGGGCGACCCGGTCGGCATCCACTACGACCCGATGCTGGCCAAGGTCATCGCCCACGCCCCCACCCGGGACGAAGCCGTACGGGTCCTCGCCGGCGCCCTGGAGCGGGCCCGCATCCACGGCCTGACCACCAACCGGGACCTCCTCGTCCGGTCCCTGCGCCACCCGGAGTTCCGGGCCGCCCGCCTGGACACCGGCTTCTACGACCGCCACCTCGCCGCCCTCACCGAGCGCACCCCCGACGCCGCGCTCCCGGCCCTGGCGGCCGCCCTCGCCCAGGCCCTGCCCGCCCAGGGCGCCGGCGTCGCCGCCCGGCTCGGCGGCTGGCGCAACGTACCCTCCGAGCCGCAGCTCCGCCGCTACCGCGCCGAGCCCTCCGGCACCGAACACGAGATCCGCTACCGGCACACCCGTACCGGCCCGGAGCCCGCCGAGGGGCACGAAGACGTCCGGGTCGTCGCGGTCACCCCGCACCTGGTCACCCTCGAAGTCGACGGCGTCCAGCGGATGTTCCACGTGAAACACAATTCGAACACCGGGGCCGTGTACGTCGACTCGGCGCTCGGCTCGCACACCCTCACCGCCCTGCCCCGCTTCGCCGACCCCGAGGACCGCACCGACCCCGGATCCCTGCTCGCCCCCATGCCCGGCACCGTCGTCCGCGTCGCCGAGGGGCTGGCCCCCGGCGCCGCCGTCACCGCCGGCCAGCCACTGCTCTGGCTGGAGGCCATGAAGATGGAACACCGCATCGTCGCCCCCGCCTCCGGCACGCTCACCGCACTCCACGCCGCCCCCGGCCACCAGGTCGAGGTGGGCGCCCTACTCGCCGTAGTCCTGGAGGAAACGCAGCCATGAGCACCGCCCCCGGTACCCCGACCGGCACCGTCCTCGAAACCGAAGAGCACAAGGCGCTGCGCGCCGCCGTCGCCGCCCTCGGCCGGCGCTACGGCCGCGAGTACCTCGCCAAGGTGGCCGCCGAGGGCGGCCACCCCGACGAACTGTGGGCCGAGGCCGCCAAGCTCGGCTACCTCGGCGTGAACCTCCCCGAGGAGTACGGCGGCGGGGGCGGCGGCATCGCCGAACTCTCCATCGTCCTGGAGGAGCTGGGCGCCGCCGGCTGTCCCCTGCTGATGATGGTCGTCTCGCCGGCCATCTGCGGCACGGTCATCGCCCGCTTCGGCACCGAGGAGCAGAAGCGCGCCTGGCTGCCCGGTCTGGCCGACGGCAGCCGCACCATGGCCTTCGGCATCACCGAACCCGACGCCGGCTCCAACTCCCACCGCATCACGACCACGGCCCGCCGGGACGGCACCGACTGGGTCCTCACCGGCCGCAAGGTCTTCATCTCCGGGGTCGACATCGCGGATGCCACGCTGATCGTCGGCCGTACCGAGGACGCCCGTACCGGCCGGCTCAAGCCCTGCCTGTTCATCGTCCCGCGGGACACCCCCGGCTTCGGCCGCTCGCCGATCGACATGGAACTGCACGCCGCGGAGAAGCAGTTCGAGCTGGTCCTGGACGAGGTACGGCTGCCCGCGGACGCCCTCGTCGGCGAGGAGGACGCCGGCCTCGTCCAGCTCTTCGCAGGGCTCAACCCCGAACGCATCATGACGGCGGCCTTCGCCATCGGCATGGGCCGCCACGCCCTCGCCAAGGCCGTCGACTACGCGAAGACCCGGCAGGTCTGGAAACAGCCGATCGGCTCGCACCAGGCCCTCGCCCACCCTCTCGCCGCGGCCCACATCGACCTGGAGCTGGCCCGGCTGATGATGCAGAAGGCCGCCCACCTCTACGACGCGGGCGACGACATGGGCGCCGGCGAGGCCGCCAACATGGCCAAGTACGCGGCCGCCGAGGCGTGCGTGAAGGCCGTGGACCAGTCCGTGCACACCCTGGGCGGCAACGGCCTGACCCGCGAGTACGGGCTGGCCTCGCTCATCACCGCCTCCCGGGTGGCCAGGATCGCCCCGGTCAGCCGGGAGATGATCCTGAACTTCGTCTCGCACCAGACCCTGGGGCTCCCGAAGTCCTACTGAGCCGCACCCCCCGCGGGTCTCCCGGCAACCCCCGCCCGCCCGGGCCCGGGCCCGGGGGCCCGCGTACGCTCCCCGGCAGGATTCCGTCGCCACCCGCACATCTCCGGAGGACACCGGCATGGACCCCCTGGTCAGCGCCGCGCAAGCGAGCGGCGTCACGACGCTCACGCTCGACTCACCGGCCAACCGCAACGCGCTCTCCGCGGCCCTCGTCGGGGAACTCCGCGCCGCGCTCGCCGCCGCGGGCGAGGACCCGGCGGTCCGGGCGGTCGTCCTCACCCACACCGGGAACACCTTCTGCGCGGGTGCCGACCTCAAGTCGCCGTGCGACCCCGAGGACTTCGTGGCGCTGATGCGGGAGGTCGTGGAGCTGCCCAGGCCCGTCGTCGCCCGCGTCACCGGCCACGTCAGGGCCGGCGGCCTCGGCCTGCTCGGCGCCTGCGACATCGCCGCGGCGGGCCCGGGGGCCACGTTCGCCTTCACCGAGACCCACCTGGGGCTCGCCCCGGCCGTCATCTCGGTCCCGCTGCTGTGCCGCCTGGACCCGCGGGCCGCGGCGCGCTACTTCCTCACCGCCGAGCCCTTCGGCCCCGCCGAGGCGGCCCGCATCGGCCTGCTGACCCTGTCCGCCGACGCCGACGCGGGCACCCCGGGGGCCGGCGCCCCCGCCAACCCCGTCGACGTGGCCCTCGCACCCGTGCTCGACGGCCTGCGCAAGGCCTCCCCGCAGGGCCTGGCCGAGACGAAGAAGCTGGTCACCGCCGAGGTACGAGCCGCCTTCGACCGGGATGCGGACCGGCTGACCGCACTGTCCGCGGCCCTCTTCGCCTCCGAGGAGGCCCGCGAGGGCATCACCGCCCGCTTCGAGCGCCGGAGCCCGTCATGGGTGTCGTGACCGCCCCGGTCCCCGACCGCACCCCCAAGCAGGACCGCAGCCGCGCCACCCGCCGCCGCCTCCTGGAGGCCGCCGTGGCCTGCCTGGCCGAACACGGCTGGGCCGGCTCCACCGTCGCCGTCGTCGCCGAGCGCGCCGGCGTCTCCCGGGGCGCCGCCCAGCACCACTTCCCCACCCGCGAGGACCTCTTCACCGCCGCCGTCGAGTACGTCGCCGAGGAGCGCTCCGCAGCCCTCCGCGGCCTCTTCGCCGACGGGCCGGCCGCCCGGCCCGCCGTGGTCGGGGCCCTGGTCGACCTCTACACCGGCACCCTCTTCCGGGCCGCGCTCCAGCTCTGGGTCGCCGCCTCCAACGAGGAGCAGCTGCGCCCCCGGGTCACCGAGCTGGAGGCCAGGGTGGGCCGCGAGACCCACCGGATAGCCGTCGAGCTGCTGGGCGCCGACGAGGCGGTACCGGGCGTCAGGGAGACCGTCCAGGGCCTGCTCGACATGGCCCGCGGCCTGGGCCTGGCCAACGTCCTCACCGACGACGCCGCCCGGCGCGCCCGGGTCGTCGCCCAGTGGTCCGCGCTGGTCGACCTGGCCCTCGTACCCGCCCCCCGCCCCTGAACGCGACGGCGCGCCGCATCCGGAGGGGATGCGGCGCGCCGTACGCAACGGAGACCGGTCAGGCGGTCGAGGCGATGTCCCCGAAGCCCTCGATCTGGCGCGGGTCGCGCGGGCCCGGGCCGATGTACCGCGCCGACGGCCGGACCAGGCGGCCCGTCCGCTTCTGCTCCAGGATGTGCGCGGACCAGCCGGCGGTGCGCGCGCACGTGAACATCGAGGTGAACATGTGCGCCGGGACCTCCGCGAAGTCCAGCATGATCGCGGCCCAGAACTCCACGTTCGTGGCCAGCACGCGGTCGGGGCGGCGGGCGTGCAGCTCCTCCAGCGCGGCCTTCTCCAGGGCGGCGGCCACCTCGTAGCGCGGCGCGTCCAGCTCCTTGGCCGTACGCCGCAGCACGCGGGCGCGCGGGTCCTCGGCGCGGTAGACGCGGTGGCCGAAGCCCATCAGGCGCTCGCCCTTGTCCAGGGCCTTCTTCACGTACGCCACGGCGTCGCCGGTGCGCTCGATCTCCTCGATCATGCCCAGCACGCGCGAGGGCGCGCCGCCGTGCAGCGGACCGGACATGGCGCCCACGGCGCCGGACAGGGCCGCGGCGACGTCGGCGCCGGTGGAGGCGATCACCCGGGCGGTGAACGTCGAGGCGTTCATGCCGTGCTCGGCGGCCGAGGTCCAGTAGGCGTCGACGGCCTTGACGTGCTTCGGGTCCGGCTCGCCGCGCCAGCGGATCATGAACCGCTCGACGACGGAGTCGGCCTTGTCGATCTCCCGCTGCGGGACCATCGGCAGGCCCTGGCCGCGGGCCGACTGGGCGACGTACGACAGGGCCATCACGGCGGCCCGGGCGAGGTCGTCGCGCGCGGTCTGCTCGTCGATGTCCAGCAGCGGTTTCAGGCCCCACACGGGGGCGAGCATGGCGAGCGCGGACTGGACGTCCACGCGGATGTCACCGGAGTGCACCGGGATCGGGAAGGGCTCGGCGGCGGGCAGACCGGGGTTGAACGCACCGTCGACCAGCAGGCCCCACACGTTCCCGAAGGAGACGTGGCCCACCAGGTCTTCGATGTCGACACCGCGGTAGCGCAGCGAGCCGCCTTCCTTGTCGGGCTCGGCGATCTCCGTCTCGAACGCGACGACTCCTTCGAGTCCGGGTACGAAGTCGGACATCAGGCGGCTCCTCAAGGTAGTGCGGCGAACGGCTGTGACCAGAACGGCTGCCTACGGGCCGGCTGTGCGGTCCGGCTGTGAACAGGCGTAAGGATCTGGCGGGTGCGTACACCTTTGTACGCTTCCGCACGCTGCGCGGTGCGGGTGGTCAACCCCGTCATGCCCCGTGCGGCCGATGCCGAACACCGGGACGGGATTCCGGGGAGGAGGCCCATCGCGGGAATCGGCCGCAGGAGGCGGCCCAGCCTCAAGATTTTGTACGTTGGGCCAGGCGCGCGGAAGCGTGACGTGTGGCACACCGGCCGCGGGCGCCCGAGGGGCGTGGGCGGACCCCGGGCGGGGTAGGGAGCGTCACTGGGGCAGGATGGCGGTGTGCCGAACCAGGACCTTGATCCCGCTGTCATGCGCAAGCAGTACCGCTCCGAGATCGTCTTCGAGGCCGATCTCGCAGCGGACCCGATGGAGCAGTTCGCCCGCTGGTTCCAGCAGGCCGCCGACGCGCACGTCTTCGAACCGAACGCGATGGTCGTCTCGACCGCCACGGCGGACGGCAGGCCCAGCTCGCGCACGGTGCTGCTCAAGCAGTTCGATTCCAGGGGCTTCGTCTTCTACACGAACTACGGCTCCCGCAAGGGCCGGGAGCTGGCGGAGAACCCGCACGTCGCGCTGCTGTTCCCCTGGCACCCCATCGCCCGGCAGGTCGTGGTGACCGGCACCGCGGCCCGGGTCGGCCGCGACGAGACGGCCGCCTACTTCCGCTCCCGGCCGCACGGCTCCCAGCTGGGCGCGTGGGCGAGCGAGCAGTCCACCGTGATCGCCTCGCGGGCGGACCTGGACGCGCGCTATGCCGAGCTGACCGCACGCTACCCGGAGGGCGAGCAGGTCCCCGTACCGACGGAGTGGGGCGGCTTCCGCGTCGTACCGGAGGCGGTGGAGTTCTGGCAGGGCCACGAGAACCGCCTCCACGACCGCCTCCGCTACGTACGCGAGGCCGAGGGCGGAGCCTGGCGGGTGGAGCGGCTCCAGCCGTAAGGAGCCGGTCCACCAGACTCCCGGCCGTCCCCCGCCGAAGCCGCACGGCGAGAGAGCCGAAGGGCGCGCTGGGGTGGGGGGCGGGGGGGGGGGGGGGGGGGGGGGGGGGGGGGGGGGGGCGCCCCCCCCCCCCCCCCCCCCCCCCCCCCCCCCCCCCCCCCCCACCCCGGCATTCAGGCGCCCGGAGGCGAAGGAGCCCAAAAAAGGGGGCGACCCGCGGGCTCGGGGTTCTCTCCTGCAGTGAGAGAAGCCGGCCGGACGTGCCGGCGAGCCCGCGGGTCGGGTGACTGCTCGGGATTGGCCGACGCTACGACGCCGGCGAGCACACTGGGTGCGTGCGACGACGGGCGCTAGCCCGCAGCCACCTCACGCGTCCGGTTGCCATACATTTCCGGAACCACCTCCCTTCTCGTGTGCCCCACACGCTAGGAGCCCCTCGGAACCGCCGCAACCGATTAATAGACCCGGCTCTTTTCCGAGAACCCCGTGTGGGCTGCGTCACGTTGGAGTTGAATGATCTGACGTGCCGCACACGCGAACACCTGCAGGGGGTGCCAGGTGAGTGCTTCCGGACGTAGTGAGACCGCCGACGATCTGCTCGCCGCGCTACTGGACGGCATGGACGCCGCCCTGTGCGCGTTCGACGCCGACGGCGTGATCACCCACTGGAACCGCGAGGCAGAGCGGATCCTGGGGTGGACCGCCGCTGAGGCGGTAGGACGGCGGGGCTTCGCCGGGTGGGCCGCCAGAGCGGCGGACGCGGAGGACGTGCAGCGCCGGCTGATGTCCGCGATGGACGCTCCGGGCCGCCAGGTGCACGAGTTCGCCCTGGTCACCAAGGACGGCGGCCGGGTCCTCGTACGCACCCAGTCGGCCCGCGTGCCCGGCGCGGACGGGAAGCCGGCCGGGGTCTACTGCGCCTTCAGCGAGGTGCACACCCAGATCGACCTGGAGCGTTCCATCGCGCTGAGCGAGGCGTTGCTGGACGACGCCTCGTGGGGCGTGGTCCTGGTCGACGTGGACCTGCGGCCCGCCGTGGTCAACGCGCACGCGGCCCGCGCCTTCGGGGCCGGGCGGACGGTGCTGCTCGGCCGGCCGCTGGGGGAGCTGCTGACCCAGGGCGTGGAGGAGCTGGAGGGCGCCATCCAGCACGTGCTGGCCGAGGGCGCGCCGCCCCCGCCGGCGGAGCTGTGGGTGTCCGTGAAGACGCCCGAGGGCGTACGCCGCCGCTGCTGGCGCTCCGGGTTCCTGCGGCTGGCCTCGCCGCTGGGGGAGGAGCCGGTGCCGCTGGGCGTGGCCTGGCTGTTCCAGGACATCACCGAGGCCCGGCAGACCGAGCTGGACACCGCGCAGCTGCGCTTCCGGGCCAACCAGCTGCACCGGGCGGCGCGGGCCGCCGCCGAGTGCGAGGACCCGGCCGAGGCGGTGGCGGTGCGGCTGGACTTCTCGCTGGCCGGGTTCGCCGACCACGCGCTGGTGGACCTGGCGGTGGGGGACCGGCTGGTGCGCTCGGCCACCTCGCCGCCGGGCCTGACCTCCACCGGCGGCCTGCCGGCCAGGTACGAGGCGGGGCACCCGGCGTTCCAGGCCCTGGACCGGGTCGGCTCGGTACGGGTCAGCGCCCCGGCGCGGCTGCCGTCCGGCTGGCCCGACGGCGTCGCCCACGGCCTGTGCACGGTCCTGCGCAGCCGCGGCCGGACCCTGGGCGTGCTCACCTTCCTGCGCGCCCCGTCGCGCCCGGCGTTCGAGCGCCCGGACGCGGTCTACGCGGAGGAGATCGCCGCCAGGGTGGCCGCAGACCTCTCCCTGGCGGGCGTCACCGCGGACTAGAGGGGGGGCGGCAGATCGCGGCCGGGCCGGACCGGCGGACTCTCCGAGGGCCGGACCGGCGGAATCCTCCGGCCGCTCAGTGGCGGTAGAAGATGCGGTCGCCGTACTCCGTCATCACGCGGCCGTTCCACTCGTGGCCGCCGTCGACGTTGCCGGAGCGCAGCAGCGGCGGCTCGATGCCCCGCTCGGCCAGCGAGCCCGCCGCGGCGGCCATCACGGACTGCATGATCGCGCTGGTGACGACCGTGGACGCGGGTGCGAAGGGCGCGTCGATCCCGTCCAGGGCCAGCTCCGCGTCGCCCACCGCGATCTTGCTGTCCAGGACGATGTCGCAGTGGTCCTTGAGGAAGCCGCCGGACACGTGCCGGGACCTGGTCTCGGTCGCGTAGGCCACGGACGTCACGCCGATGACCTTGAGGCCCAGCGCCCGCGCGTTCATCGCCATCTCGACGGGCAGCGCGTTGCGCCCGGAGAGCGAGATGATCACCAGTACGTCGCCCGCGGCGGCCGGGCTGGAGTCGAGCACCGCGCTCGCCAGGCCGTCCACCCGCTCCAACGCGCTGCCGAGCGTGGCCGGCATGACGTCGACGCCTGCGGTGCCGGGCACGGCGAGGAAGTTCATCAGCGCGAGGCCGCCGGCCCGGTAGACGACGTCCTGCGCGGGCAGCGATGAGTGTCCGGCGCCGAAGGCGAAGAGGCGGTTGCCGGAGGCCACGGCGTCCGCGATCAGCTCTCCGGCGGCGGCGATGTGCGCGGACTCCTCGTCGCGGACCCGCTGTAGGAGACCGATCGCGGCGTCGAAGAACTGACCGGCCAGCTTGCTCTCGCTCATCGCCGAGGGCCCTTCCAGAAGTCGGGGTGCGTCCGTGTCCGCGGATCACCGTGCGGTCTGGACCAGTGGCCTGTCAATAGCCGGTCAACCGTGTCGGTGGGAGGCCGCGCGCTCAGGCACGGGACGGTTGTCGGCGTGATGCGTCAGAATTGGGGACAGGGCCAGCGCACGATATTGAGGGGCACGGATGTCCGGACTGATCGACACCACGGAGATGTATCTCCGCACCATTCTCGAGCTGGAGGAGGAAGGTGTGGTCCCCATGCGCGCCCGCATCGCCGAACGGCTTGACCAGAGCGGTCCCACGGTCAGCCAGACGGTCGCGCGCATGGAGCGTGACGGCCTGGTGGCCGTCGCCAGCGACCGGCACCTGGAGTTGACCGAGGAGGGCCGCCGCCTGGCGACCCGCGTCATGCGCAAGCACCGGCTGGCCGAGTGCCTCCTGGTCGACGTGATCGGCCTGGAGTGGGAGCAGGTGCACGCCGAGGCCTGCCGCTGGGAGCACGTGATGAGCGAGGCGGTGGAGCGGCGCGTGCTGGAGCTGCTGCGCCACCCGACCGAGTCGCCGTACGGCAACCCCATCCCCGGGCTGGAGGAGCTGGGCGAGAAGGCCGAGGCGGACCCCTTCCTCGACGAGGGCATGGTCAGCCTGGGCGAGCTTCAGCCGGGCCCGGACGGCAAGACGGTGGTCGTCCGCCGGATCGGCGAGCCGATCCAGACCGACGCCCAGCTGATGTACACGCTGCGGCGGGCGGGCGTGCAGCCCGGTGCCGTGGTGAGCGTGACCGAGTCGCCGGGCGGCGTGCTGGTCGGCAGCGGCGGCGAGGCCGCCGAGCTGGACGACGACACCGCGTCGCACGTCTTCGTCGCCAAGCGGTAGCCCGCGGCGGCATCCACCGGTCCCGGGTGCGGAACCCGTGCCGTGTCCTGCCCGCACCTCGTGCGCGCCGGGCCGCCCCCAGGACCACCGGGGCGTACGCGCCCTTTGCGGGCTGATTTGGGTCGTTCGGGTTGATCCGGGCTGTTTGTGTCGATCCGGGCCGTTCGGGCCCATCCGCATTCGGGCCCATCTGGCCCACTCCCCGGGCCGACCGGGCCCGCCATCCGGGGCCCCGGACGACCTCTCAGGCCCCGCTGACCCCATCCGCCCCCGGCAACCGCCGGGAGGCCCCGGGTCCGCCATGTCGAATTCCGGCTAATCCCTCGGAATGGAAGCGACCGCGCGACTCCCGTGCCAGGCTTGCCCCAGGCAACTGCGGGAGGGGGCGATGCGATGTGCCCGGCCCCGCGCGCCCGGCGCGCCCCGGCACGGGAAGGTCCCGGCGCCTTGCGACGCCGGGACCCGTCCTCCCCATTGCTGACCCGGAGCCCCGAGCTCTCAGGGTCAATCCCCTCGGACCGTCTTCCCCGAGCGGCCCGCCTCCCGATGAAGATCTCCCCTCGGCAGCGGCCGCCAATCCTTGAGGAAGGTCACTCGAAAGAGCGGTGTTGCCGGGGAGACGCCCGTTTTCGAATGCAGGTTCGATAGTCTGGCGCGGAGCGAAGGGGGTGCATCGACGGTGGTACGGCGCATCGATGTGGCGGGAGCCGACGGTGTGCGGCTCGCCGCCTGGGAGTTCGCTGACCCGCCCAAGGACGCCGACGGCGGAGCCCCGGCGGAACCGGCGGTGCTGTTACTGCACGGGCTGATGGGGCGTGCCTCCCACTGGGCCGGCACCGCCCGCTGGCTGGCGGACCGCCACCGCGCGGTGGCCCTGGACCAGCGCGGCCACGGTCGCAGCGAGCGCCCCGCGGACGGCCCGTACTCCCGTGACGCCTTCATCCGCGACGCCGAGGCGGCCATCGAGCAGCTCGGGCTCGCTCCCGTGATCCTCATCGGCCACTCCATGGGCGCCCTGACCGCCTGGCAGCTGGCCGCCCGCCGTCCGGACCTCGTCCAGGCCCTGGTCATCTGCGACATGCGGGCCACGGCGCTCGGCGCGGCCTCCCAGCGGGAGTGGGAGGACTGGTTCCGCAGCTGGCCGCTGCCCTTCGCGACGCTCGGCGACGTGCGCAAGTGGTTCGGTGAGGACGACCCCTGGGTGGAGCGCCCGAGCCCGGCCCGCGGCGAGTTCTTCGCCGAGGTGATGACCGAGGGCCCCGACGGCTGGCGACCCGTCTTCTCCCGCCGCCAGATGCTGCGGGCCCGCGAGACCTGGGTGCACGACGCGCACTGGGAGGAGCTGGGCCAGGTCCGCTGCCCGACCCTGGTGGTCCGCGGCCTCGACGGCGAGCTGGGCCGGGCCGAGGCCCAGGAGATGGTCCGCGTCCTCCCCCTGGGCGCCTACGCCGAGATCCCCGACGCCGGTCACCTCGTCCACTGGGACCAGCCGGCCGCCTGGCGTGCCGCGGTGGAACCGTTCCTGGCGGAGCTGCCGGCACCGGTGCGGGAGTAGTTGGGGCGGGGTGGGAGTGGTTCGGGCGGGGTGGGAGTAGCTCGGGCGGGGTGGGAGTAGCTCGGGCGGGGTGGGCGGGTGCGCCCGCCCGGGTGTGCGCGGGCTGGGCTCCGGCGGGGTCGGGCTGCTTCTGGGTACGGTTCTCGGCCACCGGAGCTTTGGGTGGTGGGTCGTGTGGTGTGTGGGTCCCGTCGGTGCTTGACGCGTCGTGGCCTGCAGGCCCAGCGGCAGGCCCACCCCTGGGGCAAGGGGCTTCGCCCTGGCCTTCGGCCACCCCAGGCCCGGGCCTGCCTCCGGACCAGCCTGCCACGACGCCTCAAGCACCTTCCCCACACACCACACCACCCACCAGGGCAGCCAAGGGGGAGTGGCGGCCGCGCCGGTCCTACCGTCCATGGGGCATGGGGCATGGGGTATCGGGCGTTGGGCGTCGGGCGTCGGCGGGGTGAGCGGTGGGCGTCCGGCACCCGCCCCGTTAGCGGAGACTTCGCGCATTGTGCGGGCATTTCGTGGTGGCGTCGCCTAAACCACCCGATCAGTTCAATGCGCCGGGCGCGTTCAGGAGAGACGATTCTCTTCGCGCGTCGCCCAACCCGGCGGCGCGGTCGTCGTGTCCCGTGAGGAGCCCTCTTTGCGCAGAGACGCCACACCCCGCCGGTACCTGATGTGCCCACCCACGCACTTCAGGGTCACCTACTCCATCAACCCGTGGATGGACCCGGACAAGCCGGTGGACCTGCAACTGTGCCTGACCCAATGGGAAGACCTGCGCGACCGCTACCGGGCGCTCGGCCACACCGTGGAGCTCCTGGAACCGCGCCCCGGCCTGCCCGACATGGTCTTCGCCGCCAACGGCGCCACCGTCATCGACGGCCGCGTCCTCGGCGCCCGCTTCGCCTACCCCGAGCGGTCCGCCGAGGCCCGGGAACACCTGGACTGGTTCCGGGCCAACGGCTTCACCGAGATCCACGAGCCGTCCCACGTCAACGAGGGGGAGGGCGACTTCGCCGTCACCGCCTCGTACGTACTCGCCGGGCGCGGCTTCCGGTCCTCGCCGCTCTCGCACGACGAGGCGCAGGAGTTCTTCGGCCGGCCCGTCATCGGGCTCGACCTGGTCGACCCCCGCTACTACCACCTGGACACCGCGCTCTCGGTGCTCGACGGCGACGAGGTCATGTACTTCCCCGGGGCCTTCTCGCCCGGCAGCCGGTCCGTGCTCCGCCGCCTCTTCCCGGACGCACTGATCGCGACGGAGGAGGACGCCGCGGCCCTGGGTCTGAACGCGGTCTCCGACGGCCGCCACGTCCTGCTCCCGCAGGCGGCGGTGGGCCTGTACCAGCCCCTGCGCGCCCGGGGCTTCGAGCCGATCGGGATGGACCTGGGCGAACTCCTCAAGGGCGGCGGCAGCGTGAAGTGCTGCACCCAGGAGCTCCGGATGTAGCTCCGGCCCGGCCCCCGGCCTACTCCGCCGGGGGCCAGGCGTCGCCCCACTCGGCGTCGCGCGCCGACTTGTAGAGCGCACCGTGACGCTTCGAGACCGTTTGCCGGGCCAGCCCGTCGGGGCCGCACAGGTCCAGCAGGACCAGGCCCTTGCGGATCTGCGGCCGCCGGGTGACCCGGGCCGTGGCCGGGGCCACCGGGAAGCGGGTGGCGGCGACGTAGCTGAACTTCTCGTCCTCGTACGCGAGCGAGCCGCCCTTCACCTGGCGGTGCAGCGAGGACCGGCTGACCCGTGCCGAGAAGTGGCACCAGTCCTCGCCCACCACGATCGGGCAGGCCCCGTCGTGCGGGCAGGGCGCGGCCACGTGCAGGCCCGCCGCGATCAGGCGGTCCCGGGCCTCCCGGACGCGCAGGTAGCCCTCGGGGGTGCCGGGCTCGATGACCACCACCGCCTGGGCGCGGCGGGCGGCCTCGGCCACCACCGCCGCCCTGGCCTCCGGGGTCAGCTCGCCCAGTACGTACGAGACGGTCGCCAGGTCCGCCTCGGGCAGGCTCAGCGCCGTACCGATCACGGCCTTCTGCCAGCGCGCGCCCCGCAGCACCGGCGAGGGCGCGGCCCCCGCCAGCTCCCGGCCCAGCGCCAGGGCCGGCTCGGCCCAGTCCAGCACCGTCGTCTCGCGCGGCCCCTCCCAGACGGCGTCCACCGCCCAGGTCGCCGCGCCGGTGCCGCCGCCCACGTCCACGTGCGTGGCGGGGGACCAGTCCGGGGCCGCGTCCGCGAGGCCGGCCAGGGACGCCCGTACCGCCTCGAAGGTCGCGGGCATCCGGTACGCCGCGTACGCGACCACGTCGGAGCGGTCGCGCAGCACGGGCGCATCGGTCGGGGTGCGTCCCCGGTAGTTGGCGATCAGCCGGTCGACGGCGGCGGTGGCCTGCTTCGGCGGAAGTCCGTCGAGGAGGCCGGCGAGCGCGCCGCGCAGCGCGTCGGCGGTGGGGACAGAGGCGTTCACCCGGAGAGTTTAAGCCGCTGCCACCTGCGCCCGGCTCCGCCCGGGGCGGCACAGGAAGACGAAGCAGGCCACCGCCGCGAGGGCACTGCCCACCTGGACGACGGCCATCGGCACCGCGGTGTGCTCGCCCGCGATGCCCACCAGCGGCGAGGCCACCGCGCCCACCAGGAACGAGCTGCTGCCGAGCAGCGCGGAGGCGGAGCCGGCGGCGTGCGGGGCCCGCAGCAGGGCCTGGCTGTTGGTGTTGGGCAGCACCACGCCCTGGGCCGACATCAGCACGAACAGGCAGCCGGCCACCGGGGCCAGGCCCACCTCGCCGAACACCCCGGTGGTGATCAGCAGCAGCGCCGTCGCGGCGAGAGTGATCACCGCGAGGCCGCCGGCCAGCACCTTGTCGAGGCTGACCCGGCCCGCCAGCAGCTTGCCGTTGACCTGCCCCGCGGTGATCAGGCCGATCGCGTTGAGCCCGAACAGCAGGCTGAAGGTCTGCGCGGAGGCGCCGTAGATCTCCTGCACCACGAAGCTGGAGGCCGAGACGTACGAGAAGAGCACCGCGAACGCGAAGCTGCCCGCCAGCGTATAGCCGGTGAACACCCGGTCGGCCAGCAGCCCCCGGACCGCCCGCAGCGTGGCACCCACCCCGCCGGCCTGCCGCCGCTCCGGCGGCAGGGTCTCGTCGAGGAGCCGCCAGACCAGCACGGTCAGCACCAGGCCGACGGCCGTCAGCACCACGAAGACGCCCCGCCAGTCGGAGAAGCGCAGCACCTGGCCGCCGATCAGCGGCGCGACGATCGGCGCCGCGCCGGAGACCAGCATCAGGGTGGAGAAGAACCGCACCATCGCGACCCCGTCGAACATGTCGCGCACCACGGCCCGTGCGATCACCACGCCCGCGGAGCCGGCCAGGCCCTGGACCAGGCGGAAGCCGATGAGCAGCTCCGCGCTGGGCGCCAGCGCGCAGACCGCGGTGGCCACCACGTACAAGGCCATGCCGGTCAGCAGGGGCCGGCGGCGGCCCCACTTGTCGCTCATCGGGCCGATGACCAGCTGGCCCAGTGCCATGCCGGCCAGGCAGGCCGTGAGGGTGAGCTGGACGGTGGCCGCGGGGGTGCCCAGGGCGCCGGCGATCTCCGGCAGGGCGGGCAGGTACATGTCCATCGACAGGGGCGTCAGGGCGACGAGCCCGCCGAGGATCAGGACCACCAGGAGCGGGGTGCGGCGCGCCACTGGCGGCCCGGCGGCCGGTGCGGGGGCGAAGGCACCGACGGGGCCGGCGGGGGTTTCCGGGGGTGCGGGTTCCCGTGGTGCGGGACCACCGGGTATCTCCTCGGCGGGGACGGTGGGGCGGCCGCTCTCCGTCATGCGAACTCCAAGTCTCGTGTACACGCGTCACCCGGGACGGCACCCATGCTCTCAGCCTGTGGAACGTCCGTGGGTCCGGACTTCAGGTCACGTACATTGCGGCCTCATGAACGCACCTCGGAAGAAAATCGCTGTAGTGACGGGCGCGGGCTCCGGCATCGGCCGGTCCGTGGCGCTCGCGCTTGCGGCGGCCGGCTGGTCGTTGGCGCTCGCCGGCCGCAGGCGCGAGGCGCTGGAGGAGACGGCGCGGGCGGCCGGGGAGACGGCGGACGTGCTGTGCGTACCGGCCGACGTGAGCGACCCGGCGTCCGTGGCCGCCCTCTTCGCGGCGGTGCGCGAGCGGTACGGGCGGCTCGACCTGCTCTTCAACAACGCGGGCACCTTCGGCCCGGGCGGGGTGCCGCTGGACGAGCTGTCGTACGAGGACTGGCGCACGGTGGTGGACGTCAACCTGACCGGGGCGTTCCTGTGCGCCCAGGCGGCGTTCCGCCAGATGAGGGAGCAGGACCCGCAGGGCGGCCGGATCATCAACAACGGGTCTATCTCGGCCCAGGTGCCGCGCCCGCACTCGGTGGCGTACACGGCGACCAAGCACGCGGTGACGGGGCTGACGAAGTCGCTGTCCCTGGACGGGCGCCCGTACCGGATCGCCTGCGGGCAGATCGACATCGGCAACGCGGCCACCGAGATGACCGAGCGGATGCAGACCGGCATCCTTCAGGCCAACGGGCAGCTCGCGGTCGAGCCGGTGATGGACGCCGCGGACGTGGCGCGCACGGTGCTGCACATGGCGGAGCTGCCTCTGGAGGCGAACGTGCAGTTCGCCACGGTGATGGCGACGAACATGCCGTTCATCGGGCGCGGCTGAGACGCCCCCTGCCCGCCGGGCCCGCGACTCCGGCGGTACGGGCGGTGCCGGACGGCGCCGGGGCCCGGCCGGGGAATGCCGCGGCCGGTACCGGAGTTGGCCCGATCATGACGACTTCCGACGCATCCGCCGAGGTGCTGCGCTACACGGCCTTCTCCGCCGACCCCGAGGGCGGCAACCCCGCCGGTGTGGTGCTCGACGCGTCCGGCCTGGACGACGCCGCCATGCTGGAGACCGCCGCCGCGCTGGGCTACAGCGAGACCGCCTTCCTGACGCCCCCGCCGGCGGAGCTGGCCGGTGAGCCGGGCCGCGCCTTCACGATCCGGTACTTCAGCCCGAAGGCGGAGGTGCCGTTCTGCGGGCACGCCACCGTGGCCACCGCCGTCGCGCTGGGCGAGCGGACCGGCCCCGGCGAGCTGCTCTTCGCCACGCGCGCCGGGACGGTGCCGGTGTCCGTGACCGCGGACGGCGCGGACCGCTACCGGGCCACGCTCACCAGCGTCGAGCCCCGGGTGGAGGCTGTCGGTGCCGACGACCTCGCGGAGGCCCTCGCCGCGCTGGACTGGCCGGCGGCCGACCTGGACCCCGCGTTCACCCCGGGCATCGCCTACGCGGGGGCCCGGCACCTGGTGCTCGGCGCCGGCACCCGGGAGCGGCTCGCGGACCTGTCCTACGACTTCGGGCGGCTGGAGGCGCTGATGCTGCGGCTGGACCTGACCACCGTGCAGCTGGTGTACCGCGAGTCGGACCACGTCTTCCACGTACGGGACCCGTTCCCGGTGGGCGGTGTCGTGGAGGACCCGGCCACGGGGGCCGCGGCGGCCGCCTTCGGCGCGTACGCCCGGGAGCACGGCCTGGTCGGCGAGGAGGCGGTGCTCACGCTGCACCAGGGCGCGGACATGGGCCGGCCGGGGGAGCTGACGGTTTCGCTGCTGGCCGGCGACCCGCGCGTACGCGTCTCCGGCACCGGCACCCGCATCCCGGCCGCCTGAGGGAACGGGCCGTCCGTCGGACGGCTCCGCCCGACGGACCGGGGCCTACGAGCCCTTCGCCACCACCAGCCCCTGGGTGCGGCTGAGGAACAGCGCCCGGGGGTTGGTCTCGGTGGCCGGCGGCAGGGAGACGGTCTGGGCCGAGACGAACTCGCGCACCAGCGTGTCGTCCGCCGTGCCGGTCATGATCGCCCTCACGCCGGAGGTCAGCGGCAGCTTCGCGCCCTTGACCGACTTGTCGATCTTCTGCTGCTCGAAGTGGCGGGAGGCGAAGAAGACGAAGGCCCCGCCGTTCTGTGTGCGCAGGCCGAGCGGCGCGTAGGACCCGGTGTCCGCGGCCCGGTCGACCCAGCGCGTGGTCAGGCCCTGCCGCTCCGCGTTGCGGGCCCGGACCGCGCGGCGGCCGGTGGTCTGGCTGCCCGGCGCGAAGCCGTTCGGCCGGCCGTCGGTGAGGTAGGCGGCGTACCGCCTGCTCAGCTCGCCGGGGGGTATCGCCACGTCCTTGGCGGCGGGGTCCACCGGCTCGGCCCAGCCGTCCTTGTCCGTCCTGAAGACCGGCACCTCCTCCGGCATCAGCACGGAGACGTACGCGACCTGCCAGGGCTGCCGGGGGGCGCTCTTGACGAAGGTGAGCACGACCCGGCTGTCGGCCTTGTCGGTGCCCGCGTCCTTGTTGCTGTCGGTGTCCGCGATGAAGAAGCGCGGCCAGCCGGCCTTCTTCGGGATGGTGTAGGCGACGTCGGTCAGCTGGAGCGGCTTGAACTTGGTGTTGCCGCCGGGCTTGAGCGCCTTGTTGGCGCGCAGGTTGGCCTTCTTGGCGTCGCCGTACGGGCCGGTCACCGAGGAGGCGATGAGCGTTTCGTCGTAGACCTTCTCGGCCCGGTTGTAGGCGGCGAGGAAGTCCGTCAGCGCCTGCGCGGCCTCAGCCTTCGTCGCCGACGGAACGACTGCTTCCGCCCCGTGCACCGTCACGCACGCGCTCGCCGTCAGCGCCAGCACCGCCGTCGCGGCCGTCACCGCCCCCGGCCGCCTCAGCCTGCTCAGCCTGCTCATGGCTACTCTTCTGCTCCTTCGCCCCCGCCGACCGTCCGAACCCTACCGGGAGCAGGAACAGAGCGAGCGCCGGGATCAGATAGAGCGCCCACACCGTGACCTGAAGCACCGTCGGGTCGGGCTGGAAATTGAAGGTTCCCTTCAGAAGGGTGCCGTACCAGCTGTCCGGCGGGATGGCCGTGCTGATGTCGAAGGCCTTGTCCTGGAGGCCGCCGACGAACCTGGCCTCCTGGAGGTCGTGGACCCCGTACGCGAGCACGCCCGCGGCCACCACGACCAGCATGCCGCCGGTCCAGGTGAAGAACCTCGCGAGGTTGATCTTCAGTGCGCCGCGGTAGAACAGCCAGCCGAGCACCACCGAGGAGGCGATGCCCAGCAGGGCGCCGACCAGCGGGCTGGTGCCGTCGCCGGCGGCCTTCACGGAGCGCCAGACGAAGAGGGAGGTCTCCAGGCCCTCGCGGCCCACGGCCAGGAAGGCCGTGGTGACGAGCGCGCCGGTGCCCATGGCGAGCGCGGCGTCGAGCTTGCCGTGCAGTTCGGCCTTCAGGTGCCGCGCGGTGCGCTTCATCCAGAAGACCATCCAGGTCACCAGGCCGACCGCGACGATCGACAGGGTGCCGCCGAGGGCCTCCTGCGCCTCGAAGGTCAGCTCCTGGCTGCCGAACTCCAGGCCCGCGCCGAAGGCGAGGCTGATGGCGCAGGCGATGCCGACACCGGTCCAGATGGCGGGCAGTTTGCCCTGGTTGCCGGTCTTGACCAGATAGGCGACCAGGATGCAGACGACCAGGCTGGCTTCCAGGCCCTCGCGCAGGCCGATCAGGTAGTTGCTGAACACGCCGGTTCCCTCCCCGCGCTCGTCAGGAGAACAGCGCCCGGCCCCACCAGTCGTCCTTGTCGCGGACGCCCGGCGGAACGGCGAAGACGGCCGACCCCACGTGCTGGATGTACTCGTTCAGGACGTCGGCCCGCGCGAGGCTGCGCTGGACCGGGATGAAGCCCTTGCGCACGTCCCGCTGGTACGCGAGGAAGAACAGGCCCGCGTCGAGGCGGCCCAGCCCGTCCGTGCCGTCCGTGAAGGAGTAGCCGCGGCGCAGGATGGTCGCGCCGTTGTTGCTGTCGGGGTGCGCGAGGCGGACGTGCGCCTCGGGCTTCATCGCCTTCAGGAACGGTTCGTCACGCTCGTTGGACTTGCCCACGGGGGCGCCCTCGGCCTTGTCCCGGCCGAAGATGTCCTCCTGCTCCTGGAGCGGCGTACGGTCCCAGGTCTCGATGTTCATCCGGATCCGGCGCGCCACCAGGTACGAGCCGCCGGCCAGCCAGGCCGACTCGCCCGGCACGTCCTTCGGGGCGACCCAGACGTGCTTCTCCAGGGCGGCGGTGTCGGTGCCCGATATGTTCCGGGTGCCGTCCTTGAAGCCCATCATGTTGCGCGGGGTCTGCTCCTCGGGGGTGGTCGAGGAGGTCTTGCCGAAGCCGAGCTGCGACCAGCGCACCGCGACCTTGCCGAAGCCGATGCGGGCGAACTGGCGGATGGCGTGGACGGCGACCTGCGGGTCGTCGGCGCAGGCCTGGATGCACAGGTCGCCGTTGGAGCGGGCCGGGTCCAGGTTGTCGCCGGGGAACAGCTCCAGGTCGACCAGGGCCTCGGGGCGCCTGCCCTCCAGGCCGAAGCGGCCCTTGGCGAAGAGCGAGGCGCCGAAGCCGATGGTGACGGTGAGGCGGGACGGCTTCAGGCCGAGGGCCTCGCCGGTGTCGTCCGGCGGGGCCTCCGGGAGACCGCCGACCGCGCCCTCGCCGACCGGGAGGCCGGCGGTCATCCGCTCGGCCGCCCGGGTCCAGTCCTTCAGGAGCTGCACCAGCTCGGCGCGGTCCGTGGTCTTCACGTCGAAGGCGGCGAAGTGCAGGCGGTCCTGGACCGCCGAGGCGATGCCCGCCTGGTGGGCGCCGTGGAAGGGCACCGCGGCGCCCGTCAGGGCGGCCGGCACGGCGTCGCCCGAACCGGCCAGCGCGGCGGCGGTGCCGCCCGCGGCCGCGGCACCGAGCGCGAGGCCCGCGCCGCCCCAGCCCAGGACGGACCGACGGGAGGGGCCGCTGGGCTCGGCCGCGGCCGCGGCGGCGGACTCGGGCTCGGTGGACACCGTGGTGCTCTCTTCGCTCATCTCAGGCTTTCCGGACATCGGGCTGCACCCCCTGGACACTGGACGTGAGGACGCGGGCTCGGGCTACTTCACGACCGCGGCGGCGAGCTTGGACAGCGGCTCGCCGAGGGCGCTGACGCCGTCGGAGAGCTCCTTGCGCTGGTCCTTGCCGACCGTGTCGTACGAGACGAAGACGTAGCTGTTCTTGTCCGCGCGGTACTTGTCGAGCAGCGTGGTCATCGCGGCGAACTGCTTGTCCAGCTCGGCGGCGAGCGCCGGGTCGTTCTTCGCGGCGACGGGCTTGAGCAGCTCGTACGACTTCTGGGCGCCCTCGACGTTGGCCTTGAAGTCGACCAGGTCGGTGTGGCTGTAGCGCTCCTCCTCGCCCGTGACCTTGCCGGAGGCGACCTCGTCGAGGAGCTCCTTGGCGCCGTTGGCCATCGAGGTGGGGGTGATCTCGGCCGTGCCGACGCGCTTCTGCCAGTCGGTCAGGTCCGCGATCAGGGTGTCGGCGTGCTTCTTCTCGGCGTCGCCGATCTTCTTGTCGGCCCACAGGGCCTTCTCCAGCTTGTGCCAGCCGGTCCACTCCTGGCCGGCCTCCAGGCCGTCCTCGCGGACGTCGACCTTGGGGTCGATGTCGCCGAAGGACTCGGCCACGGGCTCGGTGCGCTCCCAGCCGATGCGCGAGTCGGCGTACGCCTTCTTCGCGGCCTCGATGTCACCGGCCTTGACGGCGTCGGTGAAGACCTTGACCTTCGGGAGGGTCTCGTCGGCCTGCTGCTGGACCCACTTGCGGTACTCGGCCACGGCCGCGTCCAGCTCGGGGCTGCGCTTGACGGCGGTGGCGCCCTTGCCGGTGGCCTTCACGGCCTGGCGGATGCCGTCGCCCTTCATGCCGGGCTTGCAGGCGATGGCGTAGTCGCCGGCCTTGATCTCGGCGGTGATGGTGGCCTTGGTGCCGGGGCCGATGTTCTCGCGCTCGGTGACGATCCGGTCGTCC
Source organism: Streptomyces sp. NPDC086023 (assembly GCF_044540325.1). NCBI lineage: Bacteria > Bacillati > Actinomycetota > Actinomycetes > Kitasatosporales > Streptomycetaceae > Streptomyces > Streptomyces sp. NPDC086023. Next base: position 226,866 of record NZ_JBITRX010000001.1, read on the forward strand.
GGGAAGAGCACGTAGACCTCGGTGACCTTGGAGCCCTTGTTCTCGACCTCCAGGACGACCTTGCCCGCGGGGAACTCCTTCTTGGAGACCTCGCACGCGGTGTCGGTCGCGGTCACGCTGATGCCGCCCTCGCCCTTCGCGTCGGTCTTCTCGGCGCAGCCGGTGACGGCGGTCAGGGCGGCCGCGGCGGCGGCAGCGGTGACGACGGAGAAGCGGACGGGTCGCATACGGGCTCCAGACGGGGTCAGGGGACCGCCTCGGGGTGAGGCAGGCCGATGAGGCGGACCTAACTTAACCGAGGCTTACCTCACCCATACCCGCCCGTCCAGTGATTCGTCTAACACCCGCACGGGCCCGGACACGGGGCCGTCACGGCCGCTCCACGAAGGCCCCATTGAGGGGTAAAGGGAGGGTCAAGCGGCGGCGTCGCGGAGGTTACCGTTCGGTACGCCGGAACGCCCCGGCGGATCACGATCCGGCGACCCGTCCCCCTGCCGGAGCCAAAGGTTCCGCGGCGGACCCCCTGGTGGCCGCGCGTCCCCGTGCTTCAATGCCCGCGTGAACGATCTCGACGTGCTCAAGGTGTTCTGCGCGGCCGACGGGCGCCACGGCAACGCGCTCGGTGTGGTCCGCGACGGCCGCCGCCATCCCGACGCCGCCTCCCGGCAGGCCCTGGCCGCCGAGCTCGGCTACAGCGAGACCGTGTTCGTGGACGACCCCGAGCGCGGCGTCGTCGACATCTGGACCCCCGGGGTGCGGATGTCCTTCGCCGGTCACCCGCTGGTCGGGCTCGCGTGGCTGCTCGACATCGAACTGCTGAACCCGCCCGCCGGAGAGGTCTGGGCCCGCGACGACGGCGAGTTCACCTGGATCACCGCCCGCCCCGAGTGGGTCGAGGACAAGCGGACGCAGCAGTACGCCACCGTCGCCGAGGTCGAGGCCCTGCCGAGCCCCCCGCCCGGTGAGGGCTGGCTGTACGCGTGGGCCTGGGAGGACGAGGCGGCCGGCCGCGTACGGGCCCGCGGCTTCCCGCGCCGCCCCGACGGCGTCATCGCGGAGGACGAGGCCACCGGCTCGGCGGCGCTGCTGCTGACCGCCCAGCTCAACCGCGCCCTGAACATCACGCAGGGCAGGGGCTCGCAGATCCTCACCGCCCCCGGCCCGGACGGCACCGTCGAGATCGGCGGCCGGGTCCGCTTCGCCCCGGTGGAGCAGTAGGAGGGCCGGGAGGGGCGCCACCCCCTCCCGGCCGTCTGCCGGCAGGACGCTAGGGCAGCGTGAGGATCTCCGCACCGGTCGCGGTGACCACCAGCGTGTGCTCGAACTGCGCGGTCCGCTTGCGGTCCTTCGTCACCACGGTCCAGCCGTCCGCCCACATGTCGTACTCGTGGGTGCCCAGCGTGAGCATCGGCTCGATCGTGAAGGTCATGCCGGGCTGGATCACGGTGGTGGCGTGGGGGCTGTCGTAGTGCGGGATGATCAGGCCGGAGTGGAACGACGAGTTGATGCCGTGGCCGGTGAAGTCGCGGACCACGCCGTAGCCGAAGCGCTTGGCGTACGACTCGATGACCCGGCCGATGATGTTGATCTGGCGGCCCGGCTTCACGGCCTTGATGGCACGCTCCAGCGACTCGCGGGTGCGCTCGACCAGCAGCCGCGACTCCTCGTCCACCTCGCCGCACAGGTAGGTGGCGTTGTTGTCGCCGTGTACGCCGCCGATGTACGCCGTGACGTCCAGGTTCACGATGTCGCCGTCCTGGAGGACGGTCGAGTCCGGGATGCCGTGGCAGATGACCTCGTTCACCGAGGTGCACAGCGACTTCGGGAAACCCCGGTAGCCCAGCGTCGAGGGGTAGGCGCCGTGGTCGCACATGTACTCGTGCGCCACCCTGTCGAGCTCGTCGGTGGTGACCCCGGGCTTGATCAGCTTCGCGGCCTCGGCCATCGCCTGCGCGGCGATGCGGCCGGCGATGCGCATCAGCTCGATCGTTTCGGCGGTCTGCACCTCCGGTCCCTTGTAGGGCTTCGGCGCGGGCTTGCCCACGTATTCGGGGCGCCGGATGTTGCCGGGGACGGAACGGGTGGGAGAGAGCTCCCCTGGGACGAGCAGCGACTGGCCAGACATGCAAGCGAGTGTATCCAGCGGGGATCGGGCAGCATGGCGGCAGAGAGAGGAGCCGCAGATGGCCCTGTTCAAGAAGCGCCAGGTGGGCAAGCCCGGCGAGTGGTACTACTGCCTCGTCCACAAGAAGGTCGAGGAGGGGCCCGAGTGCCCCGCGAAGGACCGCTTCGGCCCGTACGCCACCCCCGAGGAGGCGTCGCACGCCATGGAGACCGCGCAGGAGCGCAACCTGGAGTGGCAGACCGACCCGAAGTGGAACGACAGGTCGCGGGAAGAGGGAGAGGGCACCGCGACCTGACACAAGGGTCGACGCCTCGGAGCGGGCCCGCGGCACCCCGGCTCCGGCCCGCGGCCCCGCCCGGGCCGGCGGGGCCGCGGGCCGCTACCAGCGGCTCGGCGGCGGCGCGGTCAGCTGGTCGGCCATCCGGGTGAGCCGGTCCCGGAACCGCAGCGGCGTGCGCTGCACCGGCAGGCTGTTCTCCCCGGCCGCCGCGCTCACCAGGTGCTGGACGGTGTCCAGGTCGAGCCCGGCCGCCGGCGGCACGGACAGGGCGTCGTGCGCCAGCGCCCCCAGCTCACGGTCCCCGCCGTCCAGGGACAGTACGGTCGCCCCCGCCCGGCGCGCGTCGTGTACCCGCTCCAGCAGCCCCTCGCCCGGCTCCTCCGGCGCCACCACCAGCAGCGTCTCGCCCCGCCCGGCCGCCTCCAGCCGGCCCAGGCCCACCGACAGGTGCGGCGGCTCGCCCGGCTGCACCCGGTGCCGCACCAGCGTCGGCGCCAGCTCGGGCAGCCCCGACCAGGCCGCCTCGTCCACCAGGTGCGCCGCCAGGTGCCAGGGCTCGTACGCCTCCGTCCCCACCAGCAGCAGCCCGCCGCCGGACGGCACGAGCGCGGTGCGCAGGGCCACGGCGAACCGCCGGGCGGCGCCCGGCCACTCGGTCCCGGCGAGGACCTCGCGCAGCAGCGCGACACGTACGGCATCCATGAACGCGCATCCTGCCGCACCGGACACCCGGACGGGAGCGGTCGTCGCCTCCTCACCCGTTCGCAGCACCAGTAAGGTCGGCCCATGACTTCCACTGAGAGTGCTCAGGCCGGTGCGGGACAGGCTCCCGCGAAGGCCCCCGCCAAGGACCCCTGGGACCTCCCCGACGTCTCCGGCCTGGTCGTCGGCGTCCTCGGCGGCACCGGCGACCAGGGCCGCGGCCTCGCCTACCGGTTCGCCCGGGCCGGCCAGAAGGTGATCATCGGCTCCCGCGCCGCCGAGCGCGCCGAGGCCGCGGCCGCGGAGCTCGGCCTCGGCATCGAGGGCGCCGACAACGCCGAGTGCGCCCGCCGCAGCGACGTCGTGATCATCGCCGTGCCGTGGGAGGGCCACGCCAAGACCCTGGAGGCGCTGCGCGAGGACCTCGCGGGCAAGCTCGTGGTCGACTGCGTGAACCCGCTCGGCTTCGACAAGAAGGGCGCGTACGCCCTCAAGCCCGAGGAGGGCAGCGCTGCCGAGCAGGCCGCGGCGCTGCTGCCGGAGTCGCGCGTCACCGCCGCCTTCCACCACCTCTCCGCCGTGCTCCTCCAGGACGAGTCCGTCGAGGAGATCGACACCGACGTGATGGTCCTCGGCGAGTCCCGCGCCGACACCGACCTCGTCCAGGCCCTGGCCGCCCGCATCCCCGGCATGCGCGGTGTCTTCTCCGGCCGGCTGCGCAACGCCCACCAGGTCGAGGCGCTGGTCGCCAACCTGATCTCGGTGAACCGCCGCTACAAGGCCCACGCCGGGCTGCGCGTCACGGACGTCTGAGCCGGCCCCGGTCCCGCGGCTTCTTTACGGGACCACTGCGGGGCATGGGGGACACTGGTCGGGCACGACCCGACCCCGGACCGCCCGCTAGGAGCCACACCCCATGCCCCGCCTCGCCCTGTTCGCCCTCGTCGTCTGCGTCCTCGCCACCGCCGCTGCCGTGGTCGCCTTCGTCAACGGCGACTACCTCGGGATCATCTGGGTGCTGCTCGCGGGCGTCTCCTCCAACATCGCCTGGTTCCACCTCCGCAAGGCGAAGGCCGCCAAGCAGCAGTAGGGCGCGGCGTCCCGGGCCCGGCGCCGCGGCCGGGCAGGGCGGGCCGGACCGCAGGGCCGGGCCGGGTACGGCGAGGAGCCGGGCCGCGTACGGCGGGGGTCAGGGCCCCAGGCGTACGGCTCCCGGCTCGCACAGCGGGTTGGTGTCCTGCCAGAAGCGGTAGAGGTCCTGGCCGCAGGCCGTCTCGAAGCCCGACACGCCCAGCCCCCGCAGCACCGCGTCGATCGCGTCGAAGAACAGCGCGTTCACCTCCGGCACGAACAGCAGCACGAACACCGCCAGCAGCCCGAAGGGCGCGAACGGCTCGACCTGCCGGCGGACCTTGTACGACAGCCAGGGCTCCACCACCCCGTACCCGTCGAGACCCGGGACCGGCAGCGCGTTCAGGATCGCGGCGGTCACCTGGAGCAGCGCCAGGAAGCCCAGCGCGTACCGGAAGCCGGACGGCACCCCGTCCAGCGCGTTCAGCCAGAACGGAGCCGTGCACACCACGGCGAACAGGGCGTTCGTCAGCGGCCCCGCGGCCGAGATCAGGCTGTGCTTCCAGCGGCCCCGGATCCGGCCCCGCTCGATGAAGACCGCGCCGCCGGGCAGGCCGATGCCGCCCATGATCACGAACACCACGGGCAGCACGATGCTGAGCAGCGCGTGCGTGTACTTCAGCGGATTCAGCGTCAGATAGCCCTTGGCGCCCACGGAGATGTCGCCGCCGTGCAGGGCGGTGCGCGCGTGCGCGTACTCGTGCAGGCAGAGCGAGACCACCCAGGCCGAGGTGACGAAGAGGAAGACGGCGAAGCCGGTGCTCGCCGCGAACTCCGTCCACACCGCCCACCCGGTGACCGCCATGACGGCAACGATCCCGAGGAAGACGGGGCTCACCCGTCGGTCGCTCCGGCTGCTGCGGCGGATCGGCGTGGCCATGCGGCTCCTCGTTCGGCGGGACGGGCGGGTCCGACCGTACCGGGTTCCCGCGCCGGCCGGGACGGCAGGGAGAATGGGCGGGTGCGCTACGGGATTCTCGGCACCACACAGGTGGTCAAAGACGACGGAACGGCCGTCGCGGTCGGCGGCGCGCGGTTGCGGGCGCTGCTCACGGCGCTGGCACTGCGACCCGGGCGCACCGTCGCCGCGGCCACGCTGGTGGCCGAGGTGTGGGACGGCGATCCGCCGGCCGACGCCCTCGGCGCCCTCCAGGCCCTCGTGGGCAGACTGCGGCGGACCCTCGGGCACACGGCCGTCGGATCGGCGGCCGGCGGCTACCGCCTCGACGCCGCCCGCGAGGACGTCGACCTCTACCGCTTCGAGCAGTTGGTGACCGCGGCCGGCACCGCTCCGGGCCCCGCCGAGGCCGCCGCCCTCTACGACCGGGCGCTCGCCCTGTGGCGCGGGCCCGCCCTGGCCGACCTGCCGGACCGCTCCGCCGAGGCCGCCCGCTGGGACGCCGTACGCCTCGACGCGCGCCGGGGCGCCTTCGAGGCGGCCCTCGCCCTCGGCCGGGCCGAGCGGTCGCTGCCGGACCTCACCGCCCTCTGCGCCGACCACCCGCTGGACGAGCCGCTCCAGGCCCTGCGCATCCGGGCCCTGCGCGACGCGGGCCGCCCCGCCGAGGCACTGGCCGCCTACGAGTCCGTACGCGAGGACCTCTCCGAACGCCTCGGCACCGACCCGGGCCCGGCCCTGCGCGCGCTCCACGCCGAACTCCTGAACCCCGGCCCGGCGGAGTCCCCGGCCGGGGGCGGCCGGCCCACGGGGGCGGCCACGGCGGGGCGGTACGGCCACCCCGCCCCGGCGGCCCCGGGTGCGGCCCCGGCCTGGTCGCGCGGCGGGGCCGGGTATGAAGACGGCGGGTCGGGGCCGCACGCACCGGGGACGTCCGGCACGGGCGGCACGGCCGGTCCGGACGCGCGGGACTCGGCCGACGGCCCGTACGTCCGGGACTCGGGCGACGGCCCGTATGGCCGGAACGCCGCGGACGGCCCGTACGCCCCGAGCTCCGCGGACGGCGCGCGCCGCCCCGAGGGCCCCGCCGGGGGCCGGCGCATCCGCGTGCCCGGAAACCTGCGGGCCCGGCTGACCACCTTCGTCGGGCGCGACGAGGACATCCGGGTCATCGGCCAGGACCTGACGAGGGCCCGGCTGGTGACGCTGCTCGGCCCCGGCGGCGCCGGCAAGACCCGGCTCTCCCAGGAGGCCGCCGAGACCGCCGGCATCGGCGACCGCTGGCCCGACGGCGTCTGGCTGGCCGAACTCGCCCCGGTCGACGACCCCGAGGACGTGCCCGAGGCCGTGCTCTCCGCCCTCGGCGCCCGGGAGACCAAGCTGCGCGGCGCCGCGGCCGAGGAACTGCGCGCCATGACCGACCGGCTGGGCGACGATCCCCTGGCCCGGCTCGTCGAGCACTGCGGCCGCCGCCGGCTGCTGCTCCTCCTCGACAACTGCGAGCACGTGGTCGACGCCGCCGCGCGCCTCGCCGAGCACCTGCTGGCCCACTGCCCGGGCGTACAGGTCCTCGCCACCAGCCGGGAGCCCCTCGGCGTGCCCGGCGAGAGCCTGCGCCCCGTCGAACCGCTGCCCGACCCCATGGCCCTGCGGCTGCTCGCCGACCGCGGCGCCGCCGCCCGCCCCGGGTTCACCCCGGACGAGGACCCCGAGGCCGCAGCGGAGATCTGCCGCCGGCTCGACGGCCTGCCGCTCGCCATCGAGCTGGCCGCCGCCCGGCTGCGTCTCCTGACCCCCCGTCAGATCGCCGACCGGCTCGACGACCGTTTCCGCCTGCTCACCAGCGGGGCCCGCACCGTGCTGCCCCGCCAGCAGACCCTGCGGGCCGTGGTCGACTGGTCCTGGGACCTGCTCGACGCTCCCGAACGCGCCGTCCTGCGCCGTATGTCCGTCTTCGCCGGCGGCTGCGACCTGGCCGCTGCGGAGGCGGTCTGCGCCGACGCCGGGTCCGGCACCGGGTCCGACGCCGCGGCCGGCACCGGCGGCCCGGGAGCGTCCGGCGGCCTGGACCCCCTCGACGTGCCCGACCTCGTCGGCTCCCTCGTCGACAAGTCCCTGGTCGTCGCCGCCGGCACCGGCACCGGCGAGATGCGCTACCGGCTCCTGGAGACCGTCGCCGAGTACGCCGCCGAACGCCTCGCCGAGGCCGACGGCGACCGCGCCGCCACCGAGCGCCGCCACCTCGTCCACTACCGCGAACTCGCCCGCGGCGCCGACGTCCGCCTTCGCGGCCCCGGCCAGCGCGCGGCCCTGGCGCTGCTCTCCGCCGAGTACGAGAACCTCCGCACCGCCCTGCGCCGCGCCGTCGCCGGCCGGGACGAGCACGAGTGCCTCAGCCTGCTGCACTCCCTCGCCTGGTACTGGCAGATGCGGGACCTGCGGGCCGAGACCCGGCACTGGACCGAGGCCACGATCGCCCTGGGCCCCGAGGCGTTCGGCACGCCCGTCGTCCCCGCGCAGCCCGTCCACCAGAGGGTCGTGGAGGTGGCGCCGCCGTTCACCGGCGAGCTGCTGGCCGAGGCGCGCCGCGGGGTGCGGCTGATGCAGCTGGCCTCCCGCGACCAGAACTACGAGTCCTGGCACGCGCCCGCCGCCCGGGCGCTGGTCGAGGCGGTGGTCGCCACCTACCGGCCCGGACTGCCGCAGACCTGCTGGACCCCGGGCTCCCTCTGGGTGTACGCGGTGATGCTGGCCGGAGACCCCGAGCGGCTGCGCGGCGTGATCGACGAGACGGTGGACACCTGCCGCCGGCACGGCTACCGCTGGGAGCTGGCCAACATCCTCCAGCTGCGGGCCAACATCCGCGCGAACCGGGCCGACTGGGCCGGGGAGGCCTCCGTCGACGCCGAGGAGAGCCTGCGGATCTACACCGAGCTGGGGGACGACTGGGGTGCCGCCGAGGCGCTGTCCGCCCGCGGCGAGGCGCACGAGCGGCGCGGCGCGTTCGCCGAGGCCGCCCGGGACTTCCGGGCCGCCGTGGAGTACGCGCACCGGCTCGGCGCCGAGGCCCAGGTGGCGCTGCTGAGGGTACGGCTGGCCGGCGTGCTGGCCGAGGAGCCGGACGGCCCGGACGCCCCGGAGGCCGAGAAGATCCTCACCGAGATCGCGGCCCGGGGGCAGTGCACCGGCAACGAGGCGATCCCCGCCGCCCGGATCTTCCTGGCCATGCTCCTGGGGCGCACCGGCCGGCACGCCGAAGCCCGGGCACAGCTGGAGCAGTTGCGCGAGGAGTTCGCGTACGGCGCCTACGCGGTTTTCGACGGGATCGTGCTCGGCGTACTGGCCTGGCTCGACAACGTCGAGGGCGAGTACGACGCCGCACTGGCCCGGATCCGGGATTCCCTGGAGAAGGCCGCGGACCCCCTGACGCGGATGGTGGCCCCGCAGATGGGGGCCGTGTACCTGATGACGGCCGCGGGCGCGCTGGCCGGCAAGGGCGGCGGGGCGAACGCCCACCGGGCCGCCCGGCTGCTGGGCGCCTACCAGGGGCTGCTGCCGCCCGGGCACTTCGCGCCCCTCATGGAGCGGGAGGGCAGGGACTGGGCGGCCGCCAACGCGCGGGCAGCGCTGGGTGACGCCGCCTACGAGGCGGCGTACGCCGAAGGCGGCGGCCTCACCCTGGAGGAGGCCGCCGCCCTCGTCTGATCCGGCCTTCGGGACGCGATCCGGATGCCGGACCAGGTCCTTCCCCCGGGACCGGGTGCCGGTCCGGATCAGGTCTTCCTGCGGAACTTCGCGACCGCCAGCGGCGCCGTGACCGCGGTGATCACCACGGCCCAGCCCAGCGTCATCCACACCGAGTGGGCGACCGGGCCGCCGTTGATGAGGTTGCGGGCCGCGTCGGCCAGGTTGGACAGCGGGTTGTAGTCGGTGAAGGACTGCAGCCAGCCGGGCATCGACGACGGCGGGCTGAAGATCGAGCTGCCGAACTGCAGCGGCATCAGGACGAGCATCGCGACCCCCTGGACGGCCTGCGCCGTCTTCATGGTCAGACCGAGCAGGATGAAGATCCACATCAGTGAGGCGCCGAAGACCATCGACAGGCCGACGGCGGCGAACAGGTCCAGCACCGAGGTCTTGATGTCCAGACCCAGCAGGAAGCCCATGCCGAGCAGGATCGCGGTGGCCGCCAGCATCCGGCCGATCTCGACCACGATCTTGGCGATGAGGACCGAGGAGCGGGCGATCGGCATGGACCGGAACCGGTCCATCACGCCCTTCTGGAAGTCCTCGTTGACGCCCGTGCCGACGGCCATGGCGATGTTGAGGCCCATCATCGCCATCATGCCCGGGACCAGGTAGTTGACGTAGGCGTCCTGGTTGCCCTTGCCCGCGATCGCGCCGCCGAAGACGTACACGAACAGCAGGATGAAGACGATCGGCATCAGGACGACCTCGAAGATCGACTCCGGGTTCGCCTTGATCTGGAGGGCGTTGCGGCGCGCCAGGGCGCCGATGTGCCGCAGGTTCCCGCGCAGCCCGATCCGGCTGTCGGCGGCCGTGGACGCGGCGGGGGAGGGGGCGCCGGGGGCCGCGTCGCGGGCCGGGGCGGTAGTCGTCGTGCTCATGCCGCGACCTCCTCGGTCGTGCCGGTGGGGACGGAGTCCGCGGAGTCGTCCGCGGACAGGGGCTTGTGGCCGGTGATGGAGAGGAACACCTCGTCCAGGCTGGGCAGGTACGTGCCCAGGTCGGCGATCCCGTAGCCGCGGGCCGCCAGCAGCCCGACCACGGCGGTCAGCTGCTCGTCGCTCAGGATCGGGACCAGCAGCACGCCCTCGTCCGGCACCGCCTGCGAGCCCGCGATGCCGTCGAGGCCCGCCTCGGCCAGCGACCGGGCCATGCCGGGCAGGTCCGCCGGGTCCGCCGGGCGGACCCGCAGGGTGCGGCCGCCGACGCGGGCCTTCAGCTCGTCGACCTTGCCGTTGGCGATGACCTTGCCGCGGTCGATGACCGTCAGCTCGCTCGCCAGCTGCTCGGCCTCCTCCATGTACTGGGTGGTGAGCAGGACGGTCGCGCCTTCGGCCACCAGCCGCTGCACCTCGTCCCACACCTCGTTGCGGGTGCGCGGGTCCAGGCCGGTGGTGGGCTCGTCCAGGTAGATCACGGACGGGTTCCCGATGAGGGAGGCCGCGAGGTCCAGGCGGCGGCGCATGCCGCCGGAGTACAGCCCGGCGACCTTCCTGGCCGCGTCCGCCAGCGAGAACCGCTCCAGCATCTCGTCCGCCCGGCGGCGGGCGTCCTTGCGGGACAGGTCGAGCAGGCGCCCGATCATGTAGAGGTTCTCCCAGCCGGACAGCCTCTCGTCGACCGAGGCGTACTGGCCGGTCAGGCCGATGGTGCGGCGCAGCTGGCGGGGCTGGCGGACCACGTCGAAGCCGGCCACGGTGGCCGTGCCGGCGTCCGGGACGATCAGGGTGGACAGGCAGCGCACCAGGGTGGTCTTGCCGGCGCCGTTGGGGCCGAGCACGCCGAGGACGGTGCCCTCGCGCACGTCCAGGTCGACTCCGTCGAGCGCCTTCGTCTCGCCGTAGTGCTTGACCAGCCCCCGCACCTCGACGGCGTTGGGGCCGCTTCCGGGGTTCTTGTCGATTCGCGTCATGCGGACCATGGGACCAGCTGCCACCGACAACGCGCCGACAGGGCGCCGACAGGAGGCGGGACCCGGGGCGGGGAGGGGCCGGACGCCGACATTCCGCCGACATGCCGCCGATGTTCCCCGACGGTTCCGCCGAGGTCTCCGACGGCGTCCGGGCCCGGGAACACCGAAGCCCGCCGGCACGGGTTGTCCGTGCCGGCGGGCCTCCGGTCACGCGGTCACTCGTTCACGCGGCCCGGCGGCTCAGTGGAAGGAGTGCTCCTCCTGCGGGAACGCCCCGCCCACCACGTCCTCGGCGAAGGCCCTGGCGGCGTCCCCCATGGTCTGCCGCAGGTTCGCGTACTGCTTGACGAACTTCGGCATCTTTCCGCCGGTCAGGCCCATCATGTCGGTCCAGACCAGCACCTGCGCGTCGCAGTCGGAGCCCGCGCCGATGCCGACGGTCGGGATGTGCAGCGAGCGCGTCACCTCGGCGGCCAGCTCGGCCGGGACCAGCTCCAGGACCACCGCGAAGGCGCCGGCGTCCTGCGCGGCCTTCGCGTCGCGCAGCAGCTGGTGCGCGGCCTCGCCCGTACGGCCCTGCACGCGGTATCCCATGGCGTTCACCGACTGCGGGGTCAGGCCCAGGTGGGACATGACCGGGATGCCGGACTGCACGATCAGCTCGGTCTGGCGCAGCGAGCGCTCGCCGCCCTCCAGCTTCACCGCGTGCACGCCCGCCTCCTTCACCAGGCGGGTGGCGCTGCGCAGGGCCTGGACCGCACCTTCCTGGTACGAGCCGAAGGGCAGGTCGCCGACGATCAGGGCGCGCTTGGTGCCGCGCACGACGGCCGCGGAGAGCAGCGTCATCTCGTCCATGGTGACCGGCACGGTCGTGTCGTAACCGAGGTGACAGTTGCCCATGGAGTCACCCACGAGCATCACGGGGATCCCGGCCTCGTCGAACACCGAGGCGGTCATCGCGTCGTAGGCCGTGAGCATGGGCCACTTCTCGCCCCGCTCCTTGGCGGCGGTCAGATCACGGACGGTGATGCGGCGGTTGCCCTTGCCTCCGTACAGGGAGGTCTCACGGGCAGGCGAAACGGCGTGCGTCATCGCAACGGCTCCTTGTGTCATCTCGTGGCGCCCTCACGGCGTCCCCGGACTCACCCCCCATGGTGGCATCACGCCGGGCCGGACCGGAAGTGCAGCGCACGGCGCCCGGCTGTCTGCCTGATCACGTTTGACACGGCCCACCCGGACGGGTGACCGGACACCGCGAATGTGAGCGTTTCGCTACAAGTGCAACGCTCGTCCCTCCGATCGTCGTCCTCGTGCCCGTACGGCCGTCCCAGGACGGCACGGAAGCAGCCGATCATCGCCTAGGGTCAAGGGGCGGGGACGGTGCGCGAGCAAGGCAGTGAGGGCAGTGGCATGGCACAGGCGTACATGGCGGAGACGGGGAACGGCGGCGCGGAGGACGAGCGCACCGGGTCCCGGTTCCGGCGCCGCTGGGCCGGACTGCGCAGGGACCCCGGGATCTGGCGGCGCGGCATCGTCACCGCGGCCTGCGCCGCCCTGCTGTCCCTGGTGATGATCTTCCACGCGGAGCTCCCGAACAGCGTCGGCAACACCGGCAGCCTCATCGAGACCTTCCTGCCCTGGCTCGGCCTGTTCGTGCCGGTGCTGCTGGTCATCGCCGTGTGGCGGGTCTCGGCGACCGCGCTGATCGCCATAACGCTGACGGCCGCGGTCTGGATCAACCTCTTCGGCGGACTGATCACCGACAAGTCCGGCGCCGGCGGCAACCTGACCGTGGCCACCCACAATGTCGACGCCGACAACCCCGACCAGCACGGCACCGCCACCAGGATCGCCGCCTCCGGCGCCGACATCCTGGCCCTCACCGAGCTCAAGGCCAGCGCCGTGCCCGTCTACTCGCGCGAGCTGGCGAAGACGTACAAGTACCACGCGGTCGAGGGCACGGTCGGGGTCTGGAGCAAGTACCCGCTCGGCAACACCGCGCCGGTGGACATAAAGATGGGCTGGACGCGGGCCATGCGCACCACCGTGGAGACCTCCCACGGCCCGGTCGGCGTGTACGTCGCCCACCTGCCGTCCGTACGGGTCAAGCTGCGGGCCGGCTTCACCGCCAACCAGCGCGACAACAGCGCCGACGCCCTGGGCCATGCCCTGGCCGCGGAGCCCCTGGGCAAGGTGGTCCTGCTCGGCGACCTCAACGGCACCATGAACGACCGGGCACTGTCCCCGATCACCTCGCAGATGCGCTCGACCCAGGGCGCGGCGGGCGACGGCTTCGGCTTCAGCTGGCCGGCGGACTTCCCGATGGCGCGCATCGACCAGATCATGGTCCGCGGCATCACGCCGGAAGCCTCCTGGACCCTCCCGGCCACGGGCAGCGACCACCTCCCGGTGGCGGCCCGCCTGACGGTCTAGGCCCGGCGAGGGTCCGGGACCGCGGACGCTCGGGGGCCGACCGGCGGTCCGGGGCACGACCGGCGGTCCGGGGCACGACCGGAGGGGGCCCGGCCCCCTCCGGTCGTGCCCCGGCATCAGGCGCGTTCGCGCCAGCCGTTCGTGATCGGCAGGCGGCGGTCCTTGCCGAAGCCCTTCGCCGAGATCTTCGTGCCCGGCGGGTACTGGCGGCGCTTGTACTCCGCCGTGTCCACCATCCGCAGCGTCCGGGCGACCAGCTCCGGGTCGTAGCCGGCGGCCACGATCTGCTCCAGGCCCTGGTCCCGGTCCACGTACAGCGCGAGGACCGCGTCGAGCACCTCGTAGTCCGGCAGCGAGTCCGTGTCGACCTGCCCCGGTCGCAGTTCGGCGCTCGGCGGCTTCACGATGGAGTTCTCGGGGATGGGCGGCACCTGCCCCCGCTCCTCCGCGGCCCTGTTGCGCCAGCGCGCGAGGCGGAAGACGTCCGACTTGTAGACGTCCTTGATGGGCCCGTACGCGCCGACCGAGTCGCCGTACAGCGTCGAATATCCCACCGCCAGCTCCGACTTGTTGCCCGGCGCGAGGACGAGGTGGCCCTCCTGGTTCGAGACGGCCATCAGCATCGTGCCGCGCAGCCGGGACTGGAGGTTCTCCTCGGCCAGGCCGGTGAGCCCGAGCGAGCCCATGTACGCGTCGAACATCGGCTCGATCGGCACGGTGCGGAAGTTGAGGCCGGTGCGGCGCGCCAGGTCCGCCGCGTCGCCCTTGGAGTGGTCCGAGCTGTACTTGGACGGCATGGAGATGCCGTACACGTTCGCCGCGCCCACCGCGTCACAGGCGACGGCGGCGACCAGGGCGGAGTCGATGCCGCCGGACAGGCCGATCAGGACCGAGCGGAAACCGTTCTTCGCGACGTACGCGCGCAGGCCCACGACCAGCGCCGAGTAGACCTCCTCGTCGTCCTCCAGGCGGTCCGCGTAACCGCCCGTCACCTCGGGCGCGTAGGGCGGCACCGGCTCCTCGGAGAGGACCACGCGGTCGATCCGCAGGCCGTCGTCCACCGTGCCCTCGACGGGCTCCGCGGCGGCCGCGGGGAGTTCGAGGTCCACCAGGACGCAGCCCTCGGTGAACTGCGGGGCGCGGGCGACGACCTCGCCGTTGCTGTCCACGACGATCGAGTCGCCGTCGAAGACCAGCTCGTCCTGGCCGCCGGTCATCGCCAGGTAGGCGAGGGTGCAGCCGGCCTCCTGGGCGCGCTTGCGGACCAGTTCGAGGCGGACGTCGTCCTTGTTGCGCTCGTACGGGGAGGCGTTGACGGAGATCAGCAGCCCCGCCCCGGCGGACCGGGCCGCCGGCACCCGGCCGCCCTCCTGCCAGAGGTCCTCGCAGATCGCGAGCGCCACGTCGACGCCGTGCACCCGGACCACGGGCAGGGTGTCGCCCGGCACGAAGTAGCGGAACTCGTCGAAGACGCCGTAGTTGGGGAGGTGGTGCTTGGCGAAGCGCAGGGCGACCCCGCCGCGGTGGAGCACGGCGGCCGCGTTCTGCGGGGAGCCGGCGGGCTGGCCGTAGCGGGCCACCTGCTCGGAGCGGTCCAGGTAGCCGACCACCACGGGCAGTTCCCCGAAGCCCTCGGCCGCCAGGCGGGCGGCCAGGCCGCGCAGGGCCTCGCGGGAGGCGTCCACGAAGGACTCGCGCAGTGCGAGGTCCTCGACGGGATAGCCGGTCAACACCATCTCGGGGAACGCCACCAGGTGGGCTCCCTGCTCGGCGGAGTGCCGGGTCCAGTGCACGACCGCCTCGGCGTTGGCGGCGATGTCGCCGACGTGCGAGTCGATCTGATTCAGAGCGAGGCGAAGTTGAGGCACGCCGCCAGTGTAATCGTCTTTCTGACGCGATGTCCTGGGGTGGGGGTGGCGGAGTCCTCGACCGGGGTCCGGCCGGGGGCGTGCGAGACCCGCGTCGGGGCCCGGCGGGGGGCCTGCGAGACCCGCGTCGGGGCCCGGCTGGGGGCGATCCGGGGCCCCGGCCGGACCCCGCCGGTCTCGGTGCGTGCTTCCCGGCCGGGCGTCCCGTCACGTCAGCGGCGGTAACCCAGGACCGTCATCATCCCCGCCTCCGCGTGGTAGACGTTGTGGCAGTGGATCATCCACAGGCCGGGGTTGTCCGCGTCGAAGTCCGCGACCAGCGTGCCGTTCGGCAGGATCAGGGCCGTGTCCTTGCGCGCCCCGCCCCGGACGCCGCCGAGCGCGAAGGTGTGCCCGTGCAGGTGCAGCGGGTGCCACATGGACGTGGAGTTCGCGAAGACCAGCCGCACGCGCTCGCCGGCCTCGACCGGGTGCCGCTGGTCCGGGGTGTACGGCTTGCCGTCGAAGGCCCAGTCGTACTTCGCCATGCCGCCGGTCAGCCGGATCTTGACGGTACGGTCCGGGGCGCGCTCGGGGAGGGCCGCGGAGGGGGCCGCCCGGAGGTCCTTGCCGGTCACGAGGCGCCGGGTCAGCCCGGCCGGGCGGGTGCCCGGGGCGGGGGTGGCGCCGCTGCCGGTGCGCAGGACCGCCAGGGCCGCGCCGCCCTTGCCCTCCGCCACCGCCGTCAGCGGGAACACCCCGTCCCCGGCGGTCACGAGTACGTCGTACCGCTCGCCCATCCCGATGAGCAGGGCGTCCGCCGGGGCGTGGGTGACGGGGAAGCCGTCGGTGTGCGTGACGGTCAGCTCGTGGCCCCCCAGCGCCACCCGGAAGGCGGTGTCGCCGCCCGCGTTGACGATGCGGAGGCGGATGCGGTCGCCGGGGCGGGCGCGGAAGGTCTCCGGGTCCTCCGGGACACGGCCGTTGACCAGGTAGTGGGGGTACGCGACGTCGCCCGCGTCGCCCATCAGGGCGTCGCTGCGGGCGCCCATCAGGACGCGGGAGGGGCCGCTGGGGGCGGGGGCGGGGGTGGCGGCGGGGGAGGTGCTCGTGCCGGCCGGGCCGTGGCCGGCGTGGCCGCCCGTGCCTGCTGCGCCGGCCGAGCCGTGGCCCGTCATGCCCCTGGACAGTTCGGCGAGGACCGCGTCCGGGGTCGAGCCGCCGACCCCGTCCAGCCAGTCGTCGAGCACGACGACCCATTCCCTGTCGTACCGCAGCGGCTCCTTCGGGTCCTCGACAACCAGCGGCGCGTACAGGCCCCGGTCCTGCTGGACGCCGGAGTGCGGGTGGAACCAGTAGGTGCCCGGGTGGGCGAGCTTGAAGCGGTACGCGAAGGACCCGCCGGGCTTGACGTCCCGCTGGGTCAGGCCGGGCACGCCGTCCATGTCGTTGCGCAGGGCGAGCCCGTGCCAGTGGAGGGAGGTGGCCTCGGGGAGGTGGTTGGCGAGGGTGAGCGCCAGGGTGTCGCCGGCGGTGGCCCGTACCTCCTGGCCGGGCAGCCGGTCGCCGTACGCCCAGGAGGACACGGTGCGGCCGCCGCCGAGGTCGAGGGTGCCGGGGGTGGCCGTGAGCCGCACCTCGCGGACCCGGCCGCCGTCGGGGCGGGCCGCCTCGGCCGCCTTGACCTCGGGGCCGTCCGGGGTGACGTAACCGGCGGGGGTGGCGCCGGTGCCGGGGGTCGAGCCCGGCATGGCGTGGCCGCCGTGACCGCTCCCGCCGGAGTTGCCGGAGCAGGCGGACAGGACGGTGCCGGCGGCGAGGGCCATGCCGGCGCCGATCAGGGCGCGTCGGGTGAGGGGAGTGGGCGTGCGCATGGGTGTGCACCTCGTGAAGGGTGGCGGGTGTGGGGTGGACGCGTCTTGGGCCGGTCCGTCCTATACCCGCAGGACCACCGTCCGGGAGGGCGGCGCCCTGCCCGCCGCCCACCGGCGCCGGGTCCGCCCCGGGTACGGTGCCGGCCGGCCGCGCCGGGCGAGCGGATGCCCGCCGGCCAGCGCCACCAGCACCAGCGCCCCGAGTACGGCCAGACACACGGCCATCGGGTCGAGCCCGCCCGTGGCCCCACCGGCCTGGGCCCCACCGGCCTGGGCGGTGCCGGCCTGGGCGTTCGCCGCTTCGCCGGTGTGCGCCGCGGGGACCCCGTGCCGGTCGTGGGCGGGTTCCGTACCCCCGGCATCCTCGGTGGAGGGCCGGCCGTGGTGCTCGGGCTGCGCGTGGTGCCCGTACTGCCCGTACTGCCCGTGCTGCCCGAGCCCCGCGTGTCCCGCCGCCGCGGCGGCGGGGGCCGGGTGGCCGAGCGTGTGCATGGTGACCAGCCCCAGCAGCAGCCCCGCGAGCAGCAGCGCGCGGGTGAGGGCGAGGCGGGCGGTCATGCGGCGCAGCTTACCCCCGGAGGGTATGCATGGCGTAAGGGGTGCGGCGCGGACTCCTAGGATTGCTCCCACTATGTCCACAATCGGTACGCGGCCCGTCGCCGCCCTCCTCGGTCTCGGCGCCACGGCCTACACCGCCTGGGTCCTCGAAGTCGTGCTCTCCACCGGCCTCGACCCCGTCCAGACCTACGTCAGCGAACTCGCCGCCGAGGACCAGCCCATGGGCGGCCTCTTCCGCGCCACCGACTTCACCGCCGGCCTGCTCGTCCTGGCCGGGGCGCTCCTCGCCCTGCTGCGTACCGTCCGCCGTCCGGAGTCCCGCCGCCCCTGGGCCCTGGCCGGGTGGGCCGGCCTCGCCCTGTTCGGCGCCGCCACGGCCGCCGACGCCTGGCTCCCCCTCAGCTGCGCGCCCACCGTCGACCCCGAGTGCGCGGCCCGCGAGACCGCCGGCCTGGTGCCGGCCACCCACCAGGCCCACGCGGTCAGCAGCAGCCTCGCCATGACCGGTGCCCTGGCCGGGATCATCTGCCTGACCGTCGCCGCCCGCCGCTACGGGTGGTGGGCGCCGGTGGCCCGTACCGGCCCCGTCCTCGTCCTGCTCGAACTCCTCGCCACCGTCTGGACCCTGGGCGCCGTCACCGCCTTCACCGCGGGGCGAGGGACCTGGTCCCTCGGTGCCGGACAGCGGCTCCAGGTGCTGCTCGTGGCCGTCTGGCTCGCCACCCTGGCCTGGGCGGTCGCCAAGGAGCGCCGGACGTGACCGGCGCCGGGGGAGACGGCTTCGTGGCCGGTGCCGGGTGGGACGGCTTCGTGCGGGTGGACGGGGTGCCCGTGCACGTCCGGGTCGAGGGCTCTGGGCCGGTGGCGGTGCTCAGCGCCGGGCTGGGCCTCGGCTGGTACGACTGGGACCCCGTCGTGCCCTTCCTGGCCCCGCACCGCACGGTGGTCCGCTTCGACCGTCCCGGGCACGGACTGAGCGGCCCGGCGGCGGTGCCGCCCACGGCCGCGGGGGAGGCCCGCCGGATCGCCGTGCTCCTGGATGCCCTGGGTCTTTCCGGGGGCGGCCCGGTCACGGTGGCCGGCCACTCCGCCGCCGGGTTCCACGCCGAGGCCTTCGCCCGCCTGCACCCCGGCCGCGCCGCCGCCCTGCTGCTGGTCGACGGCAGTGTGGCCGAGGCGCCCGCCGCACCGCTGCCGGCCCTGCGCACCGCCGCCGCCCGGGCCCTGGGCACCCTCGCCACCGCAGCGGGCCTGCCGGCGGCCCTGGGTCCGGCGGCCCGGCGGGCGATGCTGCGACTGGGCACGGTGGGCCCGTACGACGGGGCGGCGGAGCGGGTCGGGGGCGCGGCGGGTCCGTACGGCGGCACGCCCGCCCCGTACGGCGCGGGTGCCCCGGACGCGTGGGACGCGGGATCGCCCGCCCCGTACGACGCGGGCGGGGCCCCCGCCCCGTACCGCGGCGCCGCCGACCCCGGCCTCGTACGGCGCTGCCACCGCACGAGCCGGGTGTGGCGCGGGATGCTGCTGGAGAACGCCCGGTACCCCGCCATGGCGGCCGAGGTCCTCGCGCTCCGGGCCACCCGCCCGCTCCCCGCGGGCCTCCCGGTCACCGTCCTCGCCGGTTACGACGGCTCCGCCCGCCGGACCGCGCTGCGCTGGCTGGCCGCGCAGGCCGCCCTGGCCGACGCCCTCGGCGCCCGCTTCGAGGTCGCCGAGCCCGCGGGACACCTGGTCATGCGCGACCGCCCGCGCCAGGTGGCGCGGGCGGTCGTGGCGGCCGTTCAGGCCTGAGGCCGTGTCTGCGGGTGACTCAGGAGCGCGGCGCGGCGCCCCGCTCCCGCAGCATGTCCGCCATCAGGGTCAGCTCGGACTGCTGGGCCTCGACCATCCCCTGGGCGAGGTCGCGCTCCACGCCCGGCTCGCAGAGCTTCACACAGCCCTGGGCCATGGCGACACCGCCCTTGTGGTGGTCGGTCATGAGCTGCAGGAAGAGGATCTCGGCCTGCCTGCCCTCCGCCTTGCGCAGCTGCTCCAGCTCGGCCGGCGTGGCCATGCCCGGCATCAGCGCGCCCTCCTTGGCGGCGACACCGCCGTGGCCGCCGTGCCCGCCGTACCCGTGCCCGCCGGAGGCCTGCCCGTGTCCCGCGTGACCGCCCTCGCCGGCCTCGGCGTCGCCGCCCCCGGCCATCCAGGCCATCGGCTCGGCGGCCGGGTACACCTTCGGCAGCCCCCACAGGTCGAGCCAGCCGAGCATCATGCCGCGCTGGTTGGCCTGGGTGTTCGCGATGTCGTACGCGAGGCGGCGCACCGCCTCGTCCTGCGTGCGGTCGCGGACGATGAAGGACATCTCCACCGCCTGCTGGTGGTGCACCGACATGTCCCGCGCGAATCCCGCGTCGGCCGAGGTGACGGCCGGGACGCGGTCCTCCGCGGACCCGTCGCCCGCGGTCGCGACGGTCGCCGCACCCGCGAAGAGCAGGGCCCCGACGACCGCCGTCACGGCGGCCCACTGCGCCCGCTTCACTGGGCGGCCATTCCGCCCGTGCACGCGGCACCCGGCTCCGGCGTCTGCGGGCCCTGGACGTACTTGGCGAGGAACTGGTCCACCCGGGCGTCGTCCGCGCCGTCGACCGAGACCTGCTTGCCCCAGGCGCTCAGCATGATCGCGCCCGCCTGGCCGTCCACCGGGCTCATCAGCGTGTACGGGGTCTTCTTGACCTTCTTGGCGAGCTTCTCGACGTCACCCTTGGCGGCCTTGGCGTTGTACGTGATCCAGACGGCCCCGTGCTCCAGCGAGTGGACGGCGTTCACGTCCGGGATCGCGGTCGTGTAGACGTCGCCGTTGCAGTTCATCCAGACGGGGTTGTGGTCGCCGCCGACCGGGGGCTTCATCGGGTACGACACGGCCTTGGTGACGTGGTTGCGGCCCAGCTTCTTCACGTCCCAGCTCTGCTCGGCCGTCACCGGCTTCTTGACGAGGTCCTCCTTGGCCTGGACCTCGTCGGCCTTCTTGTTGAGGACGTACGCGCCGAAGCCGCCGACGCCGCCCAGGACGAGGACGGAGACGGTGATCGCGATGATCTTGTTGCGGCGGTCGCGGGCCTGCTCGGCGCGCCGCATCTCGGCTATGCGGGCCTGGCGGGAGGGGTTGGAGGTCTTGCTGCCCATGGCTGGTCCTTCTCGTATGTGGGGGTTGGCGGGGTGAGCGGGAGAAACGGTCCGCCTCAGGTCCGCAGCACTTGAAGGACGTGGAGGTCGGGGGCGCGCGCCGACGGCTCCGGAGGCAGCCGCCGGCCGGCCGGGAGGTCCGGGCCGGCCGGCGGCGGCACCACCGCGGGGAGCGCGGCCGCGGGCGGGGGCGCGGTGAGGACACCCGGGGTCAGGTGCGAGAAGGGCGAGCAGCCCGGCAGGTCGTACGGGCAGACGTACGCGGCGCGGTGCGCCTCGGCGGCGTGACGCGCGACGGCGCCGCCGGGGTCCCGTACCGGGCCGGACGACCCCGTGCCCGTACACAGGAAGAGGGCCGCCAGCAGGGTGCCCAGGGCGCACAGCAGCGCGACGTGGCGCCTGGTGCGCCCGTGTCGGATGTGCTGCCCGCCCCCCATGGCCGCAGATGGTAGTGGGCGGGGCGGCACCGCCGTCAGTGCGGGGTGTCACAGGTACCGGGGGGCCCGTAATGTGGCCGAAACCGCGGCTGGCGATACTGGGGCGGCCCCCCGATGCCCGGCTGGTGGTGCACAGGCCCTCTGAACTGCGAGGATGAAGGCATGGACAAGCAGCAGGAATTCGTCCTCCGGACGCTCGAGGAGCGCGACATCCGCTTCGTGCGCCTGTGGTTCACCGACGTGCTCGGCTTCCTGAAGTCGGTCGCCGTGGCGCCCGCCGAACTGGAGCAGGCCTTCGACGAGGGCATCGGCTTCGACGGCTCCGCGATCGAGGGCTTCGCCCGTGTCTACGAGTCGGACATGATCGCCAAGCCGGACCCGGGGACCTTCCAGATACTGCCGTGGCGCGCCGAGGCACCGGGCACCGCCCGGATGTTCTGCGACATCCTGATGCCCGACGGGTCCCCGTCCTTCGCGGACCCGCGCTTCGTCCTGAAGCGGATCCTGGCCAAGACCTCCGACCTGGGCTTCACCTTCTACACCCATCCCGAGATCGAGTTCTTCCTGCTGAAGGACAAGCCGCTGGACGGCTCCCGTCCGGTCCCGGCGGACAACTCCGGCTACTTCGACCACACCCCGCAGAACGTGGGCATGGACTTCCGCCGCCAGGCCATCACCATGCTGGAGTCCATGGGCATCTCGGTGGAGTTCAGCCACCACGAGGGCGCCCCGGGCCAGCAGGAGATCGACCTCCGGTACGCCGACGCCCTCTCCACGGCGGACAACATCATGACGTTCCGCCTGGTCATGAAGCAGGTGGCCCTGGAGCAGGGCGTCCAGGCCACCTTCATGCCGAAGCCGTTCTCGGAGTACCCCGGCTCGGGCATGCACACCCACCTCTCCCTCTTCGAGGGCGACCGCAACGCGTTCTACGAGTCCGGCTCCGAGTACCAGCTCTCGAAGGTGGGCCGCTCCTTCATCGCGGGCCTCCTCCGGCACGCGGGCGAGACCTCGGCGGTCACGAACCAGTGGGTCAACTCGTACAAGCGCATCTGGGGCGGCTCCTCGCGCAGCGCCGGCGCGGGCGGCGAGGCCCCCTCGTACATCTGCTGGGGCCACAACAACCGCTCGGCCCTGATCCGCGTCCCGATGTACAAGCCGGGCAAGATGGGCTCCTCCCGCATCGAGGTCCGCTCGATCGACTCGGGCGCCAACCCGTACCTCACGTACGCGGTCCTGCTGGCGGCGGGCCTGAAGGGCATCGAGGAGGGCTACGAACTCCCGGCCGGCGCCGACGACGACGTCTGGGCCCTCTCGGACTCGGAACGCCGCGCGATGGGCATCGAACCCCTCCCGCAGAACCTGGGCGAGGCCATCGCCCTGATGGAGCGCAGCGAACTGGTCGCCGAAACCCTCGGCGAGCACGTCTTCGACTTCTTCCTGCGCAACAAGAAGCAGGAGTGGGAGGAATACCGCTCGGAGGTCACCGCCTTCGAACTCCGCAAGAACCTCCCGGTCCTGTAACCGCAGGTCAGCGGCGGTTCTCGACGCGCACGTCACTCCGGGCCGGTGGTCGTCGACCACCGGCCCGGAGCCGTGTGCAGGCCCCTCGGGCCGACCGTGGGCCGTCCGGCCGCGGAGCGGCCGGGTCCCGCCCGTGCGGTGGCGGCTGCGTCCAACGTACGACGAGCACCTGCACGCCCGGGTGCGGGGCGACGCCGGGCCGGTCTGACGGTCCGCGGCGGCCGGTCGGCCGGCCGGTGCTCACGCCCCGTAGAAGAGTTCCTCCACCACCGCGCGGGCGCGGCGGGTCGTGCGGCGGTAGTCGTCGATCATTTCGCCGGCGCCGCCCTCGCCGTAGCCCAGGTAGCGGCCCACCGCGCCCAGTTCGCGGGCGTCCGAGGGGAAGGTGTCGCCCGCGCGGCCGCGGACCAGCATCACGGCGTTCCGGACGCGGGTGGCCAGGACCCAGGCCTCGTCCAGGATCTGCGCCTCCTCGGTCGGGATGAGGCCCGCGGCGTGGGCGGCGGCCAGGCCCTCGCGGGTGCGGGTGGTGCGCAGGCCGGGCTCCGCCCAGCCGTGCCGCATCTGGAGGAGCTGTACGGTCCACTCGACGTCGCTCAGGCCGCCCCGGCCCAGCTTCGTGTGCAGGGTCGGGTCGGCGCCGCGCGGCAGCCGCTCCGACTCCATGCGGGCCTTCAGGCGGCGGATCTCGCGGACCTCGTCCTCGTGCAGCCCCTCCACCGGGTACCGCAGCGGGTCGATCAGGTCGATGAAGCGCCGGCCCAGGTCCGGGTCGCCGGCCACCGGCTCGGCCCGCAGCAGCGCCTGGCTCTCCCACACCAGCGACCAGCGGCGGTAGTAGGCCGCGTACGAGCCGAGGGTGCGGACCAGGGGGCCGCTGCGGCCCTCCGGGCGCAGGTCCGCGTCGATCAGCAGCGGCGGGTCGGCGGTGGGCAGCTGGAGCAGCCGGCGCATCTCGGCGATGACGGCCTGCGCCGCCTTGGCCGCCTCCTGTTCGTCGACGCCCTCGCGCGGCTCGTGGACGAAGAGCACGTCCGCGTCGGAGCCGTAGCCGAGTTCGTGGCCGCCGAAGCGGCCCATGCCGATGACGGCGAAGCGGGTGGGGAGTTCGTCGCCCCACTGGTCGCGGACGGCGGCGCGCAGGGCGCCCGCCAGGGTGACCGCGGTCAGGTCGGAGACCGCGCTGCCGACCCGGTCGACCAGCGTGCCGTGGTCCTCCTCCACCGGGTTTTCCTCGGTGCCGTACGAGTCGATGATGTCCGCCGCGGCGGTACGGAACAGCTCGCGCCGCCGCACCCCGCGCACCACCGTGATCGCCGTCTCCGCGTCGTCGGCCCGTCCGACCGCCGCCAGCACCTCCTGCTCCAGCGC
This sequence comes from Streptomyces sp. NPDC086023, assembly GCF_044540325.1. Taxonomy (NCBI): domain Bacteria; kingdom Bacillati; phylum Actinomycetota; class Actinomycetes; order Kitasatosporales; family Streptomycetaceae; genus Streptomyces; species Streptomyces sp. NPDC086023. The sequence goes on from NZ_JBITRX010000001.1 coordinate 250,873, forward strand.
CTCGCGTTCGCGCGGCCGCAGCCCCTCCTCGTCGCCGAGCAGCGCCACCGCCTCCGGGGCGCGCAGCAGCAGGTCGGGAGCGAGCCGGCCGGCGGAGAGTACGCGGGCCAGGTTCTCGGCGGCGGCGCCCTCGTCCCGCAGCAGCCGCAGGTACCAGGGCGTCTTGCCGAGCGCGTCGGAGACCTTGCGGAAGCCCAGCAGGCCGGCGTCCGGGTCGGCGGAGTCGGCGAACCAGCCCAGCAGCACCGGCAGCAGGGTCCGCTGGATCGCGGCCTTCCGGGTGACGCCCGAAGCGAGCGCCTCCAGATGGCGCAGGGCCGCGGCAGGGTCGGCGTACCCCAGGGCCTCCAGCCGCTGCCCCGCGGCCCGCGGCGACAGCCGGATCTCACCCGGCGCCAGCTGGGCCACAGCGTCGAGCAGCGGCCGGTAGAAGAGCTTCTCGTGCAGCCGCCGCACCACCGAGGCGTGCCTCCGCCAGGCCTTGTTCAGCTCGGCCACCGGCTCCGTGCGCAGCCCCAGCGACCGCCCCAGGCGCCGCAGGTCGTTCTCGTCCTCCGGCACCAGGTGCGTGCGCCGCAGCCGGTACAGCTGGATGCGGTGCTCCATGGCGCGCAGGAAGCGGTACGCGTCCCCCAGCTGCGCGGCGTCGGTGCGGCCGACGTACCCGCCGGCGGCCAGCGCGTGCAGGGCGTCGAGGGTGGTGCCTGAGTGCAGGGTGGCGTCGCTGCGCCCGTGCACCAACTGCAGCAGCTGGACGGCGAACTCGACGTCCCGCAGCCCGCCGGGACCGAGCTTCAGCTCCCGGTCCACCTCGGAGGCCGGGATGTTGTCGACCACCCGGCGGCGCATCTTCTGCACGTCCGCGACGAAGTTCTCCCGCTCCGACGCCTGCCACACCAGCGGAGTTATGGCCGAGACGTACTCCTCGCCCAGTTCCTCGTCGCCCGCGACGGCCCGCGCCTTCAGCAGCGCCTGGAACTCCCAGGTCTTGGCCCACCGCTGGTAGTACGCCAGGTGCGAGGACAGGGTGCGCACCAGAGGTCCGTTGCGCCCCTCGGGCCGCAGGTTCGCGTCCACCGGCCAGATCGTGCCCTCGACGGTGGTCTCGGAGCAGATCCGCATCAGGTGCGAGGCCAGCCGGGTCGCCGCCTGCAGTGCGGCCGCCTCGTCGGTCCCGCTCGCCCCCTTGGCCGCCTCCCCGACGAAGATCACGTCCACGTCGGAGACGTAGTTCAGCTCGTGGCCCCCGCACTTGCCCATCGCGATGACCGCGAGCCGGCACTCCGCGGCGTCCTGCGGCGCCGCCATCGTGGCGATCCGCAGCGCCGCGCGCAGCGTCGCCGTCGCCAGGTCCGCCAGCTCCGCCGCGGTCTGCGCCACGTCCGTCGTGCCGCACACGTCCCGCGCGGCGATGGACAGCAGGCACCGCCGGTACGCGACCCGCAGCGCGACCGGATCGTGCGCGTCCGCCAGCCCCGCCTCGAACTCCGGCAGCCCCGGGTGCAGATCGGCCGCCTCGTACGTGACCAGGGCCTGCCAGTCCAGGGGATGGCGGGCCAGGTGGTCGGCCAGCGCCTCCGAGGCGCCGAGCACCCCGAGCAGCCGGTCGCGCAGCGGCTTCGCCGTGGTCAGCGTGGACAGCAGGGCGCTCCTGCCCTCCGGATCCTGGGCCTCCGTGAGGCGCACCAGACCGCGTAGGGCAAGATCGGGGTCGGCGACCGCTCCCAGTGCGTCGAGCAGCACCGGATCGGTGCGTACGGGGGCCAGCTCCCGGGTGTCCAACAGACGCTCGGCGGCCGAGGGGTCGGTGAAACCGTGTCGCAGCAGCCGTGTGAACGTACTGCTCCTGCGTCCGGGGACCGTCATCCCGTCGCCTCCGCTTCCCTGCCGTCCGCTCCGGCCTGCCCAGCCGGGTCCGGGTCACGAGCCTAGCCGGACCGGATCGCCCGAGCCCCGACCGACCTCACAACCTGATGAACCCGCGCCGCCCGATGAACCAAATCCCTTCGTTTTCCCTCTGTCTGACTGCTATGAGGTGTCCGCGTTCCGCGGCACCGGCCCCGCACGATCCCGAGGCGTGACCCGATGCCCCCTGCCCGCCGCATCCGTTTCGCTGCCCTTTTCACCGTGGTTGCCGCCAGCGCGTCCGCCGCGGTGGCCGTCGTGTCCGGAGGACGGGTCACGGCCCTGGACACCCCGCAGCCCGCCGCGGCCCCGACCCGTACCGTCGGCGGCTCCGTGCTGCAGATCGTCGCCCACCCCGACGACGACCTCTTCTTCATGAACCCGGACCTGAGCCGCTCGCTCACCTCCGGGCACGCCCTCACCACCGCCTACCTCACCTCCGGCGAGTCCGACGGCATCAACGCGGCCCGCGGCCCGCACTTCAAGGACCCGCGCCCGGCCGCCGACCGCGGCCGCTACGCCGAGGCCCGGCAGAACGGCATACGCGCGGCCTACGCCCAGATGGCCACCGGCGACCGCACCAGCCCCTGGAAGCGCTCCGCCATCGAGACGGCCGGCGGCGGCCACGCCGAGATAGACGTCCTGGTGTCCCGGCCCCAGATCAGCCTGGTCTGGCTGCAGCTGGGGGAGGCCCGTACCGTCAGCGGTTACCGGCCGGACAGCCTGCGCGGCCTGTGGGAGGGCCGGATACCGCGCCTGGAGTCCCAGCTCGCCTCGGGCAGCCCGGTCACGACCCCCTTCGCGTACACCAAGGACGAGGTCGTCGCCACCATCACCGGCGTGCTGGAGCGCTTCAGGCCCACGACGATACGGATGCAGGACCCCACCCCCGGACGGCACGCCCGCAGCGGCAAGTTCACGGACCATCAGGACCACATGTACGGCGCCCGGTTCGTGCAGGCCGCGGCGGCGCGGTACGAGCGGTTCCCGAACCGCCCGCACTACTCGGTGCAGAACTACCTCGGCTACCTCAACAGTGCCCTGCCCCACTCCCTCGACCCGGCCACCGCCAACGCCAAGCTGCGCACCCTCAAGACGTACGCGTGGATGGACAAGGAGAACTACTGCGGGAGCCCGGCCGGCTGCGGCGACCGCAAGGTGGCCGCCCGCCCCACCGGCGCCAACTGGGTGCAGAGCCAGCGCTACACGCGCGGCGAGGGCACGTCCTGGCTGGTGGAGGACGCGCAGGGCGGGCTCTACGCCTTCGCCGTGCTCGACGGCCGGATGGCGGTCTGGCACCGCACCGGCCCCCGGGGCCGCTGGACCGGGCCCGAGCTGCTGCCCGGTCCCGGTATGGACCCGGGCGCGTCGGCCGTACGGATGCCCGACGGCCGCGTCGCGGTCTTCGGCACCCGCACCACCCTCGGGCAGCGGGCCGCCGACTACCGCCGGGACGTGGTGTTCGCCGTACAGGACCTGCCCGGGGGCCCCTTCGGCTCCTGGCAGTCCCTGGCCACCCCGGAGACCGCGGACGCCCCCGGCACCTCCGCGATCAGCGGTCCCGCCCCGGTGGTCCTCGACGGCAGCGGACGCCTCGCGGTGTACGTACGGGACGCGCGCCGCACGCTGCGGGTGCGCGAGCAGCTGCCCCAGGGCGGCTGGACCCCCTGGCTCCGGCTCGGCGGCACCGACCTGATGGGCGAGCCGGTGGTGACGAAGGACGCGTCGGGCCGCCGGTACGTGACGGCCACCACTCCGCGCACGGTGCTCGCCTGGTACCAGCAGGTCCCCGGCGGCCGGCTGACGGGCCCCCACCCGACCGGCCTGCCGCCGACCACCCTCCCGCTCTCGGCGGCCCCCGAGGGCGATGGGATACGGCTCTTCTATCGCAAGCCCGACTCGGGCGCGGTCCGCACCGTGACCCTCGCGCCCGGGGCCGCGAGGGCGCTCGTCTCCCCGGTCCGCGAGGTCGGGGGCACCGCCGGGTACGGCGCGGTGAGCGCCGCGGGCGGACTGCTCACCGGGCGGGTCGCCGGCGGCACGGTCGGGGTCTCGCCGCTCACGGGGCCGCCCGCGTGGTCGGAGTCGGAGATGCTGTTCGCCGGGTCGCCGGCGAGCGTGGCGGAGAGCACCGGCCCGGCCACCACGGCCGTGCTGGGGCTCGACGCGAAGCTGCACTGGACGACGTACCCGCCGGGGAGCCTCCAGGGGGGCCGGCCCCAGCCGTGGCGCCCGGCGGTGACGGAGCCCCAGGACCGGCCCTAGGGAACGGGCTTCGGCCCCCACGGGCCCCCTTCGGACGCCACCGGCCTTCGGACGCCACCGAGCCCCCTTCGGCCCCCTTCGGGCACCTGGCGGCTGCGGCCCGGGCGGCTGTTACACATCCGCCGGGTACCCGTAACGGACATACGACGCCAACCATCACATCGCCGTGCTTATGATGCTAAAAATTGCCCGGTATGGAAGGTGACGTTCCGTTATGCCCCCGACGCATCGTCGCCGCACCCCACCCCGGACGATGCGCAAGGGCACCCTCGCCCTCCTCGCCGCGCTCTGCGTGGCGGCCGCCGGAACCGTCGCCTACGAGGCCGCCCCCGGCGGCACCGGCACCGCGGCGGCCGGCGACGACACCGCCGCCGGCACCCACTCCGGCACCAACGCCGGCCGCGGCTCCGTACTCCAGGTCGTCGCCCACCCCGACGACGACCTGTACTTCATGAACCCCGACCTCTCGCAGTCGATAGCCGCCGGCCACCCCCTCACCACCGTCTACCTCACCTCCGGCGAGAGCGACGGGGTCAACGCCGCCGGCGGCCGCGGCGCCCCCCGCCCCGCCGCCGACCGCGCCGCCTACGCCGAGGCCCGCCAGAACGGCATCCGCGCCGCCTACGCCCAGATGGCCACCGGCGACCGGACCTCCCGCTGGACCCGGTCGGCCGTCGCCACCCGCGGCGGCGGCCACGCGGAGCTCGACGTCCTCGACGCCGCGCCCTCGGTCCGCCTGGTCTGGCTCCAGATGCGCGAGGCGCGCGTGGTCAGCGCGGACCAGCCGCACAGCCTGCACGGCCTCTGGGACGGCCGGGTGCCGCGCCTGGAGTCGCAGCTCACCTCCGGGACCCCGGTCAGGACCCCCTTCGCCTACGACAGGGAGCAGGTCGTCCGGACCCTCACCGGCCTGCTGGAGACCTACCACCCGACCCTGGTCCGCACCCAGGACCCCACCCCCGGCCGGTACCGCGCCACCCGCAAGCCCACCGACCACCAGGACCACGTGTACGGGGCGCGGTTCCTGCAGGCCGCCCTCACCCGGTACGCCGCCGAGGACCGGCACCGCCCGCACTTCACCGTCCAGAACTACCTCGGGTACCAGAACAGCTCCTTCGCCACGGCCCTCGACCCCGAGAACGCCCGGCGGAAGCTGGCGGTGCTCGACGCGTACGCCTGGCTCGGCGGCCAGGACTGCGGCAGCCCGGCCGGCTGCGGCGACCTCAAGGTGTCCCGCAACCCCGGCGGCAACCACTGGAGCCAGGACATCCGCTACGCCCGCGGCAACAGCACCTCGTGGCTCGTCCCCGCACCCGGCGGCAGGCTGTCGGCCTTCTCCGTGCTCGACGGGCAGCTGGCGGTCTGGGAACGCCCCGGCCCCGCCGCCCCCTGGACCGGCCCCGCCCTGGTCCCCGGCACGGGCATGGACCAGGGCGTCTCCGCGCTCCGGCTGCCCGACGGCCGCATCGCGGTCACCGGCACCCGCACCGAGCCGGGCGCGAGCGGCACGGACTACCGGCGCGAGGTCGTCCTGGCCGTCCAGCGGACCCCGGGCGGCGCCTTCGGCCCGTGGCAGTCCCTGGGCACCCCCGAGCGGGACGACGCGACCTGGCTCTCCGACCTCGGCGCCCCCGCGCTCGCTGCCGACGGCACGGGCCGCCTCGCGGTGTACGTGCGCGACGGCGCCCAGACGCTACGCGGCCGCACCCGGCGGGCGGCCGGCGACTGGGGCCCCTGGGACCGGCTCGGCGGCACCGACCTGCACGGCAACCCGGCGGCCGCCACCGACGCCCGGGGCCGGCGCTACGTGTTCTCCAGCACCGGCCGGTCCGTCCTGGGCTGGGCGCAGCGCTCCGCCGGTGCCCCGCTCGGCCCGGCCACCGCCACCGGACTGCCCCCGACCACCATCCCGCTCACGGCGGTGCCGGACGGTGCGGGCGTACGGCTCTGGTTCCGCAAGCCGGACTCGGGCGACGTGCGCACCGCCCTCGCCGGACAGACCGCCGGCCTGCGGGTCTCCCCGTTCGCCGAGACCGGGGGACCGGGCGGCTACGGCGGGATCGCGGCCGCGGGACGGGTGCTGGCCGCCCGCTCCGCCGACGGCGGGCTCGGCACCGCAGGCGGGCCCGGGCGGGCCTGGGAGCGCGCCCGGGTGATGTTCGACGGCGCCCCCGCCGCTGCCCGTACCGACGACGGACGGACCACGCTGGCCGTCGTCGGCATCGACGGACGCCTGTACTGGAGCGCCACCGAGGGCTCACCGGACGCCGCGCTGTCCCCGTGGGCACCCGTGGGCCCCGCGGCCGGCTGACCCCGGACGGCCCCCGGGAGGTCACGAGAACGCCTCACCCGGGATGCGCGGCCCTGGGGCGCGCCCCAGGGTGGGCCCATGGGCATCGACGAATACGGCGGGGGCCAGGCACCCCACGCCGGCGTACTGGTCGTGACGACGAACGACGTCCCGGGGCACCGGGTGCAGCAGGTGATCGGCGAGGTCTTCGGCCTGACCGTGCGGTCGCGGCACCTCGGCAGCCAGATCGGGGCGGGCCTGAAGTCCATGCTCGGCGGCGAGCTGAAGGGCCTGACGAAGACGCTGGTGGAGACCCGCAACCAGGCCATGGAGCGACTGGTGGAGCAGGCGCAGGCACGCGGGGCCAACGCCGTCCTGGCCATGCGCTTCGACGTCACCGAGGCCGCCGACGTGGGCACCGAGGTATGCGCGTACGGCACGGCGGTGGTCCTGGCCCCGGCCTAGGGGGTGTTGCGAAAGTCCGCACGGCGCCCACGGCGCCCGGCACGCACTCTCGCCGCACCGGCCAAAGCCCCGAGTACGCCCAGTACGAGGGCCTTCGTCCGGCACGCCGAGAGCACGCACCGGACACCGCGGGCACCACACAGGACTTTCGCAACACCCCCTAGGCCGCCCGCCGGGCGTGCCCGTTGGGGGAACCCGGAATTCCTCTGTGGCTCCCCTTCCGGACCACGACAAGCGCGCGGGACCGGCGGAAACTCATGAGGCAAGGCGGGGCCCCACGGGCCCCTCGACCACCCACCTCATGAACAGGCACAGGCATGACCTCACCGCCTCCACCCTCCCCGGCGACCGAAACCGAAGTACTTGCGATCACCGAAGAGGGGGTGGTCCGGGCCGCTACTGCGAAGCAGCGAGCCGTCGAGCTGGGCAAGGCCGCAGTACTGATCCGGGAGATCGAGAAGTGGCAGCAGCAGGGGATTCCGGAGCTGGCCAACAGCAAGATCCCCTCGCTCCGGGAGGCCGCCGAGGCCTTCGATTCCATCGTCCGGGAAGAGAAGCGGAAGGTGATGGAGACCCGGCGGCAGGCCGAACAGCGCATCGCTGACGCCGACTCCCCGGCACCCGAACCGGACCGGCCGACTGGTGCGGAACCGGACGGGCAGCGCGCATTCGACGAGGAACTCTCCCGCCGGCTCTGGGAGGTGAGCGAGCTCCAGGCGCAGGAGGAGAACGCTCGGCAGCGGGTCGTGGCCGCCGCCGAGCAGGTCGTGCTGGTACAGGAGATCGTCGACACGGCGCAGTACATCCTGAAGTACTACGCCGAGCGCGACGGGGCGTCGGCGGTCGCCGAAGTCCTGTCGAAGGTGCACGGCACGGAGAAGATCCTGGACGCCGTCATCGCCATCGGGCCGAACCCTACCTCGAAGGGAATGCTGGTCCGGAAGGCGTGCCTGAAGGGCTATGCGACCGCAGGGGAGATCCGATCCCTGCTCTCCGGTGGATGGCTGGGGAAGTCCCCGGAGCTCCAGCACGAACTCACCCTCAAGCTGGCCGTGCTGGAGGAGAGCCTGGAACGGTTCAGGGCGTGCCAGGCCCTGATCGAATCGGGCTGCCTGAGGTCCACTGCCCTGCCCCTCGTCGAGCAGACCCTCCAGACCGTGCGGGAGGAGGTCATTCCCGCGGAATCCCGGTGGAACGAGCTGGTCAACGGAGCCAGGAGGACCGCAGCCGAGATCGAGCAGGATGTGAAGAAGCTGGTCGCCAAGGTGTCCGCAGGCGCTCCGCCCGAGCCGCCCGCCCGCGCGGAGGCGTTCGCGCTGGACCCTGACGAGAAGTACCTCCTGAAGACCCTGGCCGAGCACCTGCTGGAAGAGGAGCTCACCGACGACAAGTACAACTCCATGGTGCGGAGCGTGGGGCTTGACTCCCTCATGGTCGACGGATCAGGGCACAAGCGGGCACGCGTCGAGCTGGCCCTCGCCCAGGTGGGCATCACGGTCGGAGCCAACGTCGAACAGGTGGGCGCGGACATCGACAAGAAGCTCGCCGACGCCAAGGTCGCCCTGGCCGAGGTGCGCCGGCAGGCCGACACCGGGTTCTCGAACTTCGGGAAGATCCTCAAGGAGACGCTCGGCGATCTCGCTGACAAGGTGAGGGAGAAGAAGTAGGACGGCCGCCTGCCCACCGGCCCCGCGGCCTCTGCGGCGGCCGTGGCTCAGCGGCGGATACGGTTCAGCAGCGCGTTGCTCAGCGGCGGAGGCGACTGGTCCTCGGGCAGCCGGGGCAGCCGGTGCGCGAGCGATCCGTACCAGACGTACGACAGGGAGTAGCCGAAGGCGAGACAGAGCATGCCGCCCACCGCGTCCAGCCAGAAGTGGTTCGCGGTGGCCACGATGACGACCAGCGTGGCCGTCGGGTAGAGCAGGCCCAGGATCCTCGCCCAGGGCGCGGAGGCCAGCGCGAAGATCGTCAGCCCGCACCAGAGCGACCAGCCGATGTGCATGGAGGGCATGGCCGCGTACTGGTTCGACATGTGCTTGAGGTTGCCCGAGGCCATGGAGCCCCAGGTGTGGTGCACCAGCACCGTGTCGATGAAGTTCTCGCCGGTCATCAGCCGCGGCGGCGCGAGCGGATACAGGTAGTAGCCGACCAGGGCCACGCCGGTGGTGGCGAACAGGACCAGGCGCGTGGGCGCGTAACGGCCCGGGTGCCGGCGGTAGAGCCACACGAGGACGCCGATGGTCACGACGAAGTGGAGCGTGGCGTAGTAGTAGTTCATGCCGACGACCAGCCAGGTCACGGAGTCGACGGCGTGGTTCACCGTCTTCTCGACGGCGATGCCCAGGTCGTGCTCCACCCGCCAGATCCAGTCGGCGTTGCGCAGGGCGGCGGCCTTCTGCTCCGGGACGGCGTTCCGGATGAGGGAGTACGTCCAGTAGCTGACCGCGATCAGCAGGATCTCGAACCACAGGCGCGGCCGGCGCGGTGCGCGGAGCCGCTCCCAGAGGGTGCGCGTGGACCCGCCCGGGCGGTCGTCCTCGGTCACGATGGGTGACGCGACATCCGTCCGGGTTTCCAGTGTCTTCACGCTCGCTTCACCCATAGGGAAAGAGTCTGCCAGATCGGTACTGCCCTCCGATCATCCCTCGGGACGGTCTTCAGTGCATCAGATCAGTCCTACGTATGACCTTCGTACGGCGGATCCCTCCGGGATCGTCCCGAGACCCTCCCGAGACCCTCCCCGGACCACCCGCCGGGCCCGATCCCGGCCCCTCAGGGCCGGCCGGGACCCGAGGCCGTCGACCCGCGGACCACCAGCTCCGGGAGGAAGACGAACTCGCTGGGCGGGGCGGGGGTGCCGCCGATCTCCTCCAGCAGCGTGCGGACGGCCGCCTGACCCATGGCCTGCACCGGCTGGCGGATCGTGGTCAGCGGCGGATCCGTGAACGCTATGAGCGGGGAGTCGTCGAAGCCGACCACCGAGACGTCCTGCGGCACACGCAGCCCCTGCTGTCGCGCCGCCCGGATGGCACCGAGTGCCATCATGTCGCTGGCGCAGACCACGGCCGTGCAGCCCCGCCCGATCAGCGCGGTCGCGGCAGCCTGGCCGCCCTCCAGGCTGTAGAGGGAGTGCTGGATCAGCTCCTCGGTCTCCGCGGGGCTCAGCCCCAGCCGCTCGCGCATCGCCGAGTGGAAGCCCTCGATCTTGCGCAGCACCGGGACGAACCGCTTCGGGCCGACGGCCAGGCCGATCCTGGTGTGGCCGAGCGAGGTGAGGTGCGTGACGGCCAGGTGCATGGCGGCGCGGTCGTCGGGCGACACGAAGGGCGCCTGCACCTTGGCGGAGTAGCCGTTGATGAGGACGTACGGCACGCCCTGGCCGCGGAGTTGGTCGTACCGGGTCATGTCCGCGGTGGTGTCCGCGTGGAGACCGGAGACGAAGATGATGCCGGAGACCCCGCGGTCCACCAGCATCTCGGTGAGCTCGTCCTCCGTGGAGCCGCCCGGGGTCTGGGTGGCGAGGACGGGCGTGTACCCCTGCCTGGTCAGGGCCTGTCCGATGACCTGCGCGAGGGCGGGGAAGATCGGGTTGTCCAGTTCGGGGGTTATCAGTCCGACGAGGCCGGCGCTGCGCTGGCGCAGCCGCACGGGCCGCTCGTAACCGAGCACGTCGAGCGCGGCAAGCACGGACTCACGGGTGCCCGCGGCCACGCCGGGCTTGCCGTTGAGCACGCGGCTGACTGTGGCTTCGCTGACCCCCGCCTGGGCTGCGATGTCGGCAAGCCTCGCGGTCATGGGATTGGACTGTACCGGTCGCATGTCAGATTGCCCACCACGTGCAGGAATCAGCGGGAATAAGGACAGTCCTCCCGTCCCCGCCGAGCGGGGAGCTGGAGAGCACCGGCCGTCCTGGGGAGGGGAGTTCGACGGGGGTGCCCCGGGTGTTGAAGGTGCAGACGAAGCCCGGCCGCCCGAAGGCGAGCACCCCTGCCGGGGAGTCCAGCCACCGCATGCCGTTCCCCTCGCCGTTCCCGGCAGGGTCGGGTCCCGCGCCCAGCCCCGGCAGCGCCCGGCGCAGTTCCAGGGCCGCGCGGTACAGCTCCAGTGTGGAGTGCGGATCGCCGGTCTGCGCCTCCACGGTCAGCCCGGCCCAGTCCGCGGGCTGCGGCAGCCAGCTGCCGCCGGGGCCGAAACCGTACGGCGGCTCCGCGCCCGACCACGGCATCGGCACCCGGCACCCGTCCCGCAGCCCCTCCTGCCCGTCCGCCGATGCGCCCTGCGCCCCGGTGGCCGGGCCGCCGCGCCGGAAGGCGGGGTCGCGCCGCACCTCGTCCGGCAGGTCGGTGACCTCCGGCAGGCCCAGCTCCTCCCCCTGGTACAGGTACGCCGACCCGGGCAGCGCCAGCATCAGCAGCGCAGCGGCCCGCGCCCGGGCCAGGCTGCCGTACCGCGTGGTGTGCCGGACGACGTCGTGGTTGGACAGCACCCAGGTGGTGGGGGCGCCCACGGAGGCGGTCGCGGCCAGCGACTCGTCGATCACGCGGCGCATCGCCTCCGGGTCCCAGGGGCAGTTCAGGAAGCGGAAGTTGAAGGCCTGGTGGAGCTCGTCGGGCCGGACGTACAGGGCCAGCCGCTCGGAGGTGGGCGCCCAGGCCTCCGCGACGCCGATCCGCTGCCCGGGGGTGCCGCACGGGCGGAGGGCGGGGGAGTAGGAGTCGAGGAGCCGCCGCCAGGAGCGGTGGATCTCGTGCACCCCGTCCTGGTCGAAGAAGGGGAGCACCTGCTCGCCGATCAGCCGGGCCTGGCCGCTGTGTCCGATGTCGGGCAGGCCGGGGGGCTTGACCATGCCGTGGGCGACGTCGACGCGGAACCCGTCGACGCCCAGGTCGAGCCAGAAGCGCAGCACCGAGTCGAACTCCTCGCGGACCTCGGCGTGCTCCCAGTTCAGGTCGGGCTGCTCGGGCGCGAAGAGGTGCAGGTACCACTCGCCCCCGGCCTCCGGCCGGGAGCCCCCGCTGCCCACCGGCACGTCGACCCGGGTCCAGGCGGGCCCGCCGAACACGGACTCCCAGTCGTTGGGCGGCAGGTCCCCGCCGGGGCCGCGGCCGGGCCTGAAGTGGTAGCGGGCCCGGGCCGAGGGGTCGCAGAGCGCCTCCTGGAACCAGCGGTGCCGGTCGGAGGTGTGGTTCGGCACCACGTCGACGATCACCCGCAGCCCCAGGTCGTGGGCGGCCCGCACCAGGTCGGCGGCGTCCTCCAGGGTGCCGAAGAGCGGGTCGACGGCCCGGTAGTCCGCCACGTCGTAGCCGCCGTCGGCCTGGGGGGAGGCGTAGAAGGGGGTGAGCCAGACCGCGTCGACCCCCAGCCGGGCGAGGTGCGGCAGGCGGGAGCGGATGCCGCGCAGGTCCCCGACGCCGTCGCCGTCGCTGTCGGCGAAGGACCGTACGTATACCTGGTAGATCACCGCGTCGCGCCACCAGCCGGTCGGCTTGCTGGAAGGACTTTCAGTGTGGACGGCGGTCAGCTCCTGGGTCATATCGGGGTCAACGCGACGACACCCCCCTGGGTTGCGGGCCTCCGGCGTCGAACAGCCAGCAAGGAGCGGCAACCTTCCGGACACGTGGATGTAACGATCCCCCGAGCTTGCAGAAAATTGCCGCAAGGTCTTTCGGTCGTCTTTCAAGCTTGTTACGTTCCCTTCCACTCGGCACCGCGAGGGAGCGGTCGGGATCACTGAAGGAGTTCATATGCGGCGTGGCATAGCGGCCACCGCGCTGGTCGCGGCCCTGGCGCTCGCGGCGACGGCCTGCGGCGGCGACAAGAACGACGGCGGCGAGGACGGCAAGAAGGCGGGCGGCGAGCTCTCCGGCACCGTCACCTGGTGGGACACCTCCAACGACGCCGAGAAGGCCACCTTCGAGAAGATCGCGAAGGCCTTCACCGCCAAGCACCCCAAGGTCACCGTCAAGTACGTCAACGTCCCGTACGGCGACGCGCAGAACAAGGCCAAGAACGCCTTCAGCAGCGGTGCCGACGCCCCGGACGTGATCCGCGCCGACGTCGGCTGGGTCGCCGACTTCGCCTCCCTCGGCTACCTGGACAAGGTGCCCGCCGAGACGGCCAAGAAGGTCGACTCCGAGTTCCTGCCGCAGGCCGCCGCCTCCGGCAAGTTCGAGGGCACCACCTACGCGGTCCCGCAGGTCATCGACACCATGGGCCTCTTCTACAACAAGAAGATCCTCAAGGACGCCGGCGTCGAGGCCCCCACCTCCCTGGAGGAGCTGAAGAAGGCCGCCGCCACGATCAAGAGCAAGACCGGCAAGACCGGCCTCTACCTGCGCGGCGACGACTCGTACTGGTTCCTGCCGCTCATCTACGGCGAGGGCGGCGACCTGGTCGACGCCAAGAACAAGACGGTCACCGTCGACTCCCCGGCCGGCGTGAAGGCCTTCAAGGCCGCCCGCGACCTGGTCACCTCCGGCGCCGCGCTCACCAACGCGACCGACGGCTGGAACAACATGCAGACCGCCTTCAAGTCGGGCAAGGTCGCCATGATGATCAACGGTCCGTGGGCCGTCGCCGACGCCTACGCCGGTGACGAGTTCAAGGACAAGGCCAACCTCGGCATCGCCGCGGTCCCGGCCGGCTCCGCCGGTCAGGGCGCCCCGCAGGGCGGCCACGACCTGGCGGTCTACGCGGGCTCGAAGAACCGCGACGCCGCCCACGCCTTCGTCGAGTACATGACCTCGCAGGAGGTCCAGGTGCAGTCGGCCAAGGAGCTCTCCCTGCTGCCCACCCGTACCGCCGCCTACGAGCAGCCGGACGTCAAGGGCAACGAGATGGTCCAGTTCTTCAAGCCCGCCGTGGACAAGGCCGTCGAGCGCGCCTGGATCCCGGAGAACGGCAGCCTGTTCGCCCCGCTCCAGGTGCAGTACACCAAGGCTGTGACCGGTGCGGCGAGCCCGGAGGACGCGGCGAAGGCGGCCGGCGCCGAGTTCCGCAAGATCCTCAAGGGCTGGAAGTAAGAGCCGAGAGCCGAAGACGGTAGAGGAAGGCAGGCCGACGGAGGATGGCTGTGGACACCACCACGAGCCAGTCGGTGGCAAAGGCCGCGGGCGAGGATCTCGCCCGCGGCCGGAGCCGCAGGACTGACCAGCGACCCGGAAAGTTCCGCCGGGCGGTTTCGACGCACTGGTACGCGTGGGCGATGACCGCCCCCGTGGTGATCGTGCTCGGCGTGATCATCGGCTGGCCCCTGGTCCGCGGCATCTACCTGTCGCTGACCGACGCCAACGAGCGCAACGTCGCCCGCACCATCGGCGTGAACGAGATCGAGGCCACGTACGAGTTCGTCGGCCTCGACAACTACACGGCGGTGCTCTCCGACCCGGTCTTCCTCCAGCGCCTGGTGTGGACGGTGGTGTGGACCGTCGCCTGCGTCTCCATCACCTTCACGCTCGGCCTGGTCCTGGCCAACATGCTGAACCGGACCTTCAAGGGCCGCGGCTTCTACCGGATGGCGCTCATCCTGCCGTGGGCCGTGCCCGGCTTCGTCTCCGTCTTCGCCTGGCGGTTCCTCTTCAACCGCGACAACGGCATCCTCAACAAGCTCCTCGAAGGCGGCGGGATCAGCGCGATCCCGTGGCTCGACGACCCCACCTGGGCCAAGGTCTCGGTCATCGCCGTCAACGTCTGGCTCGGCGTCCCCTTCATGATGGTCGCCCTGCTCGGCGGCCTGCAGTCCATATCCGGCGAGCTCTACGAGGCCGCCGAGATGGACGGCGCCGGCCCCTGGCAGCGCTTCCGGCACATCACCCTGCCGGGCCTCCGCTCGGTCAGCATGACGGTGATCCTGCTCTCCACCATCTGGACCTTCAACATGTTCCCGGTGATCTTCCTGCTCACCCGGGGCGGTCCCGGCGACGCGACCGAGATCCTGGTCACCCAGGCCTTCCGCGAGGCGTTCATCGAAAGCCCCCGCGACTTCGCCGGCTCGGCGACCTGGGGCGTGCTGATCCTCGCCCTGCTCATGATCTTCGCGCTGGTCTACCGGCGTTCGCTGCGCAAGCAGGGAGAGGTGTGGTGACCATGGCCACGACGAACCCCACCACCCCCGGCACGGCCGCGGCCAAGCCCGTGCGCAAGCGCGGCGAGCGCAGCCCGCTCGCCTCCTTCGGCCTGCACGCCACCCTGGCGGTCGCCTCGACCGTGGCGGTCTTCCCGGTCCTGTGGGTGCTGCTGACCTCGCTGAAGCCCGCGAAGTACGCGATCACCACGGACTTCCTCAAGGACACCACGCTCGACAACTACCGCTACCTCGTCGAGCAGACCTCCTTCTTCACCTGGTTCGCCAACTCCGCGCTCGTCGCCGGCGTCACCACGGTCCTGGGCGTCATGATCGCGGCCACCACCGGCTACGCGGTCAGCCGCTTCAAGTTCCCCGGCATGCGCCCGCTGATGTGGACCCTGCTCATCACGCAGATGTTCCCCATGGCGATCCTGATCGTGCCGCTCTACAACCTGATGGGGCAGCTCGGGCTGCTCAACCAGCCCGTCGGCCTGATCATCACCTACCTCACCATCGCGGTGCCGTTCTGCGCCTGGATGATGAAGGGCTTCTTCGACACCATCCCGGTGGAGATCGACGAGTCCGGCCGCGTCGACGGACTCAACCCCTTCGGCACCTTCTGGCGGCTGATCCTGCCGCTGGCCAAGCCCGGCCTGGCCGTCACCGCCTTCTACTCCTTCATCACCGCCTGGGGCGAGGTCGCGTACGCCTCCGCCTTCATGGTCGGCGAGGAGAACCTCACGCTCGCGGGCGGCCTGCAGACCTTCGTCACGCAGTACACCGCCAACTGGGGCCCGATGACCGCCGCCTCGGTGCTCATCGCGATCCCGGCCGCGGCGTTCTTCATCTTCGCCCAGCGCCACCTGGTCGCCGGCATGACCGCCGGCGCCACCAAGGGCTGACGCGCGGGGCCTCCCCGGGCCGTACGTACGGAACCCCCGCACAGGGTCCCGTGCGTACGGCCCCCACCCCGTACCACCGACCGACGCGCGTACACGATTCAGCGCGGCGCCGACCCCGACCGTCCGGCGCCGTCCCACCCCGAGACCTTCAGGGATGACATGACCCAGCACCTCGCTGCCCCCGCCGCCGCCCCGACCACCGGCACGCACAGGGGATGGTGGAGAGACGCGGTGATCTACCAGGTCTACCCGCGCAGCTTCGCCGACAGCAACGGCGACGGCATGGGCGACCTCGAAGGCGTGCGCAGCAGGCTCCCGTACCTCAAGGAGCTCGGGGTCGACGCGGTGTGGCTCAGCCCCTTCTACGCCTCCCCCCAGGCCGACGCGGGCTACGACGTCGCCGACTACCGGGCCATCGACCCCATGTTCGGCACCCTGCACGACGCCGACGCGCTCATCCGCGAGGCCCACGCACTGGGCCTGCGCATCATCGTGGACCTCGTGCCCAACCACTGCTCCGACCAGCACGACTGGTTCAAGCAGGCGCTGCGCGAGGGCCCCGGCTCCCGGCTGCGCGAGCGCTTCCACTTCCGCCCCGGCCAGGGCGAGAACGGCGAACTGCCGCCCAACGACTGGGAGTCCATCTTCGGCGGCCCCGCCTGGACCCGGGTCGAGGACGGGGAGTGGTACCTGCACCTCTTCGCGCCCGAGCAGCCCGACTTCAACTGGGAGCACCCGGCCGTCCAGGACGAGTTCCGCTCCATCCTGCGCTTCTGGCTGGACCTCGGCGCCGACGGCTTCCGCGTCGACGTCGCCCACGGCCTGGTCAAGGCCCCCGGCCTGCCCGACATCGGCTCCGGCGACCAGCTGAAGCTGCTCGGCAACGACATCATGCCGTTCTTCGACCAGGACGGCGTGCACGAGATCTACCGCTCCTGGCGCCGGATCCTCGACGAGTACGAGGGCGACCGCGTGCTGGTCGCCGAGGCCTGGACCCCCACCGTCGAGCGGACGGCCCGGTACGTGCGCCCCGACGAGATGCACCAGGCCTTCAACTTCCAGTACCTCACCGCCAACTGGGACGCGGCCGAGCTGCGCGAGGTCATCGACGGCTCGCTGGCCGCGATGCGCCCCGTCGGCGCCCCCACCACCTGGGTGCTGTCCAACCACGACGTCACCCGGCACGCCACCCGCTACGCCAACCCCGCCGGCCTCGGCACGCAGCTGCGCGAGCAGGGCGACCGCGAGCTGGGCCTGCGGCGGGCCCGCGCCGCGACGATGCTGATGCTCGCGCTGCCCGGCTCGGCGTACGTGTACCAGGGCGAGGAGCTGGGCCTGCCCGACGTGACCGACCTGCCCGACGAGGTGCGCCAGGACCCGTCCTTCTTCCGCGCGGCCGGCCAGGACGGCTTCCGCGACGGCTGCCGGGTGCCGATCCCGTGGTCGGGCACCGAGGCCCCGTACGGCTTCGGCCCCGTCGCCGGCGGCCCCAGCTGGCTGCCGCAGCCCGCGTCCTGGGCCGGCCTGAGCGTCGAGGCGCAGTCCGGCGACCCCGACTCCACCCTGGAGCTGTACCGCTCCGCGCTGCGCCTGCGCCGGGACCACCCGGACCTGGGCGCGGGCGAGGAGGTGGAGTGGCTGGCGGCCCCCGAGGGCGTACTGGCCTTCCGCCGCGGCTCCTTCGTGTGCGCGGCCAACACCACCGGCGAGCCGGTGCTGTTCACCGCGCCCGGCACCCGCCTGCTGGCCAGCGGCCCCGTCGAGGACGGCGTGCTGCCGGCCGACGGCACGGTGTGGTGGGCGGTGTGACCGTCCCCGCGCCGCGCGGCGGCGAGCCCGGGGCACCACGGCTGGCGGACATCGCCGCGCAGGCCCAGGTCAGCGAGGCGACCGTCAGCCGGGTGCTGAACGGCAAGCAGGGCGTGGCCGAGTCCACCCGGCACAAGGTGCTGGCCGCGCTCGACGTGCTGGGCTACGAGCGGCCCGTACGGCTGCGGCGCAAGAGCAACGGGCTGGTCGGCCTGCTCATCCCGGAGCTGACCAACCCGATCTTCCCGGCCTTCGCGCAGGTCATCGAGCAGGCGCTGGCCGGGCACGGCTACACCCCGGTGCTGTGCACGCAGACGCCGGGCGGTGCCACCGAGGACGAGCTGGTCGAGCAGCTGGAGGAGCGCGGTGTCACCGGCATCGTGTTCCTCTCCGGCCTGCACGCCGACGCGGCCGCGGATCCGGCCAGGTACCTGCGGCTGGCGGCGCGCGGCACGCCGTTCGTGCTGATAAACGGCTACAACGAGAAGATCAGCGCGCCGTTCGTGTCCCCGGACGACCGGGCCGCCGCCACCATGGCGGTCCGCCACCTCGCCGAGCTGGGGCACGAGCGGATCGGCCTCGCGATCGGCCCCACGCGGTACGTGCCCTCGCGCCGGAAGGCGGAGGGCTTCGCGGCCGTGCTGGCCGAGGTGCTGGGGATCGACGACCCCGAGCCGTACATCCAGCGCACCCTGTTCACCGTGGAAGGCGGCCACGCGGCCGGCGGCGCGCTGCTGGACCAGGGGTGCACCGGCATCGTCTGCGGCAGCGACCCCATGGCGCTGGGCGTGATCCGGGCGGTGCGCGAGCGCGGGCTGCGCGTGCCCGAGGACGTGTCGGTGGTCGGCTTCGACGACTCGCCGCTGATCCCGTTCACCGATCCGCCGCTGACCACGATCCGCCAGCCGGTCCGCGCCATGGCGACGGCTGCGGTGGGTGCGCTGCTGGAGGCCGTCGGGGGGAACCCGGTGGAGCGGACGGAGTTCGTGTTCCAGCCGGAGCTGGTGGTGCGGGGGTCGACGGCGCAGGCGCCCCGGCCCGCCCGTCCGGGCGCGTAGGGCCCTCAGGGCCCCCGTCCGGCCGGGCCGGGACTGGGTTGAACCGTACAGCGTTGCAATCTCTTGCGTAAGTTGTTGCGGCCAAAAAACGCCTGTATTACCGGCGGATGACGAAGGTGTGTCCAAAGGGTTGACGGTGCGGTGGTGGGCCTCGTACGGTCGCGACCGCAAGAAGTTTCAGTCAACTTGCAGAGCAGTTCTCGGCCTTACGGGCATGGCGCGTTGCCGTACGAGGTCACCCGCACCCGCACCCTCTTGCCAGGAGGACCCATGCCCCCACGCACCCGCAGAGCCGCGGGGGTGACCGTCGCCCTCGCGGCGGCCGCCCTCACGGTCCAGGCACCGCAGGCGTCGGCCGTGCCGCCCGGCACCAAGGACGTCACAGCCGTGCTCTTCGAGTGGAAGTTCGACTCGGTGGCCAAGGCCTGCACCGACTCGCTCGGCCCCGCCGGATACGGCTTCGTCCAGGTCTCCCCGCCCCAGGAGCACGTCCAGGGCAGCCAGTGGTGGACCTCGTACCAGCCGGTCAGCTACAAGATCGCCGGCCGGCTCGGGGACCGCACCGCCTTCAAGAACATGATCGACACCTGCCACGCGGCCGGCGTCAAGGTGATCGCGGACTCCGTGGTCAACCACATGGCCGGCCAGGACGGCTCCGGCGTCGGCACCGGCGGCTCCGCGTACTCGAAGTACAACTACCCCGGCCTGTACTCCGGCGCCGACATGGACGACTGCCGCGCCACCATCTCCAACTACCAGGACAAGGCCAACGTCCAGAACTGCGAGCTGGTCCAGCTCGCCGACCTGGACACCGGCGAGGACTACGTCCGCGGGAAGATCGCCGGATATCTCAACGACCTGCTGTCGCTGGGCGTCGACGGCTTCCGCATCGACGCCGCCAAGCACATGCCGGCCGCGGACCTGGCCAACATCAAGTCGCGGCTGACGAATCCTTCCGTCTACTGGAAGCAGGAGGCGATATACGGCGCCGGCGAGGCCGTCTCGCCCAGCGAGTACCTCGGCAACGGCGACGTCCAGGAGTTCCGCTACGCCCGCGACCTCAAGCGGGTCTTCCAGAACGAGAACCTCGCCTACCTCAAGAACTTCGGCGAGGCCTGGGGCCACATGCCGAGCGGCCAGTCCGGGGTCTTCGTCGACAACCACGACACCGAGCGCGGCGGCGACACCCTGAGCTACAAGGACGGGTCCGCCTACACGCTCGCCAGCGTGTTCATGCTGGCCTGGCCGTACGGCTCCCCGGACGTCCACTCCGGCTACGAGTGGACCGACAAGGACGCGGGCCCGCCGAACGGCGGCACGGTCAACGCCTGCTACGCCGATGGCTGGAAGTGCCAGCACGCCTGGCGCGAGATCTCCTCGATGGTCGCCTTCCGGAACACGGCCCGCGGTCAGGGTGTCGTGAACTGGTGGGACAACGGCGGGGACCAGATCGCCTTCGGCCGCGGGACCAAGGCGTACGTCGCCATCAACCACGAGGGCGCGGCGCTCACCCGGACCTTCCAGACCTCGCTCGCCGCGGGCGACTACTGCGACGTGCAGAGCGGGCGGAACGTGACCGTGAACTCCTCCGGGCAGTTCACCGCCACCCTCGCCGCCGGCACCGCCCTCGCGCTGCACACCGGCGCCCGCACCTGCTCCGGCACGCCCGTCCCGCCGCCCAGCGGCGACACCGGCGCGAGCTTCGGCGTCAACGCCACCACGAGCTGGGGCCAGAACGTCTACGTGGTCGGCAACCAGGCCGCCCTCGGCAACTGGAACACCGGCTCCGCGCTCAAGCTCGACCCCGCGGCCTACCCCGTCTGGAAGCTCGACGTGACGATGCCGGCCGGCACCGCCTTCGAGTACAAGTACGTCCGCAAGGACGCGGCGGGCAACGTCACCTGGGAGAGCGGCGCCAACCGCACCGCCACCGTCCCCGCCAGCGGCAAGGTCGTGCTCGACGACACCTGGCGCAGCTAGGGGGTGTTGCGAAAGTCCCGCACGGCGCCCGGCACGCACTCTCGCCGCACCGGCCAAAGCCCCGAGTACGCCCAGTACGAGGGTCTTCGTCCGGCACGCCGAGAGCACGCACCGGACACCGCGGGCACCACACAGGACTTTCGCAACACCCCCTGACCCCCTCAGACCAGGGCCGCCCGGCACCATCCAGTTCCCGCCACCGCCGGGCGGCCCTCACCCGTACCGACCGCACCAGCCGGTGGAGCGGCACCGGGAGCGCGTACCCGGGCAGCACCGGGACTCCGTACCCGGCAGCACGCTCCACCCCGCACGGCCCCTGTCCCCGCTTCAAGGAGATCCTCCCTTGATACGCCCAGCCCTGCGCGCGGCGGCCGTGACGGCCGCCGCCGCCCTGGCAGCGACCCTCGCGCCCGCCCTCCCGGCCGCCGCGGCCACGCCGCCGGCACCGCCCTCGGACGCGAGTCTCGCCAAGCAGCCGACCCGGCACGACCTGACCCGCGAGCAGTTCTACTTCGTCCTGCCCGACCGCTTCGCCAACGGCGACCCGGCCAACGACCGGGGCGGCCTCACCGGCACCCGCCTGGAGACCGGCCTCGACCCCGAGGACAAGGGCTTCTACCAGGGCGGTGACCTCAAGGGCCTGACCCAGCGGCTCGACTACATCAAGGGCCTCGGCACCACCGCGATCTGGCTCGCGCCGATCTTCAAGAACCAGCCGGTGCAGGGCACCGGCAAGGACGCGTCGGCCGGCTACCACGGCTACTGGATCACCGACTTCACGCAGGTCGACCCGCACTTCGGCACCAACGCCGACCTCACGAAACTGATCGACACCGCCCACCGCAAGGGCATGAAGGTCTTCTTCGACGTCATCGCCAACCACACCGCCGACGTCGTCGACTACCAGGAGAAGTCCTACAACTACCTCTCCAAGGGCGCCTTCCCGTACCTGACCAAGGACGGCGTCCCCTTCGACGACTCCGACTACGCCGACGGGAAGAGGAAGTTCCCCGCGGTCTCCGCGAAGTCCTTCCCGCGCACCCCGGTCGTCCCCGAGGCCAAGAAGGACCTCAAGGTCCCCGCCTGGCTCAACGACCCCACGATGTACCACAACCGGGGCGACTCCACCTTCGCCGGCGAATCCTCCGACCAGGGCGACTTCTTCGGCCTCGACGACCTGTGGACCGAGCGCCCCGAGGTCGTCAGCGGCATGCAGAAGATCTACGAGAAGTGGGTCGCGGACTTCGCCATCGACGGCTTCCGCATCGACACGGTCAAGCACGTCAACACCGAGTTCTGGACCCAGTGGGCCACCGCCCTCGACCGGTACGCCGCACAGCGCGGCCGGCCCGACTTCTTCATGTTCGGCGAGGTCTACTCCGCCGACACCGCCGTCACCTCGCCGTACGTGACCCGCGGCCGGCTCGACGCCACCCTCGACTTCCCGCTCCAGGAAGCGATCCGCGCGTACGCCTCCCAGGGCGCCCCCGCCGGCCGGCTGGCCTCGGTCCTCGCGGACGACCACCGCTACACCAGCGACCGGGCCAACGCCTACGAGCAGGTCACCTTCCTCGGCAACCACGACATGGGCCGCTTCGGCACCTTCCTCCGGCAGGACAACGCCGGCAAGGGCGAGCGGGAGCTGCTGGACCGCTACCGGCTCGCCAACGAGCTGATGTTCCTCAACCGCGGCAACCCCGTCGTCTACTACGGCGACGAGCAGGGCTACACCGGCGCCGGCGGCGACAAGGACGCCCGCCAGTCGCTCTTCGCCTCGAAGACCGCCGACTACCTGGACGACGACCAGCTCGGCACCGACCGCACCCACGCGAGCGACGCCTACGACCCGCAGCACCCGCTCTACCGGCAGATCGCCGCGCTCTCGAAGCTGACCAAGGCCCACCCGGCGCTGCGCAACGGCGTCCAGACGGAGCGCCTCGCGAAGGACTCGCTCTACGCCTTCACCCGTACCGACGCCTACTCCCGCGCCGAGTACCTGGTCGCCGTCAACAACGCCGGCGAGCCGAAGACCGTGACGGTCCCGGTCGACAGCGCGCCGGGCACGGACCTCACCGCCCTGTACGGCACCCGGGACGCCGCCCGCGTCGACGCCGACGGCAAGGCCACCGTCACCGTCCCCGCCCTCGGCTCCGTGGTCCTCGCCGCGGACACCCCGCTGGCCCTCCCCGCCCCCGGCCCCTCCGTCACCCTCCAGGCCCCCGCGCCCGGCGCCACCGGCACCGTCGAGCTGTCCGCCCAGGTCACCGGCGGCGGCCTGAACCGGGTGGTGTTCGCCGCCCAGACCGGCGACGGCCCCTGGCGGGTCCTCGGCACCGCGGACCACGCCCCCTACCGGGTCACCCAGCACGTCACCGCCCCCCAGGGCACCCCGCTGCGCTACAAGGCCGTGGCCGTCGACACCGCCGGCCACACCGCGAGCGCCCTCGCGGAGTCCGTCGCCGGACAGGTCCCGCCGAAGGACGTGCCGACCGCCACCCAGCGCGACTACGCCGTCGTCCACTACAAGCGCCCCGACGGGGACTACACCGACTGGCGCCTCTACGCCTGGGGCGACATCGCCGACGGCGAGGCCACCCCCTGGCCGGCCGGCCACGGCTTCACCGGCCGCGACGCGTACGGCGCCTTCGCGTACGTACGCCTCAAGCCCGGCGCGACCTCCGTCGGCTACCTGGTCATCGACAAGGACGGCAACAAGGACGTCGCCGCCGACCGCAGCATCGACGTCACGAAGACCGGCGAGATCTGGCTGGAGCAGGGCAAGGAGGCCGCCCGCACCGAGCGGCCCGAGTACCCCGCCCAGGACACCGCCAAGGCCGTGCTGCACTACCAGCGCGCCGACGGCCAGTACGACGGCTGGGGCCTGCACACCTGGACCGGCGCCGCGAACCCGACCGAGTGGTCCAAGCCGCTGATGCCGGCCCGCTTCGACCCGTACGGCGCGGTGTACGAGGTCCCGCTCGTTGCCGGCGCCGCGAGCCTCAGCTACATCCTCCACAAGGGCGACGAGAAGGACCTGCCCTCCGACCAGTCCCTGGACCTCAAGGCCAACGGCCACGAGGTCTGGCTCCTCGGCGGCAAGGAGAAGTACCTCCTCCCGCAGCCGGCCGGCTCCTCCGCCGCCCTGGACCTCGGCAAGGCCCACGCCGTCTGGATCGACCGGAACACCGTGGCCTGGAACGCGCCCGAGGCCGCCGCCTCCGCCCAGCTCCTGACCTCCCGCGACGGCTCGGTCAAGGCCTCCGGCGGCGCCCTCACCGGCAACGCGAGCTGGCTGCGGCTGAACCGCACGCAGCTCACCGACGCCCAGAAGGCCGTCTTCCCGCACCTGGCGAAGTACACCGCCTTCACCGTCGACGAGCGTGACCGGGACCGGGTCCGCGAGGCGCTGCGCGGCCAGCTCGTGGCCGCCGCCCGCGCCGCCAACGGCGCCGTGCTCGCCGCCACCGGCGTGCAGCTCGCCGGCGTCCTGGACGACCTGTACGCGCCCGCCGCCAAGGGTGCCGCCCTCGGCCCCGTCTTCGGCCGCGACGGCTCCGTACGCCTCTCCGTCTGGGCCCCGACCGCCCAGCGCGTCGCCCTCGAACTCGGCGACCGCACGGTCCCGATGAAGCGGAACGCCACCTCCGGCGTGTGGACCGCCACCGGCGGCGCCGACTGGCGCGGCAAGCCCTACCGCTACGCCGTCACCGTCTGGGCCCCCTCGGTCCAGCAGCTCGTCACCAACCGGGTCACCGACCCCTACTCCGCCGCCCTCACCACCGACTCGGCCCGCAGCCTCGCCGTGGACCTCGCCGACCCGGCCCTCAAGCCGGCCGGCTGGACCGGGCTGAAGAAGCCCGCCGCGGTGCCCTTCCAGCGCGCCCAGATCCAGGAGCTGCACGTCCGCGACTTCTCCGTCGCCGACCGCACCTCCGCCCACCCCGGCCGGTACCTCGCCTTCACCGACACCGGCTCGGCCGGCATGAAGCACCTGCGGAGCCTCGCCGCCGCCGGCACCTCGTACGTCCACCTCCTCCCGGCCTTCGACATCGGCACCATCCCCGAGAAGCCGGCCGACCGCACCGAACCCGCCTGCGACCTGTCCGTCTACGCGCCGGACTCCGAGGAGCAGCAGGCCTGCGTCGCCGCGGCCGCCGCGAAGGACGCGTACAACTGGGGCTACGACCCGCTGCACTACACCGTCCCCGAGGGCTCGTACGCGAGCGACCCCGAAGGCACCCGGCGCACCGTCGAGTTCCGGCGGATGGTCCAGGGCCTGAACGGCGCCGGCCTGCGCACGGTCATGGACGTGGTCTACAACCACACCGTCGCCGCCGGGCAGTCGGACAAGTCGGTCCTCGACCGGATCGTGCCCGGCTACTACCAGCGGCTGCTGGCCGACGGCTCCGTCGCCACCTCCACCTGCTGCGCCAACACCGCGCCCGAGAACGCCATGATGGGCAAGCTCGTCGTGGACTCGATCGTCACCTGGGCCAGGGAGTACAAGGTCGACGGCTTCCGCTTCGACCTCATGGGCCACCACCCGAAGGCCAACATCCTGGCCGTCCGCGCCGCACTCGACGCCCTCACGGTCGCCAAGGACGGGGTCGACGGGAAGAGGATCGTTCTCTACGGCGAGGGCTGGAACTTCGGCGAGGTCGCCGACGACGCCCGCTTCGTCCAGGCCACGCAGAAGAACATGGCCGGCACCGGCATCGCCACCTTCTCCGACCGGGCCCGCGACGCGGTCCGCGGCGGCGGCCCCTTCGACGAGGACCCGCGCGTCCAGGGCTTCGCCTCGGGCCTCTACACCGACCCGAACACATCGCCGGCCAACGGCACCCCGGACCAGCAGAAGGCCCGCCTGCTGCACGCCCAGGACCTGCTCAAGGTCGGTCTGTCGGGCAACCTCGCCGGCTACTCCTTCACCGACACCGCAGGCCGCACGGTCAAGGGCTCCGAGGTGGACTACAACGGCCAGCCGGCCGGCTACGCGGCGGCCCCCGGCGACGCCCTCGCCTACGTGGACGCCCACGACAACGAGTCCCTCTACGACGCCCTCGCCTACAAGCTGCCGGCCGGCACGTCCACGGCCGACCGCTCCCGCATGCAGGTCCTGGCCATGGCCACGGCCGCACTCTCGCAGGGCCCGGCGCTCTCCCAGGCCGGCACGGACCTGCTCCGCTCCAAGTCCCTCGACCGCAACTCGTACGACAGCGGCGACTGGTTCAACGCGGTCCACTGGGACTGCCGCGACGGCAACGGCTTCGGCCGGGGCCTGCCCCCGGCCGCCGACAACCGGTCCAAGTGGGTGTACGCCAAGCCGCTGCTGACCGGCGCCGCCCCCGGCTGCGCCGAGATCACCGCGGCGGCGGGCGGGTACGCCGACCTGCTCCGCGTCCGGACGACGGAGCCGGCGTTCTCGCTGGCCACGACCGCCGAGGTGCAGTCCGCCCTGTCCTTCCCGCTCTCCGGCAAGGACGAGACCCCGGGCGTGGTCACGATGAAGCTGGGCGACCTGGTCGTCGTCTTCAACGCCACGCCCGCCGAGCAGCGGCAGACCCTCGGCACCGGGGACGCGTACCGCCTGCACCCGGTCCAGGCCGCCGGCACCGACCCGGTGGTGAAGGGGGCCGCGTACGCGTCGGGCACCTTCACCGTCCCGGCCCGGACGGTGGCGGTCTTCAAGCGCGGCTGACCCACGCGCACCGCAGGAACGCCTGCCGTGTCCGGGCCCCGAGGAGGGCCGGGCACGGCAGGCGCGCGTCCGGGGGCCCCTGCACGTCCGGCCACGCCCACACGTCCAGCGGCCGCCTACACGTCCAGCCGCCGCTCCAGCAGGATCACGCCGTAGACCCGCCCGTCCTTGGCGACCTTGGAGGGGAACTCGCCGACCACCCGGTAACCGGCGCTCCGGTAGTAGGACAGCAGCCGCGGGTTGGTCGACTGGCAGTCCAGCCGGGCCAGCTCGCGCCGGGTCCGCGCGATCCGCGCCTCGGCGTGCTCCAGCAGGCGCCGCCCGGTCCCGGCGGGGGCCGTCGCCCGGTCGACCATCAGCCGGTGCACGTAGCCCGCGACCGGCGGCTGCACGCCCCAGGCCTCCTCGTCGGACCACCACAGCTCGTACGCGCCGCAGACCGCGCCGTCGGCGTCCCGGGCCAGCCACACCTCGCCCTCGCGCATCTTCCGCCGGAAGTGCTCGGCGTCCTTCTCCCCGGCCTTCCACTGCTCGATGCCGTTCTCGCGCATCCAGGCCGCGGCGCCGTCGTACAGCCGCACGAGGACCGGCGCGTCCTTCTCTTCGGCCCGCCGGAACACAATCCCATCGTCAATGATCACGCGGGAATTATCGCGGCGCGGGCACCGCGCCGGGCGCCTCGGCGGCAACCGCGGCCCCCGCCTCCGCACCCATCCCCGCAGCCGGGGCCACCTCGGTCACCACCTCCGTGACCACCTCCGCCGGAACCAGGGCCACGAGCCGCCCCACCAGATCGCCGAACGGCCCGTCCGCGGGCTCGCCCGACAGGATCCGCACGAGCACCCCGGCCATCTCCGCGTCGTACGCGGCGCTCACGGCGGCCAGCGCCGCGAAGTCGTGCACCAGCTGCAGCTCCAGCTCGGCCCGGGGGATCTTCCGCCCGTCCAGCCAGATCAGGGCGGTGGACTCGGCCAGCGACACCCACGACCTGACCACCAGCTCCAGCCGCGCCGGCGGGTCGGTGATCCCGAGGTGGGCCAGGATGTTGTCGTAGGCGGCCTGACGCACCTCGTCGATCATCGCGTTGGTCCGGCTGGACCCGGCCGCCGGCCCGCCGCGCATCAGCGCGGAGAAACCCGGCCCGTGATCCTCGACGAACTCGAAGTACCGGCCCATCACGCGCAACAGCCGCGCCCCGAGCGGCCCTTCCCTGGGCTCCTCGAACCGCCCCGCCAACTCGTCGGCGGCCCGCCGCAGCGCGGCCTCGTACAGGCTCAGCTTCCCGGGGAAGTAGTGGTAGACGAGCGGGCGCGAAATCCCCGCCGCCGCGGCGATCTCGTCGATCGACACGTCGTCGGGCGACCGGTGGCTGAACAACTCCAGCGCGACACTGATCAGCTGCTGCCGCCGCTCCTCGACACCCATCCTGCGCCGTACCCCGGTTGTCATACGAACCACCCTACCCAGCCCGCCCCCCACCCGGCCCAGCCACCGGTCCCGGTGCCCGCGGGCAGAGGGCGGTCCCGGCCTCGCTAGAGGTCCAGGACCAGGTGGTCGTCCTTGGCGCGGGAGACGCAGAGGAGCATCGAGTCCGCGCGTTCCCCGTCGGTGAGGAGTTCGTCGCGGTGGTCGACCTCGCCCGCGAGGACGCGGTGTTGGCAGGTGCCGCAGAAGCCCTGCTCGCAGGAGTACGGGGTGTTCGGGAGTTCCCTGCGGATGGCCGCCAGGGCCGTCGAGTCCGCGGGGACCTCGATCGTGCGGCCCGAGCGGTGGAGTTCCACCGTGAAGGGGCGTGCGTCCGCGGTGGCCGTGGTCGGGGCGAAGCGTTCCAGGTGGAGCGTGGCGGCCGGAGGGACGAGGGCCGTCACCGCGTCCATCAGGGGTTCCGGGCCGCAGCAGTAGACCGCCGTGCCCGGCGGCAGGGTGCGTACGAAGTCCAGGTCCAGGAGGCCCGATTCGTCCTCCGGGGTGACCGTGACGCGGTCCCCGTACCCGGCCAGGTCCGCCAGGAACGGCATCGTGGCGCGGCTGCGGCCCCCGTAGTGCAGGTGCCAGTCCGTGCCCGAGGCCGATGCCGTCCGGAGCATGGGGAGGACGGGGGTGAGGCCGATGCCGCCGGCGATGAAGACGTACCGGCCGGCCGGGACCAGTGGGAAGCGGTTGCGCGGGACGCGGAGCTCCAGTTCGGCGCCCTCCACGAGCTGCTCGTGTACCTCGCGCGAGCCGCCGCGGCCGTCTTCGACCAGCCGGGTGGCGAACTCGTACGCGCCCTGCTCGGCAGGGTCCCCGCAGAGGCTGTACTGCCGGACCAGGCCCGAGGGGAGGTGTACGTCGACGTGCGCGCCCGGCTCCCAGGAGGGGAGGTCCGGGGATTCGACGCGGATCCGGACCACGCCGTCGGCGACCACGTCCCGCCGCGTGATCAGCCCGTACAGCGGGCGGCGCGGCGAGTAGCCCGAGACCGGGTCCGCCAGGGCCGGCAGCGGCCACAGCGGGGACCGCTCGATGCGGGTGCGCAGGGCCCGCCTCACCACCAGCGCGGTGCCGGCCGCGAGGGCCAGCTTCAGGGCACGGGACACCTCACGCACCGCCGTTCGCGCCGGGCGACGAGGCCAGGTACGCGGCCGCCTGGGCCGTCGAGCCCTCCTGGGAGGGGTGGTACGCCTTCGACAGGTAGCGGGGTATGGACTTCAGCATCGCGGGGGTGGAGGGGAGCGTGCCCGCCCGGCCCGCCCGGTAGAACTGGCCGAAGGAGGCCTTGGCGTCCGTCAGCGTCGGGTCGTTCTCCATGAAGAACCGGGCCCCGCGCTGCCACAGGAACACCAGCGCGCCGAAGGCCGTGGCCCAGGTCCGCACCCGCCGCCGGTACCCGCCGTCCACGTGCATGAACAGCTCGAAGGCCACCGACCGGTGCTCCACCTCCTCCGCGCCGTGCCAGCGCAGCAGGTCCAGCATGACCGGGTCCGCGCCCCGCCGGTCCAGTTCGTCCGCGTTGAGCACCCAGTTGCCGAGGAAGGCCGTGTAGTGCTCGATGGCCGCGATCATCGCGACCCGTTCCATCAGCCACCAGTGCCGCGCCCTGCCCGGCGGCAGCGTGCGGTCCCCGAGGAGCTTCTCGAAGAGCCAGTCCACCTGGGCGGTGTACGGCGTCGGGTCGAGGCCCAGCCGCCGCAGGTGGGGGAGTACGTCGTCGTGGGCCTGGGAGTGCATCGCCTCCTGCCCGATGAAGCCGATCACGTCCTCGCGCAGCCGGTCGTCCCTGATGTACGGCAGCACCTGCTTGTAGACGTGCACGAACCAGCGCTCGCCCGCCGGGAGCAGCAGGTGCAGCACGTTCATCGTGTGCGTCGAGAACGGGTCGCCGGGGAGCCAGTGGAGCGGGGTGTCCTCCCAGTCGAAGGACACCTGGCGCGCCTTGAGTTCCATGTGCTCGGACGCCACCGGGGCAGGCTGCGTATTAGACATGGCGTCAATGTACTGATGGGTAGAGCTTCTGCAATACCCCCTGCAAGCCAGTTGTCGCGGAAGGCCGCCTCCCGGGCAGCCCCGCACGCCCTACCGCAGCACCCCGGCCTTCGTCCCGTCCGCCAGCCGTCCGCTCAGCTCCACCTGCGCGCCCTCCTCGGCCGGCGCGGCGAGCCGGTTGCCCACGACGGTACGGTTCACCGCCCCGCCGACGGTCACCGAGGCGAACTGCCGGCTGCCGGCGGCCAGCACGTACCAGTTCCCGGCCCGCGACTTCCACAGCACACCCGCCAGCACTCGCGGCAGCCTCGGGCCGCACTCGGCCGCCCCCTCGCCGCGCGCCACCAGCGCCCCGACGCCGCTGCCCGGCGCCTGGAACTGCGCCAGCACCCGGTCGGCCGTGCCCCGCCAGGTGTCCGCCCGGGTGCACAGCCAGGCGGCGGTGCCGTTGCCCTCGGGCAGCTGCTGCTTCGCGTACGCCCAGGAGTTGACCGACCGGACGCCGTGCGCCCGTACCGCCGGGAGCAGACAGGCCGTACGGGCCCACTGACCCAGTTCCGTCGCGCCGGCCACATCCGTCGGCGCCTCCGGCGGGCCCGAGGTCAGCCGGGCCGGGATCAGCTCGCCCAGGTCCGTGACCAGGCGGGTGACGGAGCCGGAGCCCGACCCCGATCCGTCCCCGGAGCCCGCACCGGCGGCCGTGGCCGAGGTGAAGGCCAGCGCGTTCCACGAGGCGCAGGAACGGTCCAGCGCCGGGCCGGCGGAGGGCGCGGTCACCCCGTCCGTCAGCCGCAGCGGCGTCGGCTCGGCGGCGGGCTTCAGCAGGTCCCGCACCGCAGCCGAACGCACCCAGGGGGCCGTCAGGTAGCGGACGTTGCCGTCCACCCGGCTCAGCACCAGGGCGTTCGCGGTCTCCGCGGAGGCCCCGTCGACCCGTGCGAAGTCCAGGGCGGCGCCCGCGGTCCCGGCGCGCGGCTCGGCGTACCGCACGATGCGCAGCCCGTCGTACAGCAGCACCACCACGGCCTGGTCCACCTCGCCCGCGTACAGCAGCTGCGGGGGACCCATCGCCGGGCCGGTCGGCGTTCCCGGCGTCGCGGACACCCGTACGGCGGCGCCCGGCCGGGCCCACACGGCCAGCGCGCGCCGCAGCAGCTCGCGGTCGGCGGTCCGCCCGCCCCGCGCGGGCCAGACGGAGAAGTCGCTGCGGGAGGACGTCCGCCAGGCCTCCGCCCCGGCGAACGCCACCAGCGCCGGGTCCAGGGCCTGCTCGGCGGCGGC
Source organism: Streptomyces sp. NPDC086023 (assembly GCF_044540325.1). Classification (NCBI taxonomy): domain Bacteria; kingdom Bacillati; phylum Actinomycetota; class Actinomycetes; order Kitasatosporales; family Streptomycetaceae; genus Streptomyces; species Streptomyces sp. NPDC086023. The sequence goes on from NZ_JBITRX010000001.1 coordinate 282,059, forward strand.
GTTCCGGGCGTACGGCGGGGCCGCCGCGCCGTCGGCACCCCAACCGCCGCCCGGCAGGGCGAGCAGCGTCCCGGCCACCAGGGCGGCAGCCGCCGCGGCGAGCGCGGTACGGGCGTGCCGGCGCCGCCGCAGCAGGTCGGTGGGCCGGGCCTGGAGCAGGCAGGGGTCGAACTCGGGGGAGCCCAGCAGCGGGTCGGACTCCGCGTCACCGGCCTGCGCGAGCGCCTCCGCCGGATCGGCCACCCCGGCCGCGGCCAGCACCCGGGCCACCTCGGCCTCCGGCAGGCCCTCCATGGCCCGCAGCACGTAGGCCGCGCGCCCGGCACCGGTCAGCGTGCCCAGCCACTGGTCCAGCGCCAGCTCCTCCGCGCCCCCGGCACGCGGGAACAGCCGCAGCCCCCACACCTGGGGCAGGGCCGGCGGCAGCTGCGCCCGCTTGGGCCAGGCCCGCCGGCGCAGCGGCAGCCCGGCCTCCAGCGCGGCCCGCAGCACCCGCAGCCGGACGTACGCGTACCCCGGATCGCCGCCGGCCGCCCCCCTGCGCTGCGCGGGCAGCGCCCCGGTACGGGCCCGGGGCAGGGCCCGCTGCGCGAGGGCGTGCGCCGTGAGGACCCGGCGGTTGCGGCCGAGGCCGGGCGGCAGCACCAGGTAGGCGATGCGCACCAGCCGCGGGTAGTGCTCGACGATGGCGGCCTCGGCCCGGTCGAGGTCGACCTCGACGGCGGCTGCGGGGGACGCGGGGCGGGTGGCGGTATCCGGATTGGGCACGTTCAGCAGAACGAGCGAATCGTCGGATGGTCACCGGCGGAAGGGCCGCCCCCGTCAGCCGATCAGCCGCGCCCGGATGGCCTCCACCGCCTCGTCGGAGACGCCCAGGCCCTCCCGTACGTACTTCTCCATCGACCCGTACCGCGTCGCGACCTCGTCCAGCGCCGCCCCCAGGTACGACGGCACCACGCCGATCAGCGCCAGCGCGATCTCGGGGTTGCCACCGGACGCGGTGAAGCCCTCGATCATCGGGGCGAAGGCCTGCCGCACCGCCGGGTTCACGGACAGGTACTCGGCCATCAGGGTCTCGTCGTCCGCGCCGAGCAGCGCCAGGATCACGGTCGCCGCCCAGCCCGTACGGTCCTTGCCGGCCGTGCAGTGGAAGAGCAGCGGTCCGGCCTCCGGGTCCGCCAGCTCCGTCAGCAGCGTGCGGTACGCGGCCTGGCCCGAGCCGGAGCTGACGAAGGAACGATACGTCTGCTCGAACAGCCGCTCCGCGCGCCCGCCGCCCAGCTCCCGCTCCGCCACGACCGGGTCGGCCAGCAGGTGCTTGAGCTGCGCCGCGGCCGGCATCTCGCCGGAGGTCACCTTGTCGGCCAGCACGTCGCCCACGAGCATCCGGACGCCCTCCGGCACCCGGTCGGGGTGGTCGGCGCGCTCGGCGGCCGTACGGAAGTCCAGCACCGTGCGCACGCCCAGGCCGGCGAACGTCGCGTCGGCCGCCGGGTCCAGCCGGTCGAGCTGCCCCGAACGCAGGACGAGGCCCGGGCGCACGCTGCGCCCGCCGGGCAGCGGCGTGCCGCCGAGGTCGCGGACGTTGGCGACGGTGGTGGACGGTATGGCGGTCATCGGAGGGGCTCCAGGTCACTCGTAGGGCAGGGCACACGCCACGATCGGCGAGGCTTTCATCCCGTTATGCGGGCTTTCATCAATGAACGTACGGGAGGTCGGCGGTCTCCGGCGACCGCCAGCCCGAGCCCGAGTGCCAGCGCCACCAGGTGCCCGGCGTCCGTGAAGGTGCGCTCCCGCCGCAGCAGCGGCCGCACCCCCAGGGCCAGCAGCCCCGCCCGCGCACCGGTCCGTACGGGTCCCCGCGGCAGTACGGAGGTCAGTGCGCCCAGCACCGCGTGGAACCCGTAGCTCGTCCCCACGTCGACCGCACCCCGCACCTCGGGCCCGGCCCGCCGCGCGCGCAGCGCCCCGTACACGAGCGCCGTGGCACCCGCGTGCCCCAGTGCGAACACCCCGGCGGCCCACCAGGCCCCGTACGCGTACTCGGCGTACCCGAGCACGGCGAGCAGCAGCAGCGCGTAGGGGAGGGGCATCGGCTCCTCGACCACGAACGCACTGCTGACCAGGGTGTCCCAGCGCCCGGCGGCAAGGTTGTCGACGTTGGTGGAACAGCCCAGCTGCACCCGCCGCCGCACCCCGCCGTCCACCCGCGCGAGCACGAGGGCCCCGGCCTGCACGACCCCGGTGTACACGGGGGCCAGGAGTAAGGGAGTCATCCGGCCATGATCCTTCATGGGTTCCTGTAGCGGACATCCGGTACCCGGTCTGTCCAGGGTGCGGGACGGGTGCGAGCATGGCCCGGACATGACGAAGATGCCCTCGCCGGTTCGCGCCGTACGGGCCGCGGTGTTCGCGGCGGTGTGCGTGGCATTGGCCGCAGTGGGGCATTCGTCCATGTCTGACGGAGAGATCCCGTTCGGGGTGCTTCTGGGGGCTTCCGCGGGTGTCGCGGGGCTCGCCTGGGCCGGTGCCCGGCGGCGGCGCGGCGGGATTGCCATCGGTGCCTCGCTGCTGGCCGTCCAGGGCGCCCTGCACCTGCTCTTCGTCCGTACCGAGCGCCCCCACCCCGCCGCCCACCTGCACCACCACATGGACATGGACATGGGGATGGACATGGGCGCGGGGACGGACATGGCCGCCGGCGGGGCCGCCATGGCCGGCATGGGTGCGCACAGCGGCATCGGCATGGTCGCCGCGCACGCGCTCGCCGGCCTGCTCTGTGCCGCCTGGCTGGCCCGCGGCGAGGCGGCGCTGTACCGCCTCCTCCGGGTCGTGGCCCTGCTGGCCGCCGCCCCGGTCCGGCGCGCCCTGGCCCTCGTACGCGCCCACGCGCCCGAGCCGCCCGCGCACCGCCCCCGCCCGCACCACCGCCCGCGCCGGCTGCGCGGGGCGGTGCACGCCCACGCCCTGGTCCGGCGCGGGCCGCCCGTCTTCCGAGCACCGAGCACCACGGCCCCCGGCCGTCCTGCCTGCGCCTGACGAAGACGGCGCGCCGGCGTGATGGCGTGACCTGGGGCCGGTTCCCCATGTCTTCGCCAACACCTAGGACCACCATGGCCATTGACGATCCCGTGCAGCCCCGCGCCGAAGTCCCGGAAGCCCCCGAGGCCCCGGCCGACGGCGAGAACCCCACGACCTGGCGCGCCCTGCGCCCCCTCGTCCGCCGCGTGCACTTCTACGCGGGCGTGCTCATCGCGCCCGTGCTCTTCCTCGCCGCGCTCACCGGCACGCTGTACGCCCTCTCGTACCCGGCCGAGAGGCTCATGTACTCCCACGAGCTCACCGTCCCCGCCGGTGACACGGCCCAGCCGCTGAGCCGGCAGGTCGCCGCCGCCAAGGCCGCGCACCCCGACGGCGAGGTGACCGCGGTCTGGCCCGCCCCCGAGGACGACGCGACCACCCGCGTCCTGATGGACAGCCCGGAGGTCGCCGAGGACCGCACCCTCACCGTCTTCGTCGACCCGTACACCGCGCAGGTCCGCGGGGCGCTGGAGACGTCGGGCGACGCGCTCCCGCTGCGCGCCTGGCTCTCCTCCTTCCACGCGAACCTCCAGCTCGGCGAGACCGGCCGGATCTACAGCGAGCTGGCCGCGTCCTGGATGTGGGTCGTCGCGCTCGGCGGCCTCGCGCTCTGGGTCGGCCGCCGCCGCGCGGCCCGCAAGGCCCTGCCCCTGACCCGGCCCAACCGCAAGGCCACCGGCCGCCGCCGCACGCTCTCCTGGCACGGCTCGGTCGGCCTGTGGGCCGTCACCGGTCTGGTGGTCCTCTCCGCGACCGGCCTGACCTGGTCGACGTACGCGGGTGCCAACATCGACGAGCTGCAGACGAAGCTCGGCGGCTCCACGCCCAGCGTGAGCGCCACCCTCGACGGCGGTGCGGCGGCCGGCGGCGAGCACGCCGGCCACCACATGGGCGGCGCCACCGCGCCGAAGCCCGGCGGTCCTGACGTCGGCATCGACAAGGTGGTCGAGGCGGCCCGCGCCCAGGGCGTGGACAGCACCCTCCAGATCACCCTGCCCGCCGAGGGCAACGGCTACGTGGTCAAGGAGCGCGACAAGCAGTTCCCGACGCACCTCGACTCGGTGGCCGTCGACCCGGCCGACGGCAGGGTCATGGACACGCTCCGGTTCGCGGACTACCCCCTGCTGGCCAAGCTCACCCGGTGGGGCATCGACGTCCACATGGGCATGCTCTTCGGCCTGGTCAACCAGCTCGCGCTGGCCGCCCTCGGCGTCTCCCTGATGTTCCTGGTCTTCTGGGGCTACCGGATGTGGTGGCTGCGCCGCCCGACGCAGGACCGGGCGCTGGGCTTCGGCCGGCCGGTCGCGCGCGGTACCTGGCGCAAGGTGCCGCTGCCGGTGCTGCTGCCGCTCGTGGCCGTCACCGCCGTGGTGGGCTGGTTCGTCCCGCTGCTCGGGATCAGCCTGGTGGCCTTCCTGGTGCTCGACGTGGTGCTGGGCCGGGTCGCGGCGGCACGGGCCGGCGCGTAACCACGGACAGGCGAAGGGTCCCGTAGGACGGGGCCGCATGCGAAGGGGCCCGCACTCCCTCCTCGGAGTGCGGGCCCCTTCCGCATGTCACGGCGCGTACTTGTACCCCACGCGCCGGACCGTCTGGATCGCCCCGCGGTGCGCCGCGCCCAGCTTGCGGCGGAGACGGGCGATGTGGACGTCGACCGTACGGCCGTCACCGACGTGGCCGTAGCCCCACACGGTGGTGACCAGCTGGTCGCGGCTGTGCACCCGGTGCGGGTTGGCGACCAGGTGGGCGAGCAGCTCGAACTCCAGGTACGTCAGGTCGAGTTCCTCGCCGTCGACCTCGGCGGTGCGCTGGGCCGTGTCGATCCGCACCAGGTCGTCCCCGGTGACGGTGGCCGGGGCGGCGACGGGCGCGGCCGGTGCCGGGACGGCGGCGAGCGGGACCGGCGGCTGCTGGTCGGCGGGTACGAGGACCAGGTAGCCGACCATCGGGGGCCGGCCCGGCAGGGCCGGCACGGTGTGCTGCGGCGCGGGCAGCCAGGTGGCGCCCGGCGGCAGCAGGTCGACCACGCGCGCCACCTCGTCACGGTCGACGGCGCGCAGCCGATGCCGGCCGGGAGGGAAGGGGAGCGTGGCGGTGGCGGTCGCAGCGGAGGTGGCAGCGGACGGGAAGGAACGGGTGTGGGTCATGAGTGGTCAGCTCTTTCACGCGGAGAGTCGTCGGCAGGAGACGTGCGTCGTACCGCGCAGACCGAAGGCCTGTTGAAGGAGGCTTTAGAGGGCCGGCGCGTTCATCGCGCGGCAACACACCCGGTCGAAGTCGTGATGCTGACGGGAGGGCCAGAACGGCTCGAGGTCGCTGCGACCGGTCGAGGTGTGCGAATTGCTGGCCATGGGCTCATTGAAGCAGATGCAACGCTCCCGTCGTAGTCCCGTCTCACCAGGTAGATCCGGAAGTTCAAATTCCGCCCGGTGTGGGGCTCCCGGAACGCACGGAGGAGCGCCCGCCGTCGGCGCGGCGGGCGCTCCTCCACGTCACTTCAGACCCTGCCGAGACGGCCGTCTCAGACCAGGCCCTCCTTCTCCAGGCCCGAGCAGCAGGTGTCCACGATCAGGCGGGTCACCACGTACGGGTCCACGTTCGCGTTCGGACGGCGGTCCTCGATGTAGCCCCTGCCGTCCTTCTCCACCTGCCACGGGATGCGGACCGACGCGCCGCGGTCCGAGACGCCGTAGCTGAACTCGTTCCACGGGGCGGTCTCGTGCAGGCCGGTCAGACGCTCGTCGATGCCCGCGCCGTAGTTCTTGACGTGGTCCAGCGGCTTCGAGCCCTCGCCCAGCGCCTCACACGCCACGATGATCGCGCGGTAGTCCTCGCGCATCGCCTTCGTCGAGAAGTTGGTGTGCGCGCCCGCGCCGTTCCAGTCGCCCTTCACCGGCTTCGGGTTCAGCGTCGCGGAGACGTTGAACTCCTCGGCCGTGCGGTACAGCAGCCAGCGCGCGACCCACAGCTGGTCGGAGACCTCCAGCGGGCCGACCGGGCCGACCTGGAACTCCCACTGGCCGGGCATGACCTCGGCGTTGATGCCGGAGATGGCCAGGCCCGCGGTGAGGCAGTGGTCCAGGTGCTTCTCGACGATCTCGCGGCCGAAGATCTCGTCCGAACCGACACCGCAGTAGTAGCCGCCCTGCGCGGCCGGGAAGCCGCCGACCGGGAAGCCGAGCGGACGGTGGCCGTCGAAGAAGGTGTACTCCTGCTCGATGCCGAAGATCGACTCCTGCGCGGCGAACTTCTCCGCGACCGGACGCAGCAGCGCACGCGTGTTGGACTCGTGCGGGGTCATGTCGATGTTCAGGACCTCGCAGAGCACCAGCACGTTGTTGCCGCCGCGGATCGGGTCCGGGCAGGTGAACACCGGCTGGAGCACACGGTCGGACGCGTGGCCCTCGGCCTGGTTGGTGCTGGAGCCGTCGAAGCCCCAGACCGGCAGCTCGGCGCCGGGCTCGCCGGGGAGGATCTTCGTCTTGGAGCGGAGCTTGGCCGTCGGCTCGGTGCCGTCGATCCAGATGTACTCGGCCTTGTACGTCACGGGCCCTCATCCTTCGGCTGGCGGTGCTGCGGGTTGCGCGCTGCGCGGCGCTGCGCACGCTGCGGTGATGACCGCAGCGTGCCAAGGCGCGATTTCCCGGCCGTTGCCCAGGTGTGAACCCCGTGTTACCGGGGTTTCAGGGCGCGGGCGGGCGTCCCGCCAGGTTTGCGGCAGACTGTGCGCGTGACCATTTCGTACGATTTGAACTCGGGCGGCAGACCGCCCCGCGTCGGACTGCTGGGTACGGGCCCCTGGGCGGCCCGTACCCACGCGCCCGCCCTCGCCGCGCACGCCGGATCCGAGTTCGCGGGCGTGTGGGGCCGCCGCCCCGAAGCCGCGGCCGAGCTGGCCCGCACCCACGACGTGAAGGTGTACGACTCGCCGGACGCGCTGTTCGCGGACTGTGACGCCGTCGCCTTCGCGCTGCCGCCGGACGTACAGGCCCCGCTGGCCGTCCGGGCCGCCGCCGCGGGCTGTCACCTGCTCCTCGACAAGCCCGTCGCCACCGGTGTCGCGGCCGCCCGCGAACTCCACGAGGCCACCGTCCGCCACGGGGTCGCCGGCGTCGTCTTCCTGACCCTGCGGTTCGCCGAGCCCACCGCGGGCTGGGTGGCCGAGCAGGCCGCGATCGATGGCTGGTTCACCGCCCGCGCCCACTGGTTCGGCGCCGTGTTCCCGCCCGACGGCACCCGGAGCCCGTACGCCGCCTCGCCGTGGCGGCAGGAGAAGGGCGGCCTCTGGGACGTCGGCCCGCACGCCCTCTCCGTCCTGATCCCGGTGCTCGGCGAGGTCACCTCCCTCTCTGCCGCCCGGGGCCCCGCCGACCTGGTGCACCTGGTGCTCCGGCACGCCTCGGGCGCCTCCAGCACCGCCGCCCTCACCCTCAGCGCCCCCAGGGAGGCGTCCGGCGTGGGCGTCGAGCTGCGCGGCACCCCGGGCATCGCCTCGCTGCCGGACTGGAGCGACGTACCCGGCGCGTACGGGCGGGCCCTCGACGCCCTCCTGGAGTCCGCCCGCACGGGCGTGCCCCACCCGTGCGACACCGGCTTCGGGCTGCGGCTGACGGAACTGCTGGTGGAGGCGGAGGCGCAGCTGGCGGCGGCGGAGTAGCGACCGCGGCAGCCGGGCGGCACGCCGCCGTGGTGCCGGCCGGTGGCCGGCTACTTGATGAGGGCGTTGGCCACCACGATGGCCAGCCCGATCGCGGCGTCCGCGACCCCGATGACCAGCGCGGACGCCAGCCGGTAGCCGGTGCGCAGCGCGGCGAAGGCGCCCCAGGCGAACAGCAGCCCGGCGTTCAGGCCGAGCCCGGTCGCCGTGGTGGGCGCCGGGTCCCAGTCCCAGATCCCGGCCAGGCAGAGCAGCAGCACGGTCGGCAGTGCGGCCACGACCATCGGCCACTCGTCGACGAGGGCCTGGCCGAGCTGGCGCCAGCGGCGGCCGCCGGGCGCGCCGGGCTGCTCGGCCGCGTGCGAGGACATGTGGTGGGCGTACCCGTGCACCAGGCCGGCCGCGGCCACCGTCACCAGCACCCAGGCCGCGTCGTAGAAGGGGGTGTACGGGGCGCCCGCGGCCTCGTTCTGGAGCGCTGCGAGCAGCGCGCTGGCCAGGATCGTCCCGTACACGCCGCCGAAGGCCCACGAGGTGCCGCGGTGACGGCTGCGGCCCCCGGGACCGCGGTGGCCGCCGTGCACGGAGGGACCGGGGGAACTGGAGATACCGGACGGACCGGACGGACCGGACGGACCGGAGGGACCTGGGCGAACCGACGGCCCCGGCGGGCCGGGGTGCCCGCGGTCGGCGGAGTCGCCGCCCGGGCCGGTGCCGGGGGTCTGGTACTCGTCCACGTCGTTCCTTCCGCTGCCATCCTCCGGTCGCGGCAAACTTACGCAAACCGGGATGAGGCGGGTGTCAAGACGCGCGCCGGGCCAGCGCCTCCTCCACCGCCTCCGGGGTGCGCGCGACCAGCGCCGTACCGTCGTCCGCGGTGATGATCGGACGCTGGATCAGCTTCGGGTGGGCGGCGAGCGCGGCGATCCACCGCTCCCGGCCCGCCTCGTCGCGGTCCCACTCCTTCAGGCCCAGCTCCTTCGCGACGGCCTCGCCGGTGCGCGTGACGTCCCACGGCTCCAGCCCGAGCCGGTCCAGCACGGCCCGGATCTCGTCCTCGGTCGGTACGTCCTCCAGGTAGCGGCGCACCGTGTACTCGGCGCCCTCGGCGTCCAGCTGGGTGAGGGCGCTGCGGCACTTGGAACAGGCGGGGTTGATCCAGATCTCCATGCCGGAAACGGTACCCCCGCGAGGCACTGAAGTGGGCTCCGACCAGGGGCGATTGTCAGTGCCCGGCAGTAAAATCGAAGCAGAAGAGAGATGGTCAGACACCCGTCCTGGGGGAGGATGCCGATGGCGACCACCACGTTCGTTCCCGTCAAGAAGAAGGCCTTGCCCGCCGGTCTGCCGCGCGAGTGGTACGAGAACCACAACCGCCGCCTGAAGGCCATGCGGCTGGCCATATCCCTGCTCGACTCGGGCACGTACGACCCCAAGCGCGCCACCAACCGCAAGATCCGCACCATGGCCGCGCGCACGGGCATCCACCGCCCGTCCAACACCACCTGCCGCCTGGTCCGCTCCCTGATGCCGCCGCAGTAGTCCCGACCGCACGTGCGCCGCTGCCCCCGGGAAAGAACTTCTTCCCCGGGGGCATCCCTTTGCCCGTCCGAGGAGTCTGACCCGGCGAAACGCACACGTGTACGTGAACCCTGGGGGATTCCACATGCGCCTTCGCACCGTCAGTGCGACAGCCCTCTGCACCGCCACGGTCCTCGCGGCCGTCGGCCTGGCCCCGGCGAGCGCCGCGCCCGCGACGGCTCCCGCGGCCGCCGGGGCGGCGGTCGCGCCCAAGGGCCCGGACTTCAACGGCGACGGCTACACCGACCTCGCCATCGCCGCGTACACCGCCACCGCGGGCGGGGTCGCCCGCGCCGGCGCCGTCGCCGTGACGTACGGCTCCGTGGCCGGAATCGGCAAGGACAAGGCATCGGTCATCACGGCCGCGAGCGAGGGCGTCCCGGGTGACCCGGTCGGCAACGACAAGTGGGGGAGGATCCAGGGCCACGGCGACCTCGACCACGACGGGTACGACGACCTGGTCGTCAGCTCCCAGAGCCTGGCGAACTCCGACCGGGCCGTCATCCTGTGGGGAGCGGCGAATGGCCTGACCGGCGGCACGGAGCTGGACCTCGGCAAGCCCTCCGACACCGTCCCCGTGCTCCGCAGCATCCGCATCGCGGACGTCGACGGCGACGGCAGGGACGACATCATCGGCAGTGCCTACCTGGGCGTCGACCCCACGAAGCGGACGTGGGGCTTCGGCACGCTCACGGGACCCTTCACCCGCGACGGCAAGGCGGCCGGGGTCCGATACCGCGAGACCTCGGTCACGGACAAGCTGGCCAACCTGGACGCGCTGGCGGACATGACCGGCGACGGCCTTCCGGACATCCTGACCGTCGCCGCCCTGCCGACGGGGAAGCGCGTCTACCGCGTGTACAAGAACACCGGCACCGGCTTCACCCTCACCCCCGGCATGCAGGAGCTGCCGACCAAGCCGGGGTTCGTGGTCTTTACCGCCGCCGGAGACTTCAACGGCGACGGATACACGGACGTGGCGGGCGCCCCCACGTGGTCGTACACGAACCCGTACGGCCAGGTCTACATCGCGTACGGCGGCCCCACGGGTCTGAGCACCACCCTGAAGCCCAGCGTCATCAACGAGGACACCCCCGGCGTTCCCGGTTCCCGGGACCACGTGGACCGCTGGGGCGAGGCGCTGGCGGCCGGTGACACCAACAAGGACGGGTACGCAGACCTGGTCGTCGGGGCGCCCTGGAAGGACGCCACCGACTCCGCGGGCAACGAGATCCTCCGCCCCGGCTCCGTCACGGTGCTGCGGGGCAGCGCCTCAGGCCTGACCGGCACCGGCGCCAAGACCATCACCCAGTACACCGCGGGCGTCCCCAGCAGCAACGAGCGGCTGGACCACTTCGGCACCGCTGTCAGCGTGGTCGACGGCAACAGGGACGGCTACGGCGAGGTGTACGTGGGCGGCGACGGCGAGGACTCCTTCAAGGGCCGGGTGTGGAAGCTCCCCGCCACCGCATCCGGCGTCACGGGCACGGGGTCGACCTCGTTCAACCTGACGGACCTCGGCGGTCCGGCCGGTGGCGCCTATTTCGGCTCCGGTTTCACCAACTGACCCGACTCTCCTCAGCCGGGCGCGGAACCGAACCCCCGGCTGAGGAGTCCGGGCCCGTGTGCACCGGTGTCACTGGTCGGCGGGAACGGTGTCCGTGCTCCCGGGGACCGGGCTGTCGGGGTTCGGCCCGTTGCGGTCGTCGTGCCTGCGGTCGTCGTTCCGGTTGTCGTGGCGGCCGTCGCTGTCGTGGCGGTTGTCGTTACGGTTGTCGTTACGGTTGTTGTGACGGTTGTCGTTCCGGTGGTCGTCGTTCCAGCGGTGGTCGTGGCGGACGGCGTCCACGTCGTCCCAGCACCAGCTGGGCCGGTGGTCCCAGTCGCGGTTGCAGCACTGCTCCCACCACCAGTCGTCGGTGGTGTTCCAGACCCTGTTGCAGCACTCCCGCCACTGGCGCTCGGTCAGCGGACGGTCGTCGCACCGCCAGTTCCCGCTGCCCGTGGCCGACGCGCCGGCCATCGGCATCAGGCCAAGGGTCAGGCCTGCGGCACCGGTGACGACTGCTGTGACGATCCTGCGGCGCATCTTCATGCACCTCCGCACATCGATCGGGTATTCGGTTTCGGGGCCCTCTTCCACCGTCACCCGCCGCCGGGGCCCTGTCAAAGCGCGACGGCCCCCGGCCGCGCTCCGAAGAGCGGGGCCGGGGGCCGTTCCGCGAGCTCAGACCGGGTGTACCGGCGAGTTCTTACAGGTCGAAGTAGAGCTCGAACTCGTGCGGGTGCGGGCGCAGCTGGATCGGGGCGATCTCGTTGGTGCGCTTGTAGTCGATCCAGGTCTCGATCAGGTCGGGGGTGAAGACGCCACCGGCCAGGAGGTACTCGTGGTCCTCCTCCAGGGCCTTCAGCACGGCCTCCAGGCTGGTCGGGACCTGCGGGACGGCCGCGTGCTCCTCGGGGGCGAGCTCGTAGAGGTCCTTGTCGATCGGCTCCATCGGCTCGATCTTGTTCTTCACACCGTCGAGGCCCGCGAGGAGCAGCGCCGAGAAGGCCAGGTACGGGTTGGAGGACGGGTCCGGCGCGCGGAACTCGACGCGCTTGGCCTTCGGGTTCGAGCCCGTGATCGGGATGCGCATGGCCGCGGAGCGGTTGCGCTGCGAGTAGACCATGTTGACCGGGGCCTCGAAGCCGGGCACCAGGCGGTGGTAGGAGTTCACCGTCGGGTTGGTGAACGCCAGCAGCGACGGGGCGTGCTTCAGGATGCCGCCGATGTAGTAGCGGGCGGTGTCCGAGAGACCCGCGTAGCCCGTCTCGTCGTAGAAGAGCGGCTCGCCGCCCTGCCACAGCGACTGGTGGACGTGCATGCCCGAGCCGTTGTCACCGAAGATCGGCTTCGGCATGAAGGTCGCGGTCTTGCCGTTGCGCCAGGCGACGTTCTTCACGATGTACTTGAAGAGCATCAGGTCGTCGGCCGCGGCCAGCAGCGTGTTGAACTTGTAATTGATCTCGGCCTGGCCGGCGGTGCCCACCTCGTGGTGCTGGCGCTCGACCTGGAGACCCTGGGCGTCGAGCTCCAGGGAGATCTCGGCGCGCAGGTCGGCGAAGTGGTCGACCGGGGCGACCGGGAAGTAACCGCCCTTGTAGCGGACCTTGTAGCCGCGGTTGTTCTCCTCGGCACCGGTGTTCCAGGCGCCGGCCTCGGAGTCGATGTGGTAGAAGCCCTCGTTCGCGCTGGTGGCGAAGCGCACGCTGTCGAACACGTAGAACTCGGCCTCGGGGCCGAAGTACGCGGTGTCGGCGATGCCGGTGGAGGCGAGGTACGCCTCGGCCTTCTTCGCGATGTTGCGCGGGTCGCGGCTGTAGGCCTCGCCCGTGATCGGGTCGTGGATGAAGAAGTTGATGTTGAGCGTCTTGTCCTTGCGGAACGGGTCCAGACGCGCGGTCGACAGGTCGGCGCGGAGCGCCATGTCCGACTCGTGGATCGCCTGGAAGCCGCGGATCGAGGAGCCGTCGAAGGCGAGCTCCTCGTTCGGGTCGAACGCCGCCGCCGGGATGCTGAAGTGCTGCATCACACCGGGCAGGTCACAGAACCGGACATCAACGAACTTGATGTCGTTGTCCGCGATGTACTTCTTCGCGTCGTCGGCGTTCTGGAACATCCAACTCCTCCTACCCCCGACCCCGGGGGAGGGGCGGGTCGCATAGCTCGTGGTGCGTCAGTGCGGTGGCGCACGCTGACCCGACCATAAGCAGACGGGATTTCTCAAGCATGACCCATTTGTTTCGCACAAGTTAACCGGGGTCCCAGCCGTCGGGCCTAGCGCAGCGCCCCAGGGCACCCTCCCGGAGGCCCCCAAGGCCGTTTTCCGGGTCCGGGTACCGTGGTGGGGTGGACAACAGGCAAGCAATCGGATCGTGGCTCTCGGGACCCCGCGCGGCGGCCGAGGACATGGGCGTCGACTTCGGGTACCGCGGCGAGCGACTGGGCCTCCCGCAGGAGGGGCCCGGCTCGGTGGCGCGGATGGGACGGCGGTTCGCCGCCCTGTCCATCGACTGGGCCCTGTGCCTGCTGATCGCATACGGGCTGCTCGCCGGCCGTGACTGGCAGGCGATGGGCAACTGGCCCGTGGTGGTCCTGCTCGTGCTGAGCGTGCTGACCGTCGGCACCGTGGGCTTCACCCCCGGCAAGCGCCTGGTCGGCCTGCGCGTGGTGGCGGAGAACGGCGGTCGGCTGGGCATCGGCCGGGTGGCGCTGCGCAGCGTCCTGCTCGTGCTCGTCATCCCGGCGCTCGTCTGGGACCGCGACGGCCGCGGCCTGCACGACCGCCTCTCCCGCGCCGTCCAGGTGCGCATCTGAGAACACCGCGCGTCCGCCGCGAGCGGACCGCGTACGGGGAAGGGCCCCGGGAACCAGGTTCCCGGGGCCCTTCCCCGTACGCGTAGGAGTGGCGGGTCAGCGCATCTTGTTGCCGCGCGGCATCCGCGCGCCGCCACGGCCGGGGACGGGGCCCTTCGGCAGCGGCATGTTGCTCATCAGGTCGCCCATGGCCCGCAGCCGGTCGTTGACCGTGGTGACCTGAGGGCCGGCCAGGACGCGCGGCAGCTTCAGCAGCGTCGTGCGGACCTTCTTGAGGGGCACCTCGCCCTCGCCCGTGCCGACGATGATGTCGTGCACCGGGATGTCCGGCATGACGCGCGACATCTTCTTCTTCTCGGCCGCGAGCAGGGACTTCACGCGGTTCGGGTTGCCCTCGGCCACCAGCACGATGCCGGCCTTGCCGACGGCGCGGTGGACGATGTCCTGCTGGCGGTTCATCGCCACGGCCGGGGTCGTCGTCCAGCCGCGGCCCACGTTCTCCAGCACCGCCGCGGCGGCGCCCGGCTGGCCCTCCATCTGCCCGAAGGCGGCGCGCTCGGCCCGGCGGCCGAAGACGATCGCCATCGCCAGGAAGGCGACGATGAAGGCCAGGATCCCGAGGTAGACCGGGTGGTCGATCAGGAAGCCGATCGCAAGGAAGACGCCGAACGTGACGATGCCCACGCCCGCCACGATCAGCCCGACCTTCGGGTCGGCCTTGCGGGTCATCTTGTACGTCATTGCGATCTGCTTGAATCGCCCGGGTGTCGCAGCAGCGGCTGCGTTTGCCTTCCTCGCCATGTACCGAAGTTTACGTGTCTTACGGCAGACGGGTAGCCACGGCCTCGAGCGCGTGCTCGGTTTCGACCCGGTCGCTGGCGCGGCGGCGGTCCTCCAGGACGGCCGTCCAGGCGTTGCGGCGCGCGGTGCGCATGAGCAGGGATTCGACGGCGCGGAGCGCGTCGGAGACGGTCGGGATGGCGGTGGCGCGTAGGGGCGCGGCCTGCATGGTGTCGATCCCTTCGTGGTGCGCTCGGCTCGGGGGCGGGGTGCTGCCGTGTGCGGTGCGTGCGGCAATCGTCACTGACTGGTGTTACCAGTGCGTGACCGGTCGGTCAAACAGTGATGAAACCTTGACGGGGGCGCGTGGGGACGGAGCGACACCGGAACAGCAGAGCGGCCCGTGTTTCCACGGGCCGCTCTGTTCGTCACACCGTCGCGCGCTTGTCCATCGCCTGCTGGTAGAGGCGGCCGGCGCGGTACGAGGACCTGACCAGCGGGCCGGACATCACGCCCGAGAAGCCGATCTCCTCGGCCTCCTTGGCGAGCTCCACGAACTCGTCCGGCTTCACCCAGCGCTCCACGGGGTGGTGCCGCGGCGAGGGCCGCAGGTACTGGGTGATCGTGATGAGTTCGCAACCCGCCTCGTGCAGGTCGCGCAGCGCCTGGCTGATCTCCTCGCGCTCCTCGCCCATGCCGAGGATCAGGTTCGACTTGGTCACCAGGCCGTAGGCGCGGGCCTGGGTGATCACGTCGAGCGAGCGCTCGTAGCGGAAGCCGGGGCGGATCCGCTTGAAGATCCGCGGCACGGTCTCGATGTTGTGCGCGAAGACCTCGGGGCGGGAGGCGAAGACCTCCTCCAGCAGCTTCGGCACCGCGTTGAAGTCGGGGGCCAGCAGTTCCACCTTGGTGTGGCCGCCCTCGCGGCCGGCGGTCTGCTGGTGGATCTGGCGCACGGTCTCGGCGTACAGCCAGGCGCCGCCGTCGGCCAGGTCGTCGCGGGCGACGCCGGTGATGGTGGCGTAGTTCAGGTCCATCGTGACGACGGACTCGCCCACGCGGCGGGGCTCGTCGCGGTCCAGGGCCTGCGGCTTGCCGGTGTCGATCTGGCAGAAGTCGCAGCGCCGGGTGCACTGGTCACCGCCGATGAGGAAGGTGGCCTCGCGGTCCTCCCAGCACTCGTAGATGTTCGGACAACCGGCCTCCTGGCACACGGTGTGCAGGCCCTCGCTCTTCACGAGGCTCTGCATCGCCTTGTACTCGGGACCCATCTTCGCCCGGGTCTTGATCCACTCGGGCTTGCGCTCGATGGGGGTCTGGGCGTTACGGACCTCCAGGCGCAGCATCTTGCGTCCGTCGGGTGCGACTGCGGACACGACCGGCTCCCTGTGACTTTTGATTCCTCGGCGCCCACCAGGGTACGCCCGTTATTCGTACGCTCTTACGTCCGGCCAACCTGAGACTGCCCGGAGGCATTCCCACGGCCCCGGAGGGTGTCAGGTCGCGGGCCCCGGGAAGGGGGCGCGGCCGGACCCGTCAGGAGGCCGCCTGAGCGGTCGCCTCCGGCTGTATCTCGCGGGGCAGCAGCGTCGCGTCGGCCATCACGTCGGCCAGCTGCCGCTCCACGACGGGCAGCACCTCGGCGATGGTGATCTCCCGGCCCAGTTCCTCCGAGAGCGAGGTCACACCCGCGTCGCGGATGCCGCACGGGATGATCCGGTCGAACCAGGTGCTGTCCGGGTTCACGTTGAACGAGAAGCCGTGCATCGTGACGCCCTTGGCGACGCGGATGCCGATGGCGGCGAGCTTGCGGTCCTCGCGGCGCTGGCCGGCGTTCGAGGGCGCGTACTCGGGGCCGTTCAGTCGCGGGTCGAACTCTTCGTCCGTCAGTCGCGGGTCGAACTCCAGCGTCAGCCCGCCGACGGCGGGGCGCTGCTCGACCGGGTCGCCCAGCACCCAGACGCCCGAGCGGCCCTCGATGCGGGTGGTCTCCAGGCCGAACTCGGCCGCCGTGCGGATCAGGGCGTCCTCCAGGCGGCGCACGTGGGCGACCACGTCCACCGGGCGGGGCAGCTTCATGATCGGGTAGCCGACCAGCTGGCCGGGACCGTGCCAGGTGATCTTCCCGCCGCGGTCCACGTCGATGACGGGGGTGCCGTCGAGCGGGCGCTCGCTGTCGGCGGTGCGGCGCCCGGCGGTGTAGACCGGGGGGTGCTCCAGCAGCAGGCAGGTGTCGCCGATCTCGTCAGCGAAGCGGGCGGCGTGGACGCGTCGCTGCTCGTCCCACGCCTCGGTGTACTCGACGGAATCCGGCCCGAAGCCCAGACGGACAAACCGCAGCTCAGCCACCGCAGCGCCTCCTCGTTGAAACTGCTGTGTGCACGTATCGCACTCAGCCAGGGTACGCAGCCGCCGTTCCGGCCGGTCCGGGAGGGGCGTACGGGGCCGGGTCCTGCGGGATCGGGGCCCGGGGTGCCGGGCCCTGGAGTCCTGCGGCCGGGGGTGCCGGGTTGTGGGGCCCTGGGGCCTGGGGCGCCGGGGTTTGCGCGGCCGCGGCCGGAGCCGCCGGCCCGGACGGCCCGTACGGGCTGGGCGGCAGCGGCCTGCGGCGCCGGCCGCGCGGGAAGTCCGGGTCCTCCTCGGCACGGGGCAGCCTGCGGTGCCCCTCGGAGTGGTCGTTCACCCAGCCGCAGACCCCGCACGCGTACCGCCCGTCGAGTCCCGCGATCAGCGTCCCGCAGCGTCGGCACTCGGCCTCGGTGATCTCCGGGGCCCGGAGGTGCTCCGGTGCGGAGTCGTGCGGAGGCTCGGCGGGGACGTGCGGGTTCATGCCGGGCAGCGTACGCGGGGATCAGGGGGTGATCCGTAAAGGGCCATCCCGGTTCTTCGCACGATCGGATGAATGTGGGGCAGAGCAGGCGGCGAGGCCGGAGTTGGCCGCTACATTCACGCCGTTCACAGGGCCGGGTCGACGGTCCGGAAGTCAGGAGACCGTGGAGCCGATGACGGAACGACCCCCGCAGCGCGTCCCCAACCGGCAGCTCGCGGCGCTGATCGCCGAAGCGGGCTTCTCGAACGCCGGACTGGCCCGCCGGGTCGACCAGCTCGGCCTGGAGCACGGTCTGGACCTGCGGTACGACAAGACGTCCGTGACCCGGTGGCTGCGCGGGCAGCAACCGCGCGGCACCACCCCCGCACTGATCGCCGAGGTCTTCACACGCCGCCTCGGCAGGCGCCTCTCCGCGCAGGACCTGGGCCTCGACGCGTGCGCCCCGGTCTATGCGGGGCTGGAGTTCGCGGCCACGCCCGAGGAGGCCGTCGACATCGCCAGCGGCCTGTGGCGCAAGGACTCCGGCAGCCACGCCGAACTCCGCAAGATCGCCTTCACGCCGGCGGGCCTGGTGGTGCCCAGCCGGGACTGGCTGATCGGGCGGCCCGACGAGCGGGTCGGCCGCGGCGAGCTCGCGGCCGGCCCCCGGGTGCCGGGCCAGGGGCGGACCACGGTGCCCCGGCAGCGCCAGATCGACCGGGGCCTCGGGCAGCGGGTGACCGGCGGCGACATCGCGGCGCTCCGCTCGGTGTCCGAGCTGTTCCGGGCGCTGGACCACGCGTACGGCGGCGGCCACGCGCGGCAGGCACTGGTGCGGTACCTGGAGCACGAGGCCGAGCCGATGCTGCGCGGCACGTACGGCGAGACCACCGGACGGCGGCTGTTCGCGGCCGCGGCCGACCTGACCAGGCTGGCGGGCTGGACCTCGTACGACATCGCCGCCCACGGGCTGGCCCAGCGGTACTTCGTCCAGGCCCTGCGGCTCGCCCAGGCCGCGGGCGACCGGGCGTACGGGTCGTACGTGCTGGTCACCATGAGCCGGCAGGCGGTGTACCTCGGGCACGGCAGGGAGGCCGTCCAGCTGGCCCGGGTCGCCCAGCAGGGCGTGGGCACCGGCGCCCCGCCGGTGGTGCAGGCCCTGCTGCACGCCGCGGAGGCCCGCGGGCACGGGGTGCTGGGCGAGGTGCGGGCCTGCACGGCCTCCCTGGTGCGGGCGGAGCGGTCGCTCGGCGCCGCCCGGCCGGGAGACGACGTGCCGCACTGGGCGCGCTTCTTCGACGAGGCGCAGCTCGCGGACGAGTTCGGGCACGCGCACCGGGACCTCCAGCAGTACCGGGCCGCCGCGCAGCACGCGGAGCGGTCGCTGCAGCTGCGGGCCCCCGGCTACGCGCGGTCCCGCCTCTTCTGCCGGGTGGTCCTGGCCACCGCCCGGCTGGGGCTCGGCGAGCTGGACCAGGCCTGCTCCCTGGGGGCGGAGGCGGCGCAGCAGGCGATGGAGATGCGGTCGGTGCGGGCGGTGGAGTACGTACGGGACTTCGAGCGGCGCCTGGAGCCGTACCGTGACGCCGCCGCCGTCCGCACGTACCGCGACCGGGTGGCGGCCCTCCCGTAGCCGCCGGCCCGTGCCGGTCCCGTGCCGGGTGCGGCGCGGTGTGGGTGCCGGTCTCGTGCCGGGTGCGGTGCCGTGCCGGGTGCGGTGCCGTTGTGGTGCGGGTCGTTGCCGCTGCGCGTAGCCGGTTCCCCAGCCCGCCCTCCCCCAGACTTCGTCCGGGGGGACCCCCATCCCGAACCGTGGGCTCCGCCCCCAGACCCCCGCGCCTCAAACGCCGGCGAGGCTGGGGATGCCCTGAGCGGCAGGATCCAGCCCCTCCGGCGTTTGAGGAGCTGGGGGCACCCCCAGCGGTAGCTGGGGGAGGGTACGGGGGCGGAGCCCCCGCAACGGGTCCGGGCGAAGCCCGGGAAACGGAGAAAGGGCGGGGCGGGGAGAAAGCCCCGCTGGGGGCACCTCCCAGCGGTAGCTGGGGGAGGCAACGGCCCGCACCCGGCACCGGCACCGGCACCGGCATCGGCACCGGCCCCCACGGTCAGGGGCGCCCTCCCGGGAGGGGTCAGGCGGCGGCCGGGAGCGGGACCCGCGGTTCCGGGGCCGGGATGCCGAAGTCCGCGACCAGCGAGTGCGCCGCACGACGGGCGGAGTACAGCGCACCCTGCACCGTGTTCGTGTCCCGGTGGTCCCCGCACACGTACAGCCCCGCCAGCACCCGCACCGGCCGCCGCAGGTCGTACGGCGGCGGCATGGCCGGCACCGCCTCCGCCGTGTGGTGCACGGCCAGCAGATCCCAGTCGGCCACCCCGGCCCCGGGCCCGTACAGCGCCGCCAGGTGACCCCGTACGTCCCGCTCGGCCGGGGGCGGACCCAGCACCGTGGAGGAGACCAGGGACGTCCCGAGCGGCGCACGGCGCGGATCCACCGCGGACATCACGGCGGTGTGCGCCACCGGGCCGCGCCCCTCCGCCTCCAGCAGCAGCGAGGCGTCCCCCGGCACCCGGCCCGCCACCGCGTGGTGGAAGACCGTCACCGGATGGAAGCCCGGCACCCGCAGCCCCGGCAGCAGCTCCGCCGCCTCCCGGGCCCCGGTCGCCAGCAGCACCGCCCGGCACCGGAACTCCCCGTGCCCCTCGGTCCGCACCAGGCTGGTCGACACCGACCGCACCCGGACCCCGGTGTGCAGCGCGCCCGGCGGCAGGCCGGCCGCCAGCAGCGCGGGCAGGGCCTCCGCACCGCCTTCCGGCACCGCGAGCCGCCCGCGCGCGAAGCCCCGCAGGGCCAGGTCCGCGACCCGGCTGGAGGTGCCGAGACCGGCATCGGACAGCAGGGTGGCCAGCAGCGGCCGCAGCACCCCGGCGAAGGGCCGCGGCAGCGCCGCGAGCGCCGGCCGCTCCGGCCGGGCCGCCAGCCGGTCCACCGGCACGGCGGCGAGCCGGGCCAGCGCCGCGTTCAGCAGGGAACCCCCGGCCAGCGCCCGGGCGGCGGTCCTGGTGCCGCCCACCCGCTGCTGCCGGCCGTCCCCGCAGACCAGTGCGCCCGGTGCGAAGGTCCGCAGGGCGAGGTCGGCCAGCCCCGGGGTGCGGGCCAGTTCCGGGTACGAGGTGTTGAGGAGCTGGCCGATCCGGTCCAGCCGGAACCCGTCGACGGTCTCGGTGGCCATCCGGCCGCCGGGCTGCTGCGCCGCCTCCAGGACGGTGACGTTGATACCGGCGCCGACCAGATGGTGAGCGGCCGCGAGTCCCGCGACTCCCGCTCCCACGATGACGACGTCCGCGTGATGCGCGCTGCTGAGCACGTGCCCCTCCCCGAGGTCGGTCGGCGCTGGTGTCTGGTGTGGGGAACCTCCTTCCCCCAACACGCTCCACCAGAACCCGAGTCGGCCTAAGGAGTGGGCGCAAGTCCGGTCGCATGCGGTCGCACGCCGGTCGCACAACGGTCGTATTCAGTCGCCCCGGCGATCCGCGGTGAGCGCCCACCGCAGCGCGTCCTCGATGGTCGGGTCCTCGAACCGGAACCCCGCGTCCAGCAGCCGCCGCGGCACCGCCCGCTGACCCGTCAGCACGTCCTCCGCGAACTCGCCCAGCACCAGCCGGATCGCGGGCGCCGGCACGGCGAAGACCGCGGGCCGGTGCAGCAACCGGCCCAGCACGGCCGTCATCTCACGGTTCGTCACCGGAGCGGGGCCGGTCAGGTTCACCGGACCGGACAGCCCGTCCTCGTCGATCAGGAACCGCAGCGCCGCCACGTGGTCGCGCAGCGACATCCAGCTCATGTACTGGCGGCCGGTGCCCAGCCGCCCGCCGAGCCCCGCCCGGAAGAGCGGAATCAGCCGCCGGCCCCAGGCACCGCCCCGGCCGGCCACCACGGGCCCGGTGCGCGTGAAGACCGTACGGACCCCCGCCTCGCGCGCCGGGGCGGTGGCCGCCTCCCACTCCACGCACAGGGACGGCAGGAACCCGCCGGCCACGGGGGAGTCCTCGTCCACCGTGCGGTCGCCCGTGTCGCCGTAGACGCCCACGCCCGAGGCGTTCACCAGCACCCGCGGAGGCTCGGGCAGCGCGGCGAGGGCGGTCGCGAGCGTGCGGGTGCCGAGCACCCGGCTGTCGCGGATCTCCTTCTTGTACGCCGCGGTCCAGCGGTGGTCGCCCAGGCCCGCGCCGGCCAGGTTGACCACGGCCGCGCACCCGGTCAGGCCGGACTCCTCGACGTACCCCCGCTTCGGGTCCCAGGTCGCCTCGTCGGGCCCGCGCGGCGGCCGCCGCACCAGACGGCACACCTCGTGCCCGTCCGCACGCAGGGAGCGCACCAGCGCCGTGCCGATGAGTCCGGCCGAGCCGGTGACCGCGATCCGCATGCCCCGACCCTAGTGGGCCCGCCCCGTGCCGGGCCGCCCGCGCGGCCAACTCGCCGGCTCCGGACCGGGAGCCTGCCCGGACACCGGCGCCCCGGTGCCGGTGCCGGTGCCGGTCGCCGCGCCGGGCCTCGGGCGAGCGGTCCGGCGCGATCGGGAAGCCCCTACGCCCCGCTCGCGCTCAGCAGGTGGCCGGCCGCGTAGGTGACCGCCATCGCGAGGCCGCCGCCCGCCATGTTGCGGACCACGGCCCGCAGCGGCGGGGCACCGCCCAAACCGGCGCTCACCCGGCCGCACAGGGCCAGCGCCAGCAGCACCGCGACCACCGTCACCGGCACCCGCTGCGAGGGGGCCGGCAGCAGGATGGCGAGCAGCGGCAGCAGGGCGCCCACGGTGAAGGACACGAAGCTGGCCAGCGCCGCGTGCCAGGGGTTGGCCAGTTCGTCCGGCTCGATGCCCAGCTCGACCCGGGCGTGCGCGCGCAGCGCGTCCCGCTCGCTGAGCTGTACGGCCGCCTCGCGGGCCACGTCCCGGCTCAGGCCGCGCGCCGCCAGCAGCCCGGTCAGCTCTTCGAGCTCCGCCTCCGGGTCCTCGGCCAGCTCCTGCCGCTCGGTCTCCAGGGCGGCCCGCTCCGAGTCGCGCTGGGAGCTGACGGACACGTACTCCCCGGCCGCCATGGACAGGGAGCCCGCCAGCAGGCCGGCGACGCCGGCCGCGAGGAGCGCGGTCCGGGACGTGGTGGCGCCGGCCACGCCGACCACCAGGCCGGCGGTGGAGATGATGCCGTCGTTCGCGCCCAGGACGCCCGCCCGCAGCCAGTTCAACCGGGTGCTCATGGCGGCCGACCGGCCCTCCGGCTGCTCCGGGGACGCTTCGGGCTCCGGGGTCACGGGCGCGCCGCCCGCCCGCTGCTCTTCGGTCACGCCAACACTCTGGTGCGCTCGTCCGTCCGGGGCCACCCGGAATGCGGGGGCGCCCGGGGCGTACGAGGGTGAAGGGGTGAGCAGGCGTCGACGAGGGGACGCGGAGCCCGGCTGGCTGCGGGGCGCGCCGCCCCCCGTCTGGGCCCGGCTCGCCCCGGCCGTGGCGCTGGTGGTGCTCTCGCTCGCCCAGTTCCTGACGCCGGAGAACGTGGAGCTGGGCTTCTTCCTCGCCGCGCTGCCGCCGGTCGCCGCCTTCTCGTACGGGGCGCTGGGCACCGCCGTCTTCGGGATCGTCGTCCTGGTGCTGCTCGGGGTGCCGTCGCTGGACGTGGGCCACGCGCAGGGCGTCGACCTGGTGAACGTCGCCCTGGTGGGCCTGCTCAGCGTGGTGATCGCCTGGGTGCGCAAGCGCCGGGACGCGCAGCTGGTGAGCGTGCGCACGGTGGCCGAGGCGGCGCAGCTCGCGGTGCTGCCGCCGGTGCCGGAGCGGGTGGGGGACGTGCGCTGCGCCGGGCTCTACCGGGCCGCCCAGCGGGGCACGCTGGTGGGCGGCGACCTCTACGACGTAAGGGCCGGGCCCTACGGCGTACGGGCCATCGTGGCGGACGTGCAGGGGCACGGGCTGGCCGCGGTGGGGACCGTGGCGGGGCTGCTGGGCGCGTTCCGCGAGGGGGCGCTCGACGACGCCGGCCTGGACGCGGTGGCGGCCCGGCTGGACCGCAGGCTGCTGGCGGACTCGGCCGCGGTGGAACACGACGAGCTGTTCGCCACCGCCGTCCTGCTGGAGTTCCCGCCGAACAGCGGAGCCGTGCGGATCCTGTCCTGCGGGCACCCGCCGGTGCTGCGGCTGCGCGGCACGGCGGTGACCCCGCTCGTCGTGGATCCGGGGCCGCCTCTGGGTCTGGGCCTCGCGGGGCTGGCGCAGCCGGTGGTGGGGGAGGTCCGGCTGGCGCCGGGGGACCGGGTGCTGGCCCACACGGACGGCGTCACCGAGGCCAGGGACGGGGCCGGGGTCTTCTACCCGCTGCTGGAGCGGCTCCCGGCGCTGGTCGCCGAGGCGGGCGCCGGTGCCGCCCCGCCGGAGGGGGTGGTCGACACGGTCTGGCGCGACCTGTACGCGTACACCCGCGGGCCGGAGGACGACGTGGCCCTGCTGCTCCTGGCCCCCGACGGAGCTCCGGGCGACGACCCGGGCCGGGCCCCGGGCGACGTCCCCGACCACGCCTCGGACCACGCCCCGGGCCGCCTGGGCCCGGCCTGAACCGCCCGAGGCGCGTCTTCCGGATCGGCACGGACTGGCGGTGCCCGCCCGGCTCCGCCGGGGAGGTCGTATCGGGCCGGACCGCCGGAGCCCGCCCGGCACCACCGGGAGGAGGCCGGACCGGACCGAGGCGGACCGGAGGCGCTCGCCCGTCGACGCCGGGAGGCGCCCCCGCCGCGTCGGCGCCGTCCTCGGCCCCGCCCTGTACGCGCGGACGTCGCAGGCCGACCCGGACCGGGCCGGAGGGCATGCACCGCCCCCCCGGGAGCCACGCACCGCCCGGCGCCCGCGGTACCGGGCCGGGGGCACACTCCGGTGCCGCCGGCCCAGGCACCCGTCGGCCCCGGGCGGCGGTGGTGCGTCGCCCGCTGCGAACCCGATCCGCCGGATACGGCCTAGCGACGCCCCAGTACCGCCATCCCGCCCGTCAGTTCCCTGAGGCACCGTACGGCGAGCTCGGCCGGCGAGCCCGGGCCCCGCTGCGGGGCGTCGCCCGCGGACCAGACCTCCAGCGAGACGCGGATGGCGTCGGTGGCCGCCGCCGCCAGCAGCCGGATCTCCAGCGGGTCCGCCGAGTCGCCGGCCAGCCGCGCCAGCACGGGGACCAGCCGCTCCTCGGAGTCCTGGTTGACCCGGAACCACACCGCGCGCAGGGCGGGATCGTCCGCCGAGGCGCGCAGCAGCCCGCGGGTCCACTCCAGGCCCTCCTCGCCGTCGGGGAGGGTCAGCGACGAGGTGATCGCGCGCTCTATGGCCGGACCCAGCGCCACCCCCGGCTCCTCCGCCTCCAGCAGCGCCCGCCACGCGTCGCCGCCCCCCGCCAGCAGCGGCGCCACCGCGTCCTGCTTGCTGCGGAAGTAGCGGTAGAAGGTGCGCAGCGCGACCCCCGCCCGCCGGGCGATGTCCTCGGCGGTCGTGCCGTCGGGCCCGTGCTCGGCGAACAGCGCGCAGGCGGCCCGCGCGATGTCCAGCTGCGTGGCCGCCTTGCGGCGCTCCGTGAGGGACTGGCCGGGGCCGGTGGCGGGGGAGTAGGGACGAGGCGATCTCACCCCCGCAGACTACGTCAGACGGGAGGCGCATTGCATGGATTGACAGGATGGCAAAGCATGTCACTTACTCGTAGGGTCAGTGACTGACACCTACGTACTCGGAGAAGACACATGCAGCGTTACGAAGGCAGGCGCGTCCTCGTCACCGGCGGCGGTTCCGGCATCGGCCGGGCCACCGTCCACCGGATCCTGGCCGAGGGCGGCCGGGTCGTCGCCGTGGACGTCAGCGAGGCCGGCCTGAAGGCGACCGCCGACCGCGCCGCCGCCGACGGCACCGCCGCCCGCCTCACCACCGCCCTGCTCGACATCTCGGACGAGGCCGCGGTCCGTGCCGGCGTCGCCGCCGCGGTCGAGACCCTCGGCGGACTGGACGTCCTGGTCAACGCGGCCGGCATCCTGCGCTCCGAGCACACCCACAAGACCTCGCTGGACCTCTGGAACACGATCGTCTCGGTCAACCTGACCGGCACGTTCCTGATGGTCCGCGAGGCCCTTCCGGCGCTTCTCGAAGGCGACAAGCCGGTCATCGTGAACTTCAGCTCGACCTCGGCCTCCTTCGCGCACCCCTACATGGCGGCGTACGCGGCCACCAAGGGCGGCATCCAGGCCATGACCCACTCCCTGGCCGCCGAGTACAGCAAGCAGGGCCTGCGCGCGGTCTCCGTCGCCCCCGGCTCCATCGAGAGCGGCATGACCACCGGCACCGGCCCCGGCCTGCCCGAGGACACCGACTGGTCGCTCTTCGCCAAGCTCGCCCCCGCCATCGGCCAGGGCTTCGCGGGCCCCGACACGGTGGCCGGCGTGGTCGCCATGCTCGGCTCCGAGGACGGCGCCTTCATCACCGGCACCGAGATCCGCATCGACGGCGGCACCCACTACTAGCAGGCCGCCCCGGGGCTGGGGGAGGGGACGCCCTCAGCCCCGGAACCGCTCCCAGAGCCTCGGGTACCGCACCCGCAGCACCGCCTCGTCCTCGAACTCCAGCGGAGTCCCCGCCGGCTCGGCCGCCTGCACCGGGATGCCCAGGTCCGGCGCCACCACGCCGGTCAGCTGCTCGTACGCGTCGTCGGCGGCGTACCCCAGCTCCTCGCCGTCCCCGTCGATCTCCTCGTCGAACTCACCGAGCAGCTCCGCCAGATGGTCCGGGTCGTGCACCCCGCCCTCGAAGACCTCCCGGCCCTGCCCGATCAGCCAGCAGCGGAAGTAGTCGAAGGCGTCGTCGCTGGCACCGTCCAGGAGCACCCAGGCAGCCCCCCACAGCTCCCAGGTGTACGCGCGGTTGTAGCGCGCCTCGAAGTGCCGGGCGAAGTCCAGCACGGACTCCGGGTCGAGCGTCGTCAGCCGTTCCACCAGCAGGTCGGCATGCTTCTCGGGGTCGCCGTCGGCGGCCTCGCGGGTGCTGTCGACGATCTCCCAGAACTCCGTCTCGTCCATCACGGGATCCAGCATCACGGGTGCGCGGGGCCCCCGCCACCGCGAGAATCCGTCGCATGGGAGACCTCAGCGGAAAAACCGCCCTCGTGGCCGGAGCCACCCGCGGCGCGGGCCGGGCCATCGCCGTCCAACTGGGGGCGGCGGGCGCCACCGTGTACGTCACCGGGCGCACCAGCCGTCAGCAGGCCAGCGAGGTGGGACGGACGACGGAGACCATCGAGGAGACCGCCGAGCTGGTGACGGCGGCGGGCGGAGAGGGCGTCGCCGTCGTCGCCGACCACCTCGATCCGGAGCAGGTACGGGCCCTCGTCGAGCGCATCGACACCGAGCGGGGCCGCCTCGACGTCCTGGTCAACGACCTCTGGGGCGGCGAGCACCTGGTGGTCTTCGGCAAGCGGATGTGGGAGACCGAACTCGACCGCGGCCTGCGGATGCTGGAACTGGGCGTGAAGAGCCACATCATCACCAGCTGGCACGCCCTGCCGCTGCTCATCCGGAACCCGGGCGGACTCGTCGTGGAGATCACCGACGGCACTGCGCGCACCAACGAGCGCTTCCGCGAGAACTTCTTCTACGACCTGGCCAAGAACGGACCCATCCGGATGGCCGCCACCCTCGCCCACGACCTCAGGGACACCGGCTGCACGGCCGTCTCGGTGACCCCCGGCTGGCTGCGCTCCGAGCAGATGCTGGAGGCGTTCGGGGTGACGGAGGCGAACTGGCGCGACGCCACCGCCAAGGTGCCCGGCTTCGGCGTCTCGGAGTCCCCCCTCTACGTCGCCCGCGCCGTGGCGGCCCTGGCCGCGGACCCGGACGTGCACCGCTGGAACGGGCAGTCCCTCTCCAGCGGGCAGCTCGCCCGGGAGTACGGGTTCACCGATGCGGACGGCAGCCGTCCGGACGCCTGGGCGTACATCGAGGAAGTGGAGATCGGCGGCGCCGACCGCACGCCGGACGACTACCGCTGACCGGGCGGAAAACGGGGCGAGCGGCCGCACCCCTCCCCCAGGGGTGCGACCGCTCACGTTCACGGGCGGGCCGTCCTACAGGCCGTAGCGCTCCCGCGCCTCCTTGACCGCCGAGGCCGGGACCTCGCCGCGGCGGGCGAGCTGGGCCAGGGCGGCGACCACGATCGACTGCGGGTCGACGCCGAAGTGGCGGCGGGCGCCCTCACGGGTGTCGGAGAGGCCGAAGCCGTCCGTGCCCAGCGAGGTGTAGTCCTGCGGGACCCACTGGCTGATCTGGTCCGGCACCTGGCGCATCCAGTCGGAGACCGCCAGCACCGGGCCGGTGGCGCCTTCCAGCGCACGGGTCACGTACGGGGTGCGCTCCTCGCCGCGCAGCAGCGCCTCGTCGCACTCCAGCGCGTCGCGGCGCAGCTCGCCCCAGGAGGTGGCGGACCACACGTCGGCGGCCACGTTCCAGTCGGCGGCCAGCAGCTTCTGGGCCTCCAGGATCCAGTGGATGGCCGTACCCGAGGCCATCAGCTGGATCTTCGGGGCGTCCGCGGCCGGGGCCGCCTCGCCGAGGTCCGCCGCCGTGTTGAAGCGGTAGAGGCCCTTGACGATGCCCTCCTCGACGCCCTCGGGCATCGCGGGCTGGGGCTTCGGCTCGTTGTAGACCGTCAGGTAGTAGAAGACGTCCTCGGGGTTCTCCCCGTACATCCGCTCCAGACCGTCCTTGACGATCACCGCGATCTCGTACGCGAAGGCCGGGTCGTAGTTGAGCGAGGCCGGGTTGGTGGCCGCGATCAGGTGCGAGTGGCCGTCGGCGTGCTGGAGGCCCTCGCCGGTCAGCGTCGTACGGCCGGCCGTGGCGCCCACGATGAAGCCCTTGCCGAGCTGGTCGGCGAGCTGCCACATCTGGTCGCCGGTCCGCTGCCAGCCGAACATCGAGTAGAAGATGTAGAACGGGATCATCGTCTCGCCGTGCGTCGCGTACGACGTGGCGGCGGCGATGAAGTCGGCCATGGCGCCGGCCTCGGTGATCCCCTCGTTGAGGATCTGGCCGTCCTTGGCCTCCTTGTAGTACATCAGCTGGTCGCGGTCGACCGGCTCGTACGTCTGGCCCAGCGGCGAGTAGATGCCCGCGGACGGGAAGAGGGACTCCATGCCGAAGGTGCGGGCCTCGTCGGGGACGATCGGCACCCAGCGGCGGCCGGTCTCCTTGTCCCGCATCAGGTCCTTGACCAGGCGGACGAAGGCCATGGTGGTGGCCATCTCCTGCTTGCCGGAGCCCTTGAGCAGCGGCGCGTACGACTTGTCCGCGGGCTGCGGCAGCGGCACCTGGTGCACGCGGCGGGCCGGGGCCGGACCGCCGAGCGCCGCGCGGCGCTCCTGGAGGTAGCGGACCTCGGGGGAGTCGGCGCCCGGGTGGCCGTAGGGGACCTGGCCGTCGGCGAAGGCGCTGTCCGGGATCGGGAGTCCGAGCAGGTCGCGCATGCCCTTGAACTCGTCGATGGTCAGCTTCTTCATCTGGTGGTTCGCGTTCTTCGACTCGAACCCGGGGCCCAGGGTGTAGCCCTTGACCGTCTGCGCCAGGATCACGGTCGGGGCGCCCTTGAACTCCAGGGCGGCCTTGTACGCGGCGTAGACCTTGCGGGGCTCGTGGCCGCCGCGCGAGGTGTGGAAGCACTCGGCGATCTTCGCGTCGGTCAGCACCGCGGCGAGCTGGACCAGCGCCGGGTTGACGCCGAAGAAGTGCTCGCGGATATAGGCCACGTCGCGGGTCGCGTACGTCTGGAACTGCGCGTCCGGCACCTCGCGGAGGCGGCGGACCAGCGCGCCCGTGGTGTCGAGCTGGAACAGCTCGTCCCAGGCGGAGCCCCAGAGCGTCTTGATGACGTTCCAGCCGGCACCGCGGAAGGCACCCTCCAGCTCCTGGACCACGCGGAAGTTGGCGCGGACCGGGCCGTCGAGGCGCTGCAGGTTGCAGTTGACGACGAAGGTCAGGTTGTCGAGGCCCTCGCGGGCCGCGAGCGCGAGGGCCGCGGTCGACTCGGGCTCGTCCATCTCGCCGTCGCCCAGGAAGGCCCAGACGTGCGAGTTGGAGGTGTCCTTGATCTTCCGGTTCTCCAGGTAGCGGTTGAAGCGCGCCTGGTAGATCGCGGAGAGGGGGCCGAGGCCCATGGAGACCGTGGGGAACTCCCACAGCCAGGGGAGCCGGCGCGGGTGCGGGTAGGAGGGCAGGCCGTTGCCGCTGGACTCCTGCCGGAAGTTGTCGAGCTGCTGCTCGCTGATGCGCCCGTCGAGGAAGGCGCGGGCGTAGACGCCGGGGGAGGCGTGGCCCTGGACGTACAGCTGGTCGCCCGAGCCGTCGGCCTCCTTGCCCCGGAAGAAGTGCTGGAAGCCGGTCTCGTAGAGCCAGGCGGCGGAGGCGAAGGTGGCGATGTGGCCGCCGACGCCGTACTTCGAGCCGCGGGTCACCATGGCGGCCGCGTTCCAGCGGTTCCAGGCGGTGATGCGGGACTCCATCTCCAGGTCACCGGGGAAGTCGGGCTCCGCGGCGGTGGGGATGGTGTTGACGTAGTCCGTCTCCAGGAGCTTCGGCAGGGCGAGCCCGGCGGCCTCGGCGTGCTGGAGCGTACGGCGCATCAGGTATTCGGCGCGGTGCGTACCGGCGGCCTTGGCGACGGCATCCAGGGAGGCCGCCCATTCGGCGGTCTCTTCGGTGTCGCGGTCCGGGAGCTGGTCGAGCTCGCTCGGAAGCTTTCCTACGGGGTCGGACATCGGTGTGCGCCGCCTTCCGGTACGTGGGAGGGGGTGAAGAACTGTTCCCTGACTGGCAGGACAGGGCCGCGGGCCTGGTTGTGGCCCGCCGAAGACTGTAAGTCCCTGATCGATGATCGATCAAAGGAATCTGACGAAAAAATGGTCATTACATAAAAGTTGGCACTCCGTGCCGTAAATTTGGGCACGGAATGCCAACTCAAAATGGGGCAAGTCAGGCGCTGGGTGCACATCCGAGCACGTGGTGCTTCACCAGTACGCCGATCTCCGGGTCCCTCCTGCGGAAGGCCTCGACCAGTGCCTCGTGCTCCTCGGCGTACGACTTCTGCACGGTGCCGAGCCAGCGGATCGACAGCGCGGTGAACACCTCGATGCCCAGGCTCTCCCAGGTGTGCAGCAGGACGCTGTTCCCGGCCGCCCGCACCATCTCGCGGTGGAAGGCCACCGTGTGCCGCACCTGGGCCGTGCCGTCCGAGAGCCGGTCGGCCTCCCGCAGGGCGGCCACGTGCGGCTCCAGGGCCGAGGTGTCGGTCGCCAGGGTGGGGGCCGCCAGCTCCGCGGCGATCTGCTCCAGGCCGGCCCGGACGGGGTAGATCTCCTCCAGGTCGGCTGCCGAGAGGTTCCGCACCCGGACGCCCTTGTTGGGCGCCGACTCGATCAGTCGCAGCGTCTCCAGCTCGCGCAGTGCCTCGCGCACCGGGGTCTGGCTGACCTCCAGCTCGACCGCGATCCGGCGCTCCACGATGCGCTCGCCGGGCTTCCAGCGGCCGCTGACGATCCCCTCCACGATGTGCTCGCGGATCTGCTCGCGCAGCGAGTGCACCACGGGTGGGGTGATCATCTGGGATTCATCTCCTGTGGGTCGACAGGGCCTTCGTGCGTAGACAATACGGCGGCGCCCCCGCCCGGATGTGCTCCGGGCGGGGGCGCCGACGGTGAGGCTCGTTACAAGTCCCCTGTTACAGGCCGAGCTCGACCTCGAACTCGCCGGCCTCCAGGATCGCCTTGACGGCCGTCAGGTAGCGGGCGGCGTCCGCGCCGTCCACCAGACGGTGGTCGTAGGAGAGCGACAGGTAGGTCATGTCGCGCACGGCGATGGTCTCGCCCAGGTCCGGGTGGTTGATGACCACGGGACGCTTGACGGTGGCGCCGATGCCCAGGATCGCGACCTGGTTCGGCGGCACGATGACCGTGTCGAACAGCGCACCGCGCGAGCCGGTGTTGCTGATCGTGAAGGTGGCGCCGGACAGCTCGTCCGGGGTGATCTTGTTGCCGCGGACCTTGCCGGCCAGGTCGGCGGTCGCCTTCGAGATGCCGGCCAGGTTGAGGTCGCCCGCACCCTTGATGACCGGGGTCATCAGGCCCTTCTCGGAGTCGACGGCGATGCCGATGTTCTCCGAGTCGAAGTAGGTGATCGTGCCCTCGTCCTCGTTGATCCGGGCGTTGATGACCGGGTGGGCCTTCAGCGCCTGGGCAGCGGCCTTGACGAAGAACGGCATCGGAGAGAGCTTGACGCCCTCACGGGCCAGGAACGAGTCCTTGGCCTTGCCGCGCAGCTTCATGATCTTGGTGATGTCCACCTCGACCACGGAGGTCAGCTGCGCCTGCGAGTGCAGGGCCTTCATCATGTTGTCGCCGATGACCTTGCGCATGCGGGTCATCTTGACCGTCTGACCGCGCAGCGGGGACGTCTCCAGGGCCGGGGCCTTGGCGGCGGCGGCCGGGGCGGCGGCAGCCGCCGGAGCCGGAGCGGCGGCCTTGGCGGCCTCCGCGGCGGCGATGACGTCCTGCTTGCGGATACGGCCACCGACACCGGTGCCCGTGACGGTCGACAGGTTGACGCCGGACTCCGACGCCAGCTTGCGGACCAGCGGGGTCACGTACGCGCCCTCGTCGCCGGCAACAGAGGGCGCGGCGGCAGCCGCTCCAGTGGAGCCGGTGCTTGCGCCGGAGGGAGCGGCGGCCGGGGCCGGGGTGACCGGAGCCGGGGCGGCGACCGGAGCGGCCGGAGCCGGAGCCGCGACCGGAGCGGCGGCCTGGACCGGAGCCGGAGCGGCCACGGGGGCGGCCGGCGCGGCCGGAGCCGGAGCAGCCGGGGCCGGGGCGGCGGCCGGTGCCGGAGCGGCCGGGGCCGGGGCGGCGGCCGGAGCCGCACCCGCGGCACCGATGACGGCGAGACGGGCGCCGACCTCGGCGGTCTCGTCCTCGCCGACCACGATCTCCAGCAGGGTGCCGGAGACCGGCGCCGGGATCTCGGTGTCGACCTTGTCGGTCGACACCTCCAGCAGCGGCTCGTCGGCCTCGACGGACTCGCCGACCTGCTTCAGCCAGCGGGTGACGGTGCCCTCGGTGACGGACTCGCCCAGGGCGGGCAGCACGACGTCGGTGCCGGTGGCACCGCCCGCCGCGGGAGCCGCGGCAGGGGCCTCGGCGGCCGGGGCCGGGGCGGCCGGCGCCTCGGCCACGGGGGCCGGAGCGGCGGCGGGCGCCTCGGCGGGTGCCTCGGCGGCGGCCGGGGCCGGGGCAGCGGCAGGGGCGCCGGTGCCGTCGTCGATGATGGCCAGCTCGGCGCCGACCTCGACGGTCTCGTCCTCGGCGACCTTGATGGAGGCCAGGATGCCCGAAGCCGGGGCCGGGATCTCGGTGTCGACCTTGTCGGTCGACACCTCGAGCAGCGGCTCGTCGGCCTCGACGCGCTCGCCCTCGGCCTTCAGCCAGCGGGTGACAGTGCCCTCTGTGACGCTCTCGCCGAGCGCCGGAAGGGTTACGGAAACCGCCATGGTTTCAGTTGCTCCTAACGGATGTGCGGAAGTGGTCGTCGCGCCCGGTGACTGTGATTAGTCGTGGGAGTGCAGGGGCTTGCCCGCGAGCGCCAGGTGGGCCTCGCCGAGAGCCTCGTTCTGCGTGGGGTGCGCGTGGATGAGCTGCGCGACCTCGGCCGGCAGAGCCTCCCAGTTGTAGATCAGCTGGGCCTCGCCGACCTGCTCGCCCATCCGGTCACCGACCATGTGGACGCCGACCACGGCACCGTCCTTGACCTGGACGAGCTTGATCTCGCCCGCGGTCTTCAGGATCTTGCTCTTGCCGTTGCCCGCCAGGTTGTACTTGAGGGCGACGACCTTGTCCGCACCGTAGATCTCCTTGGCCTTGGCCTCGGTGATGCCGACGGAAGCGACCTCGGGGTGGCAGTACGTGACGCGCGGCACGCCGTCGTAGTCGATCGGTACGGTCTTCAGGCCGGCCAGCCGCTCCGCGACCAGGATGCCCTCGGCGAAGCCGACGTGCGCGAGCTGCAGGGTCGGGACGAGGTCGCCGACGGCCGAGATGGTCGGCACGTTGGTCTGCATGTACTCGTCGACCAGGACGTAGCCGCGGTCCATCGCGACGCCCTGCTCCTCGTAGCCCAGGCCCTGGGAGACCGGGCCGCGGCCGATGGCGACCAGCAGCACCTCGGCCTCGAAGGTCTTGCCGTCGGCCAGCGTGACGCGCACGCCGTTCTCGGTGTACTCGGCCTTCTCGAAGAAGGTGCCGAGGTTGAACTTGATGCCGCGCTTGCGGAACGCGCGCTCCAGCAGCTTGGAGCTGTTCTCGTCCTCGACCGGGACGAGGTGCTTCAGGCCCTCGATGACGGTGACGTCGGTGCCGAAGGACTTCCACGCCGAGGCGAACTCGACGCCGATGACGCCGCCGCCCAGGATGATCGCGGACTCGGGGACGCGGTCCAGCACGAGCGCGTGGTCCGAGGAAATGATGCGGTTGCCGTCGATCTCCAGGCCCGGCAGCGAGCGCGGCACGGAGCCGGTCGCCAGGAGGACGTGGCGGCCCTGGATGCGCTGGCCGTTGACGTCGACGGACGTCGGGGAGGACAGGCGGCCCTCGCCCTCGATGTACGTCACCTTGCGGGAGGCGACCAGACCCTGCAGGCCCTTGTACAGGCCCGAGATGACCTCGTCCTTGTACTTGTGGACACCGGCGATGTCGATGCCCTCGAAGGAGGTCTTGACACCGAACTGGCCGGCCTCGCGGGCCTGGTCCGCGACCTCGCCCGCGTGCAGCAGAGCCTTGGTGGGGATGCAGCCGTTGTGCAGGCAGGTGCCGCCGAGCTTGTTCTTCTCGATCAGGGCAACGTCCAGACCCAGCTGCGAGGCGCGCAGGGCCGCGGCGTAACCGCCACTGCCACCGCCGAGGATCACTAGGTCGAAAACGGTGCTGGCGTCGTTCGCCACGTCACGTCCTCCATGCATGTGCGCCGGGCGCCGGTCTCCTGTGACCGGGCGGCGGCTGGTGTTCGGCCGCTTTTCTTCGGCCCCTGTGGTGGGGCCCTGTCCTGCCGAGAACCCATCTTCGCATTTGTCGAGGGAACGCGGGACGCCGGGCCCGGGGTGTGGCAAGTCCGTGATGCAGCCCGCGGGGGTTACCGTCCCGTAGGCGGCTGCGGATTTCGTTGAGAGTGAACACAGCCGTACGGCCCCGGACCGAGGGCGGTCGGGGGCCGTACGGACCGGATCAAACCGGACGGCCCGGTCAGCCCAGGTCGCCGGTGGCGGTGCGCTCGGCCAGCCGGACCAGGGTGCGGACCGCGGATCCGGTGCCGCCCTTGGGGGTGTAGCCGTACGGGGCGCCCTCGTGGAAGGCGGGGCCCGCGATGTCGAGGTGCGCCCAGGTGATGCCCTCGCCCACGAACTCCTGGAGGAAGAGGCCGGCCACCAGGCCGCCGCCCATGCGGACGCCCATGTTGGCGATGTCCGCGGTGGGGGAGTCCATGGTCTTGCGCAGGTCGGCGGGGAGCGGCATCGGCCAGGAGGCCTCGCCGACCTCCTCGGCGATCTCGTGGATCGAGGTACGGAAGGCGTCGTCGTTCGACATGATGCCGAAGGTGCGGTCGCCCAGCGCCAGCACCATGGCGCCGGTCAGGGTCGCCACGTCGACGATCGCGTCCGGGTTCTCCTCGGAGGCGCGGGTCAGCGCGTCGCCCAGGACCAGGCGGCCCTCGGCGTCGGTGTTGAGGACCTCGACGGTCTTGCCGCTGTACATGCGCAGGACGTCACCGGGGCGGGTGGCGGAGCCGGAGGGCATGTTCTCGGCGAGCGCCAGCCAGCCGGTCACGTTGACCTGGAGGCCCAGCTTGGCGGCGGCGACCACGGCGGCGAACACGGCGGCGGCGCCGGACATGTCGCACTTCATCGTCTCGTTGTGGCCGGCCGGCTTCAGGGAGATGCCGCCCGAGTCGTAGGTGATGCCCTTGCCGACGAAGGCCAGGGACTTCTCCGCCTTCGGGTGGGTGTAGGAGATCTTCACCAGGCGCGGCGGGTTCTCGGAGCCCTTGCCGACGCCCATGATGCCGCCGTAGCCGCCCTTGGTCAGGGCCTTCTCGTCGAGCACCTGGACCTTCAGGCCGATCTCCTTGGCGGTGGCCTGGGCGACGGCGGCGAAGGCCTCGGGGGTGAGGTCGTTCGGCGGGGTGTTGATCAGGTCGCGGGCGATGTTCACCTCGGTCGCGACGATCTTGGCGCGCTCGACCGCGGCCTTGTGCTCCTTGTCACGCGGCTTGGCGCCGAGCAGGGCGACCTCGGCGAGCGGCTGCTTGCCGTTCTTGCCGTCCTTCTTGTCGCCGCCCTGGTACGCGGTGAAGGCGTAAGCACCCAGCAGCGCGCCCTCCGCCACGGCGGTGACGGCCGAGGCGTCCTCCAGCGGCAGCGCGAAGGCGGCCTTCTTGGCACCGTGCAGCGCGCGGGCCGCGGCGCCGGCGGCGCGGCGCAGGGCCTCCTCGTCGAAGGACTCGTTCTTCTCCGGCTCCGAGCCGAGGCCGACGGCGATCACGACCGGGACCTTGAGCCCGGCGGGAGCCGGGAGCTTGGTGACCTCGCCCTCGGCGCCGCCGGCGCCCAGGGCGTCGAGAACGGCGGCGAGCTTGCCGTCGAACGCCTTGTCCACGGCCTCGGCGCCCGGGGCGACGACGGGGCCCTTGGCGCCCTTCGCGACGCCGATGACGAGGGCGTCGGCGCGCAGCGTCGCCGCGCCGGCAGTGCTGAGAGTC
Source organism: Streptomyces sp. NPDC086023 (assembly GCF_044540325.1). Classification (NCBI taxonomy): domain Bacteria; kingdom Bacillati; phylum Actinomycetota; class Actinomycetes; order Kitasatosporales; family Streptomycetaceae; genus Streptomyces; species Streptomyces sp. NPDC086023. The sequence continues at coordinate 318,180 of NZ_JBITRX010000001.1, forward strand.
AGAGCAGTCACGGTGGTGAGGTCTCGCTTCCGTTTTTGTCGTATGGGCCGAGGGGGTGGTCGGCCATGCTCGGCGATCGTATTCCGGGCCGTCCGCCGCCAGAAATGAGCCTACGCGTACGCACTCGTCCGCACGCCACTCCGCCGTTGGTCAGGTTGTTCGACCGGAAGGTCGCCGGGTTCACCCATCTGTGGTCACTGCTCCGGGTTTGCCGCTCGGGACTGATGAGGTCCGCGAGACTCGACCCACTCTCGCAAGGGGACGCGAGGTTCCTTTGCATGATTTCCACAGAGCCTCACCCGTACGGCCTCCGTCAGGGCCGGTGGTGGGGCTGCTGCGGGGGGAAAGGCCACGATGGTCCACAGGAACCGGATGAACCGGGCGGCTGCCGTGTGCGTGGCGGCGGCCCTGGTGTCGATGGCAGTGCCCGCGGTCACGGCCACGGCCGCCGTGACACCGCGGATCGACCTGAAAGTGCTGGTGGTGGACGACGGGGGCAGCGCGGTCGACGCCGTGACCAGCGAGCTGCGGGACACGGGGGTGCCGTACACGACCGTCGAGCTGGGCAGCCCCGGCCGCCCGGTGATCGACGCCGCCTTCCTCGCCGACACCGTCGACGGGCGGCCGCGCGCCAAGTACCAGGGCGTCGTCCTGCCGAACGAGGACCCGTTCGGCGCGGGCTCCGCCGAGATGGCCGCGCTGACCGCCTACGAGGCGGCGTACGGCATCCGCCAGGTCGACGCGTACACCTGGGCCCACCCGGGCGTGGGCCTGGAGTACACCGACAACGGGGGCTACTCCGGCCAGCTCGACGGGGTCCAGGCGGCGCTCACCGACGCCGGGCGCGCGGGCCCGTTCGGCTACCTCGCGGGTCAGGTGACCTTCGAGGACAACTCCGGCCTCATTCCGGAGAGCTACGGTTTCGCCGGCAAGCCCCGCCCGGGCTACACCAGTTACGTCGACATGCCGGTGGCCGGCGGCGGCCGGGCCTCGCTGGTCGGCGAGTACACCCACGACGGCCGCAGCGAACTGGTCGTCACCTTCGGCTACAACCAGTACCAGCGGCAGTACCGGCTGCTCGCCCGGGGCATCGTCGACTGGCTCACCCAGGGCGTGCACCTCGGCCAGTCCCGCAACTACCTCTCCGTGCACGTCGACGACGTCTTCGCGCCGGACGCCCGGTGGAACACGGAGCTCGACTGCACGCCCGGCGACTACGACTGCGCGGGCGGCGAGAGCGAGGGCTCGACGATCCGGATGACGGCCGCCGACGCCCTGTACGCGGCGCAGTGGCAGCAGGCCCGCGGCTTCACCCTCGACATGGTCTACAACGCCGGTGCGGGGGAGGAGTGGAAGGCGGAGAACGGCGGCACCGACGCCATGGCCGCGCAGCTGGTCGCCGACCGGGCCAAGTACCGCTGGATCAACCACACGTTCACGCACCCCTTCCTCGGCTGCGTCCAGGACGTCTCCGTGGTGCCGTGGAAGTGCGCCACCGCCGCCGACGGCACCACCCAGTGGATGAGCCGCGCCGAGATCTCCGCGCAGATCCGGGACAACCACAACTGGGCGGTGGGCAAGGGCATCTCCGTCGACCGCACCGAGCTGGTCACCGGCGAGCACTCGGGCCTGAAGACGCTCCCGCAGCAGCCCGTCGACAACCCCAACCTGGCCGGCGCCCTCGCCGACAACGGGGTCCGCTGGATCGCCAGCGACAACTCCCGCGAGCCACAGCAGCGCGCCGTCGGCAACGCGCTGACCGTCCCGCGCCACCCGATGAACGTGTACTACAACACGGGCACGGCCGCCGAGATGGCCGACGAGTACAACTGGATCTACACCAGCGCCGCCGACGGCGGCAGCGGCATCTGCGAGTCCAACCCGGCCTCCACCTGCCTGCCCGAGCCCCTGGACACCGCCACCGGGTACGCCGACCACATCGTCCCGCAGGAGGCCCGCACCGCCCTGCGGCACGTCCTGGCCAACGACCCGCGGCCGCACTACGTCCACCAGTCCAACCTGGCCGAGGACCGCATCCTCTACCCCGTGCTGGACGAGATCCTGACCACCTACCGGGGGCTGTTCGCCGCCAACACCCCGCTGGTCAACCCGCGCCAGCGCGACACCGGCACCGAGTTCAGCCGCCGCGCCGCCTGGGACAAGGCCCTCGCGGACGGCAAGGTCACCGCCTACCGCGTCGGCACCACCGTCACCGTCAAGGCGCCCTCCGGCGTCAGCGCCCCGGTCACCGCTCCCGAGGGCACCCGCAAGCAGCTGCTGCTCGGCACGGGCGCCTGGGGAACCGCCTACGCCGGCAACCGGTCCGCGTGGACCGCGCCGGAGCTCCTGCAGTCCACGGTCACGCTCAAACTGCCCAGCTGAGGCCCGCCGGCAAGACCGGCCGCCGTACGACGCACCACCACCGACCGCACCACCACCCACCGCACCACCTCGCCGGCGCACCCGCATCCGGGGCGCCGGCGCCTTCGAGTCCTGGGGGGACCAACCGCATGAGCCATGGGCGCCACGTCACCATGCTCACCGAAGGCACGTACCCGCACGTCCACGGCGGCGTCAGCACCTGGTGTGACCAGCTGGTCCGCGGCATGCCGGAGGTCGACTTCAACGTCGTCGCCCTCACCGGCACCGGCCGCGAACCCGTCACCTGGGAACTGCCGCGCAACGTCTACCGGCACACGGCCGTCCCCCTCTGGGGACCCGCGCCCGGCCGCTCGGCGCGCACCGTCCTGCGCGGCCGCGTCCACCGCCGCTTCGCCGAGACGTACGAACGTTTCGTCCTCTCCCTCCTGGGCCCGCCCGCCCCGGACGAGTTCTCCGCCGCCCTCTACGAACTCGCCGCGCTCGCCCGCACCGGACGCCTCTCCACCGCGCTGCGCTCGGAATCCGTCCTGCGCACCCTGATGGCCGTCTGGACCCGCCCCGACCTGCCCGTGTCCGGCTCCCGCCCCACCCTCCACGACGCCCTCACGGCCAACGACCTGCTGGAACACGCCCTGCGCCCGCTGGCCGTGCGCATCCCGGACGACTGCGTCGCGCACGCCGTCAGCAGCGGCCTGGCCACCCTCCCCGCCCTCGCCGCCCAGCGGCTGGACGGCGTCCCCTTCCTCCTCACCGAACACGGCATCTACCTGCGCGAGCGCTACCTCGGCTACCGCAGCCAGGCCCAGCGCTACCCGGTCAAGGCCCTGATGCTCGGCTTCTACCGCGAGCTGAACTCCGAGGGCTACCGCCAGGCCGACCTGATCACCCCGTGCAACCAGTACAACCGCCGCTGGGAGGAGCGCGGCGGCGCCCCCGCCGACCGCATCCGCACCGTCTACAACGGCGTCGACCCGCACCGCTTCCCCGAGGCCGGACCGGAGCCCGAGGTCCCCACCCTCAGCTGGTGCGGCCGGATCGACCCCATCAAGGACCTGGAGACCCTGATCCGCGCCTACGCCCTGATGCGCGCCGAACTCCCCGCGCTCCGCCTGCGCCTCTTCGGCCCGGTCCCGGCCGGCGGCGAGGACTACCAGCTGCACCTGGAGAAGGTCGCCGCCCAGCTCGGCGTCAGCGACGGCATCAGCTACGAGGGCCGGATCAGCGAGGTCGCCAAGGCCTACGCGGCCGGCAGCGTCGTGATGCTCTCCAGCATCAGCGAGGGTTTCCCCTTCAGCATCATCGAGGCCATGTCCTGCGGCCGGACCACCGTCTCCACCGACGTCGGCGGGGTCCGCGAGGCCGTCGGAGACACGGGCCTGGTCGTGCCGCCCCGCGAACCGGAGCTGATGGCCCGGGCGACCCTGGCCCTGCTGCGCGACGACGCCCGCCGCGCCGAACTCGGCCGCGCCTCCCGCCGCCGCGTCGTCGAGAAGTTCACCCTGCACCAGTCGGTGGACGGCTTCCGCCACATCTACCGCGAACTGGCCGCACCGCCCGTGCCGCACCTGCACGCCGACCTGGCCGGCGACTGGTCGCCCCGCGCCGCCGACCCCTGGTACCGCGAGCTCGCGGCGGACGGGAGCCTGTGGTGAGCGGACCGCTGTGGCTGACGCCGGGAGCCCGCGCGGGCGACGACACCCTGGCGCTGACGATCCCCCGCCCGCGCCGTTCGGGACCGGCAGCGGACGACCCCATGGACGAACTGGCCGAGCGGCTGTCCGCGCACATCGCCGCCGCCGTCCACCCGGACGAGATCGCCGCCCTGCTGGAGTCGGACGGGATGACGGACGAACACATCCGGCTCTCCTACGGGCGGCAGGACTCCTTCGCCCTCGCCGAGGACCTGTACGCGCGGGTGCCGCGGAAGTTCGACGAGCCGGACGGCACGGCCCCCGACCCCTGGCGGGTCTCCCTGACGGCCTGCCTGCTCCGGGGCATCGTCTTCGCCCTGCCCGGCCTCGCCTACCTGCTGGGCGCCCCGCTGCTCGAAGGCCCGCCGGACCGGCTCGGACTGCCCGCCGGCACCCTCACGCTGCTCGCCGGGGCGCTGATCGGCTGGGTGTGGGACCAGACCCTGTCGCACCGCGCGTACTCCTGGCTCGGCCTGGGCGACCGCGCCGCCGCCGGGCGCACGCTGCTGGTGGGCGCACCCGTCGGGGCGCTGCTGGGCACCGCCGCCGCGGTCGCCGTGCCCGGGCCCGCCTTCTGCGTGGCCTTCGCCGCCGGCCAGGCCGTGTACGTCGGCGCCGCGACCGTGCTGCTGGTGCTCGGCCGGGAGCGGGTGCTGCTCTACGCCCTGCTCCCGATGGCCGCCGGCTCGGTGGTGGCCCTGGCCGTGGGCATGCCGGCCCCCGTCCGGGTCGGGCTGCTGGCCGCGTCGCTGGCCGCCGCCTGTGCGCTGGCCGTCCGGGAACTGCCGGTCGCGGAGGGGGTACGGGCGCTCCGGTCCCGGATCCGGGGGTGGGCGGCCGCCCGGGCCGAGCGCGATCCCGTGCACTGGCGGATGCTGCGGGGCGCGGAGGAGGACCGGGTGCCCCGGGGGCCGCGGCTCGCGGACTCGGTGCCCTTCGGGGTGTTCGGCCTGGGCACCGGGCTGCTGGTGCTGTACGCGGCGCTGGGCGAGGTGCTGGCCGGAGGCCCGGCCGAAGCGGTCGCCGCGCCCTCCGCGGTGGCGCTCACCCTCAGCATGGGCCCGGCCGAGTGGCTGCTGCACCGGTTCCGCAGCGGGAGCCTGGCCGGGCTGCGGGCGGCGGGGACGCCGGGCGCCTTCTGGCGGGCGATGCTCGTGACCCTGGCCGAGTGCCTCTCCGCCTACCTCGCCGTGCTGCTCGTGCTGGGGGTCGCGGGGACGCTGCTGTGGCCCGGGGCGCCGGGTCTCGACGTGCCCCGGCTGGCCACCCTGCTGCTGCTCGGCGCCGTGATGTGGACCGGGCTGCTGCTGCAGTCCTTCGGCGCGGTGCGGGCGGCTGCCGGGGTGTGCGGGGCGGCGGCCGCCGCCCAGAGCGTGGCCCTGCTGACCGGCGCGGGGCAGCCCCGGCTGGTGCAGCTCGCGGTGGCGGGGGCCGCGGCGGCGGTGCTGGCCGTGCTGGTCTGCGTACTGCTGAGCCGGGCCACCGCCCACCGATAGAAGATCCGGAAGGACGACATGCTGCTGGTGCCGCTCTACGAGCACCCCGCCGACCGGCCCGAGGACTGGGAGGCCCTGATCCGCGCCGCCGACCTGCTGCGCGCCGTCGTGCTCAACCCGGCCAGCGGGCCGGGCACGGGCGCCGACGAAAGGTTCCTGGCCGTCTGCCACCGGCTCAAGGACGCGGGCGTGCCGGTCCTCGGCTACGTCGACACCGACTACGGCAGGCGCCGCCACGGGGCCGTCGTCCAGGACCTGCTGCGCTACCGCGACTGGTACGGGGCCGACGGCGCCTTCCTCGACCAGGCCGCCGCCGAGGGGGAGTTCCTGCCCCACTACCGGCGGCTGTCGGTCGCCGCCCGGGCCGCCGGCGCGCACACCCTGGTCCTCAACCACGGCGCCCACCCGCACCCCGGGTACGCCGAACTCGCCGACGTACTGGTGACGTTCGAGGGACCCTGGGACGCCTACCAGGCCGTCGAGGTGCCGGAGTGGACCGGCGCGCACCCGCCCGAGCGGTTCTGCCACCTGGTGTACGGGGTGCCGCCGGGCGCCCCGGCCGCCGAACTGGCCCGCCGCCGCGGGGCGGCCGTGCACTGCGCGGTGCCGGGTGCGGGAGCCCACCCCTGGGCCGGGCTGCCGCAGGGGCTCGGAGCGGCCGGATGAGGCGCCTCCTCTGGGCCGTCGTGCCGCTGCTGCTGGCCGTCGCCTGCACCCCGTCCCCGCCGCCCGCCGCGCGCGGCGGTTCCGCGGAGGCGACCGGAGAACGGTGGCGGCCCCGCCCCGGGCTCACCTGGCAGTGGCAGCTCAGCGGCCGCCTCGACCTCTCCGTCGACGCGGAGGTCTACGACGTGGACGGCTTCACGACCACGGCCGCCGAGGTGGCGGCCCTGCACCGGAAGGGCCGCAAGGCGGTCTGCTACCTGTCGGCCGGCGCCTGGGAGGAGTTCCGGCCCGACGCCGGCGACTTCCCGAAGGAGCTGCTCGGCGAGGGCAACGGCTGGGAGGGCGAGCGGTGGCTCGACATCCGGGCCACCGCCCGGCTGGAACCGCTGCTGGCCGAGCGGCTCGACATGTGCCGCGACAAGGGCTTCGACGCCGTGGAGCCCGACAACACCGACGGCTACCGCAACCGCACGGGCTTCCCCCTGACCGCCGCCGACCAGCTCCGCTTCAACCGCCTGATCGCCCGGCTCGCCCACGAGCGGGGCCTGGCCGTGGGCCTGAAGAACGACCTGGACCAGATCCCCGAGCTGGTCGGCGACTTCGACTTCGCGGTGAACGAGCAGTGCGCCGAATACTCCGAGTGCGAGCGCCTGACCCCCTTCGTGAAGGCCGGCAAGGCCGTCTTCCACGCCGAGTACGAACTCCCCGTGGACCGCTTCTGCGCCCGCTCCCGCGCCCTCGGCCTCAGCTCCCTGCTGAAGCGCTACGAGCTCGACGCCTGGCGCCGGACCTGCTGAATCGTGACCTGTACGGCGTTGACTGGCCGGACGGCCGACCGGACAGTGTTCGCACGCTCGGCCACCCGGTGGGAAACGTGACACGACAGGTGCAGCAGGTGCAGGTGCAGGAACAGGACCACGACCACGCCGCGCGCTGCGCCGTCCTCTTCGCGGCGGGCGCCTTCGAGGACGTACGGCGCACGGCCGGCTCGGGACTCGCCGAGCGGGGGCCCGACCCCGTGCTCTACCGCTGGCTGGGCCTGGCCCACGCGGCCGAGGACGAACGCGAGGGCGGCCACGACGCCGAGGCGGAGCTGGCGTACCGCAAGGGGCTCGAACTCGCCGCGGACGATCCCGGCCTGCTGGTCTCGTACCTGCGGCTCTGCCTGCGGGCAGACCCCGTGGACCACCCCGGGCGGGCCGCGCGGGCGACCGCCCTGGAGTGCCGGATCGCGAAGGTCGTGCCGAAGGGCTCGCCGGAGCGCGACCGGGTGGACGAGGTACTGCGCTTCGGCGGCCGGGACTACTGGGAGGACCCGGTCCCGGCCGGGGGCGCCTGCCGGTTTGGCTCCGGGGGACGGGGTTCCCGCCGCTCCGGCTCCGGCGGCCGCGGCCCCTGCCGTTCCGGCTCCCGAAGCCGGGGTGCCCGCCGCGGCGGCCGCGGAAGACGGCGACGCGCCGGTCAGCCCAGGGTCAGGACCACGAGAGCGGTGGTGGCGGCGGCTTCGGCCAGGGCGCCGAACACGTCACCGGTGACCCCGCCGAAGCGGGAGACACAGCGGCGCAGCAGCAGTTCGGACGCGGCCAGCGCGGCCAGGACCGCGACGAGCTGCCGTACCGCCGCGGCCGGACCGAGCGGCAGCGCCGCGGCGGCACAGGCCGGCGCGACGACGGCCACCACGGCCAGGGCAGCCCCCCGCGGGACCACCCCGGCGACGGCGGCGCCCAGCCCCTCCGGCCGGGCCGGCGGCACCCCCGCCCGTGACGCGAGGGTGAGGGCGAGCCGGGCGGCCGCGGCGGCCGCCACGGCGGCGAGCGCACCGTGCGCCCAGCCCTGCCCGTACAGCTCCGCGAGCGCCGCGACCTGCGCGAACAGCACCAGCACCAGGGTGATCACGCCGAACGGCCCGATGTCGGACTGCTTCATGATCCGCAGGGCGTCCTCGGCCGGCTTCCCGCTGCCCAGCCCGTCCGCGGTGTCGGCCAGCCCGTCCAGGTGCAGTCCGCGCGTCAGGGCCGCCGGCACGGCGGCCGTGGCCACCGCGGCGAGCAGCGGCCCGGCCCCGGCGAGCAGCAGCCCCGAGCCCAGCGCCGCCGCGAGCAGCCCCACCGCCAGTCCCGCCAGCGGTGCGCAGAGCATGCCGGCGCGGGCGGCCGGGCGGTCCCAGCGGGTGAGCCGGGCGGGCAGCACGGTGAGGGTGCCGAAGGCGAAGCGCACGCCGTCGGCGAGTGTGGCGGGCCCGGCGGGCGGTGTAGGGCTCATCGCGCGAACGCTACCCGGTGGCCCGACAGGTAAATTGCCTCATAAGGGCCGAATCGGGAGCTGGTGGTATGGGTCACTGGTGGTACCGGAACATCATCGAGCCGGGGAAGCTCCCCATGCTGCTCGCGCTGGTTTCCTTCGTGATGTCCTTCCTGGTGACCCGGATGATCACGCGGTTGATCCGGGCCGGCAAGGGCCCCTTCCGCAACGTCACCCCGGGCGGGATGCACGTCCACCACGTCGTGCCCGGCGTGGTCCTCGTGATCATCGGCGGGTTCGGTGCCATCGGCAGCGCACACCACAGCTTCGGGGCGCTGCTCTCCGCCGTCCTCTTCGGCCTCGGCGCGGGGCTCGTGCTCGACGAGTTCGCGCTGATCCTCCACCTCGACGACGTCTACTGGAGCGAGCAGGGCCGCAAGAGCGTGGAGATCGTGGTCCTGACCGCCGCCCTCGTGGCCCTGGTCCTCGGCGGCTTCCTGCCGTTCGGCGTGAACGAGCTGACGGCCGACGAGCGGCAGAACCGGGGCGTGGTCGTCATCAACACCGCGACCAACTTCTTCCTCGCCCTGGTCGCCCTCTGGAAGGGCAAGCCGCGCACCGCGCTGCTGGGCGTCCTCATCCCGTTCGTGGCACTGATCGGCGCGATCCGGCTGGCCCGGCCCGGCTCCCCGTACGCCAAGAAGTTCTACGCGAGGCGCCCGAAGGCGCGGGCGAGGGCGGGCCTGCGGGCGTACCGCCACGACAAGCGCTGGACCGTGCCCCGGCGCAAGGTCCAGGACTGGATCGGCGGGGCGCCCACCCCGGAGAAGGAGACGGCCCGGCCGGGCTGAGGGCCCGGCCGGGCCGTCGTACGTACTCTCCCCGCGGCGTCAGCCCGGGATCAGCCCGTCGTCGCTCAGCATCTGCCGCACCTCGTCCAGCGACGAGTCCGGCGACGGCAGGATCAGCTCCGACGGCTCCAGGGCGTCGTCCGGCAGCGGGGTTCCCAGCTCCCGCACCTTGTCCAGCAGGGCGCACAGGGTCCGGCGGAAGCCTGCCTCGTCGCCGCCCTCCATCTCTTCGAGCAGCTCGTCGTCCAGCCCGTTCAGCTCGGCGACATGGCTGTCGTCCAGCCTGACCTGGCCTTCCCCCATGATGCGGACAATCATGACGGGCCCCTGTCCTACTGCTTGTCGAACCGGTGCTGGGAGTGCGACTGCTGCGACGGGTCGGCGGCGCCGCCCTCGATGGCGGGCTTCGGCGCGGAGCCGCCCGCCAGCTCGGCCTTCATCCGCTGGAGTTCGAGCTCCACGTCCGTACCGCCGGAGAGGCGGTCGAGTTCGGCCTGGATGTCGTCCTTGCCGCCCAGTCCGCTCTGGTCGTCGAGCGCGCCCGAGGCCAGCAGCTCGTCGATCGCGCCGGCGCGGGCCTGGAGCTGCGCGGTGCGGTCCTCGGCGCGCTGGATCGCCAGGCCGACGTCGCTCATCTCCTCGGAGATGCCGGAGAAGGACTCCGCGATCCGGGTCTGCGCCTGGGCCGCGGTGTAGGTGGCCTTGATGGTCTCCTTCTTCGTGCGGAAGGCGTCCACCTTGGCCTGGAGGCGCTGCGCCGCAAGCGTCAGCTTCTCCTCCTCGCCCTGCAGGGTCTGGTGCTGCACTTCCAGGTCGGAGACCTGCTGCTGGAGGGAGGCGCGGCGGGACAGCGCCTCGCGCGCCAGGTCCTCGCGGCCCAGGGCGAGGGCCTTGCGGCCCTGGTCCTCCAGCTTGGCGGACTGCCCCTGGAGCTGGTTGAGCTGGAGTTCGAGGCGCTTGCGGGAGGTCGCGACGTCCGCGACGCCCCGGCGCACCTTCTGGAGCAGCTCCAGCTGCTTCTGGTACGAGTAGTCGAGGGTTTCGCGCGGGTCCTCGGCCCGGTCAAGGGCTTTGTTCGCCTTCGCGCGGAAGATCATCCCCATACGCTTCATGACACCGCTCATGGGCTTCGCGCGCCCCCTTCTGACGACTTCAGGTCCAGGACTCCGACATCACCCACAGTACGGGCCCTGCCTCCATTACCGCACTGTTCGAGCCCGGATGCGCTCCTCCTCCAGGACGACTGCGCTCGGCGGACGTCCGGCCTGAGGAGTAGGTGACACCAGGACCCGGCACCGGGGTAGACGCCCGTCGTTGCCGGATCGTTCCCCGGCGAGGTGGGGTCCATGCCGCACACCCCGTACCCTTGGGTTCTGTGTTTGGTAGCCGTTCCTCCAAGGATGAGAAGGCGTCCGCCACCGACAAGGTGAGCGACGACCTCTCCAAGCAGCCCCGTGACCCGCAGGCGCCCAAGGGCCGCCCGACGCCCAAGCGCGCCGTGGCCCAGTCGCAGCGCAAGGCGGTCGTGGCCTCGACCGGAAACCGCAAGGAGGACGCGAAGCGGGCACGCGAGCGTCGCCGTGCGGAGCTGTCGCGCCAGCGCGAAGCCCTCGCCTCCGGCGACGAGCGTTACCTCCCCGCACGCGACAAGGGCCCCGTGCGGCGCTTCGTCCGCGACTACGTGGACTCCCGCTACTCGGTCGCCGAGATGTTCCTGCCGCTGGCGGTGATCATCCTGGTGCTGAGCATGATCCGTCAGCCGGCCATCCAGAACGTCGCGCTGCTGCTGTGGCTCGCGGTCATCGCGCTGATCATCGTCGACTCGATCGGCCTGGTCTTCCGCCTCCGCAAGGCCCTGAACCAGCGCTTCCCCGACGAGCCGAAGCGCGGGGCGGTCCCGTACGGCCTGATGCGCACCCTCCAGATGCGTCGCCTGCGCCTGCCGAAGCCGCAGGTCAAGCGCGGAGAGCGGCCCTGAGTACGGCCGACGAGGCGGTAGCCGCACCGGCCGGGACCACGGTCCCGGCCCAGCCGGGCCCCCCGGCCGCGGCTCCGGCGACGGTTCCGGCGACCGTCGGCACGGCTCCGCGTCCGCCCGTCCGCCCGTCCGGTTTCAGCGGTGGCGCCGACGCCTGGCTGGCCGGGCTCAAGGGTCTGCGCAACACCGTCCGCCAGGAGCTGGTCGCGCGCCAGGTCGAGGAGCAGATCACCGCCCGCTACCCGGTCGGGCAGCGGCTGCGGATCCTCGACGTCGGCATGGGCCAGGGCACCCAGGCCCTGCGGCTCGCCCGGGCCGGCCACAAGGTCACCGGACTCGAGTCCGACCCCGGCATGCTCCAGGTGGCCAAAGACGCCCTCGCCGGCGAGCCCGCCGGCATCCGGGAGCGGGTCCGCTTCATGGAGGGCGACGGCCGCGAGACCGGCGCGCACTTCCTGCCGGGCAGCTTCGACGTGGTGCTCTGCCACGGGGTGCTGATGTACGTCCCCGAGCCCGACGCCATGCTGGCGGCACTGGCCCGGATGCTGGCCCCCGGCGGCCTGCTCTCGCTGCTGGTCCGCAACGCCGACGCGCTGGCCATGCGGCCGGGGCTGAGCGGCGACTGGGCGGGAGCCCTGGCGGCCTTCGACACCGACGCGTACACGAACCGGCTGGGCCTGCCCGTACGGGCCGACCGGCTGGACGCCCTCACCTCCACCCTGTCCGGCATCGGCGCGCCGCTGCACGCCTGGTACGGGGTGCGGGTCTTCACGGACACGGTCGGCAACGAGGTGGAACTCCCGGCCGCGGAGGAGCTGGAGCGGCTGCTGGCCGCCGAGGACCGCGCCGGACGCGTGGACCCCTACCGCGGGGTGGCGGCGCTGCTGCACCTCTGCGGGGTCCGCGGTCAGTGACCCGACGGCTGGGTGCCGCCCCCGGTGGGGCCACACCCAGCCGGTGCGGGCGTTACGACGCTTCCGCCGCCTCGCGCAGGGACATCACGTACAGCTCGGTCCCGTTGTCATCGCTGAGCGCGACCTTCTCGGCCCCGCCCTCCAGCAGTTTCTCCCAGACCTCGCCGATCCACGACTCGGCGTCCCCCTGCGTGGTGAACTCCTCGGGCTCCACCGCCGGGGCCGTCTCCGTGCCCTGCGCGTCCTCGAACCGCCACGTCCACGCCATGCCCGCCTCCGATGCTCGTCCGTACGCGTCGGCTGTACGCAGTCCAGCCTGCCCGCAGCGTAGCCGGGTGCGCACGGGTTGCGGGGACGCGGGAGGATCATCCACGTGGAACTGACTCTCCTCGGTACCGGGGCGCCCGACGGGCTGCCCCGCCCCGGCTGCCCCTGCGCCGCCTGCGCCGCCGCCGTCGGCCCGCTGGCCCGGGCCGCCACCGCGCTGCTCGTGGACGGTGCGCTGCTGCTCGACCTCACCCCCGGGGCGGCGCTGGCCGCCGCCCGTGCCGGGCACTCGCTCTCCGGGGTGCGGCAGGTGCTGCTGACCCATCCGCACGACGGGCCTGCCGTGGAGCTGCCGCCCGGGCTGCCGACCGCGGTCCGGGTGCCGGACGGGCGCGAGCTGGCGGTGATCAGCGGGCACCGGGTGCGGGCCGTGCCGATGGACTCGCCGGGTACGGGGTACGAGGTGGCCGGCCCGGACGGGGAGCGGCTGCTGTACCTGCCGCCCGGCGGATCCCCGGCCGGGGCCGGCGGAGCGGGCGGGCGCGGGGACCGGGCGTACGACCTGGTCGCCATGGACGTGGTGGGGCGCCCCGACGCGCTGGCCCGGCTGCGGGCCGCGGGTGCGGTGGGGCCGGCCACCGACGTCGTCGCCGTCCACGTCGGCCACGAGGTGCCGCCGGGCGCGGAGCTGGACCGGCGGCTGGCGGCGGCCGGGGCCCGGGCGGTGCCGGACGGCACGACCCTCGTGGTGGGGGAGTACCACGCGGTCCCCGACGTGCCGCGCCGGACGCTGGTGCTGGGCGGGGCGCGCTCGGGCAAGTCCGTGGAGGCCGAGCGGCGCCTGGAGTCCTTCCCGACGATCGAGTACGTCGCCACCGGCGGCACCCGCGAGGGCGACCCCGACTGGGCGGCCCGGATCACCCTGCACCGCGACCGCCGCCCCGGCTCCTGGCGCACCTCCGAGACCTGCGAACTCGCACCGCTGCTGGCCGCCGACGGCCCGCCGCTGCTGATCGACTGCCTGGCCCTGTGGCTCACCGACGCGATGGACCGGGTCGGCGCGTGGGACGACGGCACCTGGGCGGAGAGCGGCCGCGCGGCGCTCGGCGAGCGGGTGGCGGAGCTGGTCGCCGCGGTCCGGGCGACGGGCCGTCAGGTGGTGCTGGTCAGCAACGAGGTGGGCTCGGGCGTCGTCCCGGCCACCGCCTCGGGCCGCCGGTTCCGGGACGAACTGGGGCGCCTGAACGCGGCGGTGGCGGCCGAGTGCGAGCAGGTGCTGCTGGTGGTCGCGGGCCAGGCGCTGGTCCTGCGCGGGTGACGGCCGCGACAGGGCGCCGGGCGGGGCGCTGAGCGGGCCCGGCCGCCTGTACTGTTCGGCAGATGAGCAGGCTGAACCTCGACGACTTCTCCGATCTGATCGAGCGCCCCGACGCGGGCGTGCGGCGTGACGCCGAAGAACGCCGTGAACGGCTGGCCGTGCCGCCCGGCTCCCTGGGGCGGCTCGACGAACTCGCCGAGTGGCTCGCCGCCGCGCAGGCCGCCGTACCGGTCAAGCCGGTCGAGCACCCGCGGGTCGTGCTCTTCGCGGCCGACCACGGGGTGGCCTCGCTCGGCGTCTCCGCGCGCCCGGCCGGCTCGGCCCACGAGCTGGTCCGCAGGGTGCTGGACGGCGAGAGCCCCGTCTCGGTGCTCGCCCGCCGCCTCGGCGCCGGAGTCCGGGTCGTCGACGCGGGCCTGGACTGCGAGCCGGAGCTGCTGCCCGAGGAGGTCGTGCGCCACCGGGTCCGCCGGGGCAGCGGACGGATCGACGTGGAGAACGCCCTCACCGCCGAAGAGGCGGAGGCCGCGCTCCGCATGGGCATCGCCCTGGCCGACGAGGAGGCCGACGCCGGCACCGACCTCGTGGTCCTCGGCGACCTGAGCGTCGGCGGCACCACCGTCGCCGCCACCCTGATCGCGGCCCTGTGCGGCACGGACGCCTCCGTGGTCACCGGCCGCGGTGGCGCGACCATCGACGACCTGGCCTGGATGCGCAAGTGCGCCGCGATCCGCGACGCGCTGCGGCGGGCCCGGCCCGTGCTGGGCGACCAGATCGAGCTGCTCGCGGCGGTCGGCGGCGCCGACGTCGCGGCCATGACCGGCTTCCTGCTCCAGTGCGCGGTCCGCCGTACGCCGGTGATCCTCGACGGCGTGGTCTCCGCGGCCTGCGCCCTGGTGGCCCAGCGGGCCGCGTTCCGCGCCCCGGACTGGTGGCTGGCGGGCCAGGCGAGCGGCGAACCGGGACAGGGCAAGGCATTGGACCGCATGGCACTCAACCCGTTGCTCGACCACGGCGTCACAGTAGGAGAAGGAACCGGGGCGTTGCTCGCGCTCCCCCTCGTCCAGGCGGCCGCCGCACTCGCTGCGGAGCTGCCCGTGCGTGAGGTGGAGGAGACGCACTGAGCTGCGGGGAACCGGCGCTGACCACGCCGGTTCCCGTGCTCTCATGTGAAGGATGATGCCCCATATCATCGCTTTTCATGGGAGAAGTCCGTTTGGCTACCGATATGACCGACCGGAAGACCGCCGGTGGGGACTCGGTCCGGGGGGAGAGCCGGGACACCGGCCGGAGCACCGGCCCGGGCACCGGCGCGAGCAGTGAGCGGGCGCGCCGCAGCGCGTCGTTCGCCGTCTGGTACCTCCGCACCGTCGCGTTCGTCAACTTCCTCAGCGCGGTCTGGGTGTCCCTCGGGGCCGACCTCCGCCGGCACAACTCCGAGGACTACTTCACCCCGTACATGCTGACGGCGGGCTTCGCCTCCGGCCTGTTCACCCTCTTCCTCGCGGTGACCATGCGCCGCCGCAAGCGCGCGGCGTGGATCCTCAACCTGGTGCTCAGCGGACTGCTGCTGGCCCTCTTCGCGTACGTCTGCGCCGTCTTCCCGGAGTTCCGGGCGCACCCGCAGAACTGGGTCTCCCTCGTCCTGACCGCCGCCTTCGTCGCCGCGCTGCTGCTGGGCCGCCGCGAGTTCTACGCCAAGGGCGACCGCTCCAACCCGAGGCTCGCCGCCGCCGTCGCCGTGCTGGGCCTGCTGGTCACCTCGCTGGCCGCCGCCCTGCTCGTGGGCGCCACCAACGCGACGCCCGAGCACGCCGAGGCCTCGTTCATGCACCGCTGGCGGTACGGCGTGATGCGCCTGGTCACGCTGGCCACCGACGACTCCGCGTACCCCGGCATCAACACCCCCGGCTGGGTCGACGTCGCCATCAACGTGATGTCCACCCTGCTGCTCCTGGCCGTCCTGTACGCGGCCTTCCGCTCCCGCAGGGCGGTCGACCCCCTCACCGAGGACGACGAGGAGCGGCTGCGCGCGCTGCTGGCCCGGCAGGGCGACCGCGATTCCCTCGGCTACTTCGCGCTGCGCCGCGAGAAGAGCGTCATCTGGTCGCCCACCGGCAAGGCCGCCGTCACCTACCGCGTCGTGGGCGGCGTGTCCCTCGCCTCCGGCGACCCCATCGGCGACCCCGAGGCCTGGCCGGGCGCCATCGAGCCCTGGCTGGCCGAGGCCCGCGAACACGGCTGGGTGCCGGCCGTCATGGGCGCGAGCGAGGAAGCCGGCACGGTCTACGCGCGCCACGGCCTGGACGCCCTCGAACTCGGCGACGAGGCCATCGTCGAGACCGACGAGTTCACCCTCGAAGGCCGCGCCATGCGCACCGTCCGGCAGGCCTACAACCGGGTCAAGCGGGCCGGCTACGAGGTCCGCATCCGCCGGCACGCCGACATCCCGGCCGACGAGATGGACGAGCTGCTGCGCCGCGCCGACGACTGGCGCGACGGTGCGACCGAGCGCGGTTTCTCCATGGCGCTGGGCCGGCTGGGCGACCCCGCCGACGGCCAGTGCGTGATGCTGGAGTGCACCGACGCCGAGGGCGAGCTGCGGGCCCTGCTGTCCTTCGTCCCCTGGGGCCCCAAGGGCCTCTCGCTCGACCTGATGCGCCGTGACCGCGACTCCGAGAACGGCCTGATGGAGTTCATGGTCATCGAACTCCTCCAGCGCTCCCGGGAGATCGGCACCACCCAGGTCTCCCTCAACTTCGCCATGTTCCGCTCCGTCTTCGAGCGCGGCTCACGCCTGGGCGCGGGCCCGGTGCTGCGCCTGTGGCGCTCGCTGCTCTCCTTCTTCTCGCGCTGGTGGCAGATCGAGTCCCTCTACCGGGCCAACGCCAAGTACCGGCCCATCTGGGAACCGCGGTTCATGCTCTTCGAGAAGAGCTCCGACCTGCTGCGGATCGGGATCGCGGCGGGCCGTGCGGAGGGCTTCCTCGAAGCTCCGGGCCTTCCGAAGTGGGTTCACCGCAGACATCTGGAGAGCAAGCGTTGAGGGAGTTCGCCCGCCGCGAGTGGGGGCCGCTCTACCGGACGGTCCGGGAGGCCCTCGTCACCCGCGGGTGGCGCGCCGTTCCGATGACCCTGGGCGCGGTGGCCCTCACCTCGGTGTTCCAGATCGTCCAGAACCAGCCGTGGGGCTTCCGCCCCGTCCAGAACCTCGGCTCGGTGCACGCCACCGACCCGCTGTGGCTCGCCCTGCTGCGGACGCCGCTCTCGCTCTTCGTGCCGGCCCTGGACCTGCCGGTCTGGGGTGCGCTCGCGCAGATACTGCTGGTCTTCGGCATCGCGGAGATCTGCATCGGCTGGTGGCGGACGCTGCTGGTCGGGTACGTCGCCACGCTCGCCGGCACCACGTACGCGCGGATCGGCATCGCCCTGGGCCCCGACCACCCGCTCGGCCTGCCGGCGTCCGACAAGCTGGTCAACGACACCGGCCCGTCGGCGGCGGTGGTCGGCCTGGCGGTCTTCGTCTGCTGGCGCTACCGGGCGTACGTGACGGGCGGCCTGGTGATCCTGCTGATGGTGGGCGAGATCCTGGTCAAGAACAACCTGGCGGGCAAGGAGCATCTGGCCGCCATCACGGCGGTCCTGGTCCTGATCGCCGTCCGCGTCGCGATCTGGGGCCCGCCCCCGGTGCCGCCGGCCGTGGCGGCCGCCCGCGCGTCCCTCCCGTAGCCCCGCCGGGTCCCGCCCCCCTCCGCAGCCGCGGCGACGTCCCCCGCCCCGGCGCGGTACCGAGTGCGCCACCCGGCACCGGTCCCGTGCCGGGTGCCGGTCCCGGTCGGGGGCGGTGGGGGAGCTGCCGCGGGGGGCCGGCCGGAACCCGTACCCTCTCCCGGTGAGCACCCCACTGGCCCCCGGCCTCGCCCCCACCCGCCACTGGATGCGCCGCCATCCCCTGGCGATGGACGCAGTCCTGGCCCTCGGCGTGCTCGTCGCCATGGTGCTCGGCTCCTTCGTGGAACCCTCCGGCATCCACGGCCGCCCCACCTTCGGCACCCGCACCCCCGACCTCCCCAGCCTGACCCTGATGCTCATCGGGGCCACCGCACTGGTCTTCCGTCGCCGCCGGCCCAAGGCCGTGCTCGCCGCCACCTGCGCGGTGTCCCTCATCGAGCTGTTCGCAGGACCGCCCCGCGCACCCGTCCCCATGTGCGCCGTCGTCGCGCTCTACACGGTGGCCGCCAGCACCGACCGGCCCACCACCTGGCGGGTCGGCCTGCTCACGATGACCGGCCTCACCGCCGTGGCCATGCTCGTCGGACCGCTGCCCTGGTACGCCCAGGAGAACCTCGGCATCTTCGCCTGGACCGGCATGGCCGCCGCCGCGGGCGACGCCGTCCGCAGCCGGCGCGCCTTCGTCGACGCCATCCGCGAGCGCGCCGAACGCGCCGAACGCACCCGCGAGGAGGAGGCCCGCCGACGGGTCGCCGAGGAGCGCCTGCGCATCGCCCGCGACCTGCACGACGTGGTCGCCCACCACATCGCCCTGGTGAACGTCCAGGCCGGGGTCGCCGCGCACGTCATGGACAAGCGCCCCGACCAGGCCAAGGAGGCCCTGGCCCACGTCCGCGAGGCGAGCCGCTCGGCGCTCAACGAGCTGCGGGCCACCGTCGGCCTGCTCCGCCAGTCCGGGGACCCGGAGGCGCCCACGGAGCCCGCTCCCGGCCTCGGCGTGCTCGACGAGCTGGTCGACACCTTCCGCCACGCCGGGCTGCCGGTCGAGGTGGCCAGGGACCGTACGGACGCCCCGCTCCCCGCCTCGGTCGACCTGGCCGCGTACCGCGTCATCCAGGAGGCGCTGACCAACGTACGCAAGCACGCCGGCCCCGACGCCCGGGCCGAGGTCAGCGTGGTCCGCGTGGGCCGCACGGTGGAGATCACCGTCCTCGACGCCGGCGCCGGCGCCGCCGACACCGCCGCCCCCGCCCCCGTTCCCGGCCCCGCCCCCGAACCCGGCGGCGGCCACGGCCTGCTCGGCATGCGCGAACGCGCCACCGCGCTCGGCGGCACCTGCACCGCGGGCCCCCGCTTCGGCGGCGGCTGGCGCGTCCATGCGATCCTGCCCCTGGAGACCGCGGGGGAGGAACGATGACGATCCGGGTGCTGCTGGCCGACGACCAGGCCCTGCTGCGCAGCGCGTTCAAGGTGCTGGTGAACTCCGAGGCCGACATGCAGGTCGTCGGGGAGGCCTCCGACGGCGCCGAGGCCGTCCGGCTGGCCAAGGAACAGGCCGCCGACGTGGTGCTGATGGACATCCGCATGCCCGGCACCGACGGGCTCACCGCCACCCGCATGATCAGCGCCGACCCCGAGCTGGCGGGCGTACGGGTCGTGATGCTGACCACCTTCGAGGTGGACGAGTACGTCGTCCAGTCACTGCGCGCGGGTGCCTCCGGCTTCCTCGGCAAGGGCGCGGAACCCGAGGACCTCCTCGGCGCCATCCGGATCGCGGCCGCCGGCGAGGCCCTGCTCTCACCGGCCGCCACCAAGGGCCTGATCGCGAAGTTCCTGGCCCAGGGCGGCGGTTCGGTCTCCGGACCCGCCCAGGGCCAGCACGCCGAGCGGATGGCCGCGCTGACCGGCCGGGAGCGCGAGGTCCTCGTCCACGTCGCGGCAGGCCTGTCCAACGACGAGATCGGCGGGCGGCTGGAGGTCAGCCCCCTCACGGTCAAGACCCACGTGAACCGGGCCATGGCCAAGCTCGGCGCCCGAGACCGGGCCCAACTGGTGGTCATCGCCTACGAATCGGGACTTGTCCGCCCCCGCGTGGACTAGTCCGCCCGTTCCGGGGCAAGCCGGACGAGCGGTGAACCCCGCCCCACGGGTGGGGAGTACACCCCCGTACTCCAACCGCGGTATGCGGGAGATAAGGAAAGGGACCTGGGGGCGAGGATCCGGCCCCGGTGGATGGCCGAAGGTGGAGTCTGGGCGGCTCCGTACGCCCGACGCCCTGCCTGATCCGCCACGGAAGAGAGACCTCCACCCATGTCCTGGCTGTCCCGCTTCAGCCTCGCGCAACGGGCCCTGATCGGACTCGTCTCGATCGTCGCGCTCGTCTTCGGCGCCATCGCCATCCCGCAGCTCAAGCAGCAACTGCTGCCCTCCATAGAACTGCCCATGGTCTCGGTGCTCGCCCCCTACCAGGGCGCGTCCCCCGACGTGGTGGAGAAGCAGGTCGTCGAGCCCCTCGAAAGCACCATCAAGGCCGTCGACGGCATCACCGGCGTGACCTCCACCGCCAGCGAGGGCAACGCCCTCATCATGGCGACCTTCGACTACGGCGACAGCGGCACCAAGCAGCTCGTCGCCGACGTCCAGCAGGCGGTCAACCGGGCCCGCGCCCGGCTGCCCCAGGAGGTCGACCCGCAGGTCGTCGCCGGCTCCACCGACGACATCCCGACCGTCGTCCTCGCCGTCACCTCCGGCAAGGACCAGCAGGCCCTCGCCGACCAGCTGGAGCGCACCGTCGTCCCCGTCCTCCAGGACATCGAGGGCGTCGGCCAGGTCAGCGTCGACGGCGTCCAGGACCTCCAGGTCACCGTCTCCCCGGACCCGGCGAAGCTCGCCGCCAGGGGACTCGACTCGGGCGCGCTCGCCCAGGCCCTCCAGGCCGGCGGCGCGACCTTCCCGGCCGGCTCCTTCGACGAGGAGGGCCAGAACCGCACCGTCCGCGTCGGCACCGGCTACACCTCGCTGAAGCAGCTGGAGGACCTGCGCCTGTCGGCAGGTCCCGGCAAGCCGGTCACCCGCCTCGGCGACGTCGCCGCGGTGAAGCAGGAGCCGTCCGCAGCCGTCTCCATCACCCGCACCAACGGCAAGCCCAGCCTCGCCGTCGTCGTCACCATGGACAAGGACGGCAGCGCCGTCGCCATCTCCGACGCCGTCAAGGACAAGCTGCCCGGCCTGCGCGCCGACCTCGGCTCCGGCGCCGAGCTGACCGTCGTCAGCGACCAGGGCCCGGCCGTCTCGAAGTCCATCTCCAGCCTCACCACCGAGGGCATGCTCGGCCTGCTCTTCGCGGTGATCGTGATCCTGGTCTTCCTGGCCTCGCTCCGCTCGACCCTGGTCACCGCGGTCTCCATCCCGCTCTCGGTCGTCCTCGCGCTGATCGTCCTGTGGACCCGCGACCTGTCGCTCAACATGCTGACGCTGGGCGCCCTCACCATCGCCATCGGCCGCGTCGTCGACGACTCGATCGTGGTCCTGGAGAACATCAAGCGCCACCTCGGCTACGGCGAGGAGCGCGAGAGCGCCATCATCACCGCCGTGAAGGAGGTCGCCGGTGCGGTCACCTCCTCCACGCTGACCACCGTCGCGGTCTTCCTGCCCATCGGCCTGGTCGGCGGCATGGTCGGCGAGCTGTTCGGCTCGTTCTCCCTCACCGTCACCGCCGCGCTGCTGGCCTCGCTGCTGGTCTCGCTGACGGTCGTCCCCGTCCTGTCGTACTGGTTCCTGCGCGCCCCGAAGGGCACCGACCCGGCCGACGCCGCGAGCGCCGCGGCCGCCCGGGCCGCCGCCGAGGAGAAGGAGGCCCGCAGCCTCCTGCAGCGCTCGTACGTTCCCGTGCTGCGGTTCGCGACCCGTCGCCGCATCACCTCCGTGGTCATCGCCCTCGTGGTGCTCTTCGGCACCTTCGGCATGGCGCCCCTGCTGAAGACCAACTTCTTCGACCAGGGCGAGCAGGAGGTCATGTCGGTCAAGCAGGAGCTGCCGCCCGGCACCTCCCTCGCCGCCTCCGACGAGGCCGCGCGCAAGGTCGAGAAGGTCCTCGACTCCGTCAAGGGCGTCAAGGACTTCCAGGTCACCGTCGGCTCCTCCGGCTTCCTCGCGGCCTTCGGCGGCGGTACGGGGTCCAACCAGGCCCAGTACCAGATCACCCTGGAGGACTCCGCGGCGTTCGAGGACACCCGCGACCGCCTCCAGGCGGAGCTGGACAGGCTCGACGGCATCGGCGAGACGAACATCGCCGCCGGCGACGGCTTCGGCAACCAGAACCTCAAGGTCGTGGTGAAGGCCGGCGACGCCGCCGTCCTCAAGCAGGCCACCGAGCAGGTGCGCAAGGCCGTCGCCAACCTGAAGAACGTCAGCGACGTCCAGAGCGACCTCTCGCAGTCCGTGCCCCGCATCTCCGTCAGCGCCACCCCGAAGGCCGCCGAACTCGGCCTGAACCAGGCCGCCCTGGGCCAGCTCGTCGCCCAGTCCGTCCGCGGCAACCCGGTCGGCAAGGCCGTCCTGGACGACACCGAGCGCGACATCGTGGTCCGCTCGGCCCGCCCGGCCACCACCCTGGCCGAGCTCAGGGCGCTGCCCGTCGGCCCGCTGAAGCTCGGCGACGTCGCCACCGTCGAACTGGTCCCCGGACCGGTCTCGATGACCCGCATCGACGGCGCCCGCGCCGCCACCATCACCGCCCGCCCGGACGGCGACAACACCGGCGCGGTCAGCGCCGCCCTCCAGACCGAGCTGAAGAAGCTGGACCTCCCCGAGGGCGCCACCGCCGCCATCGGCGGCGTCTCGGAGGACCAGGACGACGCCTTCGCCTCCCTCGGCCTGGCGATGCTCGCGGCCATCGCGATCGTCTTCATGCTGCTGGTCGCGACCTTCCGGTCGCTCGTCCAGCCGCTGATCCTGCTGGTCTCCATCCCGTTCGCCGCCACCGGCGCGATCGGCCTGCTGATCGCCACCGGCACCCCGATGGGCGTCCCGGCGATGATCGGCATGCTGATGCTGATCGGCATCGTGGTCACCAACGCGATCGTGCTGATCGACCTGATCAACCAGTACCGGGCCCAGGGCCTGGGCGTGGTCGAGGCCGTCGTCGAGGGCGGCCGGCACCGGCTGCGCCCGATCCTGATGACCGCCCTGGCGACGATCTTCGCGCTGCTCCCGATGGCGCTCGGCGTCACCGGCGAGGGCGGGTTCATCTCGCAGCCGCTCGCCGTGGTCGTCATCGGCGGCCTGATCACGTCGACGCTGCTGACCCTGCTGCTCGTGCCGACCCTCTACGCGATGGTCGAGCTCCGCAAGGAGCGCCGCCGGGACAGGCGCGCGGCGAAGCGCGCCAAGAAGGCCGGCACGGTCCCGGCCCCCGCCGCCGCGGCGGACGACGCGCCGGAGTCGGTCACGGTCTGACCCCCGTACGAAGCCCCCGCCCCCTCACCGAGAGGCGAGAGGGGGCGGGGGCCTCTTCGTACGCCCGGGGCGGGTCAGACCAGCTCCAGGAACTCCCGTGCGGCGTCCCGCACCGCGAACAGCAGGCTGCGCTGCACGGCCACCGGGTCGAGGATCCGGCCCGCGCCCACGAAGGAACCCGACCGGGCGTCGTACGAGCGCCGCGGCCAGTTCTCGCAGCAGTCGCGCACGATCCTCTCCGCGTCGCCGCCGCTGTTCGCCGCGATCACCCGAACCGGCGCCGTCAGAGCCTTCCCCAGCGCCCTGGTCACCACCCGCTCCTCGGCCTGCCCGGGCAGAGACAGCTTGCGCTCGCCGAGCACGGCCAACGCGTGCGCGGCCCCGGCCACGACGCCCTCGCGCACGACAAGGTGGCCGATCCTGACGGCCTTGTCCACCCTGGCGGCGGTCGCGCTCCAGGCGGCCTCGGCGGTCCCGGCGACACGGAGCAGGACCACCTGGTGGGTCAGCCGGGCCGCGCGCTCCCTCAGCCACGCCTGGCGGACCGGGTCCGTCTCGAAAGGCAGATCGCCGTAGAGCCGTTCGACCAGGTCGGTCACCCGCTGAGGGCTGGCGGGCTCTCCCTGAAGCACGGTCACCGCGCCGTCCGACCGCACCTCTCCGTCGAGCCAGCCCAGTGACTGCCGTCCCGCGGTCCGCAGAGCATCTCCCGAGTCGAGCACCCGGCCTCCGGTGATCAAGGTGAGATCCCGCAGCTGCTGCCGCAACCGCTGCCCCTGGTGGGGCACCCGGACTCCGAGGCTGCGCCACTGCGCGAGCCGCCCGGCCACCTCGGGGCTGATCTCCGGGGCGACGAGGAGGAGCGAGAAGTCCCTCTCCAGGATGCTGGCCGGGGGCAGCTGGTCCAGATGCGTCACGGGGCCCGCGACCAGCGCGACGCGCGGCTTGACCAGACTCCGCGGTGGCTGGTGGGGGTCGATGGCCCCCCGGTCCGAGAGGTACCCGCCGTCCAGCACGTAGCCGCCGCTGAATCCCAGGCTCACCGCTCCGGGAGCCTCGCCCGGTGCCCGTGGGCCCGGGTGGACGGACACGATCCCGCCGTCGCCCAGCCCGTGCACTGCCTTGGCCACCGTCATCGTGGCCTGGTCGTCGCCCACGACCGTGCGCAGCGCGCGGTGGACGACGGTCAGGTCCTCGCCGCCGTCGGGGCGCCGCAGCATCGTCAGCCCGACGAGTTCCCGATCCGCCATCTCGAAGACCGCGTCCAGCGCCCGGGCCAGCCGGACCGGGTGGGCGCCTTCCGCGAGGTCGGCGAGGAGGGCCCGTACGAAGGCGTCGAAGACCAGTATGGCGCCGGCCGTGCCGTCTCCGACCTCCCGCTCCATCCGCTCCACCAGCGAGGTCACCAGCCCGTGGCCCAGTGCCTGGTAGCCGCTCGGGGGTGCCAGCCGCGCCACCACCTCGGCGGTGACCTGGCTGCGGAACGCCGGCCCGTCCTCGCCCGGCAGGACGAAGGGCCGGCCGTTGGGGCCGTAGGTGCGGTGCAGCGCCAGCGCCGTCCGCTCGATCCCGGCGTACAGCTCCGCGCCCACCGTGCCGCCCATCGGGCGCGGCGACCGGGAGGCGGTGGGGGCGGTGCCGTCGGCGCGCCGGGCGATCTTGAGGGTGCCCTTGCCGCCCAGTACCCAGCGCAGCGGGGTCTGGGGGGCCTCGGCCTCCAGCATCTCGTCCAGGACGTGGTTGTAGAGGTCCTCGGCGGAGACCTCGCCGTCGCCGTCCTGGTCGGCCCGGCCGGAGGCCAGGCCCTCGACCACGGCCCGGGTGAAGACCGACAGCTGCCCGCGGCCGGTCTGGGTGGCCTGCTCCGCGTCCTCCTCCCA
This sequence comes from Streptomyces sp. NPDC086023, assembly GCF_044540325.1. Classification (NCBI taxonomy): domain Bacteria; kingdom Bacillati; phylum Actinomycetota; class Actinomycetes; order Kitasatosporales; family Streptomycetaceae; genus Streptomyces; species Streptomyces sp. NPDC086023. Next base: position 343,053 of record NZ_JBITRX010000001.1, read on the forward strand.
GGCCTGCTGGAGTTCGTCCGTGGCGGTGATCACCACGATGCCGGTGCCGTCGGACTCCCTCGGCACCAGCGGTCCGTCCGGCGCCCGGAACTGCTCCCGCAGGTGCACGGTGGTGTCGCCCTTGGCGCCGGGCCGGAAGGCCCCGCTGTAGCAGCAGTCGAGCAGTACGAGGATCCTGCGGGCGCGGCAGCCGTTCAGCAGGTCGTTGAGGACCGTCGCCGGCAGCGAGCTGGTCTTCAGCAGGTCCTTGTCCGTGTTGCGGGCCGCGAAGTACAGCTCCAGCTTCGAGTTCTTGATGCCGTGGCAGGACAGGTACAGCAGCAGCTGGTCGTCCGCCTTCCGCGCGGCGAAGAACTTCTCGATGGCGCCGCCGACCACGTGGGCCGGCTCGTCCAGGACGGTCTGGACCGCGTAGTTGCCGATCGAGGGGTCGGCCAGCACCCCGGCGAGCGCGTCGGCGTCCCGGCCGGGGGCGGTGAGCGGCTTGAGGCGGGCGTCCTCGTACGTCGACGTCGCGATGACCAGTGCGTCACGCACCGCCATCGATCGCCCCCCGGCCCTGCTCGGGGAGCCGCTCCGCGGCCGGCGCCGCGGACTGGGCGATGAAGTGGTCCAGCAGCTGCTGGCGCTGCGCCCTGGTCAGCCCGGAGGCGGCGTACTCGTTCCCGCCGATCTTGACCCACACCCGGCGGGAGGCCGCCCACTGCACCCAGCCCTCGAACGCCGTCAGGAGGGCGGGGAAGAGGGTGGGGCCGACCGTGACGGCCAGTTCGGTGAGCGAGGCCAGGCCCTCCGACTTGGAGCCGGGGGCGGCCTCGGCGGCCCTGGGCGCCACCTCGTCCACGCCCAGCTCTTCCAGCAGGGCCTGGACCTCCGCGCGGGCCTCCTCCTGTCCGCGCGCGTCGGCGTCCTCGCCCGCGTCGACCAGGACCTCGATGGACTGCGTCGTCGTCATCGTGAACTCCCCTCGTATGGGGGGAGGTTATGGGAAAGGGGCACCCCTGGGGGTGCCCCTTTCACCAACGGGTGCGGCCGGTCGCGTCACGGCGCGCGCGGCCGCTACGGCAGCGCCAGCATCCGCTCCAGCGCCAGCTTGGCGAAGCTCTCGGTCTCCTTGTCGACCTGGATCTGGTTGACGAGGTTGCCCTCGGCCAGGGACTCCAGGGTCCACACCAGGTGGGGGAGGTCGATGCGGTTCATCGTCGAGCAGAAGCAGACCGTGCGGTCGAGGAAGACGACTTCCTTGTCCTCGGCGGCGAATCGATTCGCCAGCCGCTTGACCAGGTTCAGCTCGGTGCCGATGGCCCACTTGGAGCCGGCCGGGGCCGCCTCCAGCGCCTTGATGATGTACTCGGTCGAGCCGACGTAGTCGGCCGCGGCGACGACCTCGTGCTTGCACTCGGGGTGCACCAGGACGTTGACGCCCGGGATGCGCTCGCGCACGTCGTTGACCGAGTCCAGGCTGAACCGGCCGTGCACCGAGCAGTGCCCGCGCCACAGGATCATCTTCGCGCCGCGCAGCTCCTCGGCGGTCAGGCCGCCGTTGGGCTTGTGCGGGTTGTAGACCACGCAGTCCTCCAGCGACATGCCCATGTCGCGGACGGCCGTGTTGCGGCCCAGGTGCTGGTCCGGCAGGAAGAGCACCTTCTCGCCCTGCTCGAAGGCCCACTCCAGGGCCTTCTTCGCGTTCGAGGACGTACAGATGGTGCCGCCGTGCTTGCCGGTGAAGGCCTTGATGTCGGCGGAGGAGTTCATGTACGAGACGGGCACGACCTGCTCGGCGACGCCGGCCTCGGTCAGCACGTCCCAGCACTCGGCGACCTGCTCGGCGGTGGCCATGTCGGCCATCGAGCAGCCCGCGGCGAGGTCGGGGAGGACCACCTTCTGGGCGTCGCCCGTCAGGATGTCCGCGGACTCGGCCATGAAGTGCACGCCGCAGAAGACGATGTACTCGGCCTCCGGCCTGGCCGCGGCGTCGCGGGCCAGCTTGAAGGAGTCGCCGGTCACGTCGGCGAACTCGATGACCTCGTCGCGCTGGTAGTGGTGGCCGAGGATGAAGACCTTGTCCCCGAGCTTCTCCTTGGCCGCGCGGGCCCGCTCCACCAGGTCCGGGTCGGACGGCGACGGCAGGTCACCGGGGCACTCCACGCCGCGCTCGCTCTTCGGATCGGCCTCGCGGCCGAGCAGGAGCAGGGCGAGAGGTGTGGGCTGGACGTCGAGGTCCTGCCGGGTCTGGGCGGTGGTCACGAGACACGCACCCTTTCTGTTCTGCGGATGCGTTGCGCTCCGCTGAGCTCACTTCTCGTCTACTTGACGTTATCTATCATAACCGCTTCACGTCAGTTTGACGATGGATGATTGTGTCGATGTGACGAATTCGCCCGCCCGGTCAGGCGGCTCCACGGGCGCGCGAGTGTGTGCGAGCATGAATATCTGAAACAAGCGTCAGGCCCGGAATGAATCCGCGGCCCCGTCGGTTCCTATCGACGGCAAGAGTCCGACGTTTCCCTGCCCCGGCGGGGAGCCGCCCACTTCGGGAGTGAATGCAGATGTCCGTTCAGGACGACAAGACCACTGTGAGCGACGGCATCCTCCTGTCCGACGCCGCCGCGGCCAAGGTCAAGGCCCTGCTGGAGCAGGAAGGCCGCGACGACCTGGCGCTGCGCGTCGCCGTCCAGCCCGGTGGCTGCTCGGGCCTGCGCTACCAGCTCTTCTTCGACGAGCGCTCCCTCGACGGTGACGTCGTCAAGGACTTCGACGGCGTCAAGGTCGTCACCGACCGCATGAGCGCCCCGTACCTGGGCGGCGCCTCGATCGACTTCGTCGACACCATCGAGAAGCAGGGCTTCACGATCGACAACCCGAACGCCACGGGCTCCTGCGCCTGCGGCGACTCCTTCAGCTAAGCCTGGAGAGAACCCCCAGCACGCGCCGAGGGCGGCGGTACCGGCACCGGTACCGCCGCCCTCGGCGCGTGTCCTTCGGTCCTTCTCGGAGACGCCCCTACCTGCTGCGCGGCAGTTCCTTGCCCGTGGTGGCGTCCACCACCTCGCGGCCGCCCAGCGGCCGATCCAGCGTCACCGTCAGCGACGTCTCCTGGGCGATCAGGATGCAGGCCCGGCCCGGCTCGCGGGGCGTGTCGGTGATCTTGACCGTCACCGTCTTGGGGTGCTCCCGCACCTGGGCCGCGTACGTGCTGCACACCCCGCCCCAGAAGTGCACCGTCAGCTTCCGGCCGTCCTCCTGGTACGAGAACCCCGGCACCGTCCCCACCGGACCCGGCCGCACCTCGTCCTCACCCTCCAGCGCGACCTGCGCCACCGTGTGCCCCGGCCCGCCGTCCCGGCCGGCCACCTCGAACAGCCAGGCCGGCACCAGCTGCCGCGGCCCGGGGCCGGAGCGGGGGGCCAGCCCCAGCACGGCCCGCTCGACCGTCTCGCGGCGCGGCTGCTTCGGCAGGGCGGTGCCCGGCTCGCACGGATCGGGCACCGACGGAGCCGCCCCGTCCGTCCCGGAGTCCGCGCCCGGCTCCGCGCCGGTGTCCGGCACCGGGGTCGCGCAGCCGGCGACCTCCGCACCGGACCGCGCCGCGTTCAGCCGGTCCAGGGCCTGCTGCGCACCCACCACCGGCTTCTCGCCGTTGCGCACCGGCGCCTTCAGGTTCCCGTCGGCCTTGGCCACCGCGCCGTCCGGGCCGACCAGCACCGTGGTCCGCCAGCCCGAGGTGGGCAGCCCGCCGATCACCGGATCGGCGTTCACCACCCGCAGCGAGCCCTGGACCTGCCGCGCGTCGAGCTTCGCTCCGTCCTGGCCGGCGGCCTTCAGCACCGGCACCGCCGCCGCCCTGGCCGCCGCCTCACCCACCGGGGACCGCCCGTCGCCCTCCGGGGGCGTCACCGGGCCGCAGGTGTCCTTCCCCTTCCGGCAGCTGTCGCCGCCCCCCGACCGGTACGCCGTGTACGTCCACGTCCCGGGGGCCTCGCGGGTCACCGTGAGGCGCGGGCCGTCGGGGTCGCGCACCACCCCGGCCTGCCACTGCCCGCCCGACAGCCGGGGCTCGCCCTCGATGCCGAGGGCCGCCGCGAGCCGGGCCACCTCCTCCTTGGTCACCTCGCCGGTGACGTCGTACGCCGGAGCCCTGCCCGGACCCTCGGGCAGCGTGCCCTCCGCCACGTACACCACACCGCCGCCCGACGGGTCGGGCTCGCCCGGCGCGATGCCCGGCGGGGGAGTGTCCGCCGCGCCCTGCCGGGCGGCCGTGGCCGTGTCGCCGAGCGCGGCCCGGGGGTCGCCGCCCGCCGAGGTCGCCGCCCACCAGGCGCCGCCGCCCGCCAGCAGCACCGTCGCCGCCGCCGCGACCAGGACCGGCCCCGGCCGACGGCGTACCCGGCCGGTGTGCTCGCCCGCCCGCTCGTCTTCGCTGCTCACCGCATCGCTCCTTCGCCCGTCCACGGGACCGTGGTGCGTATGGGACGAAAGACTGGAGCAAGCGGTTCCCCGGAGGTCAGTCCCCGTACTGCGCGGTGCCCGCGATCAGCCGGACGGAGGAGCTCGGCACGCGCACGCCGTGGATCTGCGAGGGGGCCACGCGGTCCGGGCGGGGCTCCGCCGGCACCGTCCAGTGCGGCGCCATCCGCGCACAGTCGCCGAGCAGCTCGGCCAGACCCGGCTCGGCCCCTTCCCGGGCGGAGTCGTTCACGCTGTACTGCCTCATGCGCTGCTCCCGATTCTGTGAGGGGTACCGGCACCGTACGCACGATGATCTACGCGAAGAAAGCCCTACTATCGGGTAGTTTTGGCCGGTCTCCCCGGGGGGTCAAGACCGGGTAGCGTTGACTGTCACCCTTCGCCCCCTGCAGGAGCATCCACGCCGTGCGTATCGCAGTCACCGGCTCCATCGCCACCGACCACCTCATGACCTTCCCCGGCCGCTTCGCCGACCAGCTGGTCGCGGACCAGCTGCACACGGTCTCCCTCTCCTTCCTCGTCGACAACCTCGACGTGCGGCGGGGTGGCGTGGGCCCGAACATCTGCTTCGGCATGGGCCAGCTCGGGGCCAACCCGATCCTGGTCGGCGCGGCCGGCTCCGACTTCGACGAGTACCGCGCCTGGCTCGACCGGCACGGCGTCGACACCCGCTTCGTGCGGATCTCGGAGGTCCTGCACACCGCCCGCTTCGTGTGCACCACGGACGCCGACCACAACCAGATCGGCTCCTTCTACACCGGCGCCATGAGCGAGGCCCGCCTCATCGAGCTCAAGTCCGTGGCCGACCGGGTCGGCGGCCTGGACCTGGTCCTGATCGGCGCCGACGACCCCGAGGCGATGCTGCGCCACACCGAGGAGTGCCGTACCCGCGGCATCCCCTTCGCGGCGGACTTCTCGCAGCAGATCGCCCGCATGGACGGCGACAACATCCGCACCCTCATGGAGGGTGCGACCTTCCTCTTCTCCAACGAGTACGAGAAGGGCCTCATCGAGTCGAAGTCCGGCTGGACCGACGAGGAGATCCTGGCCAAGGTCGGCACCCGCGTCACCACCCTCGGCTCGCGCGGCGTGCGCATCGACCGCGTCGGCCACGAGCCGATCACCGTGCCGTGCCCGCCGGAGGAGCGCAAGGTCGAGCCCACCGGTGTCGGCGACGCCTTCCGCGCCGGTTTCCTGACCGGCCTCTCCTGGGGCGTCAGCCTGGAGCGCGCCGCCCAGCTCGGCTGCATGCTGGCCACCCTGGTCATCGAGACCCTGGGCACCCAGGAGTACACCCTGGCCCGCGCCCATTTCATGGAGCGCTTCACCAAGGCCTACGGCGACGAGGCCGCCGCCGAGATCAAGGCCCACCTGAACGTCTGACGTTCTCCGGGGCTCCGCGCCCGCCCCGCACGCCTCGAACGGCGGAGGACCAGGTCCCTCCGGCGTTCGGGGAGCGGGGTCCGGGGCGGAGCCCCGAGGCACGGAACCGGACCACCCGACTACACCAGCCGGCGGACGCGGTACGCGGTGCCGGCGGCCGCCGGCGACTCGCCCAGGTACTCCTGGCCCCGCATCGCGCACCACGCCGGAATGTCCAGCCGCGCCACCTCGTCGTCGGACAGGACGGTCACCGTCCCCCCGACCGGCACCCGCCCGATCGCCTTCCCCAGCTCGATCACCGGCTGGGGGCAGCGCAGCCCGAGCGTGTCCAGCTCCAGCGACTCGACGTCCGGCGTCACGTCCGCCGCCGCCGGTACGACGCCCAGCTGCTCCCGCACGCCGGCCACCGCCCCCGGCAGCACCTCCAGGAAACGGTTCACCTCCTCCGCGGTCGTGCCCATCGGCAGCGACACCCGGACGTTCCCCTCGGACAGCACGCCCATCGCCTTCAGCACGTGGCTGGGCGTCAGGGTCGAACTCGTACAGGACGAACCGGACGAGACGGAGAATCCGGCCCGGTCCAGCTCGTGCAGCAGCGCCTCCCCGTCGACGTACAGACAGGAGAACGTGACCACGTGCGGCAGCCTCCGGTCCGCCGCGCCCACCACCTCCACGTCCGGCACCAGCCGCGCCACCCGCCGCCGGATCCGGTCCACCAGCACCCGCAGCCGCCGCGCCTCCTCCTCGGCCTCGGCCCGCACCGCCCGCAGGGAGGCCGCGGCCGCCACGACCGCCGGGATGTTCTCGAACCCCGCGGACCGGCCCGACTCCCGCTCGTCCGTCGGGCCTTGCGGCGCGAACCGCACCCCCTTGCGCACCGCCAGCAGGCCGACGCCGGCCGGACCGCCCCACTTGTGCGCGCTGCCGGCCAGCAGCGACCAGTCGCCCGGCACCGCTCCCCAGGCCAGCGACTGGGCCGCGTCCACCAACAGCGGCACACCCGCCTCCCGGCACATCTGTGCGACCTCGGTGACCGGCTGCTCGGTGCCCACCTCGTGGTTGGCGGACTGGAGACAGGCCAGCGCGGTGTCCGGCCGCAGGGCCGCGGCGTACTCCTCGGGGGAGACGGCGCCCGACCGGTCCACGGGCACCTCGGTGGTGGTGCCGCCCCGTGCCCCGTGTGCCGCCGCCGAATGAAGGACAGAACTGTGTTCGACCGCTGATACGACCAGGTGACCGCCGACCCGGCGACGGCCCGCGAGCGCCCCCTCGATGCCCAGGTGAACCGCGCGCGTCCCCGAAGGAGTGAACACCAGCTCGTCGGGACGGCACCCGACGGCCTCCGCCGCCGTCTCGCGCGCCGCGTCCAGCAGCAGCCGGGCCCGCCGGCCCTCGCGGTAGAGCCGGGCGGGGTCGGCCCAGCCCTCGTCGATCGCGGCCAGCAGCGCCTGCCGGGCGACGGGGTGGAGCGGTGCGGAGGAAGCGGAGTCGAAGTACGGCACCCGCCCACGCTAGCCGCGGGCTGCGCCGATCGAGGTCAGGGGGCGTCAGATAGCGCCCGAACCCCGCCGATCGGGGGCAGTTGGACCGTCCCCCGGAAGGCGGAGCCACCCCTTCGGGGGCTGTAGCGGCGCGTTGGGCACCCTCCCCGCGCGACCCCAAATAGCGTCCAGTAGGGTTTGGTCCGCATAAACATCCAAACCCCTGCCCGCGTCAGGGCCGGCGACCGACCCGCGAGACGGCCGCAGCCGGTCGCGCGGGCCGAGACTCTCGGGAAGGCGCTACGTGAGTCCCTACGGCTCCGACCGCTCGCCGCGGCGCCCGATGCGGCGGAAGCTGCTGCAGGCGCTGACTGCGGGTATGGTCCTGGCGACCGCCACTGGTTGCTCGTATACCTGGAAAGACTTCCCCCGCCTCGGAATGCCCACCCCGGTCACCGAGGAGGCGCCGCGCATCCTCTCCCTGTGGCAGGGATCGTGGGCGGCCGCCCTGGCCACCGGTGTTCTGGTCTGGGGCCTGATCCTGTGGAGCGTCATCTTCCACCGGCGCAGCCGCACCAAGGTGGAGGTCCCGCCGCAGACCCGGTACAACATGCCCATCGAGGCGCTGTACACCGTGGTCCCGCTCATCATCGTGTCGGTGCTGTTCTACTTCACCGCACGTGACGAGTCGAAGCTGCTCGCCCTCGACAAGCCGGCCCACACGATCAACGTGGTCGGCTACCAGTGGAGCTGGGGCTTCAACTACATCGAGGACGTCGACGGCGACGCGGCCACCCCGTCCGCGGGCGAGGTTCCGAAGGAGCTCGCCTCGATCCCGGACAAGTTCACCAAGGACTTCCCCGCGGGCGCCGAGGGCGTCTACACCAAGGGTGTCCCGGCTGACCGCAACCCGCAGACCGGCAACCCGGGTCCGACCCTCTGGCTCCCCAAGGGCGAGAAGGTCCGCTTCATCCTGTCGTCGAACGACGTCATCCACTCCTTCTGGGTGGTGCCGTTCCTCTTCAAGCAGGACGTCATCCCGGGCCACACCAATGTCTTCGAGGTGACCCCCTCCCAGGAGGGCACCTTCATGGGCAAGTGCGCCGAGCTCTGCGGCGTCGACCACTCCCGGATGCTCTTCAACGTCAAGGTCGTCTCCCCGGAGCGCTACCAGGCGCACCTGAAGGAGCTGGCTGAGAAGGGTCAGACCGGCTACCTCCCGGCGGGCATCAAGCAGACCGACCCGGCCAGGAACTCGGAGACGAACAAACTGTGAGCATCCTCAACGAACCTCAGGGTGCCGCCGCAGCCGACTCGTATGAGAACGAGCTGCCGGTGCGGCGCAAGCAGCCGGGCAACGTCGTCGTCAAGTGGCTGACCACCACCGACCACAAGACGATCGGCACGCTCTACCTGGTCACCTCGTTCGTGTTCTTCATCATCGGCGGCATCATGGCCCTGGCCATGCGCGCCGAGCTTGCCCGTCCGGGCACGCAGATCATGTCGAACGAGCAGTTCAACCAGGCGTTCACGATGCACGGCACGATCATGCTGCTGATGTTCGCGACGCCGCTGTTCGCCGGATTCGCGAACTGGATCATGCCGCTCCAGATCGGTGCGCCCGACGTGGCGTTCCCGCGGCTGAACATGTTCGCGTACTGGCTGTACCTCTTCGGCTCGACCATCGCGGTGGCCGGCTTCCTCACCCCGCAGGGTGCGGCCGACTTCGGCTGGTTCGCCTACTCCCCGCTGTCGGACGCGGTCCGCTCGCCGGGCGTCGGTGCCGACATGTGGATCATGGGTCTGGCCTTCTCCGGCTTCGGCACGATCCTCGGCTCGGTCAACTTCATCACCACGATCATCTGCATGCGCGCGCCCGGCATGACGATGTTCCGCATGCCGATCTTCACCTGGAACGTGCTGCTGACCGGTGTCCTGGTCCTGCTCGCCTTCCCGGTCCTCGCGGCCGCGCTCTTCGCGCTGGAGGCCGACCGCAAGTTCGGCGCCCACGTGTTCGACGCGTCGAACGGTGGAGCACTGCTCTGGCAACACCTCTTCTGGTTCTTCGGACACCCAGAGGTGTACATCATCGCGCTGCCGTTCTTCGGCATCATCTCCGAGGTCATCCCGGTCTTCTCCCGCAAGCCGATGTTCGGTTACATCGGCCTGATCGGCGCGACGATCGCGATCGCCGGCCTCTCCGTGACCGTGTGGGCGCACCACATGTACGTCACCGGCGGTGTGCTGCTGCCGTTCTTCTCCTTCATGACCTTCCTGATCGCGGTCCCGACCGGTGTGAAGTTCTTCAACTGGATCGGCACCATGTGGAAGGGCTCGCTGTCCTTCGAGACCCCGATGCTCTGGGCCGTCGGCTTCCTGATCACCTTCACCTTCGGTGGTCTGACCGGCGTCATCCTGGCCTCGCCCCCGATGGACTTCCACGTCTCCGACTCGTACTTCGTCGTCGCGCACTTCCACTACGTCATCTTCGGCACCGTGGTCTTCGCGATGTTCTCCGGCTTCCACTTCTGGTGGCCGAAGTTCACGGGCAAGATGCTGGACGAGCGCCTGGGCAAGATCACCTTCTGGACGCTGTTCGTGGGCTTCCACGGCACGTTCCTGGTGCAGCACTGGCTGGGTGCCGAGGGCATGCCGCGTCGTTACGCGGACTACCTCGCCGCCGACGGCTTCACCGCGCTGAACACCGTCTCCACGATCAGCTCGTTCCTGCTCGGCCTGTCGATGCTTCCCTTCATGTACAACGTGTGGAAGACCGCCAAGTACGGCAAGAAGATCGAGGTCGACGACCCGTGGGGCTACGGCCGCTCGCTGGAGTGGGCGACGTCCTGCCCGCCGCCGCGGCACAACTTCCTCACGCTGCCGCGCATCCGCTCGGAATCGCCGGCGTTCGACCTGCACCACCCTGAGATCGCGGCCCTCGACCACCTTGAGGACCACGGCTCCACCAAGGCCGTCGCTGGTGGCAAGGAGGCCGGCAAGTGAAGATCCAGGGCAAGATGTTCCTCTGGCTCTCCGCCTTCATCCTGATCATGGCCGTCGTGTACGGCGTGTGGTCGAAGGAGCCGGCGGGCACCACCGCGCTGTTCCTGGCCTTCGGCCTGTCCGTGATGATCGGCTACTACCTGGCCTTCACGGCCAAGCGGGTCGACGCCATGGCGCAGGACAACAAGGAGGCGGACGTCGCGGACGAGGCCGGCGAGCTCGGCTTCTTCTCCCCGCACAGCTGGCAGCCGCTCTCCCTGGCCATCGGTGGCGCGCTCGCGTTCTGCGGCGTCATCTTCGGCTGGTGGCTGCTGTACTTCTCCACCCCGATCATCCTGGTCGGCCTGTGGGGATGGGTCTACGAGTACTACCGCGGTGAGAACGCGAACCAGTAGCACTCGCGGCTGAACCGACGACGGAGGCCCGGGCACCCCTCAAGGGGGCGCCCGGGCCTTCGCGTTGCCTGCGGACGGGTGGCACCCGATCCCTCGTTTGCAGGCACCCGGCGCGCCGTGGTTGCCATCTGTTCATAGCGTTATGGCATGAGTCACACACCGCGTCTTTGGACGGTACTCAGCTGCTCCCTGCTGGTCGCGTCCCTCGGGGCCGGGGCCACCGCGTGCGGGACCGGGGACCACCCGCTCTCCGCCTCCCCGTACGACGCGGCCGACCAGGTCGCCTTCAACCAGAAGGCCGGCAGCCGGCCGATCGACCCCGACCGCCCCCTGGAGGTCACCCTCAAGGGCGAGGAGGGCCGCATCACCGACGTCACCGTCACCGACACCCACGGCCGCCGCCTGGCGGGCGAACTCTCCGCGGACGGCGACCGCTGGCACAGCACCGCGTCGCTCGCCGCCGGCGTCCGCTACGCCCTCACCGTCAGCACGGAGGACGAGGACGGCGCCCCCGGACGCCGCACCCTGAGCTTCGAGACCACCCCGGCCAAGAAGCTCCTCAAGGCCGAGTTCGGCCCGGAAGCGGGCACCTACGGCGTCGGCCAGCCCATCACGGCCGAACTGAGCGAACCCGTCAAGGACAAGGCCGCCCGAGCCGTCGTCGAACGCGCCCTGGTCGTGGAGTCCAGCCCCCGCGTCGACGGCTCCTGGTACTGGGTGGACGACAAGAAGCTGCACTTCCGCCCCAAGGAGTACTGGCCCGCCAACTCCACCGTCTCCGTACGCAGCAACCTGGAGGGAGTCCGGGTCGGCGACCACCTCTACGGCGCCGCCGCCACGCCCCTCAAGCTCACCATCGGCGACCGGGTCGAGGCCATCACCGACGCCTCCGCGCACCAGCTCACCTTCAAGCGCAACGGGGAAGTGATCAACACCATTCCGGTGACCACCGGCAAGCCCGGCTTCTCCACCCGCAACGGGGTCAAGGTCGTGCTGGGCAAGGAGTACTTCGTACGGATGCGCGGCACCAGCATCGGCATCGCCGAGGGCAGCTCGGAGTCGTACGACCTGCCCGTCTACTACGCCACCAGGGTCACCTGGAGCGGTGAATACGTGCACGCTGCACCCTGGTCGGTGGGCTCCCAGGGCTACGAGAACGTCAGCCACGGCTGCACCGGCATGAGCACCGGAAACGCCGCCTGGTTCTACGAGAACATCCGCGCCGGCGACATCGTGAAGGTCGTCAACAGCATCGGCAACGAGATGGACCCCTTCGGCAACGGCTTCGGCGACTGGAACCTGGCCTGGGACAAGTGGCGCCAGGGCAGCGCCCTGCTCGCCGGCACCCCCGACCGGACCCCGGCGGACACGGCACGGCTGCGCCCCCAGGTGTGACCGCGGGGGCGGAAGGGACGCGACGCGCCCCAGGAGGGGCGTGCGGGCCCGCAGGAGGCGCCGTACGGCCCGTACGGCGCCTCCCGGGCGTCGAGTGGTCCGTCAGGCCGCGCGGGACAGCCGCTTGCGCAGCAGCGACGCCAGCGTGTCCGGGAACTCGACCGGGTCCACCGGCAGGGTGACCGCGGCGTCGGCCCGGCTCCAGGTGGCCAGCCAGGCGTCCTGCGGGCGCCCGATCAGCAGCAGCACGGGTGGGCAGTTGAAGACCTCGTCCTTGATCTGCCGGCACACGCCCATGCCGCCCGCCGGCACCGCCTCGCCGTCCAGGACGCACAGGTCGATCCCGCCGTCGTCCAGCGCCTTCAGCACGGCGGGCAGTGTCGCGCACTCAAGGAACTCCAGCGGCGGCACGTCCGACGCGGGCCGGCGCCCGGCCGCAAGCCGCACCTGCTCCCGGGTATTGGCGTCGTCGCTGTAGACCAGGACCCTCGCAGTCGCCCGCATCGTTCCTCCACGTGTCACATGAATCACGTTGATGATGCGCGGATGCTACTCCGTCCAACGCCCCCTCAACATCGGTTCGGACAGCCGTCTGATGGGCCGTTCGGGCAGTGCACACCCCCCGGACACTCCGAACGGCACCCCCCGGGGTGAGGGCGGGATAAGCGACCGACATAATGTCGGTCGTGGCGACAGCAACGACAGTAGATACCGGGCACGCGCACCCGACGGTCAATCGGCCGAACCTCGTCAGCGTCGGAACCATCATCTGGTTGAGTTCCGAGCTGATGTTCTTCGCGGCCCTTTTCGCGATGTACTTCACCCTGCGATCGGTGACGGGCACCGAGTACTGGTCGGAACAGGCAGAGGCCCTGAACCTTCCCTTCTCGGCGACGAACACCACGATCCTGGTGCTCTCCTCCCTCACCTGCCAGCTCGGCGTCTTCGCCGCCGAGCGCGGTGACGTGAAGAAGCTCCGCACCTGGTTCGTGATCACCTTCGTGATGGGTGCGATCTTCATTGGCGGCCAGGTGTTCGAGTACACCGAGCTGGTCAAGCACGAGGGCATGTCGCTCTCGTCCGGCCCCTACGGCTCGGTCTTCTACCTGACCACCGGATTCCACGGTCTGCACGTGACGGGCGGTCTCATCGCCTTCCTGCTGGTCCTGGGCCGGACGTACGCGGCCAAGAGGTTCACCCACGAACAGGCCACTTCGGCCATCGTCGTGTCCTACTACTGGCACTTCGTCGATGTTGTCTGGATCGGCCTCTTCGCCACGATCTACCTGATCAAGTAATCGGGCCCGGCCCGACACTCATCCAGCAAGCACCGACGCAGAAGATCCTGACACCGGGGTAATCCGTGAAAAAGCTCTCCGCACGACGACGCCATCCGCTGGCGGCGGTCGTCGTTCTACTCCTCGCGCTGGCGGCCACTGGGGGGCTGTACGCCGCCTTCGCCCCCGCGGGCAAGGCGCAGGCCGATGAAACCGCCCAGTCCCTCGCCATCGAGGAGGGCAAGAAGCTCTACGCCGTCGGCTGTGCCACCTGTCACGGCACCGGCGGTCAGGGTTCCTCCGACGGCCCGAGCCTGGTCGGCGTGGGCGCCGCCGCCGTCGACTTCCAGGTGAGCACGGGCCGCATGCCCGCCCAGCAGCCGGGCGCCCAGGTCCCGCGCAAGAAGAACATCTACACCCAGGCGCAGATCGACCAGCTCGCCGCGTACATCGCCTCCCTCGGCGCCGGCCCCGCCGTGCCGAGCGAGAAGCAGTACGACCCGGCCGGAGCCGACGTCGCCAAGGGTGGCGTGCTCTTCCGCAACAACTGCGCGCAGTGCCACAACTTCACCGGTGAGGGCGGTGCGCTGACCTACGGCAAGTACGCGCCGAACCTCGAGGGCGTGGAGCCGAAGCACATCTACGAGGCCATGCTCACCGGCCCGCAGAACATGCCCTCCTTCCCGGACAGCACCATGCCGGAGAAGGAGAAGAAGGACATCATCGCGTACCTGAAGACCGTCAACGGAGACGAGACCGCGAGCCCCGGTGGCCTCAAGCTCGGCGGCCTCGGCCCCGTCAGCGAAGGCCTGTTCGGCTGGGTGTTCGGTCTGGGTGCGCTCATCGCTGTCGCCGTCTGGGTCGCGGCCCACACCGCTAAGGCCAAGAAGTCATGAGTAGCCAAGACATTCCCGAAGAGAACCTGCCGAGCGAGCAGGACGCGCACCACGGTGGTGTAGCGGTCGCGGACGACCCGTTCGCCGACCCGGGCCTGCCGGCCCACAAGCCGCGTATCCAGGACATCGACGAGCGCGCCGCGAGGCACTCGGAGCGCACCGTCGCCCTCCTGTTCACGGTGTCGATGCTGGCCACGATCGGCTTCATCGCCTCCTACGTGGCCATCCCCGTCGACAAGATCGTGTTCATCTGGCCGATCGGCCACGTGAGCGCGCTCAACTTCGCGCTGGGTCTGACCCTGGGCACCGCGCTCTTCTGCATCGGCGCGGGCGCGGTCCACTGGGCCCGCACCCTGATGTCCGACGTGGAGATCGCCGACGACCGCCACGAGATCGCGGCGTCGCCGGAGGTCAAGGCCGCGGTCATGCAGGACTTCGCTGACGGCGTCAAGGACTCCGACCTGCCGCGCCGCAAGCTGATCCGCAACACCATGCTCGGCGCGCTGGCCATGGTCCCGCTGTCCGGTGTCGTGCTGCTGCGCGACCTCGGCCCGCTGCCGGAGAAGAAGCTCCGCACCACCTCGTGGGCCAAGGGCAAGCTGCTCATCAACCAGAACACGATGGAGCCGCTTCGTCCCGAGGACGTCGCCGTCGGTTCGCTGACCTTCGCCCAGCCCGAGGGCCTGGAGGAGGACCAGCACGACTACATGCAGGAGATCGCCAAGGCGGCCCTGATGATCGTCCGCATCCAGCCGGAGGACATCAAGGACAAGCAGGAGCTGGAGTGGTCCCACGACGGCATCGTGGCCTACTCCAAGATCTGCACCCACGTCGGCTGCCCGATCAGCCTGTACGAGCAGCAGACGCACCACGTGCTCTGCCCGTGCCACCAGTCCACTTTCGACCTCTCCGACGGCGCCCGCGTCATCTTCGGCCCGGCCGGTCACGCCCTTCCGCAGCTGCGGATCGGTGTGAATGACGAAGGCTTCCTCGAGGCGCTCGGCGACTTCGAAGAGCCCGTCGGTCCTGCATTCTGGGAGCGCGGATGAGCACTGCCACCGAGACGCGCAAAGCGCCCGCGGGCGAGCGCGTAGCCGACTGGGCCGACGGCCGTCTGGGCATCTACGCCCTGGCCAAGTCCAACATGCGCAAGATCTTCCCGGACCACTGGTCCTTCATGCTGGGTGAGATCTGCCTCTACAGCTTCATCATCATCATCCTCACGGGTGTGTACCTGACGCTGTTCTTCCACCCGAGCATGAACGAGGTCGTGTACCACGGCTCGTACGTGCCCATGCAGGGTGTGCGGATGTCCGAGGCCTTCGCCTCGACCCTGGACATCAGCTTCGACGTCCGCGGCGGTCTGCTCATCCGGCAGATCCACCACTGGGCGGCGCTGATCTTCGTCGCGGCGATGCTCGTGCACATGATGCGCGTCTTCTTCACGGGCGCCTTCCGCAAGCCGCGCGAGATCAACTGGGTCTTCGGCTTCCTGCTGCTGGTCCTCGGCATGTTCACCGGCTTCACCGGTTACTCCCTGCCGGACGACCTGCTCTCGGGCACCGGTGTCCGCTTCATGGAGGGCGCGATCCTGTCCGTGCCGATCGTCGGCACGTACCTGTCGTTCTTCCTCTTCGGCGGCGAGTTCCCCGGCCACGACTTCGTGGCCCGGTTCTACTCGATCCACATCCTGCTGCTCCCGGGCATCATGCTCGGCCTGCTGGTCGCCCACCTGATCCTCGTCGTGTACCACAAGCACACGCAGTTCGCGGGCCCGGGCCGCACCGAGAAGAACGTCGTCGGCCTGCCGCTGATGCCGGTCTACATGGCCAAGGCCGGAGGCTTCTTCTTCCTGGTCTTCGGTGTCATCGCGGCCGTCGCGGCGATCGCCTCGATCAACCCGATCTGGGCGCTCGGCCCGTACGTCCCGGACCACGTGTCCACGGGTGCGCAGCCCGACTGGTACATGGGCTTCTCCGAAGGCCTGATCCGTGCCATGCCGGGCTGGGAGATCAATCTCTGGGGCCACACGCTCGTCCTGGGCGTGTTCATCCCGCTGGTGATCTTCCCGCTGGTCCTCGCGGCCATCGCGGTCTACCCGTTCATCGAGTCCTGGGTCACCGGCGACAAGCGCGAGCACCACATCCTGGACCGCCCGCGCAACGCCCCGACCCGTACCGGCTTCGGTGTGGCGTGGCTGACCTGGTACGTCATCCTGCTCATCGCGGGTGGCAACGACATGTTCGCGCAGTACTTCCACCTGTCGATCAACTCGATCACCTGGTTCGCCCGCGTCGGCTTCTTCGTCGGCCCGGTCATCGCCTTCATCATCACCAAGCGGATCTGCCTCGGCCTCCAGCGCCGGGACAGGGACAAGGTGCTGCACGGTCGCGAGACCGGCATCATCAAGCGCCTGCCGCACGGTGAGTTCGTCGAGGTCCACGAGCCGCTCAACCAGGCCAAGCTGCACACGCTCACCGCGCACGAGCAGTACGCGCCGGCCGAGCTGGGCCCGAAGGTCGACGAGAACGGCGTCGAGCGCAAGGTCAAGGGCAGCGAGAAGCTGCGCGTGAAGCTCAGCAAGGGCTACTACGGCGAGAACAACCAGATTCCGAAGCCCTCGGTGGAGGAGTACAAGGAGATCCAGAGCGGCCACGGCCACCACTGACCTCCGGATGATCTCCGGAGTGACGCGCCCCGCGCGTGACTCCTGAAGCAGTCGCCACGGCAAGAGCCCCGTCCAGTGCCCGGACGGGGCTCTTCGCCGTCCGGGGCCGGATGGGCCCGCGGGACGCCGGCCCGTCCATATCCGTCCATAGTCCGGGGGTCCACTCCCCGGACGCGGCTCTTCGCCGTCCGTGGGGGTCGATAGGCTGAGGGTGACCCCTTTTTCGGCTGTGGACCCAGGAG
Source organism: Streptomyces sp. NPDC086023 (assembly GCF_044540325.1). Lineage (NCBI taxonomy): Bacteria > Bacillati > Actinomycetota > Actinomycetes > Kitasatosporales > Streptomycetaceae > Streptomyces > Streptomyces sp. NPDC086023. The sequence continues at coordinate 360,260 of NZ_JBITRX010000001.1, forward strand.
TGGACCATGAACGTTGTGACCCCGGCAGGCGGCGACAGCGTGGCGGACCGGTCCTGGCCGGGCGTCCTGGACGCCCTCCTCACCGGACAGGACCTCTCCGCGGACGACACCGCGTGGGCCATGGACCGGATCATGCGCGGCGAGGCGACCAACGCCCAGATCGCCGGCTTCGCGGTCGCGCTGCGGGCCAAGGGCGAGACCGTCGCCGAGATCAACGGCCTCGTGCGGACGATGTACGCGCACGCCAACCTCATCGAGGTGCCCGGCCGCACGGTGGACATCGTGGGCACCGGCGGCGACGGCGCCAAGACCGTCAACATCTCCACCATGTCGGCCGTCGTGGTCGCCGGTACGGGCGCCAAGGTCGTCAAGCACGGCAACCGGGCCGCGTCCTCCGCGAGCGGCGCCTCGGACGTCCTGGAGAAGCTCGGTGTCAACCTCGACCTCACCCCGCGCCGCGTCGCGGAGGTCGCCGAGGAGGCCGGCATCACCTTCTGCTTCGCCGTCAAGTTCCACCCGGCGCTGCGGCACGTGGCCGCCGCCCGCAAGGAGCTGGGCATCAGGACCACCTTCAACTTCCTCGGCCCGCTCACCAACCCCGCCCGGGTGCGCTCCCAGGCCACCGGCGTCGCCGACGCCCGGATGGCGCCCATCGTCGCCGGCGTGCTCGCCGAGCGGGGCTCGTCCGCGCTGGTGTTCCGCGGGGACGACGGTCTGGACGAGCTGACCACCACCGCCACCTCCCGGGTCTGGTGGGTGCGCGACGGCAAGGCGGTCGAGCAGTCCTTCGACCCGCGCGACGTCGGTATCCCGCTGGTGGACGTCGCGGAGCTGCGCGGCGCGGACGCCTCGTACAACGCCGACGTGGCGCGTCGTCTGCTGGCCGGCGAGACCGGCCCGGTGCGGGACGCCGTGCTGCTGAACTCTGCGGCGGCCCTGGTGGCCGTGGAGCCCGGCGGCGGCTCCCTGGAGGAGGAGATCGCGGCCGGTATCGCCCGTGCGGCCGAGTCGATCGACTCCGGCGCGGCGCGTGCCGCCCTGGAGCGCTGGGTGGCCGCCAGCAACGCGTAACGCCTGCTCGGGCCGTGGTGGGGCCTGAGTCCGAGGGGGCCGGGACGGCTGCGTCCCGGCCCCCTCGCGCGTGCGGCGGGTCCGGGATGCGGACAGCCGCTTGCGCGGAGCGGATCCTGTGGCAGGATGCTCACCAGGTCACGAGTGACAGCGTTTTGGCCCCGGCTTGCTGTCCGGCAACCCTCCGTCCGTGGCGGGGTGCCCCGGGTGATGACCAGGCCGTGGGCAGCAAGGCCCTCGGCAAGCGCGGACCCCTCGACACCAGGGGTCCTGGTCTCTCGAGGAGCTTCTTCCGTGAGCAAGCGAATGCGATAGGCGCCCAGCGCCCTTTCTTCACCCCTCCGTACGGTCCCGCGGCACTTCCGCGTCCCCGTGCGTCGAGGCAACTCCCGTACTCCACGTGCCGCTGCGGCGTACCCGCGTACGGGCCGAACGAAGCCATCCGCCCTTCCTCCACCGGGAGACACCGTCATGTCCGCGTACCCGAACGCCGCCGTTGCCACCGCCGTCACCGCCTCCGTCACCGCCTCCGCCACCTCCACCGACGCCGCCCCGACCGGGGCCGACGCCTGCTGTGACGGGCCGCTGCCCGTGCTCGGCCGCGACGTGACCGTGCCGCTGGTGACCGGCGGCGAGGTCACCTACGCGGCCCTGGACTACGCGGCCAGCGCCCCCGCGCTCCAGCGGGTGTGGGACGACGTGGCCGCGTACGCCCCGTACTACGGCAGCGTGCACCGGGGCGCCGGGTATCTGTCGCAGCTGTCGACCGACCTGTTCGAGCAGAGCCGGGCCACGGTGCACGAGTTCCTCGGCTGCCGGCCGTCCGATCAGGTCATCTTCACCCGGTCCACCACCGACTCGCTCAACCTGCTGGCGCAGGTGCTCCCGGCCGGCTGCCAGGTGTTCGTCTTCGAGACCGAGCACCACGCCTCGCTGCTGCCCTGGCGGGACGCGCGGGTGACCTGCCTCGATGCCCCGCGGACCCCGGAGCAGGCCGTGGAGACCCTGGAGCGCGCGCTGGCCGACCGTGACCCCCACGGCCCCGCCCTGGTCTGCGTGACCGGCGCCTCCAACGTCACCGGCGAGCTGTGGCCGGTCAGGGAACTGGCCGCCGCGGCCCACGCGCACGGCGCGCGGATCGTGCTGGACGCCGCCCAGCTGGCGCCCCACCACCCGGTCTCCGTCACGGAGCTGGACGTGGACTGGGTGGCCTTCTCCGGCCACAAGCTGTACGCGCCCTTCGGCTCGGGCGTGCTGGCCGGCCGCGCGGACTGGCTCCAGGAGGCGGAGCCGTACCTGGCCGGCGGGGGTGCCTCCCGGAAGGTGACCCGGCGCGTCGGCGGGGAGGGCGCCGGGGGCGTGGACGTCGAGTGGCACACCACCGCCGCCCGTCACGAGGCCGGTTCGCCGAACGTGATCGGCGTCTACTCGATCGCCTCGGCCTGCCGGGCGCTGACCGAGGCCGGCTTCGACCGGCTGGTGGCGCGGGAGCAGGAGCTGGTCCGGCGGGTCCGCGAGGGCCTGGCCGACGTGCCCGAGGTGCGGATCCTGTCGCTGTTCGGCGACGACGCGCCCCGCGTGGGCGTGATCTCCTTCGTCGTGGACGGCTGGAACAGCTCCCACTTCGCCGCCGCACTGTCGGCCGAGTACGGCATCGGCGTCCGCGACGGCCTGTTCTGCGCCCACCCGCTGGTGCGCACGCTGCTGGGCAGCGGGCCGCAGGAGCCGGGCGAGTGCGGGGCGCCTGAGGCGGCCCCGGGCGAGCGCAGCTTGAACGCGATCCGCGTCAGCTTCGGCGCCGGCACCCCCGACGAGCACGTGGAGCGCTTCGTCGGCGCCGTCCGCGAACTGGTCACCGACGGCGCCAAGTGGCAGTACCGCACGGAGGAGGGCCGCTGCGTCCCGGCGGTCTGACCGTCGTTCACGGACCCGACGGTCCGTTCCCGATCCTCGTGCACGATGTGGCGGGCCCTGGTGGCCCGCCACCGGCATGCCCGGGAGGGGGCGTCCCGAGCGGTCAGGCGTCGAGGCCGATCGCGAAGGCGGCCTCCAGGTCGTGCTGGGAGTAGGTGCGGAAGGCGACGTGCGTGTCCGTGGCCTCGACACCGGGGATCTTGCTGATCTTGCCGGGGATGATGTCCGCCAGGTCCTCGTGGCGCCCGACGCGGACCATCGCGATCAGGTCGTAGGTGCCCGTCACGGAGTAGACCTCGCTGACGTTGTCCAACGCGGCGATCGACTCGGCGATCTCGGGGATGCGGTCCACGCTGGTCTTGATGAGCACAAGGGCGGTGATCACGGCTGGCTGTCTCCCTCGGTGGCCGTGGCTGGGTCCTTCACTCTAGTCGTACGGCGGTAGCGCCCCCAGGCGTAGAGGAAGCCGATCGAGAAGCCCACGAGGTGGGCCAGGTAGGCGACTCCCGGCCCGCTTCCGGCCCGGTTCGCGGCCACCCACTGGAGGGCGAACCAGAACACCAGCACGATCCAGGCCGGGAAGCGCAGCGGCAGGAAGAGGAGTACGGGGACCAGGCTGGTCACCCGGGCCCGCGGGAACAGGCACAGGAAGGCCCCGAGCACCGCCGAGATGGCCCCCGAGGCGCCGATGAGGGTCTGCGGGGAGTCGGCGTTGGCCGCCGCGTACGCCAGCAGCGCCAGGTATCCGGACACCAGGTAGAAGAAGGCGAACTCCAGGCGGCCCATGCGCTCCTCGGTCATCACGCCGAAGACATAGAGGAAGAGCATGTTGCCCAGCAGGTGCAGCCAGTTGCCGTGCACGAAGAGCGCGGTGAGCGGGGTCAGGGCGGCCCGGCCCGAGCCGGCGAACAGCTCGTCCGGCACCACCCCCCAGCGGTGCAGGTACTCCGTCTGCGCGGCCAGCAGCTCGTCGCCGGTGCCGTACAGGGGGTCGAAGCCCGACAGCGGACCGAGCAGGAAGAGCACGGTGCAGGCGGCGATCAGGGTGTGCGTGACCAGCGAGCCCCGGACGGTTCCCCACCTTACGATCATGACCAGAGCATCTCGTATGGGACGGACCGGGACAGCTTGCCTCGCCGTGTCTCGCATGGAGGACGGGGCTCCACCCGGTGGTCGCGACAGGCCGTAGGGTTACGAGCGGTACGGAAGAGAGCACGCAAGCAACACGCACCGAAGTCCCAGAAGGAGAGAGACGGCCCGATGACGGTTCCCCTGCCGACCGCCACGACCCGCTGGCGCTGCACCCTGTGCGGCAACCTCACCCGGTTCGACGTGACCCGCTCGTCCAAGGTGGTCGAGTACGTCCACCTCGACCTCGCGGGTGAGCCCAAGGTCGAGGAGCGCGAGGTGGTGAGTGAGACCATCGAGTCGGTCCGCTGCCGCTGGTGCAACGCGGTGGACCAGATCGAGCTCGTGGACAGGCCGGGCGCCGACTCCTGAGGGAGCGGCCGCCCTTTACGACGGTTTTGACGGTAGGGGTGACGGATGGTGGAGCCTGCGAGCGGCGCTGAGCCGGCCGGTGCGGCCGGCGGCGGTGCCGAGGCGCTCGACCGGCCTCTGCCGGAAGGCGTGCGGCGTCGGGTGGTCGCGTTCGTCTCGGACGCCTTCGGCGGACTGACGGTCGCGGACCTCCCGGCTCAGCTGCGCCAGTACGCCCGCTTCACGCCCTCGCGGCGGGCCAGGTTCGCGGGCAACGCGATGGCCGCGGCGCTGGAGAGCGACCCGGTGTTCCGGGGCAGGATCGGGGAGCGGCTCAAGGAGACGCAGGCCGAGCTGGCCGGTGCGCTGGAGTCCGGGGCGCCGCCGGCCGCCGCCGACCCGCTGGACGTGGCGGCGGTGGCGTACGTGCTGCGCCCGGCCGGGTGGGTCAAGCTGGTCGCCGCCGCGGGCGAGGAGGCCCAGCGGGTCGACGCCGAGCGGGCGGGCGAGGAGACGCAGCGGGAGCTGGAGCGGCTGCGGGAGGAACTGGCCGCCCTGCGCGAGCACCAGCGCACCGGCGGCGAGCAGCAGCGGCAGGAGCTGGAGGCCGCCCGCAAGGAAGCGGAATCGCTTCAGCGCAAGCTGCGCAGCGCCCAGAACGACGTCAAGCGCGGCGAGGCCGCGCTGCGCAAGGTCACCGCGGAGATCGACGGAATCCGGTCGGAGGCGGCGGCGCAGGTGGCCGCGGCCGAGAGCGAGACCCGTCGGCTGAAGTCCCGGCTGGCCGAGGTCGAAGCGGCGTTGGAGGCGAGCCGGCGCTCGGCGCGCGAGGGCCGCAGCATCGAGGACATGCGGCTGCGGCTGCTGCTGGACACCGTGCTGGAGTCGGCCCAGGGGCTGCGCCGGGAGCTGGCGCTGCCGCCGGCCTCGGTACGGCCGGCCGACACCGTGGACGCGGTGGAGCCCGGGCGCATGACGCCGAAGGACATCGCGGCGCGGGCGCTGTCGGAGACCGATCCGGCGCTGCTGGACCAGCTGTTGGCGCTGCCCCAGGCGCACCTGGTGGTCGACGGCTACAACGTGACGAAGACCGGGTACCCGACGATGCCGCTGGAGAAGCAGCGGCTGCGGCTGCTGGGCGGGCTCTCGGTGCTGGCCGCGCAGACCGGCGCGGAGATGACCTGTGTCTTCGACGGCGCGGAACTGGCGGCGCCGGTGCTGCTCGCGCCGCCGCGCGGGGTGCGGGTGCTGTTCTCCAAGCCCGGTGTGACGGCTGACGAGTTGATCCGTCAGCTGGTGCGCGCCGAGCCGCCGGGGCGCCCGGTGGTCGTGGTCTCCACCGACCGCGAGGTGGCCGACGGAGTGGCCAAGGCGGGGGCGCGGCCCGTTGCGTCCGCCTTGTTGCTGAAGAGGCTTTCGCGCCTCTCGTAACTACTGGGGCTAATGCCCGATTTGGCTGGACGTGTCTGGGACGGACCGTCAAGTGGCCGCCACGGAGCGTGCGCTGTAGGTAAAGAAGCTGGTCGGCGCGCGAGATTTTGCTCATCAGGATTTGAAGTGATCACAGGAAGGTCACTAGGGTCTGGCATCAAACCTTCGTGCGGTTGATCACCCATTCGGGGTGGCGGGCGGAGGTACCGCCGAGACTGCGTTGTTCGGCGGCTCTAGGAAGAAGGAGCTCGCCCCCGTGGCGTCCCACCGTCGACCCAAGCAGCCGACCCGCGCTCGTGTGACCGTGCTCACCGCAACCGCCGCCGCGGCCGTCGCCCTCGCCTCCCAGTCCGCTCAGGCCGCCCCGGCCAAGCCGAGCAAGGACGAGGTGAAGGCAAAGGTCGACGCCCTCTACGAAGAGGCGGAGAAGGCGACCGAGAAGGCCAACGGCGCCAAGGAGCAGCAGGACAAGCTCCAGAAGCAGATCGGCGAGCTCCAGGACAAGGTGGCCCGCGGCCAGGGCGAGCTCAACGAGATGCGCAACGCGCTCGGTTCGCTCGCCAGCGCCCAGTACCGGTCCGGCGGGGTCGACACCTCCATACAGCTGCTGCTCTCGGCCGACCCGGACGAGTACCTCGACAAGGCGGCCGTGCTCGACCAGTTGAGCGCCAAGCAGGTCGAGTCGGTCCAGAAGATCCAGGCCAAGCAGCGCGCCCTCGCCCAGCAGCGCGCCCAGGCCGCCGGCAAGCTCAAGGACCTCGCCGACACCCGCAAGGAGCTCAGCGAGAAGAAGGCCGCCGTCCAGGCCAAGCTGGCCGAGGCGCAGAAGCTCCTCAACACCCTGACGGCCGCGGAGCGGGCGAAGCTCGACCAGGAAGAGGGCCGCGCCAACCGCAGCGGCGCCAGCCGCCCCGACCTCGGCAACGTGAAGCCCTCGGGCCGCGCGGGCGCCGCCCTGGCCGCCGCCCAGACCAAGCTCGGCTCGGCGTACATCTCGGGCGCCGAGGGCCCCAACGCCTTCGACTGCTCCGGTCTGACGCAGTGGGCCTACAAGCAGGCCGGCGTGGGCATCACCCGCACCACCTGGACCCAGGCCAACGAGGGCACCCGCATCCCGATCAGCCAGCTCCAGCCGGGCGACCTGGTCTTCTTCTACTCCGACCTGCACCACGTCGGCCTGTACGCGGGCAACGGCATGACGCTGCACGCCTCCAACCCGCGCGGCGGCGTCAAGTACGAGAAGATCAGCTACATGAGCCCGCAGTTCGGCGTCCGGATCTGATCCCGCTCCGCTGAACGGACGGCGACCCGCCGGCACCCGCCCATCCGGGCGAATTGCGACACCCGAAGCTGACCCCACGCCCCGCCGGTGACCTGTGTTCTCCGGCGGGGCGTCACTGTGCGTGCCGAAACCGGTCGTTGGCCGGGGCGCGCGCCCGCGGCTAGGGTCGCCCCGCGCGGAGACCCGGCACACGGCCGTCCACGGGGGACGGACCCGGTCCCCGCGCCAGCGGAAGGGAGTGCGGCTTCCTGTGGCGTCCCATCGTCGGTCCGTATCCTCGGGCCTGGACCGCGGTACCAGGGTCACCGTCCTGTCCGCCGCCGCTGCCGCGACCGCCGCGGCAGCGATGTCGGGGGCTCCCGCGAGCGCCGCGCCGGCGGAGCCGGCCGACAGCGCCCGGGCCCGCGTGGACCGGCTGTTCGAGGAGGCCGAGCAGGCCACCGAGCGGTTCAACAAGGCCGGCGAGCGGGCCGGCCGGCTGCGCGCCGAGGTCCGCCAGGTCCAGGAGGCCGTCGCCCGCGGCCAGCAGCGCGTCAACACCATGCGGGGCGTCCTCGGCAGCTACGCCGGAGCCCAGTACCGGGCCGGCGGCGTCGACCCGTCCGTCGAGCTGATGCTCTCCGAAGACCCCGACGGCTACCTGGAGAAGGCCGCAGCGCTCGACCGGCTGACCAGCCGCCAGGCCGACAGGCTGGACGAACTGCGCGAAGCGCAGCGCAAGCTGGCCCAGCAGCGGGCCGAGGGCTCCCGCAAGCTCGCCGAACTGGAGCGGCTGCGCTCGGACGTCGCCCGGCACAAGCGCTCCGTCACCGGCAAACTCGCCGCCGCCCGGCGGCTGCTGAACGAGATGCCCTCCGAGGAGCGGGCCGCCTTCGAGCGTGCCAACCGCTCCTCCGGGCGGGCCGGCGCGCTGCCCGAGATCTCCGGCGGCAGCGCCCCCTCCGGCCGGGCCGCCGCCGCCGTGATGGCCGCCCGCGCCGCCGTCGGCCGCCCGTACGTCTGGGGCGCCACCGGCCCCTCCGGCTTCGACTGCTCGGGGCTGATGGTCTGGTCGTACCGGCAGGCGGGGGTCGCGCTGCCGCGCACCTCACAGGCCCAGCGGCACGCCGGCCGCCAGGTCCCGCTGTCCGAGGCGCGCCCCGGCGACCTGATCACCTACCGCTCGGACGCCAGCCACGTCGGCATGTACGTCGGCAACGGCCAGGTCGTCCACGCGCCCTACCCGGGGGCGCCGGTGCGCTACGACCCCGTCGGGATGATGCCGGTGTCCGGGGTGACACGAGTCTGAGCCCGTACGGACGTACGATCGGGCACGTGGTACGTACGGGTCTGCGCGCGCTGGTGGGGCTGCTCCTGCTGCTCGGGCTGGTCGCCGGATGCACCGCGGGCGGCACCGCTCCCGCCGGCACCGACGACGGCCGGTCCGTCCGCCGGGTGGTGGCCGACTGGTCGGCGGCGCAGCTGGCCCGCGACGAGGCGCGGTACCTGTCCCTGGACCGGCGCCCGGAGGCGCGGACCGCCTACGGCAACCTCGCGCAGGTGCCGCTCGCCGCCTGGGAGTACGGGGTGCTCGGGGTGAAGAGGGAGGGCAACCGGGCGTTCGTCGCCGCCGAGCTGCGCTACCGGCTCGCCGGGTACGACGGCGTCGCGGTGACCTCGCCGCGCGAGCTGGAACTGGCGAAGCGGGACGGGCGCTGGTACGTCGTCTCCGACCGGCCCGGCGCGGGCGCCCATCCGCAGCTGTGGGACCAGGGCCCGGTCACCGCCGTGCGGGGAGCGCGGTCGCTGGTGCTGGGCGTGGGGCAGGGGCGGGGGACCCTGGAGGGGGTCGCGGAGACGGCCGACCGCGCGGTGCCCGAGGTGACCTCCGCCTGGCCGGGGAAGTGGCCGGAGCGGGTGGTCGTCCAGGTGCCGTCCTCGCTCGACGCGATGGCCGCGCTGCTGGGCTCGCCGGCGGGGTCGTACGGGGGGATGGCCGCGGTCACCACCAGTCCGGGAGACCGGGTGACGGTGAACCCCGGTGCTTACGGACAGCTGGGCGCGCTGGGCCGCCAGGTGGTCCTCACCCACGAGACCGCGCACGTCGCGACGCGGGGGGCCACGACCTCCCACACCCCGCTGTGGCTCTCCGAGGGCTTCGCCGACTGGGTGGCGTACCGCGACACGGGCCGCACACCGGCCCAGGTGGCCCCCGCCCTGGCCCGCGCGGTCCGGGCGGGCACCGCCCCGACCCGGCTGCCGGCGGCGGGGGAGTTCTCCTTCGCGGGCGACAGCGAGCGCCTGGCGAGGGCGTACGAGTCGGCGTGGCTGGCCAACCGCATGATCGAGCAGCACTGGGGCCGCGACAAACTGATCGCCTTCTACGAGGCCGCCGCCACTTCCCCGCAGTCCGCCTTCGCGAACGTCCTGGGCACGGACGAACAGGCCTTCACGGCGGACTGGCGGGAGTACATGCAGGAGCAGCTGGGCGGGGGCGGCAGTGGTGACGGCGAGGGCGACGAGGAGAACGACTGAGGGACTGCGCTGGGCTGGGCAGGGCGGGGCTGAGGGGGTGCGGGCCGCCCCCGGCCGCAGGGCCGGGAACGGCCCGCACCCATCCAGCCACGGCCAGCACCACCAGCCCCAGCGGGCCTCAGGCGTGGGTCCGGGCCGGGCAGGAGCCGGAGGGGACCGTGTCGCGCCAGAGGGCCCGGCAGGCGAGGGCCGTGGCCGTGACCAGGAGGGCGTTGCGGATCAGGAGGACGGTGATGCCCAGGGCGTCGCTGTGGACCACGTGCGAGAAGCCCAGGGGGAATTCCAGCAGGGTGGCCAGGGCGGCGGCCAGCACGACCCGGGCCGCGGGTTCCATGCGGGAGGACCGCATCGTGAGGCAGACGGCGGCCAGGCCCACCAGCCACAGCAGGTACTGGGGGCTGATCACCCGGCTGGTGACCGTGAACAGCAGCACCGCGGCGAAGGCGGCGTCAGCCATGGTGTGCGGGCCGAAGGCGCGCGCCCGGAAGCGCCACCAGAGCAGCCACGCGAAGGACAGCAGGGTCAGGGCCATGGAGGCCCGGCTGACCAGCGGCACGTACGGGCCGAGGAACTCCACCGACCCGTAGTTCATCATCACCTCGCCCTCCCACCCGAAGTGCCGGGCCACGTGGAAGACGAGGGCGCCCAGGGACTCCACCTCGGTGCCCCGGTCGCGCTGGAAGGCCAGGAAGGCCAGCGCCCCGGGCATCAGCAGCGTGAAGGCCGCCAGCACCGCCGCGGCCGTCACCCCCGCCGACACCCAGACGCTCCGCGCCCGCACCCCCGTGAGCAGCAGTACGGGCCAGACCTTCACCAGCGCCCCCAGCCCGATCAGCGGCCCGCGCAGCCGGGGGACCAGCAGCGCGGCCACGGCCAGCGCGGTGACCATCAGGTCGTAGCGGGCGTACGCGGTGGGCCCGAGGAGCGGCAGTCCCACCACCCACGTCCAGGCCCCGGCCCGCCGCCGCCCCGGCCGGCGCCCGGCCCGTACCAGCAGCAGCGTCACCACCGCGTCGGTGAGCAGCGCCAGCACGAAGAAGGCCGTGGGGTACGGGAGGAACGGCAGCATCCCCGGCGCCAGGACGGGGACCGCCGCACCCGGCGGGTACTGCCAGGTGACGTCGTCCAGGGGGAACGAGCCGGTGCGCAGCACCTCGTACCAGCCCTGGTAGATCACGGACACGTCGGTCGTCACGTCGGGTCCCGGGAGGGTGAGGACCTTCAGGACGAAGAGCATCAGCAGGGCCCGGGTGGCCGACCAGACGGTCAAGAGCATCGAGCCATTTTGCCGTGTGGCCGGGGCCGGGAGCGATTCGGCGCGGCCGTTCGGTACTGTCGCAGGCGATGCACAAGACGCTGATCGTGACCAATGACTTCCCGCCGCGCCCGGGCGGCATCCAGGCGTTCCTGCACAACATGGCGCTGCGCCTGGACCCGGACCGGATCGTCGTCTACGCCTCCACCTGGAAGCACGGTGCGGAGGGCCGGGAGGCCACCGCGGCCTTCGACGCCGAGCAGCCCTTCCAGGTGGTCCGGGACCGTACGACGATGCTGCTGCCCACGCCCCGGGTGACCCGCAGGGCCGTCGCGCTGCTGCGCGAGCACGGCTGCGAGTCGGTGTGGTTCGGCGCGGCCGCACCGCTCGGGCTGATGGGCCCGGCGCTGCGCCGCGCGGGGGCGAAGCGCCTCGTGGCCACCACGCACGGCCACGAGGCCGGCTGGGCGCAGCTGCCCGCCGCGCGGCAGCTGCTGCGGCGCATCGGCGAGGGTACCGACACCCTCACCTACCTCGGCGAGTACACGCGGTCGCGGATCGCGTCCGCGCTGACGCCGGCTGCCGCGGCGCGGATGGTGCAGCTGCCGCCGGGCGTGGACGAGAAGACCTTCCACCCGGGCTCGGGCGGGGACGAGGTCCGGGAGCGGCTGGGCCTGGCGGACCGGCCGGTCGTGGTGTGCGTCTCGCGGCTGGTGCCGCGCAAGGGCCAGGACACGCTGATCGAGGCGATGCCCCGGATCCTGGCGCGGGTGCCGGACGCGGTGCTGCTGGTCGTGGGCGGTGGTCCGTACGAGAAGGACCTGCGCGAGCTGGCGGCCCGTACGGGCGTGGCGGACTCGGTGCGGTTCACCGGGGCGGTGCCCTGGGCGGAGCTGCCGGCGCACTACGGCGCGGGCGACGTCTTCGCGATGCCGTGCCGGACCCGGCGCGGCGGGCTCGACGTGGAGGGCCTGGGCATCGTCTACCTGGAGGCCTCGGCCACCGGGCTGCCGGTGGTGGCCGGAGATTCGGGCGGTGCCCCGGACGCGGTGCTGGACGGGCAGACCGGCTGGGTGGTCCGGGGCGGTGACGCGGAGGAGTCGGCCGACCGGATCGCGACGCTGCTGCTCGACCCGGAGCTGCGGGCCCGGATGGGCGAGCGCGGCCGGGCCTGGGTCGAGGAGAAGTGGCGCTGGGACCTCCTGGCGGACCGCCTCCGGGAGCTGCTCTGAGTCCCTTCTCCGAAGTCGCCGGGCGCCGGTCGTGATCCGCGCCCGGATCTGACTGTCACTCAGATCTGTGTCAACACCGCATATGGGCGGAAGGCTGGATTCCGCCCATGATGCGGCCATGACACCTCAACTGACGCGCCGTCACCTCCTGGGTCTCGGCGCCCTCCAGACCGCGGCGGCCCTGGGCTTCACCAGAATCGGCCTGTCCTCGGAGGCCGCGGCCGAGCCCGCCGCGGCCTCGTACGCCCCGGCCGTCGTCGTGGGCTCCGGGTACGGCGCCGCCGTGGCCGCCCTCCGCCTGGGCCAGGCAGGCGTACGGACCGTGGTCCTCGAAATGGGCCGTCTCTGGGACACCCCCGGCTCCGACGGCAGGATCTTCAACACCACCACGGCTCCCGACCACCGCTCCATGTGGTTCCGCAACCGCACCGAGGCCCCGCTGGCCACCTTCCTGTGGCTGGACCTGGTCAACAAGAACATCACCCCCTATCCCGGCGTCCTCGACCGGGTGGGCTACGGCGACATGTCCGTCTTCGTGGGCCGCGGCGTGGGCGGCGGCTCTCTGGTCAACGGCGGCATGGCGCCCACGCCCCGCCGCTCGTACTTCTCCGAGGTGCTGCCGTCCGTCGACGCCGACGAGATGTACGGGACGTACTTCCCGCGGGCCCGGCAGATGCTCGGCGTCAACGACATCGACCCCGGCTGGTTCGAGTCCACGGAGTGGTACCGCTTCGCCCGGGTCTCCCGCAAGCACGCCCGCAACACCGGCCTGAAGACCGTGTTCGTGCCCAACGTCTACGACTTCGGCTACATGCAGCGCGAGGCCGCGGGCCAGGTCCCGAAGTCCGCCCTGGCGGGAGAGGTCATCTACGGCAACAACCACGGCAAGAAGAGCCTCGACAAGACCTACCTCGCCGCCGCCCTCGGCACCGGCAACGTCACCATCGAGACGCTCCAGAAGGTGGTCGCGGTACGCCGCGAGCCCGACGGCACGTACGTCCTCACCGTGCACCGCATCGACCTCACGGGAGCGGTCGTCGAGCGGAAGGAGATCGGCTGCCGGCAGCTCTTCCTCGGCGCGGGCAGCCTCGGCACCACCGAGATCCTGCTGCGCGCCCGCGAGACCGGCGCCCTGCCCGGCCTCAGCCCCCGGGTCGGCACCAACTGGGGCGGCAACGGCAACATCATGACGGCCCGGGCCAACCACCTGTGGGACACCGTGGGCGTCAACCAGGCCACCATGCCGGCCCTGGGCATCGACGACTGGGACAACGCCGCCAACCCGGTGTTCGCCGAGATCGCCCCGCTCCCGATGGGCCTGGAGCACTGGATCAGCATGTACCTGGCCATCACGAAGAACCCCGAGCGCGGCACCTTCAGCTACGACCCGGCCACCGACTCGGCACGGCTGCACTGGTCACGCGGCCAGAACACGCCCTCGGTGAACGCCGCCAAGTGCCTCTTCGACCGGATCAACCGCACCAACGTGACGATGTACCGGTACGACCTCTTCGGCGACAACAAGGCCTTCGCCGACACCTTCACGTACCACCCGCTCGGCGGCTGCGTGCTCGGCGAGGCCACCGACGGCTACGGCCGGGCCCGGGGGTGTCCGGGCCTGTACGTGGTGGACGGCTCCCTGATCCCGGGCTCGCTGGGCGTCAACCCGTTCGTCACCATCACCGCGCTGGCCGAGCGGAACATGGCCCGCGTCCTCGCCGAGGACCCGCGCTGACGGGCCCCCGGCGGACAGCGGCTCAGCCGCGGTAGATCGCCTCGATCTCGTCGGCGAAGTCCTTCGCCACGACGTTGCGCTTCAGCTTCAGCGACGGCGTGATGTGCCCCGACTCCTCGGTGAACTGGGAGGGCAGAATGCGGAATTTCCGCACCGATTCCGCCTTGGAGACAGCGGCGTTGCCGTCGTCCACGGCCTTCTGCACCGCGGCGATCAGGTCGGCGTCCTCAAGCAGCGAGGCGGCCGTGGACCCGGCGGGCTTGTCGTTGTCCTGCGCCCAACGGCCCAGGAACTCCTCGTCGATGGTGACGAGCGCGCCCACGAACGGGCGGCCGTCGCCGACCACCATGCACTCCGCGACCAGCGCGTGCGCCCGGATCCGGTCCTCGATCACCGCGGGGGCCACGTTCTTGCCGCCCGCCGTGACGATCAGTTCCTTCTTGCGGCCGGTGATCGCGAGGTAGCCGTCCTCGTCGAGGGTGCCGACGTCACCGGTGTGGAACCAGCCGTCGGTCAGCGCCTCGGCAGTGGCCGCCTCGTTCTTCCAGTACTCCCGGAACACGTGCTCGCCGTGCAGCAGCACCTCGCCGTCGTCCGCGATCCGCACCACGGACCCCGGCAGCGGCTGGCCGACCGTACCGATCTTCTGCCGGTCCCACGGGTTGAAGGCCGTGGCCGCACAGGACTCCGTCAGGCCGTAGCCCTCCAGGACGGTGAAGCCGATGCCGCGGAAGAAGTGGCCGAGCCGCTCGCCCAGCGGCGCGCCGCCCGAGATCGCGTACTCGCCGCGCCCGCCGAGCACCGTGTGCAGCTTGCTGTAGACCAGCTTCGAGAAGATCCTGTGCTTGAGCTTCAGCCCGAAGGACGGGCCGCCCGGCACGTCGAGCGCCCGGCTGTACGCGATCGCCGTCTCGGCCGCCGCGTCGAAGATCCTGCCCTTGCCGTCGGCCTGCGCCTTGGCGCGCGCCGAGTTGTAGACCTTCTCGAAGACCCGCGGCACGCCGAGGATCAGCGTCGGACGGAAGCTCGCCAGCTCGTCCGTGAGGTTCTTGATGTCCGGTACGCAGCCCAGGCGGATCGGCGCCAGGACGGACGCCACCTCCACCAGCCGGCCGAAGACGTGCGCGGCCGGGAGGAAGAGGAGCACCGAGCACTCGCCGGTGCGGAAGAGCGGCTTCAGGCGCTCCACCACGTTGCCGCACTCCGCGAAGAAGTTGCGGTGCGTCAGCACGCAGCCCTTCGGGCGGCCGGTGGTGCCGGAGGTGTAGACGATGGTCGCGATGTCGTCGGCGTTGGCCAGCGAAGTGCGCTCGTCGACCAGCTCCTCGGAGACCTCCGCGCCGGCGGCGCGCAGCTCCTCGATGCCGCCCGCCTCGATCTCCCAGACGTGCTTCAGCTCGGGCAGGCCGTCGCGGATGCCGGCGAGCGCCTCGCGGTGCGCGGGGCTCTCGACGATGGCGGCGGTGGCGCCGGAGTCGCCGAGGATCCACTGGATCTGCTCGGGCGAGCTGGTCTCGTACACCGGCACCGTCACGGCGCCCGCGGTCCAGATCGCGAAGTCGGTGAGCACCCACTCGTAACGGGTGCGCGAGATCAGGGCGACCCGGTCGCCGGGCTGCACGCCGGCCGCGATCAGGCCCTTGGCGGTGGCCCGCACCTCGGCCAGGAACTCGGTGGCCGTGACGTCCGCCCACGCGCCGCCGACCTTGCGGCTCATCACGGCGGTGTCGGGATGCTGAGCGGCATTGCGGCGGATGAGATCCGTGAGATTCCCGTCCGACGGGACCTCGTACAGGGCCGGAAGGCTGAACTCGCGCAAGACTGCTGCTCCTCTGGGGCGCCATCGCCACGATGTGGACCGACCGGACGTTACCCACCGGTAGTGGGTTCCCGATAGGGGGTCCCGGCCAGATGTTCCGTGCGTCACATGACGCGGCCTTACGTTGCCGACAGTAGTCCACCCGTTTTGCGACTGAGAAGTAACCGCAGGTCCGGCCCCCTCTACCCAGGCGCAGGCGGCCCGACCTAGGGTGATCCGCATGGGTGCGATCAGTGGCAAGTACGGGGCCGGAACCGGCCGTTCCGAAGGCTCCGGCACCAGCCAGGACGGCGGCCGCAAGCGGAACCGGGTGCACGTGGTCAGCGACGTCCACGGCAACACGGAGGCCCTGGCGCGGGCCGGCGAGGGCGCGGACGCCCTGATCTGCCTCGGCGACCTGGTGCTGTTCCTCGACTACGCCGACCACTCGCGCGGCATCTTCCCCGACCTCTTCGGCGTCGAGAACGCCGACCTCATCGTGGAGCTGCGCACCGAGCGCCGCTTCGAGGAGGCCCGCGCCCTCGGCCGGCGGCTGTGGGCGGGCATCGACCGCGAGGCGGCCATCGAGGGCGCCGTCCGCCGCCAGTACGAGGAGATGTTCGCGGCCTTCTCCACCCCGACGTACGCCACCTACGGCAACGTCGACATCCCTGCCCTGTGGCCGGAGTACGCCCGGGAGGGCACCACCGTCCTCGACGGCGAGCGCACCGAGATCGGCGGCCTGGTCTTCGGCTTCGTCGGCGGCGGACTGCCCTCGCCCATGCGCAGCCCGTACGAGATCGACGTCGAGGAGTACGCGGCCAAGGTCGAGGCCCTCGGCGAGGTCGACGTGCTCTGCTCGCACATCCCGCCGGACGTCCCGGAGCTCTGCTACGACACCGTCGCGCGCCGGTTCGAGCGCGGCAGCGGGGCGCTGCTGGACGCGATCCGGCGCACCCGCCCCCGGTACGCGCTCTTCGGCCACGTCCACCAGCCCCTCGCCCCGCGCATGCGCATCGGGGCCACCGAGTGCGTGAACGTCGGGCACTTCGCCTCCACCGGCCGGCCCTGGGCCCTGGAGTGGTGACCCCGCACACGCGCGGTAGCCTTCACGCGACGCCGCAAGGCGTCCGACCCCTGTAACGAGCCTCTGGAGGAGCCGCACCGATGGCGGAACACACCAGCTCCAGCATCACGATCGAGGCGTCCCCGGCCGACGTCATGGCCGTGATCGCCGACTTCGCCCGCTACCCGGAGTGGACGGGCGAGGTGAAGGAGGCGGAGGTGCTCGCCACCGACGCCGAGGGGCGCGCCGAGCAGGTCCGGCTGCTGCTGGACGCGGGCGCGATCAAGGACGACCACACGCTGGCGTACACCTGGAAGGGCACCGACGAGGTCAGCTGGACGCTGGTCAAGTCGCAGATGCTGCGGGTGCTGGACGGCTCGTACCGGCTCGCCCCGCTGGGCGCGGGGGACCGCACCGAGGTCACCTACCAGCTGACCGTGGACGTCAAGATCCCGATGCTCGGCATGATCAAGCGCAAGGCCGAGAAGGTCATCATCGACCGCGCCCTGGCGGGTCTGAAGAAGCGCGTCGAGTCCTCCTGACCCCACCGGTCCGGCGACGGGTGCGGGCCGGGAGATGCGGGCCGCACCCGGCACGGGTCCCGCACCACCAGCAGAGAGCACGGCACACGCATGCGCACCCTTCTCGTCACGGGCCCCGGCGGGGCCGGACGGACCACCGTGGCGGCGGCCACGGCCCTGGACGGAGCCCGGAACGGCAGCCGCACCCTGCTCGTCACCGGTGAGGACCGGCAGCGGATCGACGCCGTCCTCGGCACGGCCCACGGGGTCGACGTGTGCCACGTCGACCCCGACACCACCTTCCGCGAGGAGCTGGCCGCCCTCCAGACCCGCGGCACCGCCGTCCTCTCCATGCTCGGCGCCCGCCCGCTCCAGGCCGAGGAGATGACCACCCTGCCGGGCGCGGAGCAGTTCGCCCTGCTCAGGGCCTTGCGCCGGGCCGCGGAGGGTGCCGCGTACGACCTCGTCGTCGTGGACCTCCCCCCGCTGCGCCAGGCCATCGACCTCCTCGCCCTCCCCGAGCAGCTCCGGCACTACCTGCGCCGCCTGCTGCCCGCCGAGCGGCAGGCCGCCCGCGCCCTGCGCCCCGTACTGGCCCAGCTCGCCGGCGTGCCCATGCCCGCCCAGTGGCTCTACGAGACCGCTGCCCGGTGGGACACCGAGCTGGCCGCCGTCCAGCGCGTCGTCGAGGACCCGGGCACGGCCGTACGGATCGTCGCCGAGCCGGGACCGGCCGGGGCCGACGCCGTACGCACCGGACTCCTCGGCCTCGCCCTGCACCAGATCCCGGTCGACCGCGTGGTCGCCAACCGGGTCCTGCCGCGTGAGTCCGCCGACACCTGGCTGGCCACCCTGGCCGCCCAGCAGGACAAGTGCCTGGCCGAGTGGCCGGACGCCGACCTGCTCCCGCACCTGGGCCGCGACCCGCGCGGCGCCGAGGACCTGGCGCTGCTGGCGCCGGGGGACGGCGTGCCGGGCGGACCCGCCCGCACGGGTGAGGCCCCGGCCCCTGTGCCCGGCCCGCGGGCCCCCTGGCCCGTGGAGGACCGCCTCGCGGACGACGGGGTGCTGCTCTGGCGCATCCCGCTGCCCGGGGCCCGCAAGGACGGCCTGGACCTCGTCCGGCGCGGGGACGAGCTGCTGCTGACGGCCGGGCCGTTCCGCAGGATCGTTCCCCTGCCCTCCGCCCCGCGCCGCTGCACGGTCGCCGGCGCGGCCCTGCGCGACGGTGAGCTGGCCATCCGCTTCACCCCGGACCCGGCCCTCTGGCCCAGCCGCTGACCAGCCCCTGACGCCCGGCCCGGTCCCGGCACCAGCCGGTGCCGGGGCCGCGGCCGGGCCCGTGTTTCCGGCCCCCGGTCCCGGACCCGTCAACGCCGTGCCGCCGTTCGGGTAACGTCGGAAGTGTCAGTCCGCAGCAGCCGCAGGAGTCCGCCATGAGCGAGGCCACCGACCGCCCCTCCGACGACGACGCCTGGGCCTCCGCCTGTGCCGAGGACCTCGCCGCAGAGCGGGCGCGCCGCCGGGCCGAGCAGGACGGCGCCGCAGGGGCGCCCGGGACCGCCGCCGAAGAGCTGCTCAAGCTGGTCGAGGCCGTGGCAGACAAGGTCGCGGGCATGAACAACCCCCTGTTCGGCGCGGCCGCTCAGGGCGCTGTACGCCAGTTCGTCAACCAGGCGAAGTCCGCGGTCGAACCCGTCATCGAGCGCAACCCGGAGGTCTTCGACCACCTCGCGGCCGCCGGCGGCGAGCTGCTCGCCGCCTACCGCTCCGCCGTGTCGGGCCACGAGACCCGCTGGACCCGCGGCACCCCGGGCGGGGACTCCGGGCGGCGGCCCTGGGAGGACCTGAAGTCGCAGGGCCCCGACGACGAGGGCCCCGGGCCGACGGAGCGCATCGACCTCGACTGAGGCACCGCCGCGCTCGGGTACGGTTGGCCGTGGCGGGGTTTGACCGGAAACCGAGGGACTAATGGGACTCACCATCGGCGTCGACATCGGCGGCACGAAGATCGCGGCCGGAGTGGTCGACGAAGAGGGCACCATCCTTGAGACGTACAAGGTGCCCACCCCGCCCACCGCGGACGGCGTGACGGACGCGATCTGCTCCGCCGTCGCCGTGGTCAGCAGCGGCCACAACATCGAGGCCGTCGGCATCGGCGCGGCCGGCTACGTGGACGACAAGCGTGCCACCGTGCTCTTCGCGCCGAACATCAACTGGCGCCACGAACCGCTCAAGGACAAGGTCGAGCAGCGCATCGGCCTCCCCGTCGTCGTCGAGAACGACGCGAACTGCGCCGCCTGGGGCGAGTACCGCTTCGGCGCCGGCCAGGGCCACGACGACGTCATCTGCATCACCCTCGGCACCGGCCTCGGCGGCGGCATCATCATCGGCAACAAGCTGCGCCGCGGCCGCTTCGGCGTGGCCGCCGAGTTCGGCCACATCCGGGTCGTCCCCGACGGCCTGCTCTGCGGCTGCGGCAGCCAGGGCTGCTGGGAGCAGTACGCCTCCGGCCGCGCCCTGGTCAGGTACGCCAAGCAGCGGGCCAACGCCACCCCCGAGAACGCGCAGATCCTGTTCGCCCTGGGCGACGGCACCGTCGAGGGCATCGAGGGCAAGCACATCAGCGAGGCCGCCCGCCAGGGCTGCCCGGTGGCCGTCGACTCGTTCCGCGAGCTGGCCCGCTGGGCCGGCGCGGGCCTGGCCGACCTGGCCTCGCTCTTCGACCCCTCCGCCTTCATCGTCGGCGGCGGCGTCTCCGACGAGGGCGAGCTGGTGCTGGAGCCGATCCGCAAGTCCTTCCGCCGCTGGCTGATCGGCGGCCAGTTCCGCCCGCACGCGCAGGTGCTGGCCGCGCAGCTCGGCGGCGAGGCCGGCCTGGTCGGCGCCGCGGACCTGGCCCGCCAGGGCTAGCCCCGGCGGCCACGGCCACCCGATTCCACGCCGGTTGCCCGTCGTGCCCTCTGGGGGCGCGGCGGGCAACTGCCTATGTTGGGGCCCATGGCGATTCCCGACCTCCCCAACTCCCGTACCGATGCGGACGGTTCCGCGGTGATCCGGGTGCTCAGCTACAACGTCCGCTCGATGCGCGACGACGAGGACGCGCTGGCCCGCGTGATCCGCGCCTGCGCCCCCGACCTGGTCTTCGTCCAGGAGGCCCCCAGGTTCTTCCGCTGGCGCAAGCACGCCGCCCGGCTGGCCGCGAAGACCGACCTCGTGGTGCTCGGCGGCGGCGCCACGGCGGCCGGGCCGCTGCTGCTGTGCTCGCTGCGGGCCTTCGTGGAGCGCACCGAGGACATGCTCCTGCCCCTGACGCCGGGCACGCACCGGCGGGGCTTCGCGACGGCCGTCGTCCGCTTCGGCGGGGCCCGGGTGGGAGTGGTCTCCGCCCACCTCTCGCTGCACCGCGAGGAGCGGCAGGCCCAGGCCGGGCTGCTGCTGGACCGGCTGCGGGAGCTGGACGTCCCGTACGCCGTCGCCGCGGGCGACCTGAACGAGGGGCCCGAGGGGAGCGCGTTCGGGCTGCTGGCGGCCGAGCTCCAGGACTGCCGGGCGGTACGGCCGTGGGGTGCGGAGGCGACGTTCCCCGCCGGGCGCCCTGAGCGCCGTATCGACGCCGTCTTCGCGTCGAAGGGGGTGGAGGTGCTGGGCTGCGGGGTCCCCGTCGGGCTGCCGGGCGTCTCCGCCGCGGACCTCGCCGGCGCCACGGACCACCTCCCGGTGCTGGCGGCCCTCCGCCTGCCCGCCTGAGCCGTCTCCCGGATCCGGCAGGAGAGCCCGGAAAGGCGGAAGGGCGGGCCGCACGGCGGCCCGCCCTTCCCCCGGCTCGTAGGGTCACACGACCGCGCCGCGGCCCGGGTCGTCGTCCTCGTCGTCGCCCTGGTGCATGCGGGCGACCAGGGTGGCGAAGCCGCCCAGGAAGCCGCCCACGCCCAGCGTGGTGAGCCACCAGGTCATCTCCCACTGGAGCAGCACCGCGAGCAGCAGCAGCACCGGGCCGCCCACCACCGCCAGCCACGCGAACTTCGACGTGGTGTCGGCCTCCGGGAGCTCCGGGTCCGGCTGGACGAAGTGGCCCTCGTCCGGGTCGTCCTCGTCCGGCTCCGCCAGGGTGTGGTCGCGCGGGCCCGCGCCCACGCCCGGGGCGAACACCACCGAGCTGCCGAGCGCCGGCTTCGGGGCGGGCTCGTCGGTCTCCCCGGCACCCTTCGGCGTGGCGGGCGCCTCCGGCTCCTCGGGCTCCGGCAGCAGCAGGTCCTCGATCGGCTTGAACGGGCGCGAACCCGGCGGGTCCGCCGGCTCCTCGCCGTACCCCGCGACGATCGCGGCCCAGGCCGCTTCCTCGTCCAGCGGCTCGCCGCCGCCGTTGGAGATCTTGCCGTCCTGCTCAGCCACCGGTGGCCGTCCCCTCCATGCCGAGTGCTCCGACCTGCGGAGCGAGTCGGGCGATGAATGCGTACGAGTCCTCGAAGATGCGTTCCGCATCATGGTCCAACGTCGCGACGTGGTAGCTCTGTTCCAGCAGGGTCTCCGTCACGTCCGTGGAGGACACCCGGCTCAGGATCCGGGCCGAGTCCACCGGCGGCACCACGTGGTCCTGGGGGCTGTGCAGCAGCAGCATCGGCTGCGTGACCTGCGGCAGCTCGCCGTCCACCATGCGCAGGAACTGGCGCAGCGAGTGCGCGGCGCGGGTCGGCACGCGGTCGTACCCGACCTCCAGCGAGCCCGGCTTCGCGATGTCGCTGGCGATGCCCGGGGTGGAGCGGATGAAGTGCTTGGCCACCGGCAGGGCCACGGCGAGCGGGTCGTGGACCTTGTTCGCCGGGTTGACCACGACGATGCCGGTGACGGCGTCCCCGTGCCTGGCCGCCAGGCGCAGCGTCAGGGCGCCGCCCATCGACAGGCCGAAGACGAAGACCTTCTCGCAGCGGTCCAGCAGCTCCCGCAGGGCCCGGTCCACCTCGGCGTACCAGTCCTGCCACCCGGTGAGCTGCATGTCCTGCCACCGCGTGCCGTGGCCCGGCAGCAGCGGCAGCGAGACGCTCAGACCGCGGTCCGCGAGGTACTCCGCCCAGGGGCGCAGGGACTGCGGGGAGCCGGTGAAGCCGTGGCAGAGGAGTACGCCGACCTCTCCGCCCTCGTGGCGGAACGGCTCGGCTCCAGGGAGGACGGGCACGAGGGTCTCCTGTTCATGAGGGCGCGGCAGGTGCGGGTCACGGGGGCCCGCGGGGGGCTCATGCGCGAAACGAGGGGGCACAGAGGGATGTAACGAGGGGGCGCGCTGTGTGTACTTCACGGTACGCGACCGGGGTGACACGGGCCAGGGTCGGCGCCCCGCCGCCCACCAGGGCTTGGAGGGGTGCCGCGGGAGGGATGGCGGGCCCGCCAGGGGTTAAGGTCTGATCGACGGACACAGGAAGGCTTTCGAGTTGATCTACGGCGCAATGAAGTTCTCCATCGGGGGCTCTCTGAAGCTCGCCTTCAGGCCCTGGGTGGAGGGCCTCGAGAACATCCCCGCCGAAGGCCCGGCGATCCTCGCGAGCAACCACCTCTCCTTCTCGGACTCGTTCTTCCTGCCCGCGGTTCTCGACCGCAAGGTGACCTTCATCGCGAAGGCGGAGTACTTCACCTCCCCGGGCGTCAAGGGCAAGCTGACCGCGGCCTTCTTCAAGGGCGTGGGCCAGCTCCCCGTGGACCGCTCCGGCGCCCGCGGCGCCGGCGAGGCCGCCATCAAGAGCGGCATCGAGGTCATCGAGCGCGGCGAGCTCTTCGGTATCTACCCCGAGGGCACCCGGTCGCCCGACGGCCGTCTCTACCGCGGCAAGCCCGGCGGCCTGGCCCGCGTGGCGCTGGCCACCGGCGCCCCCGTGATCCCCGTGGCCATGATCGACACCGAGAAGATCCAGCCGCCCGGCAAGGTGATCCCCAAGCTGATGCGTCCGGGCATCCGGATCGGCAAGCCCCTCGACTTCAGCCGCTACCAGGGCATGGACGGCGACCGCTTCATCCTCCGCTCGGTGACCGACGAGGTCATGTACGAGATCATGAAGCTCTCCGGCCAGGAGTACGTGGACATCTACGCGACCGCCGCCAAGCGGCAGATCGCCGATGCCGAGAAGGCCGCCAGGGACGCGGCGAAGGAAGCCGCCAAGGAAGCCGCGCAGGCCGAGAAGGCGCAGAAGGCCGCAGAGGCCGGACAGCAGGAGCAGTAGACCGGACGCCGGTCGCACCGGTGGGACCGGGCGGCCGGCGCCGGCAGCAGGTACGGACAGGCGGTCGCAGGCACCGCCCGGGGGTGGGGATGGCCAAGCGCGAGCGCGTCGTGCGCATGTCCGTGGAGCAGCCGCTGTGGCGGGCGCTGACCGCGTACCGGCTGCTGACCGCGGGCTACGCGGTGCTGCTGTTCGCCTCCGCATACCGGCAGTTCGTCCGGCCCTGGGTGGCCGTGGCCTACCTCGCGGTCCTCGTGGTGTGGACGCTGGCCACCCTGCCCAAGGTCGCCGGCGCCGCCGCCTGCACCAAGCGCTTCCTGGGCGCCGACCTCACGGTCGCCATGGTGGGCATCCTGCTGACCCCGGTCGCGGACTCGGCCCGGCGGATCGCCGAGGGCGGGCCCACCCTGCCGTCCATCTGGACGGCGGGCTCGGTCCTCGCGTTCGCGCTCAAGGGCGGCTGGCGGTGGGCCTGCTTCGCCTCCACCTTCGTGGCGGTGGCCAACGTCGTCCAGCGCGGCGAACCCACCCGCGACACGGTGCACAACGTGCTGCTGGTGTGGGTCGCCTCGATCGCCATCGGGTACGTCGTCGAGGTCGCCCGCGCCAGTGAGAACACCCTCGCGCGGGCCCTGGAGATCGAGGCGGCCACCCGCGAGCGGGAGCGGCTGGCCCGGGACATCCACGACGGCGTGCTCCAGGTGCTGGCCATGGTCCAGCGGCGCGGCACCGCCCTGGGCGGTGAGGCCGCCGAGCTGGGCCGGATGGCCGGCGAGCAGGAGGTGGCGCTGCGCACCCTGGTCTCCAGCGGGCTGCTGCCGGCCTCCCGGGTCTCGCGGGACGCGGCCCAGGGGGCGCTGGTCAGCGCCGAGGAGGTGGAGGAGCCCGGCGCGGACGAGGCCGCCGACCTGGACCTGCGGGCCCTGCTGGCCCCGCACGCCGGGTCCCGTGTCAGCTTCGCCGAGCCCGGTGCCCCGGTCATGCTGCCGGCCCCGGCGGCTCGCGAGCTGGCCGCGGCCGTCAGCGCCGCCCTCGACAACGTCCGCCGGCACGCCGGGGAGACGGCCCGGGCCTGGATCCTGGTCGAGGACTGGACGGACGAGGTGATCGTGACGGTCCGGGACGACGGTCCCGGCATCCCCGAGGGCCGCCTGGCGCAGGCCGAGGGGGAGGGGCGGATGGGCGTGGCCCTGTCCATCCGCGGCAGGCTGCGGGACCTGGGCGGCACGGCCGACCTGGTCTCCGTACCGGGGCAGGGCACGGAAGTAGAGCTGAAGGTTCCACGGAACGGGGCGGGAACGGGACGATGAGCGAAGAGCGCGCGATCAGGGTGATGGTCGTGGACGACCACCCGATGTGGCGGGACGCGGTCGCCCGCGACCTCGCCGCGGCCGGCTACGACATCGTGGCCACCGCCGGGGACGGGCCGGGGGCGGTCCGCCGTGCCAAGGCCGCCGACCCCGAGGTGCTGGTGCTGGACCTGAACCTGCCCGGCATGCCCGGCGTGCAGGTCTGCAAGGAGCTGGTCGGCGCCAATCCGGCGCTCCGGGTGCTGGTGCTCTCCGCCAGCGGCGAGCACGCGGACGTGCTGGAGGCGGTGAAGTCCGGCGCGACCGGATACCTGCTGAAGTCCGCCGGTGCCGACGAGCTGATCGACGCGGTGCGCCGTACCGCCGTCGGCGACCCGGTCTTCACCCCGGGCCTGGCCGGCCTGGTGCTGGGCGAGTACCGCCGGCTGGCCTCCGACCCGGCCCCGGCCGCCCCGGACCTGCCCAAGGCCCCGCAGCTGACCGAGCGCGAGACCGAGGTGCTGCGCCTCGTCGCCAAGGGCCTGTCGTACAAGCAGATCGCGGAGCGGCTGGTGATCTCGCACCGGACCGTCCAGAACCACGTGCAGAACACCCTGGGCAAGCTCCAGCTGCACAACCGGGTGGAGCTGGTGCGGTACGCGATCGAGCGTGGCCTCGACGACGAGTAGCTCCCCTTACGGGTGAAAGCGTCCACGCAAGTACCCGCAATCTCACCGGAATTGACCCTTCAGGCGCGCTCGGCGTGACCTGCGTCACCATTAGCGTGGCCGCCATGCGGGCCCTTGGGGCCCTTTATGGCGAAAGGGAGGATTCCATGAAGGTCGGAGTGCTGACCGGCGGTGGCGACTGCCCCGGGCTGAACGCGGTGATCCGGGGCGTCGTCCGCAAGGGCGTCCAGGAGTACGCGTACGACTTCATCGGTTTCCGGGACGGCTGGCGCGGCCCGCTCGACGGCGACACCGTCCCGCTCGGCATCCCCGCCGTCCGCGGCATCCTGCCGCGCGGCGGCACCATCCTCGGCTCCTCGCGCACCAACCCCTTCAAGGCGGACGACGGCGTCCGCCGGATCAAGGACAACCTGGCCAAGCACGAGGTCGAGGCCCTGGTCGCCATCGGCGGCGAGGACACGCTCGGCGTCGCGGCCCGGCTGTACGAGGAGTTCGGCATCCCGTGCGTCGGGGTGCCGAAGACCATCGACAACGACCTCTCGGCCACCGACTACACCTTCGGCTTCGACACCGCCGTCGGCATCGCCACCGAGGCCATCGACCGGCTGCACACCACCGCCGAGTCGCACATGCGCGTGCTGGTCGTCGAGGTGATGGGCCGCCACGCGGGCTGGATCGCCCTGCACTCCGGACTCGCGGGCGGCGCGAACGTGATCCTCATCCCCGAGCAGCGCTTCGACGTGGACCAGGTCTGCGCCTGGGTGACCTCCCGCTTCAAGGCCAGCTACGCGCCGATCGTGGTGGTCGCCGAGGGGGCCATGCCCAAGGACGGCGACATGGTGCTCAAGGACGGCACCCTCGACTCCTTCGGGCACGTCCGGCTGTCGGGCGTGGGCGAGTGGCTGGCCAAGGAGATCGAGTCCCGTACGGGCAAGGAGGCCCGCACGACCGTCCTCGGGCACGTGCAGCGCGGCGGCACCCCCAGCGCGTACGACCGCTGGCTGGCCACCCGCTTCGGACTGCACGCGATCGACGCGGTGCGGGACCGCGACTTCGGGAAGATGGTCGCGCTGCGTGGCACGGACGTGGTGCGGGTGCCGATCGCCGAGGCCACGGCCAAGCTGAAGACGGTGGACCCGGAGCTGTACCGGGAGGCGGGGGTCTTCTTCGGCTGAGGCGCCCGCTCCCGGGGGCAGGGCGGAGGCCCGGGCCGTATATTCGGCAATGATCACCTATCCGGTGAAGATCGCCATATGCGGCCCAGGGCTACAAAAGGGGAGCAGACCGTGGAAATCCTGGCATTCGGTGTGACCGCCGACGAGGAGCCCCTCCTGGAGCGGGCCTTCGCAGGACAACACGAGGTGCGCTGCCTCGGCGTCTTCCTCAGCGAGGACACCGCGCCGATCGCGGCGGGCTACGAGGTGGTCAGCTCCAGCGTCAACGCCGACCTCAGCGGGCGGGTGCTGCGGACCCTCGCGGCCGGCGGGACGAAGATGATCGCCCAGCGGTCCACCGGCTTCAACAACATCGACCTCGACGTCGCGAAGTCCCTCGGCATGACGGTCGGCCGGGTCTCGTACTACTCGCCGTACGCGGTGGCCGAGTTCGCCTGGACCCTGGCCATGGCGGTCAACCGGCGGATCGTCCGCGCCTCGAACCGCACCCGGGACTTCGACTTCCGGCTGAACGGCCTGCTGGGCCGGGACATGCACGGCCGCACCGTGGGCGTGCTCGGCACCGGCAAGATCGGCGAGGCGTTCACCAGGATCGCGCACGGCTTCGGGATGAACCTGCTCGGCTGGGACGTGGTGGAGAACCCGCGGTGCCTGGAGCTGGGCATGAAGTACGTGGACAAGGACGTGCTGCTCGCCTCCGCCGACCTGGTCAGCCTGCACGTGCCGCTGCTGGACGCGACGCACCACATCATCGACTCCGCGGCGCTGAAGTCCATGAAGGACGACGCGATCCTGGTGAACTCCAGCCGGGGCGGCCTGGTGGACACCGAGGCGCTGGTCGCGGAGCTGCGGGCCGGGCGCTTCACCGGCGTGGGCCTGGACGTGTACGAGGCCGAGGCGGGCGTCTTCTTCCTGGACAAGTCCCTGGAGGCGGTCCCGGACGACACGCTGGCCCGGCTGATCACGTTCCCGAACGTCGTGGTCACGTCGCACCAGGCGTACTACACGCACGACGCGGTGGGACAGATCATCGAGGCGACGGTCCGCAACGTGGCGGACTACCTGGCAGGCCGCCGCTCGGAGAACACCCTCACCTGACCGGGCCCGTGCCGGGCGCTCCGGGCGCCCGGCACGGGACCCGCACCAGCAGGGAACCGGCGCGGGGCCCCTATGCGGGGATCAGGGTGCGGACCAGGGACGCCAGCAGGGTCGCGCCGCGGAGGGTCAGGACGGACTCCGGGTGGAACTGGACGCCCGCGAAGCCACGCGCCGCGCAGCGCAGGGCGTGGACCTCACCGGAAGCGGCGTCCCGGGACACCTCCACGCCGTGCGCCCGCAGCTCCGCCGCGGCCTCCGCGTCGCACGCGGCCGTGTACGTGTTGTAGAAGCCCACGGTCTCCGGCGACCCGAAGAAGTCGATCCGCGTCTGCGCCCCCTGCGCCGGCTCCGCCTTCCGCACCAGCGGCAGCCCCAGCTCCGCCGCGATCAGCTCGTGCCCCAGGCACACGCCCAGCAGCCCGTCCCGGTGCGACCGCAGCAGCTCCCGCGCCAGCCCCCGCAGCAGCCGCATCTTCGGGTCCCCGGCGTCCGCCGGGTCCCCCGGGCCCGGGCCCAGCACCACCGGCCCCCGGTGCGCCAGCGCGGCCTCCCGCAGCCCCGGCTCGTCGTACCGCCGTACGGTCACCTCCAGGCCCGCAGCCCGCAGCACGTGCGCCAGCATCGCCGTGAACGTGTCCTCCGCGTCCACCACCAGTGCGTGCCCGGCCACCGGAGCCGCCTGCTCCTGCATCCGCAGCCAGAACGGCGCCAGGTCCGCCCGCCGGGCCGCCAGCGCCTCCTGCACCCGGGGATCGTCGGCGAGCCGCCCCGTAC
Source organism: Streptomyces sp. NPDC086023 (assembly GCF_044540325.1). Taxonomy (NCBI): domain Bacteria; kingdom Bacillati; phylum Actinomycetota; class Actinomycetes; order Kitasatosporales; family Streptomycetaceae; genus Streptomyces; species Streptomyces sp. NPDC086023. The sequence goes on from NZ_JBITRX010000001.1 coordinate 388,795, forward strand.
CGCCGCCGCCCGGCGCGGGGGCCGCCGGCCGCACGCCCAGCGCCGCCAGCACCCCGGCCGCCTTGGCGTGCGTCTCGGCCACCTCGCCGGCCGGGTCGGAGTGCCGCACCAGCGTCGCCCCGACGGGCACCCGCAGCGCGCCCTCCGGCGAGATCTCGGCCGTGCGGATCAGGATGGGGGAGTCCAGGGTCTGCGCGCCGTTCGCGTCCAGGCCCAGCAGGGCCAGGGCGCCCGCGTAGTAGCGCCGCCCGCCCACCTCGTACCGCTCGATCACCCGGCACGCGTTCTGCACCGGGGAGCCGGTCACGGTCGCCGCGAACATCGTCTCCCGCAGCACCTCCCGCACGTCCAGCGAGGACCGCCCGCGGAGCTCGTACTCGGTGTGCGCGAGGTGCGCCATCTCCTTCAGCCGGGGCCCCACGACGACGCCGCCCATGTCGCCGACGGTGCACATCATCTTGAGCTCCTCGTCGACCACCATCGACAGCTCCTCGGTCTCCTTGCGGTCCCCGAGGAAGGCGAGCAGCGAATCGGCGGTCGGGCCCCCGGCCGGGTAGCGGTACGTCCCGCTGATCGGGTTCATGACGACCGTGCCCCCGGACATCCGGACGTGGACCTCGGGACTGGCCCCGACCAGCGTCCGGTCCCCGGTGTGCACGACGTACGTCCAGTACGCGCCCCGCTCGCCCGCCAGCAGCCGCCGGAACAGCGCCAGAGCGTCGGCCCGCGAGAAGCCCGGGATCGTGCCGGTGTACGTGCGGCGGATGACGAAGTTGGCGCCCTCGCCCCGGCCGATCTCCTCGTCGATCACCCGCCGCACGATCGAGCCGTACTCCTCGTCGGAGACGTCGAAGCAGCCGCCCTCGACCCGTACGTCGTGCGCCGGCAGTGCGGCCATCACCTCGTCGAGCGGCAGCTCGTACGCCTCCTCGGCGGCCAGTACGCTCAGCGGTGTGCCGTCGTCGCGGACGTCGAAGCCGCGCTCCCGGATCTGCCGGAAGGGCACCAGGGCGAGCGTGGGCAGCTCCCGTACCGGCAGGTCGGCCAGGCGTTCGGCCGCGTGGACCGGACCGAGCAGCACCTCGACGGTGTCGTGGTCGCGGCCCGGGGTGCGGCGGCGGAGCAGGGCGAAGGGCGGGCAGTCGTCGGCCAGCAGCCTCGTGATCGGCATCGGTGGGTTCCTTCCGGCGTGGGTGGAGAGGAACGGCCCCCGACATGCGAGAAGGCCGCCCCTCGGGCGGCCTTCGCGTCGGTTCTACGGGTACGCGCAGTCAGTGGGCCGCCGGATGAGCGGTCCACCACCAGTTCTGGTTCGAGTGCGCGAACATGCCGTGCACCCTACCCCCTGGAAGAGTCGGATCTGTACCGGTCCGTCTCACCAGATGGTCGGTGGGCCGGACGCGGCGGCACACGACGTAATGTTTGGGGGGTGACCGTGAACGCTGAAACCCAAGCCGTCGCCGCCAAGGCGACCTGGCGAGACCTGCCCGCGGCGCAGCAGCCTGAGTACCCCGATGCCGAGGCTCTGCGCGAAGTCGTCGCGGACCTCGCCTCGTATCCGCCGCTCGTCTTCGCGGGCGAATGTGACCAGCTGCGCGCCCGTCTGGGAGCCGTCGCCCGGGGTGAGGCGTTCCTCCTCCAGGGCGGCGACTGCGCCGAGGCCTTCGACGCCGTGTCGGCCGACCACATCCGCGCGAAGCTCAAGACCCTGCTCCAGATGAGCGCCGTCCTGACGTACGCGGCCTCCGTGCCCGTCGTCAAGCTCGGCCGCATCGCGGGCCAGTACTCCAAGCCGCGTTCCAAGGACACCGAGACCCGCGACGGCGTGACCCTGCCGACCTACCGCGGCGACTCGGTGAACGGCTTCGCCTTCACCGAGGAGGCCCGGATCCCGGACCCCGAGCGCCTGAAGCGGATGTACAACGCCTCCGCCTCCACGCTCAACCTGGTGCGCGCCTTCACCACCGGCGGCTACGCCGACCTGCGCCAGGTGCACGCCTGGAACCAGGACTTCGTGAAGTCGTCCCCCTCCGGCCAGCGCTACGAGGCGCTCGCCCGGGAGATCGACAACGCCCTGAACTTCATGAAGGCCTGCGGCACCGACCCGGCCGAGTTCAAGGCCGTCGAGTTCTACGCCTCCCACGAGGCCCTGCTGCTCGACTACGAGGGCGCCCTGACCCGGACCGACTCGCGCACCGGCAAGCTGTACGACACCTCCGGCCACATGGTCTGGATCGGTGAGCGCACCCGGCAGCTGGACCACGCGCACATCGAGTTCGCCTCGCAGATCGCCAACCCGATCGGCATCAAGCTCGGCCCGACCACCTCGGTCGACGAGGCGCTCACCTACATCGACCGCCTCGACCCGGACCGTGAGCCCGGCCGCCTGACCTTCATCGTCCGCATGGGCGCCGACAAGGTCCGCGACAAGCTCCCGGAGCTGGTCGAGAAGGTCACCGCCTCCGGCGCGGTCGTCGCCTGGGTCACCGACCCGATGCACGGCAACACCTTCGAGGCGGCCTCCGGCCACAAGACCCGCCGCTTCGACGACGTGCTCGACGAGGTCAAGGGATTCTTCGAGGTCCACAAGGCGCTGGGCACCCACCCGGGCGGCATCCACGTCGAGCTCACCGGTGACGACGTCACCGAGTGCGTGGGCGGCGGCGACGAGATCTTCGTCGACGACCTGCACCAGCGCTACGAGACGGCCTGCGACCCGCGGCTCAACCGCAGCCAGTCGCTGGACCTGGCCTTCCTGGTGGCGGAGATGTACCGCGACCAGTAGGAACGATCAGTAGGTGGAGACCTACGAGAGTGGGGCGCGGATCGATGTGATCCGCGCCCCACTCTCGTAGGCGGGGCTTTTACGTCTCGGGGCCCCCGGGTAAAGTTAGGTTAGCCTCACCGAAACGAAGATCGGGAAGGCGCACCGAACATCCTGCCGGGAGGTGAACCGCGTGTACGTCTGCTCTTGCTTCGGCATCACCGACCAGCAGGTGAAGGAGCACGCGGCGAACGGCGCCTGCACCCCCCGGCAGATCGCCTCGGTGACCAAGGCCGGCACCGACTGCGGCTCCTGCGTCCGCACCATCCAGGGCCTCCTCGGCCGTGGCGCCTGCCCGCGCCGCGAGCTCGTGGAGAAGGGTGAGGGGAAGGCCGTGCTGGCGGCCGACCCGGCGCTCGCCGGGTCCCGCCCCGCCCTCGCCGAGTCCCGCCCGATGCCCTCCGTGGCCCCGCTGCCCGAGGGCGCGCCCGAGCCCGAGCTGGCCGAGGCGGCCTGACCGGCCCGTCAGCTCTCCGGCTGCTCGATCAGCTGGGCGATGTACAGCGGCTCGCCGAGGGACTCGATCAGCTCCAGCTGGGTGTCGAGGTAGTCGATGTGGTGCTCCTCGTCCGCCAGGATGTCCTCGAAGAGCCGCGCAGAGGTGATGTCGCCCTTCCCGCGCATGACCTCGATGCCCCGCTTGAGCCGGTCGATCGCCTCGACCTCGACCTGGCGGTCGGCCTGGAACATCTCCGTGACCGTCTGGCCCACGCGCACGTGGAAGAGCCGCTGGTAGTTCGGCAGGCCGTCCAGCATCAGGATGCGCTCGGTCAGCTTGTCCGCGTGCTTCATCTCATCGATGGACTCTTCACGCGTGTACTTGGCGAGCTTCGTCCAGCCCTTGTTGTCCTGGATGCGATAGTGCAGCCAGTACTGGTTGATGGCGGTCAGCTCGCCGGTCAGCTGCTCGTTGAGAAATTCGAGGACCTCGGGGTCGCCCTGCATCGCAGAGGCTCCTTCCAACGCGTGTGGCTGGGCTCGGGCCCCGCCCAGGATCGCCTGGGGGAGTTGGCCGCATCCTTGCACCGCCACCGGGGGCCGTCCAGTAAGTGCCTCCTTAGTAGGAGTTGCCCGAATAGGCCTTCGCTGGTCATGACCACCCCGTCCCGTCTGTCACCATGGAGTTATGGGTCAGCCGGAACGCCGGGAATCTCCGGGAGCAGAGCACCTGGAGCTTCCTCCGGGGCAGCGCTTGCAGCGTGGCTGGCCGGTCACCCACTACGGTCCCGTGCCCAAGTTCAAGCCGGACCGCTGGGAATTCAGGGTCTTCGGGGCCACCGCGGACGGCGAGAAGCACTGCTGGAACCACGACGAGTTCTCGGCCCTGCCGTTCGCCTCGGTCGTCGCGGACCTGCACTGCGTCACGAAGTTCAGCATGCAGGGGGCCGAATGGGGTGGGGTGCTCGCGCGCACCGTCCTGGAACTCGCCCCGCCCGCGCCCAACGTCACGCACGTGATGGTGTGGGCCGAGTACGGCTTCAGCTCCAACATGCGTCTCTCGGACTTCGCTTCGGAGCGCACGGTCTTCGCCACGCATCAGGGCGGTGAGCCCCTCACCGCCGAGCACGGCTTCCCGCTGCGGCTCGTGGTCCCGCACCTCTACGCCTGGAAGGGCCCCAAGTGGGTGCGCGGCGTGGAGTACATGACGGCCGACCGCCGCGGCTTCTGGGAGGAGCGCGGCTACCACAACATCGGCGATCCCTGGCGTGAGCAGCGGTACTCGTACCAGGAGGAACCAGGGGACGGCCCGGAGCTGTAGCTCCGGGCCGGCCGCTTCCCGGGCGGTGCGTGCCGCCCTCCGGCGTGGCGGTGCGTCAGTGGTGGTACTGGTGCACCACCGCATGGCCCTTGCCGCGGCCGATCATCCACTTGTTGACCGGAGTGGTGACGACGAAGGCGATCAGCAGCGACATCGCCAGGACGAACCAGAACAGCGGGTCGGCCAGGTGCGCGTCCATCGCGCCGGGCCACAGGGCGATCACGCTGTTGTCGATCAGCTCCATCACGGCAATCGAGAGGGTGTCGGCGGCCAGGGCCACCCGGACCGCGGCGCGGAAGCCGACGCCGGCCCTGAGGATGCCGCGCAGGGTGAGCGCGTACCCGAAGAAGAAGGCCAGGACGATCGCCAGGATCATCGTCGGAACGTTTCCCCAGCCCAGCGCGGTGCCGATGACCATGCCGAGTACCTCGCCGATGGCGCAGCCGGTGAGGCAGTGCAGGGTGGCCTTCGCAGCCATGGCCCAGCTGACCTTGCCGTGACCGGCGTGGTCCGGGTGACCGTGACCGCCGTGGTGGGCGTGGTCGGCGTGCTGTTCGGTGTGTGCCGCGTGGCCTTCCTGGTCTGCGTGGCCGGTGTGGTCCATGCGTCCAGCGTGGCCCATCTGCCGGGTGTCGTGGTGCGCGTGCTCCATCGGAAACCCCCAAAGCCAGGTATACGGTCCTGCCGATATGCAGAACCGTATACCCCCCAGGGGTATTCCTCAACCGTTCATTGGATCTCGCGGAGCTCCTTCAGGCGGGCGACGTCCGCCGCGTGCCCCTCCTTGCCGCCCGGCGTCTCGATGACCAGCGGCACGCCCTCCGTCGCGGGGTGCGAGAACAGCTCCCGGAACGCGTCCTCCCCGATGTGGCCGGCGCCGATGTTCGCGTGCCGGTCCCGATGCGCGCCCACGCCCTCCTTGGAGTCGTTGGCGTGGATCAGCTTCAGGCGGCCCTCGCCGACCGTGTCCACCAGCAGGTCCAGGGTCTCCTTCGTCCCGCCCGGCGCCGCCAGGTCGTGCCCGGCCGCGAAGATGTGGCAGGTGTCCAAGCAGACGCCCAGCTTCGGATGGGCGTCCAGCGCCTCGAAGTACGCGCCGAAGTCCCAGGTCCGCGAGCACAGCGAGAAGCCCTGCCCGGCCGTGGACTCCAGCAGCAGGAAGGGGTCGTCGTCGTGGGTCAGCTCGTCGAGCAGCGGCAGCATGTGCTCCCTGACCTGCGCGAACGCCTCCTCCCGCGGCCGTCCTCCGGTCGCTGAACCGGTGTGCACGACCACGCCGAGCGCGCCGATCTCCCGGCCGCGCCGCAGCGAGTGGCGCAGCGACTCCACGGACCGCTCGACCGTCGCCGGGGTGTGCGAGCCGAAGTTGATCAGGTACGGGGCGTGCACGTACGCCGGGATGCCCTCGTCGGCGCAGGCGGCGCGGAACGCCTCGTCCTGGGCGGGGTTGCCCGTGGGGGTGGCCCAGCCGCGGGGGTTGGCGACGAAGACCTGTACGGTCTCGGCCCTCATCTCCCGCGCGTAGGTCAGCCCGACCCGGTCGAGCCCGCCGGCGACGGGCACGTGCCCGCCCACCGGGTTGCGCAGTGCTGTCGTCACAGTCCCTTGATCCTGATGGTGATCGTGCTGCCCTCGGGGGCTGTCGTGCCGCCCTTGACCGACTGGCTCGCCACGTCGTCGCTGAAGGAGATGAACGGCTTCTCCACCTTCACCTCGAAGCCGGCCTCCTTCAGGGCCCGCTTGGCGTCCTCCACGTTCCGGCCCGTGACGTCCGGCACCGGGACCATCCGCGGCCCCTTCGAGACGGTCAGCACCACGGTGTCGCCGGTGGCGGCCTTGGCGCCCGCGGCCACCGACTGGTTGGCCACCGTGCCCTGCGGCTGCGGGGAGTTGATCTGCTCCGTGGCGACCTGCACCTTGAGGCCCAGGCCCTCCAGCGCGGAGCGGGCGTCGTCCAGCGGCGAGCCGACCACGCCGGGCACGTCCACCGGGGCGCCCTTGCTGACGACGATCGCGACGGCCGTGTCCGGGGCCCGCTTCTCGCCGGCCTCCGGGTCGGTGCCGATGACCGAACCGCGCGGGATCGCCCCGCTGAACGCCTGGCTGACCATGCCGGGGGCCAGCCCCGCCTTGGTCAGCTCCGCCTTGGCCCGCTCCAGCGGGAGGCCCTTCACCTTGGGCACGGTGACGATCTCCGGTCCGCGGGACAGCACGAGGGCCACCGAGCCGTTGCCCCGGATCTGCGCGCCGGGCGTGGGGTCGGTGCCGATCACCTTGCCCCGCTCGACGGTCTCGCTGAACTGCCGGCGTACGTCGCCCACGTCGAGCCCCGCCTCGGCGAGCCGGTCCCGGGCCTCCGCCTCGGTCTTGCCGAGCAGGCTGGGTACGCGGGTGAACTGACCGGCGCCGATGTACCAGACGCCGGCGCCCAGCGCGAGCACGAGCAGTGCCCCCACCAGGGCGATCAGCGTGCCGCGGGCGGGCCGCCGCGGGGACGGGCCGGACGGCACCCCGGACGGCCGGGGCGGCACCGGCGGGTGTTCGAAGCGGGTGGTGTGGCTCACGTCGTCCGCGGCGGCGGACGTGGCGACCGGCCGGGGGACGACGCTGGTGCGGTCCTCGGAGGCGCTGTGGGCGTCGGCGCGCGACTGCGGCGGCACCGCGTCGAGCTGCGCGTCGCTGAGGGCGGCGCGGGCCTCGCGCACCTGCGAGAGGAGCATCACGGCGTCGTACGGGCGCAGGTCGGGGTTGCGCGCGGTGGCGGCGGCGACCAGCTCGTCCAGCACCACCGGCAGGCCGGCCACGGCGGCCGAGGGCGGCGGCACGTCCTCGTTCAGGTGGCGGTAGAGCACCTGGGCCGGGGTGTCGCCGGAGTGCGGCTTGCCGCCGGTGAGCATCTCGTACAGCACGACGCCGCAGGCGTAGACGTCCACGCGGGTGTCTGTGGTGCCGTTCTCGATCTGCTCGGGCGCGAGGTAGGAGACGGTGCCGAGCACCGCGCCGGTGGTGTCGGTGACCGAGCCCACCGCCCTGACCAGGCCGAAGTCGGCGACCTTGACCCGGCCGTCGTCGCCGATGAGGACGTTCTCGGGCTTCATGTCCCGGTGGACGAACCCCGCCCGGTGGGCGGCGCCGAGCGCGGCGAGCACCGGCTCCAGGACGTCCAGCGCGGCGCGCGGCTGGAGGGCGCCGCGCTCGCGCAGCAGGTCGCGCAGGGTGCAGCCGCTGACGTACTCCATGGCGAGGTAGACGTAGGGCCCGTCGGTGCCCTGGTCGAAGACGGCCACCACGTTCGGGTGCGCCAGCCGGGCCACGGACTTCGCCTCGCGGATGAACCGCTCGACGAAGGCGCCGTCGGCGGCGAGCGCCGGGTGCATCACCTTGAGCGCGAGGACGCGGTCGAGCCGGGTGTCGACGGCCCGGTAGACGGTGGCCATGCCGCCGACGGCGATGCGGGCATCGACGCGGTAGCGGCCGTCGATCACGCGCCCGACGAGCGGGTCTTCCAGGGTCGTATCCACCAGGGAATTCTACGAGTGGCCCCTCGCCCCCCGGCCCGGGTCCCCGTGGCTTGCGGCACACCTGTGACGTGCCGGTCCCGTGCCGGGTGCAGATGCTTGCCGGGCGCGCGGGACCCCGCGCCCGGCACGGGCCCGGCACCCGGGACGGGATCGGCACCCGGCACGGGCGGTCAGAAGGCCGGGCGTTCCGGGTCGAGGGCGGCACGGCCCTCCACGGGGGACGACGCCTCGGCGAAGTGCCGCCGCGGAATCCGCCCCGCCCGGTACGCCAGCCGCCCGGCGGACACCGCATCCCGCATCGCCCCGGCCATCAGCACCGGCTCCTGCGCCCGCGTCACGGCCGAGGCCAGCATCACCGCGGAGCAGCCCAGCTCCATCGCCAGCGCCGCGTCCGAGGCGGTGCCCGCCCCCGCGTCCAGGATCACCGGCACGCCCGCCCGCTCGGTGATCAGCTGGAAGTTGTGCGGGTTGCGGATGCCGAGCCCGGAGCCGATCGGCGACCCCAGTGGCATGATCGCCGCGCACCCGGCGTCCTCCAGCTTCCGCGCGAGCACCGGGTCGTCGTTCGTGTACGGCAGGACGGTGAACCCGTCGTCCACCAGCACCTCGGCGGCGTCCAGCAGCTCGACCGGATCCGGCAGCAGGGTCCGCTCGTCGGCGACCACCTCCAGCTTGATCCAGTCGGTGCCCAGCGCCTCCCGGGCCAGCCGCGCGGTCAGCACCGCTTCACCGGCCGTGAAGCACCCGGCGGTGTTCGGCAGCACCTGGATCCCCAGCCTGGACAGCACCGAGAGCACCGAGCCCTGCACCGTGGGGTCCAGGCGGCGCATCGCCACCGTGGTCAGCTCGGTGCCGGAGGCGACCAGGGCGCGTTCCAGGACGTCCAGGCTGGGCGCGCCTCCGGTGCCCATGATCAGGCGGGAGGAGAAGGTCCGGCCGCCGAGGGTGAGGAGGTCCGACATGGTCAGCCTCCCTGCACCGCGGTCAGCACCTCGACCCGGTCGCCCTCGCCCAGGGCCGTCGCCGGCCACTGGCCGCGCGGCACCACGGTCTCGTTGACGGCGGCGGCCACCCCGGAGGGGGCCGAGGTCAGGGTGGCGACCAGCGCGTCCAGCGTGGTCCCGGGGGCGACCTCGCGGGGTTCGCCGTTCACGGACACGGTCATACGAGCGACTCCTCACGTACTGCTGCGGGGGAGAAGCGGCGCGGCGTGAACGCGCGTGCCACCTCCGGGAGTTCACCGGTGGCCAGCAGCTCCGCCATCACCTCGCCGGTGAGGGGGGTCAGCAGCACGCCGTTGCGGTAGTGCCCGGTGGCGAGGTGCAGGCCGGGCAGCTCCGTGGGGCCCAGCAGCGGGGCGTTGTCGGGGGAGGCGGGGCGCAGGCCGGCCCGGGTCTCGGTGAGCGGGAGTTCGGTCAGGCCGGGCACCAGCTCGTGGGCGTCGCGGAGGAGTTCGTACACCCCGCCCGCGGTGACGGTGGTGTCCCAGCCCAGTTCCTCGCTGGTCGCCCCGACGACCAGCTCGCCGTTCTCCCGGGGCACGAGGTAGACGTGGCTGCCGCGGACCACCGCGCGGACCGTGCGGGTGAGGAACGGCGCGTACGCTCCCGGCACCGTCAGCCGCAGCACCTGCCCCTTGACGGGCCGGACCGGCGGCACGACCTCCGGCGGCAGGCCGGCCAGCCGTCCGCTGTGGCTGCCCGCGGCCAGTACCACCTGGTCGGCGGAGAGTTCCTCGCCGGTGTCGAGCACGGCGCCCGCGGCGCGGTCGCCGGTGACGGTCAGCCGCTCCGCGGAGGTCTGGTGGAAGAGCACGCCGGCCCGCTCGCAGGCCGCGACCAGAGCGGCGGCCAGCCGCCGCGGGTCCACCTGGTGGTCGCCGTCGACGCGCAGCCCGCCGCGCACCCCGGGTGCCAGCATCGGCTCCAGGCGGCGGCACTCGCGGCCGGTCAGCCACTCCGACTCCAGCCCGCAGCGCCGCTGCAGCGCATGCAGCTCGCGCAGGTGCGTACGGTCGTCCGCGTCCAGCGCCACGGCCAGCGTGCCGCAGGCGCGGTAGCCGATGTCCAGGCCGCCGCTCGCCTCGGTCAACTCCGCCTCGAACTCGGGGTAGCGGGCGGCGGAGGCGAGGTTGAGGCCGAGCAGGGTCTCCTCGCCGTAGTGGAGTTCGGTCACGGCGGCGAGCATCCCGGCCGCCACCTGGGCGGCGCCGCCGCCCGGCCGGGGGTCGGCGAGCGCGGTGCGCAGGCCGCGCCGCGCGGCCCGCCAGGCCGTGACCAGGCCGATGATCCCGCCCCCGATGACGAGGACGTCGGATCCCTTACGAGATGAGTGCATGGGCGTCCAGCCCCTCCCTTCGCCGGCATGACCCGGATCAGGTTCGTACGGTCGGAGGCCGGCCAGCCTCCCTCTCAGCCCGGTCCGCCCGGGCTCCCGCGATAGGTACGGTGGCCAGACTATCCCCCGGCCCCGAGCGCGGGTAAGGCCGCCCGCGAGCACGCCGCGAGCGGCGCTCCGCCCCGGACGGACACCGACTTTCCTGACGATCCGTCAGGTGGTTAGGGTGTGCGGCGTGAGCGATCAGCTGAGTCAGACCCAGGACACGGCGCACGGCGTCGTCATCGTCGGCGCGGGCATGGCGGGCGTGCAGACCGCCGTGGCCCTGCGCGAACAGGGCTGGACGGGACCGGTGACCCTGCTCGGCGCCGAACCCCACCAGCCGTACGACCGGCCGCCGCTCTCCAAGGCGGTGCTGCTCGGCAAGGCCGAGGACTCCGCCTTCGACGTCGACTTCCAGGGGCTCGGCATCGAACTGCGCCTCGGCGTCGAGGTCACCGGGCTGCGCGCCGCCGACCACGAGGTGGACACCTCCGCGGGCCCGGTCCCGTACGCCACCCTGGTCCTCGCCACCGGGGCCGAGCCCCTCACCCTTCCCGGCACCGAGGGCGTGCCGGGCGTCCACCTGCTGCGCACCCTCGACGACGCCGAGCGGCTCAAGCCCGTGATCGCCGAGCGGCACGACATCGTCGTGGTCGGCGCCGGCTGGATCGGCGCGGAGTTCGCCACCGCCGCCCGCGAGGCCGGCTGCGCCGTCACCGTGGTCGAGGCGGCCCCCCGCCCGCTGGCCGGGGCCCTGCCGGCCGAGGTCGCCGAAGCGATGGCCGGCTGGTACGCCGAGGCCGGCGCCCGCCTGCTGACCGGCGCCCGGGTGGCCGAGGTGGCCCCCGGCGCCGTGGTGCTCGCCGACGGCACCGAGCTGCCCGCGGGCGCCGTGGTCGTGGGCATCGGCGCCCGGCCCGCCACCGGCTGGCTCGACGGCTCGGGCATCGACCGCGGCGCGGACGGGTCCGTCACCGCAGACGACCACCTGGCCACCTCGTTGCCCGACGTGTACGCGGTCGGCGACTGCGCCTCCTTCCCCTCGGCGCGCTACGGCGAGCGGCTCGTCGTCCACCACTGGGACAACGCCCTTCAGGGCCCCCGGGTGGTGGCCGCGAACATCCTGGCCGGGCCCGGCGGCGAGGCGCAGGCCTACGACCCGGTCCCGTACTTCTGGTCGGAGCAGTTCGGGCGCTTCGTGCAGTACGCGGGCCACCACGCCGAGGGCGACACGCTGGTCCGGCGCGGGGACCCGGCCGAGGCCGCCTGGTCCGCCTGCTGGCTGCGCGGCGAGGCCCTGGTGGCGGTGCTGGCCGTGGGCCGGCCCCGTGACCTGGCGCAGGGCCGCAAGCTCATCGAGAGCGGGGTCCCGGTGGACCCGGCCCGGGTGGCCGACGCCGCGGCCCCGCTGAAGTCCGCCGCCCGCTGACGCGCGGGGGTGCGGCTCGCCGTACCCCCTCCGGCACCGCCCGGGTACCGGCTGTCGGCCGGGGATGGCAGGCTTGTCCCGTGACCGAGATTGACGCAAAGATCGATGCTCTCGTCCCCGAGTGGCTCTACCTCCCCGACATCGCCGAAATGCTGGACGTTGAGGTGACGCGTATCCGCCAGCTGGTGAAGGAGGGCCAGCTGATCGCGGTGCGCCGCGGTGAGAACCGCGCCCTCCAGGTGCCGGCCGCCTTCATCGACGGCGACAAGGTGGTCAAGGGCCTCTCCGGAACCCTCACGCTGCTGCGGGACGACGGCTTCACCGACGAGGAGATGCTGGAGTGGCTCTTCACGGCGGACCCGACCCTGCCCGGCACCCCGGCACAGGCCCTGAGTGAGAATCGCGGCACGGAAGTGAAGCGCCGCGCCCAGGCGCTCGCAGTCTGATCCGAACCGAACCACCACGCGGTGTACGGGCCCGAGCGGCCCGTGCACCGCCCCACCCGGGGGGTACCTCCATGTCCGTCGACGCCCGCGCCGCCCTGTCCGACGCCCGGCTCTACCTGTGCACGGACGCGCGCAAGCGCCAGGGAGACCTCCCCGAGTTCCTCGACGCCGTCCTCGCGGGCGGGGTCGACGTCGTGCAGCTGCGCGACAAGGGCATGGAGGCCGCCGAGGAGCTGGAGCACCTCCAGGTCTTCGCCGAGGCCGCCCGCCGCCACGGCCGGCTGCTCGCGGTCAACGACCGCGCCGACGTCGCCCATGCCATCGGCTCCGACGTGCTGCACCTCGGGCAGGGGGACATCCCCGTCCCGGCCGCCCGCGCGATCCTGGGCGAAGGGGTGCTGATCGGCCGCTCGTGCCACGCGGAGTCCGAGGTCGCCGCGGCCGCCGCCGAGCCGGGCGTCGACTACTTCTGCACGGGCCCCTGCTGGCCCACCCCCACCAAGCCCGGCCGCCACGCCCCGGGCCTGGACCTGGTCCGGTACGCGGCCTCGCTCGGCCAGGACCGGCCGTGGTTCGCCATCGGAGGCATCGACGCCGGCAACCTGGACGAGGTGCTGGACGCCGGCGCCACCCGGGTGGTCGTGGTCCGTGCGATCACCGAGGCCGACGACCCGGGTGCGGCCGCCGCCGACCTGGCCAAGCGTGTGCGGGCCCGACTCCTCTGAGCGACCGGAACCGTCGGTTCCTCCGGTTCGGGCGGTGCTCAAGGGGCCTCCGGTCCATCGAAGTGTCCAAAAACGTGTCCGAGGGGTGGACACACCTTGGGGTGATCATGGAGTTTGTCTAGCCTGCCCGTATGGCCCTTGGCACCGCTTCCACCAGAACCGACCGTGCGCGCACGGTCCGCGACATGCTCGCGTCCGGTACGTCGTACTCGTTCGAGTTCTGGGCGCCCAAGACGGAGAAGGGCAACCGGAACCTCTGGAACGCCCTCCGCCGGGTCGAGGCGGTGGCACCCAGCTTCGTGTCCGTGACCTACGGCGCGGGCGGCTCCACCCGGGGCGGCACGGTCAAGGCCACCCAGGAGATCGCCGCCGACACCACCCTGACCCCGGTCGCGCACCTCACGGCGGTCGACCACTCGGTGGCGGAGCTCCGGAACGTCATCGGCCAGTTCGCGGACGCGGGAATCCGCAACATGCTGGCGCTGCGCGGCGACCCGCCGGGCGACCCGATGGGCGAGTGGGTGCCGCACCCGGAGGGCGTGCACTACGCGGCGGACCTGGTCCGGCTGCTCAAGGAGTCCGGCGACTTCTGCGTCGGCGTCGCGGCCTTCCCCGACATGCACCCCCGGTCCTCCGACTGGGATTCGGACATCCGGCACTTCGTGGACAAGTGCCGCGCTGGTGCGGATTACGCGATCACCCAGATGTTCTTCGATCCGGAGAACTACCTGAGGCTGCGGGACCGCGTCGAGGCGGCCGGCTGCGAGACCCCGATCATCCCCGAGGTCATGCCAGTTGTCGGCATCAGGCAGCTCGACCGGCTGCCCCAGCTGAGCAACGCACTCTTCCCGGAGGACGTGAAAGAGCGCATGCTCGCCGTCAAGGACGATCCGGCCGCTGTACGCTCCATTGGCATCGAGTTCGCCACGGAGTTCTGCGCGCGGCTGCTGTCCGAGGGAGTCCCCGGACTGCACTTCATCACGCTCAACAACTCCACGGCGACTCTCGAGATCTACGAGAATCTGGGCCTGCACCAGCGGCCCTGACCGGCCGTACCCGCGCGGCCGTACCGAGAGGGGCCATGCATGGGCTGGACGGTCCTCTACATCGCGTTCGGCGTCGTCGCGTTGTGGCTGCTGGCCGAGGTGCTGCTGCAGTACAAGGCTCGGCTGCGCTGGCGCGTGCTCGCGTTCGCCGGGTTCCTCGGTGTGGTCGCAGGCGTACTGATCAACTCGGTGCTGGTCATCGGCGTGGGCGCGACCGCGTTCGCCGTCGGCCAGGCCCTGGTCACCCTCTCCTTCCGGCGTGGCTTCGTGGCCGGCTGGGCCCTGAACGCCAAACGCGATGCGGCCGAGCCCGAGCCCGGCCGGCGCGGCAGACGGCGCGGCGGCAGCGACGCGGGCCGCCGCGAGGAGCCCGCGCTGCGGGTCTCGGACCTGGAGTACGGGCCCGAGGGCGACGCCGACCCCTCGGAGCACCCGCACGGGTCCCCCGACGCGCCCGGCTTCACCGGGGCCTCCGACGAGAACCCGTACGACGGCTCCTACGCCGCCCCCCAGGACGCGACGGCCGTCTACGAGCCCGTGCCGGCCGAGGGGGGCTACCCGTACGCGGGCACGGGCACCGACGGCGCCGGCACCGACTACGCGGGCGCCGGCGGATACGCGGCGGCCGGCGCGGACTACTCCGGCTACTACGACCCGCAGCAGGCCGCCCAGGACCCGTACGCGGGCGCCGGGACGGGCTACGCCGCCGCATCCTTCCCGGTCCAGGACGGCTACGGCGGCGACTACGGCGCCGGCGAGCAGCAGACGTACGCCGCGTACTCCGACCCGTACATCGGCACCGGGGCCGTCACGCCCCAGCCCGACCCGAGCGCCTACGCGGCCTACGACTACGGATACGGGACGGGCGAGCAGATGTACCCCGCCTACCCGGACCCGTACACCGGCCAGCACCAGTACGCGACGGACACCCCGCCCGGGGGCGTCTGGGTCCCGCAGCAGCGCGACGTCGAGCAGCCGTACCCGGCCGACCAGCCCGGGACCTACCCCTACCAGGGCGCGCCCGGCGAGTACGAGCAGTACCGCTACTGAGCCGAGGGGCGGCCGCCCGCCGGGAGCCGCCGCCGCGGACGGCCGCCGGTGCCTGCGGACCGCCGGTCCTTGCAGGCCGCCGATCCCTGCCGGCCCCGCTCACCGCGGGCCGCGGCCGCTCACTGCGAGCCGCGGAAGTCCGCGCCCTCCACGATCAGCCCGGACACCAGGGCCCCCGTCATCCCGGCGTGGGCCAGCCCGCCGCCAGGGTGCGCCCAGCCGCCCGCGAGGTACAGACCGGGCAGCGCGGTGGTGTTGGCCGGGTACAGCAGCTCCGTGGCCCCCGCGAGGGCGGGCGCGGGCACCGCGCCGCCCAGGGCGCCGGTGTCCTCCGCCACGTGTTCCGGGGTGCGCAGCTCCTGCCAGAGCAGCCGCTCGCGCAGCTCCGGGACGGCCCGCGCGGCCGCGTCGAGCAGCTCCTCCGCGGTACGGGCGGCCCACTCGGGCCCGGCGCCCTCCCCGGCGCCGGTGACCGCCGTGACGGTCACCGCCTCGTGCTCCGCGTCGGGCCGGCTCCGCTCGTCGTCCGGCCGCAGCACCGTCACCGCGGCGGAGCCCCCGGGGGAGTGGACCAGGGTGCGGTGCACGGTGCCCTCGGGGCGCGGGCCGCGCAGGGCGAGGAACAGGGTGGCCCGGCTCGGGGCGGGACCGTGCGGGGGCTTGGCGCCTCCGGGCCACAGGCCGGTGCCCGGCAGCAGGCCGGCCAGGCGGCGCGGGTCGATCCCGCAGACCACCGTGTCCGCCTCGACCGCGGTCCCGTCGGCCAGCGTCAGGCCGGCGGCCCGGCCGTCCCGCTCGCGGACGGCGGTGACCTCGGCGCCGAACACGAACTCGGCCTTCCGCTCCAGGCAGCGCTCGTACACGGCCGTGGCCAGGGCCCGCATGCCGCCGCCCACGTACCAGCTGCCGAAGGTCTGCTCCATGTACGGCAGCACCGCCGCGGCGGCCGGGGCGGTGCCGGGGTCCAGGCCGTACGTGCCCACCAGGCCCCGCAACAGCCCCGCGGCCCCGCCGCCCAGCTCGCGCTCGGCCACCTCGGCCAGCGTGGGCGGGCGGCGGCGGAGCAGGCCGCTCCTGCGCAGCGCGGGGTAGGGGTCGCGGCCCAGCACCTGCCAGTCGGCCCGCAGGGGCTCCTCCAGGAGTGGCCGCCGGGTGGCGTCCCAGGCGTCGCGGGCCCGGTTGAGCAGGGCGGCCCAGCGCTCGCCGGTGCCCGCGCCGAAAGTCTCGTCGAGGGCGGCGGCCACCCCGCCGCGGGAGACGGCCGGCAGCGTGACCTCGCGCCCCTCCGGCAGCAGGTGCCGGACGGCCGGGTCCACCCGGACCATCTCGACGCAGTCCTCCAGGGGCTGCCTGCCGGTCTTCACGAACAGGTCGCGGTAGACGGCGGGCAGGTGCAGCAGCCCCGGACCGGTGTCGAAGCCGAAACCGTCGCGCTCGTACCGGCCCACGGAGCCGCCGTACGTCGCCGACCGCTCGTACACCGTCACCCGGTGCCCCGCCACCGCCAGCCGGGCGGCCGCCGCCATCGCGCCCATCCCGGCGCCGATCACCGCAATTCGTGCCATGCGGTCGACCTTATCGAGCCTGGTCAGGAGGGTGGGAGCCCGGCCCGGTCCAGTGCGGCCAGCCGCTTCTCCTCACGGCGCTGGGCCCGCCGGCGCAGGAACCTGCGGATCCGGCTCCAGACGAAGACCAGCACGACCAGGCCGGCGAGCAGCAGCACGCCGGCGATCACCGCGGCGGCCACCGGCTGGAACATCGCGAAGGTGATCACGCCGGCCACGCCGAGGTCCTCGGCGGTGCTGGCGATGACGTTGCTGAAGGGCTCGGGCGAGGTGTTGATCGCCATCCGGGTGCCGGCCTTGACGAAATGGCTGGCCAGGGCGGTCGAGCCGCCCAGTGCGCCGGCCGCCAGGTCGGGCAGCGAGCCGCTCTGTCCGGCCAGCAGGGCGCCCACCACGGCGCCGGCGACCGGGCGGATCACCGTGTGGACGGCGTCCCACGCCGAGTCCACGTAGGGGATCTTGTCGGCCACCGCCTCGCACAGGAACAGCACCCCCGCCACCACGAGGACGTCGGTCCGCTGGAGGGACTCGGGCACCTCGTCGGTGAGTCCGGTCGCGCCGAACAGGCCGAGCAGGAGGACCACGGCGTAGGCGTTGATCCCACTGGCCCAGCCGCTGGTGAAGACCAGGGGGAGCACACTCATCCGGACATCATGCCGTGACGCACGTGAGGGCGCCCGCCATTCGGGCGGGCGCCCTCACGCGCACGTGTGTGTCGAAGGGGCTCAGTGCCCCTGCTCGTCGCGGCGCTTCTGCCACCGCTGCTCGATGCGGTCCATCATCGACCGCCGCTGCCGGTTGTGGCCGCGCCCATGGGACCCGGCCGCGCCGGGGATGGGCTGCTCTCCGGGTTTGGGGGCCTTGCGCCAACCGGTGACCGCGAGCACCGCGCAACCCAGCATGACGAGGAATCCCACCACGCTGACCCAGAGGAGGTTCGGCGCGACCATTCCGGTCATGAGGAGCGCGATACCCACCAGAAAGCCTGCGACTGCCTGGTAGACCCGTCGTCGGGTGTACGTACGCAGCCCGCTTCCCTCAAGCGCTGTCGCGAACTTGGGATCTTCGGCGTACAGCGCTCGCTCCATCTGCTCGAGCATGCGCTGCTCGTGCTCCGAGAGCGGCACGGGAGTCCTCCTCATCCGTCGGTCGCGGGGGGTAGCGACCGGGGGTCCCCTTCAGGATAGGCAGGGAATCGCCCCCGTGAAACCCGCCCTCTACGCCACCTTTTTCAGCACTTCGAAAACTGCACCTGCGCACAGACCGTACCGTCGCCCGGGCGGTCGCTGAGGCGCTTATTCCCCAACGGCTGCCCTGCCACACGGGACCGTGTCTCCCGATCATACGGTCAAGGGCGCCGGAGCGGAGGGTCTGTGGCGTACTCCATCGGCTCCTGCACCGCAGATCAGGGCGTCTTCAGGCGGCGGTCTCCGGCTTGGTGCCCAGTACGTGCAGCTGGGTGGCCACCGCGTGGAAGGCGGGCAGCTCGGCGGCGGCCTCCTCCAGCCTGAGGAGGGCCTCCACCGCGCCGGGCTCGGTGTCGACGAGGACGCCCGGGACCAGGTCCGCGAAGACGCGTACGCCGTGCACCGCGCCCACCTCCAGGCCCGCGCCGCCGACCAGCTCGGACAGCTGCTCGGCCGTGAAGCGCCGCGGCACCGGGTCGCCCGCGCCCCAGCGCCCGGCCGGGTCGGTGAGGGCGGTGCGGGCCTCGGTGAAGTGCCCGGCCAGGGCGCGGGCCAGCACGGCACCTCCCAGACCGGCGGCGAGCAGGCTGAGGGTGCCGCCGGGGCGCAGTGCGGCGACCGCGTTGGCCACGCCCTCGGCGGCGTCGTCCACGTACTCCAGCACCCCGTGGCAGAGCACGACGTCGTAGGCGCCGCGCTCCACCACGTCCAGCAGGCCCTGGGCGTCGCCCTGCACACCGGTCACCAGGTCGGCCACGCCTTCCTCGGCCACGCGGCGCTCCAGTCCGAACAGCGCGTTCGGGCTGGGGTCGACGACCGTGACGCGGTGGCCGAGCCGGGCGACCGGCACCGCGAACTTGCCGGTGCCGCCGCCGGTGTCGAGCACGTCCAGGACATCCCGCCCGGTGGCCTTGGCCCGGTGGTCCAGGACCTCCTTGAGGAGCTCCCACACCACAGCGGTACGAAGGGAGGCGCGGGGGCGGGATGTGTCCGACACGGCTGATGACTCCTCGGCGCGGTACCGCCGCGTGCGGCGGGCTGGGATCGGTGAAGTGCGTGATCCACCCTATTGCCTCCGGGAGCCCCGCCGGTCATACCGCGTCCGCGCGCTCCCGCCGTGGCTCGGGCAGGGCCGGCGACAGGGCCAGCAGCCGCTCGACGATGCGCAGGAACATGGACGCTTCGCGCAGGAGGTCGTCCGCGTCGCGGCCGGTCGCCGCGTCGCGTATGCCCGCCTCGGCACGGGCGCGCCTGGCCGCCCCCGAGGCGAACAGGGCGCTCCACTCCGTCAGTTCCGGAGCGATCTCGGGGAGCAGTTCCCACGCGCTGCGGATGCGCTGCCGACGGCGGGAACCGGGAGGTTCGGGACGGGCCCGGGCCGCCAGGACGGCGGCCGCCGTGCGCAGGGCGGCGAGGTGGGCGGTGGCGTACCGCTCGTTCGGCACGGCGAGCCCGGCGGCCTCTTCGAGGCCGCTGCGCGCCTTGGCGAGCAGGTCGAGGGCCGCGGGCGGTGCCGGGGCGCGGCGGAGGACGGGGTGGACATCGGCGGCTGGTGCGGTGACTCGGGTCGCCATGACGAACCTCCTGTCTTCACGGACGGGGAGGCCCCACGCGGGGCGCTCCGCATGGACCCATCGTGAAGCCACCCACTGACAATCAGCCTGACCTGCGGTTTTCCGTCGGATTCCGGGCGAATCGGGGGAGGCGGCACGGGAGTTCGCAGGGGCGTGCTAGTTTTTGAACTGACCAGTCAGTTCAAAAGAGGGGGGACGGGGTGGACAGCCCGACAGGCGCGGCCGTCAAGGCCCAGGGCTTCGGACTGCAGGGCCCGCGCGGGTGGGTCTTCCAGGGGGTGGACGTCGACGCGGCGCCCGGTTCCCTGATCGCTGTCGAGGGACCGTCCGGCACGGGCCGTACCTGCCTGCTCCTCGCCCTGACCGGCCGGATGAAGCCGACCGCGGGCCACGCGGAGGTCGGCGGTCTGCGACTGCCGAAGAAGATGGCGGCGGTCCGCCGGATCAGCGGCCTGGGCCCGGTCCCGGGGGTCACCGACCTCGACCCGGCGCTGACCGTGGCCGAGCAGCTGCGCGAGCGGGCGCTGCTCCAGCGCCGCTACGACGGACCCGTACGGGCCCTGTTCCGCCCCCGGTCCGAGCGCGCCGCGCTCACCGCCGGCCGGATCGACGCGGCCCTGGACGCCGTGGGCCTGGACGTGGCGGCCCTGCCGAAGGGCGCCCGCACCTCGGTGCGGGAGCTGGAACGGCTGGAGGAGCTGCGGCTCTCCCTGGCGCTGGCCCTGATCTCCGGCCCGGGCCTGCTGGCGGTGGACGACACCGACCTCAAGCTCTCCGACGCCGAACGGGTCGAGGCCTGGGCGCTGCTGCGCTCCCTCGCCGCCCGCGGCACCACGGTCCTCGCGGTCTGCAGCGAGGCCCCCGCCGACGCGCTGGTCATCCGCACGAATGCCGCCGGCACGCCCGGAGAAGGCGACGACCCGGCCCCGCAGGACACGGCCCGCCGGCCCGGTACCGCCGCGGCGGCCACCCCGCGCACGCTCCCGAAGCGCAAGCGCCGCGCGGCCACCGGTACGGCCGCCGCGCCCGCAGCCCCCGCCGCAGCCGAGGAGTCCGCCGGGGCGGCCCAGACCCGGGCCGGGCAGGCCGGGCAGGCCGGGCAGGCGGGGCGGGCGGGGCACGCCGGGACGACCCCGACGGCGCAGCAGGCCCCGACCGCCGGGACGACCGAGAACGCCGAGTCGTCCGCCGCCAGGGAGCCCGGGGCGACCGCAGCGAGCCAGGCAGCCGAGGAGGGGAAGGCGACCGGGACCACCGGGTCCACCATGCCGGCCGGCGAGGCCGGGCCGGCGGAAGTTGGTGACGGTTCGCAGGGGACCCTCCCGCCGGACGCCGGCGAGGACGCCGAGCCCGCCGGTACCGGCACCACCGGACCGGACACGGACGCCGAGGGCACCGGAGCCCGCACCGGCGCCGAGGCCACCGGCTCCGCCCAGACCACCCAGACCACCGACACCACCGCACAGAAGGGGGCGGCCGATGCGCTCGCCGAAGCTGGCCGCGCTTGAGCTCAAGCGCTTCGGCAGGGGGAAGCTCCCGCGCGCCGCGCTCGTCGCGCTGCTCCTCCTGCCCCTGCTCTACGGAGCCCTGTACCTGTGCTCCTTCTGGGACCCGTACAGCCGCCTCGACAAGCTCCCGGTGGCCCTGGTCAACGAGGACAAGGGCGCCACGGTCGACGGCAAGGAGATCGCCGCCGGCGACGAGATCGCCCGCAAGCTGCACGACAGCAGGATCTTCGACTGGCGTGACGTGAGCGCCGCCGAGGCGGCCGAGGGCGTCGAGGACGGCACGTACTACCTCTCCCTCACCATGCCGGAGGACTTCAGCACCCGGCTCGCCTCCAGCTCCGGCGACGCCCCCGAGACCGGCGCGCTCCAGGTCCGTACGAACGACGCCAACAACTACATCGTCGGCTCCATCTCCAAGACGGTGTTCTCCGAGGTCCGCGCCTCCGCTTCCAGCAGCACCTCCCGCGGCTTCCTCGACAAGATCTTCATCTCCTTCTCGGACCTGCACGACAAGACCCTGGAGGCAGCCGAGGGCGCCGACGACCTCAAGGACGGCATCGGCCGCGCCAAGAAGGGCGCCAACGACCTCGCCAACGGCCTGACCAGCGCCAAGAACGGCAGCAGCGACCTCGCCGGCGGCCTCGGCAAGCTCGACACGGCCGCGGGCCGGCTGGAGACCGGCAGCCGCCAGGTCGCCAACGGCACCCAGACCCTGGCCGACAAGGTCAACACGGCGGCCGACAAGGCCCGCCCGTTCCTGCGCAACAACGTCAAGACCATCGCCGACGCCGCCGAACTGGCCGCCGACAGCGCCAAGGTGGTCCGCAACCACCTCGACACCTTCGCCAAGGCGGCCCCCGGCGCAGCCCGCGCCGCCAACGCCGCCTCGGACGCCCTGGACGACGTGTACGGCGAGCTGTGCACCGGTGCCGAGACCCCCAGCCCCAAGTGCCCCAAGCTGAAGCGGGCGAAGGACGATGCCGCCGAGGCGGCCGAACTCGCCCGTGACGTCGACAACCTGGTCAAGAACTCCGGCGGCGACCTGGACAAGCTGCGCGCCCAGCTCAAGGACCTGGAGCAGAAGGCCCGCAAGGTCGTCGACGCCGCCCCGACCCTCGCGACCGACCTGGACGCCGCGGTCGGCCGCATCAACGCCCTGAACGACGGCGCCCACAAGGTCGCCACCGGCATGGACAAGCTGCACGCCGGCATCACCGCCGCCCACACCGGCTCCGACGACCTCGACGCGGGCGTCGGCAAGCTCAAGAAGGGCGCCCACAGCCTCGACGGCGGCATGTACAAGCTCGTCGACGGCTCCGGCCAGCTCGCCGGCGGCCTCCACGAGGGCGCCGACCAGATCCCGGACTACGACGAGCAGCAGCGCGACCGGCGCACCGAGGTCATGGCCGACCCGGTCCAGCTCGCCGCCAAGTCCCTGCACAAGGCGCCCAATTACGGCACCGGCTTCGCCCCGTACTTCATCCCGCTCTCCCTCTGGGTCGGCGCGATGGTCGCCTACATGCTGATCCAGCCGATGAACCGGCGGGCCCTCGCCGCGGGCGCCTCCGCCTGGCGCGTCGCGTTCGCCGGCTGGCTCCCGGTGGCCGCCCTCGGCGTCCTCCAGGTGGCCGCGCTGATGTCCGTACTGCACTGGGGCCTCGGCCTGGAGATGGAGCGCGCGGCCGGCACCATCGGGTTCCTGGTCCTGGTCACCGCCTGCTTCGCGGCCATCGTCCAGTGGCTCAACGCCCGCTTCGGGGCCGCCGGACGCATCCTCGTCCTCGCGGTCCTGATGCTCCAGCTGACCTCGGCCGGCGGCACGTACCCCGTACAGACCAGCCCCGGCTTCTTCAACGCGATCCACCCGTACCTGCCGATGTCGTACGTGGTCGAGAGCCTGCGCCGCCTCATCACCGGCGGGCCGCTCGACCCCGTGTGGCAGGGCTGCGCGGTCCTGGCGGCCTTCACGGCGGGAGCCCTCGCGCTCACCGCCCTGGCCGCCCGCCGCAAGCAGGTGTGGACCATGGACCGCCTGCACCCGGAGTTGAGCCTGTGACAATCAGCGCCATGGACAGCAGCAGCACCAGACGGCAGGCCACCCGGCAGAAGCTCTACGAGGCGGCCGTCACCCTGATCGCAGAACAGGGCTTCTCCGCCACCACCGTGGACGAGATCGCCGAACGCGCCGGAGTGGCCAAGGGCACCGTCTACTACAACTTCGCGAGCAAGACGGTCCTCTTCGAGGAGCTGCTCCGGCACGGCGTCGGCCTGCTGACCGCCTCGCTCCGCGAGGCGGCGGACGGGGTCAGGAGCCGCGGGGGCACGAGCGTCGAGGCGCTCGACGCGATGATCCGCGCGGGCCTCGTCTTCATCGACGCCTACCCCGCCTTCACCCAGCTGTACGTCGCCGAGCTGTGGCGCACCAACCGGGCCTGGCAGTCCACCCTCATGGTGGTCAGGGGCGAGGCGGTGGCCGTCGTCGAGTCGGTCCTTAGGGAGGGCGTCGAACGCGGCGAGCTGAGCGGCGAGATCGACGTGCCGCTCACGGCCGCCGCGCTGGTCGGCATGGTGCTCGTGGCGGCGCTGGACTGGCAGTCGTTCCAGAGCGAGCGGTCCATCGACGACGTCCACTCGGCCCTGTCGCTGCTGCTGCGCGGGCGGGTCTCCGGCCACGCCGGCTGACACCCGGCCACCACCCCTTCGGGGGACGTGGGACAGACCCGGTCGGCGGTCGCACCGGGCGGGCGGTTCCACGTAGAACTGAGTATCCGTACCTAGACACAGAGATGAGTAGGTACGCGGATGGGCCCTCACCTGCGCAGACGGGAGAGTGGACCCGACGGAAGGGGAGCCCGTCCCGCACCGCCGACACGGGGCGGCGGAGCGGGACGGGCCCCCCGTCCGACGGCGTGGCCGGTCCGGGGGGACCGGCCCGTGGGAACGGGGGTACGGGTCCGGGGGACCCGTACACGAAACCCGTGCGGCGGGGCTCTGGAGGAACGAGCCCCGCCGCACGGGTTTTCCTGTTCTGCGAGGACCCGCCCGCCCCACGGGCACGGCCCGTGTCACAGTCACCCGGCGGCAGGACGGCCCGCCCGCGAGGACCGGCCGCCCCTCAACACCCCTAGCCGCGCCCGCGCAGCGGGATCCGGACCGTCCGCAGCCGCCCGGCCGCCGCACCGCGCACCCGCGCCCAGCGGTCCGACAACGCCCACCGCACGCGTACGGCCGACCGCGGCGCGACCAGCGCCCGCAGCCGGGACCACCGGCCGACCCCGGCCAGCAGCGCGGCCCGCGCCCGCAGCACGTCCTCGGCGGCATCCGCCGCCCCGGCGGCCCCGGGCCCGGCGGCCGGGGGAGCGTAGAGCGAGCGCTCCACCGCTCCGGCGAGCCGGAGCACCCCCTGCTCGGCCTCCCCGTCCAGCCGGCCCAGCGCGACGATCCGCCGCGCGGCCCCCCGCGGGGAGAGCGCCCCGTCGGGCTCGACGCCCACGTCCCACGCCGCGTCGCCCAGCTCGCGCCAGGCCTCCAGCGGGTCGCCCGAGGCCAGCCGGCGCCTGCGCACCCGGGACCGCCACAGCATCGGCAGCACCGGAAGCGCCAGCACCAGCAGCGCCGCCCCGGACACCAGGGCCACCTGGCCCGGGGTGGGACCGTCGCCGCCCGCACCGGCACCCGCCTGGGCCTGCCCGCACTCGCCCAGCCGCCGCATCTCCGGCGGGCAGGCGTCCGAGGCCGAGGACGACGGCGCGGGAGCGGGCGCGGCCGTGCGGCCCGGCACCTCGGGCGCCGGGTTCGACGGCCGGCCCGTGGGCGTCTCCGGCCGGGTGTAGTCCGGCGTGCTGCCCCGCGAGGGCGTGGGCTCGAAGCGCGTCCAGCCGACGCCCTCGAAGTACAGCTCGGGCCACGCGTGCGCGTCCCGCAGGGTCACCGACCAGCTGCCGTCCGACTTCGCGGAACCGGCGGTGAAGCCCACCGCCACCCGGGCCGGAATCCGCAGCGTGCGCGCCATCGCCGCCATCGTGAAGGAGAAGTGGACGCAGAAGCCCCGCTTGGCCTCCAGGAACTTGGCGATGCCCGCCGTGCCCGTGCCCGAGTTGACGTGCGTGTCGTACGTGAAGCCGCCCGCGCCGGCGAACCAGTCCTGGAGCAGCACCGCCCGCTCGTAGTCGCTCTTCGCCTTCCGGGTGACCCGCAGCGCCGTCTCCTCCACGGCGGGCGGCAGGCCCGCCGGCACGCGCGTGTACTCGGCCACCAGCGCCGGCGCCGGCTGCGGGGCCTTCGTCAGCTGCTCCGCCGTGGGCTGCAGGCGCAGGCCGCGCACCGTGTACTGGACGCCCCGGGTGTTCTGGCCCCGGTCGCCCACGAGGGTGCGCCCGACGGGCTCGAACCGCCACTTGCCGCCGATGTCCACCTGCGTGGCCGGGTACGGCATCGGCAGGTAGGTCTGGGCGTACCAGCCGGCCGCCGAGACGCTGGTGCGCACCTCCGTGGTGCGCACGGCGGGGCTGAGGCCCGGCGGGTCCGGCAGCCGCTCGGGGACGTCGGTGATGTGGCGCTCCGCCGTCTTCCAGGACTGGCCGTCGAACTCGTCGAGCGCCACGATGCGCAGGTACTGGTCCGAGGGGTTGCGGTGGTCGGTGCGGTAGCGCAGCACCTCCCGGTCCTCGGTGACGTTCAGGCTGTTCTGCAGCGACACCAGCGGGTTGACCGCCGAGATCGTGCCGCCCAGGCCCTCGCCGTCGCCGCTGCCCGTACCCCCGAGCATCCCGCCCTCCAGGGCCGGCAGCCCCAGCGGCACCACCAGCGCGACGCCGAGCGCCAGCGCGCCCAGCCGGCGGCCGGTCCGTACGGGCGCCACCGCGCCGCCCCCGCCGGTGAGCCCGGCGGCCGTACCCCCGCGGCCCTTGCGCGGCGCGCCGCCGAAGACCCGGCCCCACTGGGACAGCCGGTCACGGCCCTCGGCGAGCAGCAGCAGGAGGTAGCCGCAGCCGGCCAGCAGGAACCACAGCCAGTCGGAGCCGCCCTGGGACAGCCCCGCCGCCACCGAGTACAGCGCCAGCAGCGGCAGCCCGGCGGCCGCGGCGGTACGGAAGGTCACCGCGAGGGCGTCCACCATCAGCCCGATCAGCAGCACCCCGCTGAGCAGCAGCAGCCGGATCCCGTCCGTCAGCGGCGCGGGCATCGCGTAGTGCCCCACGTCCTGCACGCCCTGCGAGAACAGCGCCCCGAAGTCCCGGAGGGCACCCGGGCCGGGCAGCACCCCGCCCAGCGCCCGCTCCCCGACGAACAGCAGGGTCAGCAGCACCACCGACACGACCAGCTGGGCCAGCACGGTCAGCCAGCGCGCCAGCGGCACCCGCCGCGCACCCGCGCCCGTGGCGCTCTGGAGCGCGAGCAGCACCGCGGCCTGCGGCAGCCAGGTCGCCGGATGCACCAGCGGCAGCATCGCGCACGCCGTCAGCAGCGTGGCCAGCAGCGCGCACAGCGTCAGTCTCGCCCGGCCGCTCATCCCCAACCCCCCGAAGTACCCCGGTCCGCGGGAGCGTTCCCCGCGTGCCGCCACAGCTCGGCGAAGGACACGCCCGGGGACGCGGCCACCGCCGTCCAGCCCGTCTCGCGCAGCCTGCGCAGCCGGTCCTCGTCCGGGCCGCCGGAGCGGGCCCGGCCCTCGCCGGCCCACTGCGCGGAGTCCAGTACGAAGGCCACGGCCGCGCCGGAGCGCTGCCGCATCTTCGCCGCCAGGTCCGCCTGGGCGTCGTCCAGATCACCGAAGAAGGCGATCAGCAGCCCCTCGTTGCCCCCGCGGACCGCGTCGCAGGCCCGGGAGAGCCCGGCGCCGTCGGAGTGCCCGACCACGGCGAGCGTGTCCATCATCAGCCCGGCCGCCTCGGCGGACTCCGAGCCGCCGGACGAGTAGCCGCCCGACCCCTCGCCGCCCACCGTGTCGCCGGTGTCCGTCAGCAGCCGGACCGAGAAGCCGCGTTCCAGCAGGTGCACCAGGGTCGAGGCGGCCGCCGAGACCGCCCACTCGAAGGCGGAGTCCGGCCCCGCCCCGCGGAAGGCCACCCGCCGCGTGTCCAGCAGCACCGTGGCCCGGGAGCGCTGCGGCTGCTCCTCGCGCCGCACCATCAGCTCGCCGTACCGGGCGGTGGAGCGCCAGTGCACCCGACGCAGGTCGTCGCCGTGCCGGTAGCCGCGCGGGATCACGTCGTCGTCCCCGGCCAGCGCCAGCGAGCGCTGCCGCCCGTCCCCGTACCCGGAGGACTCGCCGGTCAGCCGGACCGGCGGCAGCGGCTCGGTGCGCGGGATCACGGTCAGCGTGTCGAAGTCCCGGAACGACCGGGTCAGCTCCACCAGCCCGAACGGGTCCGTCAGCCGCAGCTGGAGCGGGCCCAGCGGGTAGCGGCCGCGCAGGTCCGACCGCACCCGGTACGAGACCTCGCGGCGCCCGCCCGGCTCGACCCGGTCCAGCACGAACCGCGGCCGGGGCCCCAGCACGTACGGCACCCGGTCCTGCAGCATCAGCAGCCCCGTGGGCAGCCGGGAGACGTTGTTCATGCGCAGCTGCACCCGGGCCTCGGCCCCCGCCGGCACCCGCACCGGGCTGAGCCGGCGGCTGCCGGTGACCCGGTCCTGGGTGCGGTGCAGGGCCACGGCGCAGATCAGCGGCAGCACCGCGAGCAGCAGCCCGACCCGCAGCAGGTCGCCCTGGCCCAGCACGTACGCGCAGACGGCCGCGGCGATGCCGGCCGCCAGGAAGGAGCGGCCGCGCGTGGTCAGCCCGGAGAACGCGGCGCGCAGCCCGTCCCGCCCGGACTCGGCGGACGGGCGCGTCGCGGCGGCCATCAGAAGCTCCGCTGGCCCGGGGGCTGCTCCCCGTACCCGTGCGGGGCGCCGCCGCGTACGGAGGCGGTGGGCACGGGGGTGCGCTGGAGGATGTCCGCCACCACCTGCTCGGCGGTCCTGCGGTTCAGCTGGGCCTGCGCGGTCGGCAGCAGGCGGTGCGCGAGCACCGGCGCGGCCAGGGCCTGCACGTCGTCCGGGAGGACGTAGTCGCGGCCGGACAGGGCCGCGGAGGCCTTCACGGCGCGCAGCAGGTGCAGGGTGGCCCGCGGGGAGGCGCCCAGGCGCAGGTCGGGGTGGCTGCGGGTGGCGGCGACGAGGTCGACGACGTACCGGCGGACCGGCTCGGCGACGTACACCTCGCGCACGGCCTCGATGAGCTTGACGATCTCGTGCGCGTGCGCGACCGGCTGGAAGTCGTCCAGCGGGGAGACGCCGCCGTGCACGTCGAGCATCTGGAGCTCGGCCTCGGGGCTCGGGTACCCGACGGACACCCGGGCCATGAAGCGGTCGCGCTGCGCCTCGGGGAGCGGGTACGTGCCCTCCATCTCCACCGGGTTCTGCGTGGCGACCACCATGAAGGGGCTCGGCAGCTCGTGCCGGGTGCCGTCGATGGTGACCTGGCGCTCCTCCATCGACTCCAGCAGCGCCGACTGCGTCTTCGGCGAGGCGCGGTTGATCTCGTCGCCGATGACGATCTGCGCGAAGATCGCGCCCGGCTTGAACTCGAACTCGCGCCGCTGCTGGTCGTAGATGCTCACGCCGGTGATGTCCGACGGCAGCAGGTCGGGCGTGAACTGGATGCGCTGCACGGAGCAGGCGATGGACTTCGCAAGCGTCTTGGCCAGCATCGTCTTGCCGACGCCGGGGACATCCTCGATCAGGAGATGTCCCTCGGCGAGCAGCACCACCAGCGAAAGCCGTACGACCTCGGGCTTGCCCTCGATCACGCTCTCGACCGACCGCCGCACACGATCCGCGGTGGTGGTCAGATCAGCGAGGCTCGCTCGATCGTCATAGGTCGTCACCCGGCCCTCCTCGGCCCTTTCACGGGCCGACGCCCATTGCGTAATCCCGGCCCACCCCAAACACACGGACGTCGACCGGAAGCGGTTCCCGGGCGGGCGTCACCCGAGCATTCTTGACGGCGTCACACCGTTATGTCACTCACGAAGCCGGGTCGATCTCCCGCAGGAGGCCCGTGGTGACGTCGAAGACGAAGCCCCGGACGTCGTCGGTGTGGCGCAGGAACGGGGAGGTCCGCACCCGCTGCATCGACTGGCGGACGTCCTGGTCCACGTCCCGGAAGGCCTCGACGGCCCAGGAGGGACGCTGCCCGACCTCGTCCTCCAGCTCGTGGCGGAAGTCCTCGGTGAGGCTCTCCAGACCGCAGCCGGTGTGGTGGATCAGGATCACGGAACGGGTGCCGAGCGCCCGCTGGCTGATCGTGAGCGACCGGATCGTGTCGTCCGTGACCACGCCGCCGGCGTTGCGGATGGTGTGGCAGTCGCCGAGCTGGAGGCCCAGGGCGGCGTGGAGGTCTATGCGCGCGTCCATGCACGCCACGACGGCGACCTGCAGAACGGGCCTGGCGTCCATGCCCGGGTCGGTGAAGTCCCGGGCGTACTGCCGGTTCGCCCGGACGAGGCGGTCGATGACGGTGCCGGCCTCCGAGGGTGCGGACGTGGGCAGCGATGCGGAAGTCGTCATGGGTACGACGTTAGTGCTCACGCTTGAGCCCAGCAGGTGTGAGGGTGGACAAAGGGCGCCATTGCTCCTCGTTGTGAGCTAACCCACAGGGGCCGGTGGACGCGCCCGACCGGGTGGTCCGCCGGTTTCGCCGGGTTGGCCGGAGCCCGCCGCACGGCACGCGGGCCGGTTCGTTGACCGGGGCGACCCGTGGACTAAAGTGACGCGAACCGGCCGGGCCCCGGTGTGATTTCGCCGCCCCGGCCCCGATGATCCCCCCGCGTGCGCGGCGCGTACGTCCATGTACCCGCAGGTCGCGCCGTTACCTGAGAGGGCGCATGAGCGAGACCCGACACGTCCCGGTGATGCTCCAGCGGTGCCTGGACATGTTGGCCCCCGCACTGGAGAGGCCCGGGGCAGTGGTCGTCGACTGCACCCTCGGCCTCGGCGGCCACAGCGAGGCCCTCCTGAAGCGGTTCCCCGAGGTGCGGCTGGTCGCCCTCGACCGGGACAAGGAGGCCCTGAGGCTCTCCGGCGAGCGGCTGGCCCCCTACGGCGAGCGCGCCACCCTGGTCCACGCCGTCTACGACGAGCTGCCCGACGTACTGGCCCGGCTCGGCATCCCCAAGGTCGACGGCGTCCTCTTCGACCTCGGCGTCTCCTCCATGCAGCTCGACGAGGCCGACCGCGGCTTCGCCTACGCCCAGGACGCCCCGCTCGACATGCGCATGGACCAGACGACGGGCATCAGCGCCGCCGAGGTCCTCAACACCTACCCGGCCGGCGAGCTGGTCCGGATCCTGCGGGCGTACGGCGAGGAGAAGCAGGCCAAGCGCATCGTCTCGGCCATCGTCCGCGAGCGCGAGAAGGAGCCCTTCAGCAACAGCGCCCGCCTGGTCGAGCTGATCCGCGACGCGCTGCCGCAGGCCGCGAAGCGCACCGGCGGCAACCCCGCCAAGCGCACCTTCCAGGCCCTGCGCATCGAGGTGAACGGCGAGCTCACCGTGCTGGAGCGGGCCGTCCCCGCCGCGGTCAAGGCCCTCGCCGTGGGCGGCCGGATCGCCGTCCTGTCGTACCACTCGCTGGAGGACCGCCTGGTCAAGACGGTCTTCGCGGCCGGAGCCGCCAGCACGGCCCCGCCCGGTCTGCCCGTCGTGCCGGAGAAGTACCAGCCCAAGCTGAAGCTGCTGACGCGCGGCGCGGAGCTGCCGACCGAGGAGGAGGTCGCCGAGAACCGGCGCGCCGCCCCGGCCCGGCTCCGCGGCGCGCAGCGCATCCGCGAGGAGGAGCTTTGACCGTCGCAGCATCCGTGGCCCGGTCCCGGAGCGCCCCGTCCGCACCCGCCGCGCCCTCCGCGGCCCGGAGCGGGGAGCGGAGGAGCGCGTGAGCGCGCGGGGCGGGCAGGCCGGCCGGACCGGCAGGCTCGGGAGGCTCAAGGGGTCCCCCGGCACGGGGGCCGCGCGCACCCCGTTCGTGCTCCTGGTCGTCGCCCTGCTGGGCGGCGGCCTGATCACTCTGCTGCTGCTCAACTCGGCCCTCAACCAGGGCTCGTTCCAGCTCAGCAAGCTCAAGCGGGACACCACCGCGCTCACCGACGAGCAGCAGGCCCTCCAGCGCGACGTCGACGCCTATTCCGCGCCCGACGCCCTGGAGCGCCGCGCCCGCCGCCTCGGCATGGTCCCCGGCGGCAGCCCCGTCTTCCTCGGCGCCGACGGCAAGGTCAACGGCGTGCCCAGCACCGCCTCCGCGCCGCCCCCGCCCGGCCCCACCGCGGCCGCGCCCGCCCCGCGGGCGCCCGCCGCGAGCCCGGGCGCGCCCGCCGGCTCGCCCGCCCCCGCCGTCACGTCCGCCGCGCCCGGCCAGGGCGCCCCGTCCGCGAAGCCCTCACTGACCCCCGTTAGGTGACGTCGTGACCGCTCATGCCAGCCCCCGCCCGTCCGCGGCCCGAGGAGCGCACCGATGAGCCCCAAGGAGCCTCCGCGCCGCCGCGTGCCGGGACCCGGCCGGCCCAGGCCGGGGGAGCGCGGCCCGGGACGCCCCGCGGCCCGCCCGTCCGCCCGCCGCCCCCGCCCCGCCGCCTCCCGCGCCCCGCACACCATCCGGCTCGGCAGCCCGCGGCCCCGGCTGCGCCTGGTGAGCCTCGGCCTCACCCTGGTCATGGTCGCCTTCGTGGTCCGGCTGCTCCAGGTCCAGGCCGTCGACGCCGCCGAGTACTCCGCGCAGGCGCAGAAGAACCGGTACGCCAGCCACACCCTCGCCGCGGAGCGCGGCCGGATCACCGACCGCAAGGGCATCGCCCTGGCCACCAGCGTCGACGCGTACGACATCACGGCCGACCCCAAGATGTTCACGCCCGAGGAGAGCAAGGCCCCCGACGCCCCCCAGCAGGCCGCCGCGCTCCTCGCGCCCATCCTCGGCAAGGACGCCGAGGACCTCATCGCCCGTCTGAAGACCCCCAACACCCGGTACGTGGTCCTCGCCCGCCGGCAGACCCCGCAGGTCTGGAACCAGATCAAGGACCTCAAGCGCGTCTTCGCCGAGAAGGCCCAGGCCGACAAGCGCCGCAACGGCCCCGGCGCCAACGTCCTGGCCGGCGTCTTCCAGGAGCCCAGCAGCAAGCGCGTGTACCCCAACGGGAACCTGGCCGCCGGGATAATCGGATACGTCAACGCCGAGGGCAAGGGCGCCGGGGGCCTGGAGTCCGCCCTCGACGAGAAGCTGGCGGGCAAGGACGGCGAGCTGCGCTACGCCCAGTCCGGCGGCCGCCGCGTGCCCACCGCCGGCTCGCGCGAGAAGCCCGCCGTGCCCGGCTCGGACATCGAGCTGACCATCGACCGCGACATCCAGTGGGCCGCCCAGAACGCCATCACCGAACAGGTGCGGGCCTCCGCGGCCGACCGCGGCTACGTCGTCGTCCAGGACACCCGGACCGGCGAGGTGCTGGCGATGGCCAACGCCCCCGGCTTCGACCCCAACGACCTCAGCAAGGCCCGCTCCGCCGCCATGGGCAACGCGGCCCTCCAGGACGTGTACGAGCCCGGCTCCACCGCCAAGGTCATCTCGATGGCCGCCGTGCTGGAGGAGAAGGTCGCCGGCCCCCTCACGCACGTCATCGTCCCCAACCGGCTGCACCGCGGCGACCGGCTGTTCAAGGACGACATCGACCACCCCACCTGGTACCTCACGCTCAACGGCGTCCTGGCCAAGTCCAGCAACATCGGGACCATCCTGGCCACCGGCCGGCTCGGCAAGACCCAGGCCG
The DNA here is from genome assembly GCF_044540325.1 of Streptomyces sp. NPDC086023. Taxonomy (NCBI): domain Bacteria; kingdom Bacillati; phylum Actinomycetota; class Actinomycetes; order Kitasatosporales; family Streptomycetaceae; genus Streptomyces; species Streptomyces sp. NPDC086023. The sequence continues at coordinate 421,605 of NZ_JBITRX010000001.1, forward strand.
ACGTGAACGAGACCCTCTACGGCTACCTCACGAAGTTCGGCATCGGCCAGCCCACCGGCCTCGACTACCCCGGCGAGTCCCGCGGTCTCCTGGCCCGCCCCTCGGAGTGGTCCACCTCCCAGCAGTACACGATCCCTTTCGGCCAGGGACTCTCCCTCAACGCCATGCAGGCCGCCTCCGTCTACTCGACGGTCGCCAACGGCGGCGTCCGCATCGAGCCCACCCTGGTCCGCGGCACCAAGGGCCCCGACGGCCGGTTCACACCCGCCCCCGCGCCCGAGACGCGCCGCGTGATCAGCGAGGCGACCGCCAAGACGCTCGCCCAGATGCTGGAGTCCGTGGTCGACGACCAGGAGGGCACCGGCACCAAGGCCCGCATCCCCGGCTACCGGGTCGGCGGCAAGACCGGCACCTCCAACCGGGTGGATCCGGCCACCGGGCGCTACAAGGGCTACACGGCCTCCTTCGCCGGGTTCGCCCCCGCGGACAAGCCCCGCATCACGGTCTACTGCGCCATCCAGAACCCCACGCGCGGCAGCTACTTCGGCGGCCAGATCTGCGGCCCCATCTACAAGAAGGTCATGGAGTTCGCCCTCAAGACCCTCCAGATCGCCCCCACCGGCACGGCTCCCGCCGGACTGCCGGTCACCTTCGGACCCGGCCGGTGAGAACCGGCCGGCCGGCCCGGGCGGCGGCGCCCGGGCCCGAGGAGAGAAGCGCGAGGCACCACCAGTGACGACCATCACCCAGGACCCCGGGAACCAGAGCGCCGGAGGCCCCTCAATTCCCGGCGGGCCCGGTGCGCCCGGTACGCTCACCGCCGTGCCCCACGCTGATCAGCCCAGAACCACCCAGAAAGACGCCCCGGCAGCGCCGCCGGGAGCGCCCCGGCCCGCGTACGCCCGCCCGACCCCCCTGGGCGAGCTCGCCGCGCTGCTGGGCATCGGAGCCCCCGCACCGGCCGACGCGCCGATCACGGGCATCACCCACGACTCCCGCGCCGTGCGCCCGGGCGACGTCTACGCGGCCCTGCCGGGCGCCCGCCTGCACGGTGCGGACTTCGCCGCCCAGGCCGCCTCGCTGGGCGCCGCCGCCGTCCTGACCGATCCCGCCGGTGCCGAGCGCGCAGCCGCGACCGGCCTGCCGGTCCTCGCCGTCGAGGACCCGCGCGGCCGGATGGGCGAACTGGCCGCCGCGATCTACGGACACCCCGGCACCGGTCTGCTGCAGATCGGCATCACCGGCACGTCCGGCAAGACCACCACGGCGTACCTCGTCGAGGGCGGCCTGCGCGGCGCCGGCCACCACACCGGCCTGATCGGCACGGTGGAGATGCGCATCGGCGACGAACGCATCAAGTCCGAGCGCACCACCCCCGAGGCGACCGACCTCCAGGCGCTGTTCGCGGTGATGCGCGAACGCGGCGTCGAGTCCGTCGCCATGGAGGTCTCCAGCCACGCCCTCGTGCTCGGCCGGGTCGACGGCTGCGTCTTCGACGTCGCCGTCTTCAACAACCTCAGCCCCGAGCACATGGAGTTCCACTCCGGCATGGAGGACTACTTCCAGGCCAAGGCGCAGCTCTTCACCGAGCGCCGCGCCCGCCTCGGAGTGGTCAACGTCGACGACGAGTACGGCCGCCGCCTGGCCAAGGAGGCCGCCATCCCGGTGGTGACCTTCTCCGCCGAGGGGGACGCCGGCGCCGACTGGCGCGCCGAGGACGTGGTCTCCGGCCCCGTCGGCAGCACCCTGACGATCGTCGGGCCCGACGGCGTGCGCGTCCGCGCCGCCGCCCCGCTGCCCGGCCCGTTCAACGTCGCCAACACCCTGGCCGCCGTGGTCACCCTGGCCGCCGCCGGGATCGACCCGCAGACCGCCGCCGACGGCGTGGCCGCCGTCCCCGGTGTGCCGGGCCGCCTGGAGAAGGTGGACGCGGGCCAGCCGTACCTCGCCGTGGTCGACTACGCGCACAAGACGGACGCCGTCGAATCGGTCCTGCGCGCGCTGCGCAAGGTCACGGAGGGCAGGCTGCACCTCGTCCTCGGCTGTGGCGGCGACCGCGACCAGACCAAGCGCGCCCCCATGGGAGCCGCCGCCGCGCGGCTGGCCGACACCGCCGTGCTGACCTCCGACAACCCGCGCTCCGAGGACCCCCTCGCCATCCTGGCCGCGATGTTCGGGGGCGCCGTCTCCGTGCCCGCCGCCGAACGCGGCGAGGTGCTCGTCGACGCCGACCGCGCCGCCGCCATCGCCGCGGCCGTCGCCCGGGCCCGGCCCGGCGACACCGTGCTCGTCGCGGGCAAGGGCCACGAGCAGGGCCAGGAGACCGCCGGAGTCGTACGGCCCTTCGACGACCGCCAGGTGCTCCGCGCCGCGATCGAGCAGTCCCAGCAACAGCAGGCCCGACAGGCCGAGGTGAAACAGTGATCGCCCTCTCCCTCGCCGAGATCGCCGACATCACCGGCGGGCGGACGCACGACATACCGGACGCCTCCCGCGCGGTCACCGGCTCCGTCGTCATCGACTCCCGCCAGGTCGAACCCGGCGGGCTGTTCGCCGCGTTCGCCGGCGAGCACGTCGACGGACACGACTACGCCGAGCGGGCCGTCGCCGCGGGCGCCGTGGCCGTGCTGGCCGCCCGGCCCGTCGGCGTACCCGCCATCGTGGTGGACGACGTCGAGACGGCGCTCGGCGCCCTCGCGCGCGCCGTCGTCGGCCGTCTCGGCACCGACGTGGTGGCCCTGACGGGCTCCGCGGGCAAGACGTCCACGAAGGACCTGATCGCCCAGGTCCTCCAGCAGCACGCACCCACCGTGTGGACCCCGGGCTCGCTCAACAACGAGATCGGGCTGCCGCTGACCGCCCTCAAGGCGACCGCCGAAACCCAGCACCTCGTCCTGGAGATGGGTGCCCGCGGCATCGGCCACATCCGCTACCTCACCGGACTGACCCCGCCCCGCATCGGCCTCGTCCTGAACGTGGGCACCGCCCACATCGGCGAGTTCGGCGGCCGCGAGCAGATCGCCCAGGCCAAGGGCGAGCTGGTCGAGGCCCTGCCGGCCGAGAGCGAGGGCGGCGTGGCCGTGCTCAACGCCGACGACCCGCTGGTACGGGCCATGGCCGCCCGTACCAAGGCGCGCACCGTCTTCTTCGGCGAGGCCGAGGACGCCGACGTACGCGCGAGCGAGGTCCGCATGACGGACCGGGGACAGCCTTCCTTCACACTGCACACACCCACCGGGTGCAGCGACGTGACCTTGCGGCTGTACGGTGAGCACCACGTGTCGAACGCGCTCGCCGCGGCCGCCGTCGCCCACGTGCTGGGCATGTCCGTCGACGAGATCGCCACCGCGCTCTCCGGCGCGGGCACGCTCTCCCGTTGGCGGATGGAGGTCACCGAGCGCGCCGACGGCGTGACGGTCGTCAACGACGCCTACAACGCGAACCCCGAGTCCATGCGGGCCGCGCTCCGCGCGCTTGCCGCGATGGGCGACGCCGCCAAGGCGGCGGGGGGCCGCACGTGGGCGGTGCTCGGTCCGATGGCCGAGCTCGGAGACGAGTCGCTCGCCGAGCACGACGCGGTCGGGCGGCTCGCCGTCCGGCTCAACGTGAGCAGGCTCGTGGCGGTCGGGGGCAGGGAAGCCTCCTGGCTGCAACTGGGCGCATATAACGAGGGTTCGTGGGGTGAGGAGTCGGTGCTCGTGTCCGACGCGCAGGCGGCGGTCGACCTGTTGCGCAGGGAACTGCGGCCGGGGGACGTCGTGCTGGTGAAGGCTTCCAGGTCGATCGGTCTGGAGCGGATCGCACAGGCACTGCTTGAGGGCGAGGGTGCCGGCCGATGAGGCAGATCCTGTTCGCCGGTGTCATCGGTATGTTCCTCACGATCATCGGCACCCCGCTGCTGATCAAGCTGCTGGCCCGCAAGGGCTACGGCCAGTTCATCCGGGACGACGGCCCGCGCGGCCACCTCGGCAAGAAGGGCACGCCCACCATGGGCGGCATCTCCTTCATCCTGGCGACGCTCGCCGCGTACGCCCTGACGAAGGTGATCACGTCCAGCCAGCCGACGTTCTCCGGCCTGCTGGTGCTCTTCCTGATGGCGGGCATGGGCCTGGTCGGCTTCCTGGACGACTACATCAAGATCGTCAAGCAGCGGTCGCTGGGCCTCCGGGCCAAGGCCAAGATGGCCGGTCAGCTGATCGTCGGCATCGCCTTCGCGGTGCTGGCGCTCCAGTTCTCCGACTCCCGCGGCCTGGCCCCGGCCTCCACCAAGCTGTCCTGGGTCTCGGACTTCGGCTGGTCGATCGGCCCGGTGCTGTTCGTGGTCTGGGCGCTGTTCATGATCCTGGCCATGTCCAACGGCGTGAACCTGACGGACGGTCTGGACGGCCTGGCCACCGGCGCGTCCGTCATGGTCTTCGGCGCCTACACCTTCATCGGCGTCTGGCAGTACCAGGAGTCCTGCGCCAACGCGGAGACCCTGACCAACCCGGCCGCCTGCTTCGAGGTGCGCGACCCGCTGGACCTCGCGATCGTGGCCTCCGCCCTCATGGGAGCCTGCTTCGGCTTCCTGTGGTGGAACACCTCCCCGGCCAAGATCTTCATGGGCGACACCGGCTCGCTGGCCCTCGGCGGCGCCCTCGCCGGCCTCGCCATCTGCTCGCGCACCGAGCTGCTGCTGGCGCTCCTGGGCGGCCTGTTCGTGCTCATCACCATGTCCGTGGTGATCCAGGTCGGCTCCTTCCGCCTCACCGGCAAGCGGGTCTTCCGGATGGCACCGCTCCAGCACCACTTCGAGCTCAAGGGCTGGTCGGAAGTGCTGGTCGTGGTCCGCTTCTGGATCATCCAGGGCATGTGCGTGATCGTGGGCCTCGGTCTCTTCTACGCGGGATGGGCAGCCGACAAGTGACGTCCTGGCAGGGCATGAACATCACCGTCGCCGGTCTCGGCGTGAGCGGCATCAGCGCCGCCCGCGCCCTGGCCGGCTTCGGCGCGCACGTGACGGTCGTCGACGGCGGCGACAGCGAGGCGCACCGCCTCCGGGCCGCCGAGGTCGAGGGCCAGGGGATCGCCGTACGCCTCGGCGACGCCGAAACCCTCCCCGAGGGCACCGACCTGGTCGTCACCTCGCCCGGCTGGAAGCCGTCCAGCCCGCTCTTCGAGGCCGCCGCGGCGGCCGGGGTCGAGGTCATCGGGGACGTGGAGGTCGCCTGGCGGCTGCGAGGCCCCGGGGCGGCGCCCTGGCTGGCCATCACCGGCACCAACGGCAAGACCACGACCACCCAGATGCTGGCCTCGATCCTGAAGGCCGCCGGCCTGCGCACCGCAGCGGTCGGCAACATCGGCACCCCGATCGTCGACGTGGTCCTCGGTGAGCAGGAGTACGACGTGCTCGCCGTCGAACTCTCCAGCTACCAGCTGCACTGGGCGCCCAGCGTGCGCGCCCACTCCGCGGCTGTCCTCAACCTCGCCCCCGACCACCTCGACTGGCACGGCTCCATGGAGGCGTACGCCGCCGACAAGGGCCGGATCTACGAGGGCAACACGGTGGCCTGCGTCTACAACGTGGCCGACAAGGCCACCGAGGACCTGGTCGTCGAGGCGGACGTGGAGGAGGGCTGCCGGGCCATCGGCTTCACCCTCGGCGCCCCGGCCCCCTCGATGCTCGGCGTCGTCGACGGCATCCTCGTCGACCGCGCCTTCGTCGAGAACCGGCAGAAGAACGCGCAGGAGCTGGCCGAGGTCTCGGACGTCAACCCGCCCGCCCCGCACAACATCGCCAACGCCCTCGCGGCGGCGGCCCTGGCCCGCGCCTTCGGCGTCGAGCCGCGCGCCGTGCGCGACGGACTGCGGAACTTCCGCCCCGACGCGCACCGGATCGCGCACGTGGCCGAGGTCGGCGGGGTCACGTACATCGACGACTCCAAGGCCACCAACACCCACGCCGCCGAGGCCTCCCTGGCCGCCTACGAGTCCATCGTGTGGATCGCCGGCGGGCTGGCCAAGGGTGCGACCTTCGACGAGCTGGTGGCCACCTCCGCCAAGCGGCTCCGCGGCGCCGTGCTGATCGGCGCCGACCGGGAGCTGATCCGCGAAGCGCTCGCGCGACACGCCCCCGAGGTCCCGGTCGTCGACCTCGACCGGACCGACACTGGGGCGATGCTTGCGGCGGTCCGGGAAGCGGCCCGGCTCGCGCAGCCCGGCGACACGGTCCTGCTGGCCCCCGCCTGCGCCTCCATGGACATGTTCGTGAACTACGGCAAGCGCGGCGACGCCTTCGCCGACGCCGTGCGCGAACTGGCCGCGGAGAGCGCGTAGGTCCGGGGGCGGGTCCCTCCGGCCGGCTGCTCGTCCAGAGTGGAGGGGAACAGACAGATGCAGCGCGTGGCGGTGGGCGCGGGCAGGCGCCCGTCGGTGCCCAGGGCTCCCAGAACGCTGGGCCGCAAGCGGTCCGGACGGCCGCAGAAGCCGTCCGGGCGCGGCCCGTTCGAGCGGGCGCGGCGGACCTACCGGCAACTGCGCCGCACCTGGGACCGGCCGCTCACGGCCTATTACCTGATCTTCGGCAGCGCGCTGCTGATCACCGTCCTCGGCCTGGTGATGGTCTACTCGGCCTCGATGATCACGGCCCTCCAGAAGGGCCTGTCCGCCTCGTACTTCTTCCAGAAGCAGCTCTTCGCCGCCCTGCTCGGCACCGGACTGCTGCTGGCCGCCTCCCGGATGCCGGTGAAGCTGCACCGGGCGCTGTCCTACCCGGTGCTGGCCGGAACCGTGTTCCTCATGGTGCTCGTCCAGGTGCCCGGGATAGGGGTCTCGGTCGGCGGCAACCAGAACTGGATCTCCCTCGGCGGCCCCTTCATGCTCCAGCCCAGCGAGTTCGGCAAGCTGGCGCTGATCCTCTGGGGCGCCGACCTGCTCGCCCGCAAGGGCGACCGAGGCCTGCTGACCCAGTGGAAGCACCTCCTGGTGCCGCTGATCCCGGTGGCCTTCCTGCTGCTGGGACTCATCATGCTCGGCGGCGACATGGGCACCGCGATGATCCTCACCGCGATCCTCTTCGGCCTGCTCTGGCTGGCGGGCGCCCCCACCCGCCTGTTCGTCGGCGTACTCGCGCTCGCCGGCCTGATCGTCGCGGTCCTCATCAAGACCAGCCCGCACCGCATGGACCGGCTCGCCTGCCTCGGCGCCACCGACCCCGGCAAGGGGGACCTGTGCTGGCAGGCCGTGCACGGGATCTATGCTCTGGCCTCGGGCGGATGGTTCGGTTCCGGCCTTGGCGCCAGTGTGGAAAAATGGGGACAACTGCCCGAAGCCCACACCGACTTCATCTTCGCCGTCACCGGGGAGGAACTGGGGCTGGCGGGGACGCTGTCGGTGCTGGCCCTGTTCGCGGCTCTAGGCTATGCGGGTATCCGCGTGGCCGGACGCACGGAGGACTCCTTCGTCAGGTATGCCGCGGGAGGCGTGACCACCTGGATCACGGCCCAGGCCGTGATCAACATCGGTGCGGTGCTCGGTCTGCTGCCGATCGCCGGGGTCCCGCTCCCGCTGTTCTCCTACGGGGGGTCGGCCCTGCTGCCGACCATGTTCGCCATCGGGCTGCTCATCGCGTTCGCGCGTGAGGAGCCGGCGGCACGCGCGGCGCTCGCCATGCGCCAGCCGAGGTTCGGCTGGAAGCGGGCCGGGCTGAGATGGAAGTCGATGAGACGGCGCGTCAAGAAGCGTCCGTCCGGAGAGCGGTGAATTTCGGTGCATGTCGTACTCGCCGGTGGGGGGACCGCCGGCCACATCGAGCCGGCGCTCGCCCTCGCGGACGCCCTGCGCAGGCAGGACCCGAGCGTGGGCATCACTGCCCTCGGCACGGAGCGCGGACTCGAGACCCGTCTGGTGCCCGAGCGCGGTTACGAGCTGGGGCTCATCCCCGCCGTGCCGCTGCCCCGCAAGCCCACACCCGAGCTGATCACCGTCCCGGGTCGGCTGCGCGGCACGATCAAGGCCGCCGAGCAGATCCTGGAGCGGACCAAGGCCGACTGCGTCGTCGGCTTCGGCGGGTACGTGGCCCTGCCGGGCTACCTGGCCGCCAAGCGGCTCGGCGTGCCGATCGTGGTCCACGAGGCCAACGCCCGGCCCGGCCTGGCCAACAAGATCGGCTCCCGGTACGCGGACGCCGTCGCGGTCTCCACGCCCGACAGCAAGCTCCGCAACGCCCGCTACATCGGCATCCCGCTGCGCCGCTCCATCGCCACCCTCGACCGCGCCGCGGCCCGCCCCGAGGCCCGCGCCGCGTTCGGCCTGGACCCGAACCTGCCGACCCTGCTGGTCTCCGGCGGCTCGCAGGGAGCCCGGCGCCTCAACGAGGTCGTCCAGGGCATCGCGCCGACCCTCCAGCGCTCCGGCATCCAGATCCTCCACGCGGTCGGCCCGAAGAACGAACTGCCGCGCGTGGACAACATGCCCGGGATGCCGCCCTATGTGCCGGTACCGTACGTGGACCGGATGGACCTCGCGTACGCCGCCGCCGACATGATGCTGTGCCGCGCGGGCGCGATGACCGTCGCCGAACTCTCCGCCGTCGGGCTCCCCGCCGCGTACGTCCCGCTGCCGATCGGCAACGGCGAGCAGCGGCTCAACGCCCAGCCGGTGGTCAAGGCCGGCGGCGGCCTGCTCGTCGACGACGCGGACCTGACCCCGGAGTGGATCCAGAGCCAGGTCCTGCCCGTGCTCGCCGATCCGCACCGGCTGTACGAGATGTCCCGCTCCGCCGCCGAGTTCGGCCGCCGGGACGCCGACGAGCTGCTGGTCGGCATGGTGTACGAGGCGATCGCAGCCCACAGGAACCGCTGACGCAGGAGGCGAGCAGGAGTGGCCGGACCGACGACCGCGGAACGCGGTGGACCGAAGGCGTCGAAGCCCGCAGGGGCGGCGAAGTCCTCGAAGCCGTCCGCGTCCGGCCCCTCCGGCACCTCCCGCGGCCTCTGGTTCCGCCGGAGGCCCGTGCTGCTCGGCCTGGCCGCCGCCGTGCTCCTCGCCGGCGGCGGCACCTGGGCCCTGTACGGCTCCTCCTGGCTGCGCGTCGAGAAGGTCGGCATCACCGGCACCGAGGTGCTCACTCCCGAACAGGTCCGGGTGGCGGCTGCCGTGCCGCTCGGCGCGCCGATGGCCGCGGTGGACACCGACGAGATCGAGGCCCGGCTGCGCGGCCGGCTACCGCGGATCGATTCGGTCGACGTGGTGCGCGCCTGGCCGCACGGAATCGGTCTCAAAGTGACCGAGCGCAAACCCGTCCTGCTCATTGAAAAGGGCGCCAAGTTCGTGGAAGTGGACGCTTCGGGCGTCCGGTTCGCCACGGTGCCGAAAGCCCCCGAGGGCGTACCCGTACTGGAATTGACGGCGAAACGGTCACCGAGTCTGCGCCGCTTCGACGAGGAGCGGCTGCTGCACGAGGCGGTGGGCGTCGCCGACGACCTCCCGGCGGCCGTGGCCAGGGACACCAGGGTGGTTCGCGTGCGCTCGTACGACGCCGTCGTACTGGAGTTGACCGGCGGCCGGACCGTCATGTGGGGGAGTCCCGAGCAGGGGGCCGCGAAAGGCCGTGCGCTCACCGCCCTGATGAAAGCCGCGGGCTCCGCACGGCACTTCGACGTGAGCGCCCCCACGGCCCCGGCGGCCTCCGGGAGTTGACGCGGGGTCGAACAGGGAAGCACCCTGGTTGGCCAGGGATATGGGTGATCACATAGGGTGAAAAGAAAAACGGGAGGTTCGGCGTGTTCGTTGAACGCGCGCCACTTGTCGACTTAGTGTCCTGTCCGGAAGAGTCCAAGGGACAGACACACTGTTAACCCTAAACTTCAGGGTTAGGGTTCGGGTCGGCGAGTCAGGCTGGTCGGGCCGTCCCATTTTTCGGCATCAGTCGTCGCACCGCAGGCCCGCGAGGCGGCGACACGTAACTCGAGGCGAGAGGCCTTCGACGTGGCAGCACCGCAGAACTACCTCGCAGTCATCAAGGTCATCGGTGTCGGCGGCGGTGGTGTCAATGCCATCAACCGAATGATCGAGGTCGGCCTCAAGGGCGTCGAGTTCATCGCCATCAACACCGACGCCCAGGCGCTGTTGATGAGCGACGCCGACGTCAAGCTCGACGTCGGCCGCGAACTGACCCGCGGCCTCGGCGCCGGCGCCAACCCGGCAGTCGGCCGCAAGGCGGCAGAGGACCACCGCGAGGAGATCGAGGAGGTCCTCAAGGGGGCCGACATGGTCTTCGTCACCGCCGGAGAGGGCGGTGGCACCGGCACCGGCGGCGCCCCGGTCGTCGCCAACATCGCGCGCTCGCTGGGCGCCCTCACGATCGGCGTGGTCACCCGCCCGTTCACCTTCGAGGGCCGCCGCCGCGCGAACCAGGCGGAGGACGGCATCGCCGAGCTCCGCGAAGAGGTCGACACCCTCATCGTCATCCCGAACGACCGGCTGCTGTCCATCTCGGACCGCCAGGTCAGCGTGCTCGACGCGTTCAAGTCCGCGGACCAGGTGCTGCTCTCCGGCGTCCAGGGCATCACCGACCTGATCACCACCCCGGGTCTGATCAACCTCGACTTCGCCGACGTGAAGTCCGTGATGTCGGAGGCCGGCTCGGCCCTCATGGGCATCGGCTCCGCCCGCGGCGACGACCGCGCCGTGGCCGCGGCCGAGATGGCGATCTCCTCGCCGCTGCTGGAGGCGTCCATCGACGGCGCCCGCGGTGTGCTGCTCTCCATCTCCGGCGGCTCCGACCTCGGTCTCTTCGAGATCAACGAGGCGGCCCAGCTGGTCAGCGAGGCTGCCCACCCGGAGGCGAACATCATCTTCGGCGCCGTCATCGACGACGCCCTGGGAGACGAAGTACGGGTCACCGTGATCGCGGCCGGCTTCGACGGGGGCCAGCCCCCGGCCCGCCGGGACAACGTGATCGGCGCCGCGTCCACCAAGCGCGAGGAGCCCCCGGCCCCGGTCCGCCCGGCCGAGCCGGTCCGCCCCGCCTTCGGCGGCCTCGGCTCGGTGACCCCGCGTGAGGAGCCCCCGGCCCCGGTCGAGGCGGCTCCGGTCGCCGAGGTCCCGGTCGCCCCGGCCGTCACCGCGCCCCAGGTCCCGACGGCCCGCCCCTACCAGGACAGCCCCGCCGAAGAGCTGGATGTCCCGGACTTCTTGAAGTGATAAGCGAGCGGCACCACGCGAGCGGCGCGCACTTCGCCTTCACCGACAGGTGGGGCGGGGTGAGCGCCGTTCCGTACGAGGAGCTCAACCTCGGCGGCGCGGTCGGCGACGACCCGGCGGCCGTCGGGTCGAACCGGGCGCTCGCCGCCGGGGCCCTGGGCATCGCGCCGGACCGGGTGGTCTGGATGAACCAGGTGCACGGCCGCGACGTGGCGGTGGTCGACGCCCCCTGGGGCGACACGCCACCGCCGGCCGTCGACGCGGTGGTCACCTCCCGGCGCGGGCTCGCCCTCGCCGTGCTGACCGCCGACTGCACCCCGGTCCTGCTGGCCGACCCCGTCGCCGGGGTCGCGGCCGCGGCCCACGCGGGCAGGCCCGGCCTGGTCGCCGGGGTGGTGCCCGCCGCGGTCGAGGCGATGGTGCGGCTCGGCGCGGAACCCTCCCGGATCACGGCCCGCACGGGCCCGGCGGTCTGCGGGCGCTGCTACGAGGTGCCCGCGGCGATGCGCGAGGACGTCGCCGCCGTGGTGCCCGAGGCCCACGCCACCACCAGCTGGGGCACCCCGGCCGTCGACGTGGTGGCCGGGGTGCACGCGCAGCTGGCGGCGCTCGGGGTGACCGACCTCAAGCGGTCTCCGGTCTGCACCCTGGAATCCCTCGACCACTTCTCGTACCGCCGTGACCGGATCACCGGGCGGCTTGCCGGATATGTCTGGTTGGACTGATCGATGACGGACCGTAAGGCGGAGCTCGCCGCCAACCTCGCGAGGGTGGAGGAACGCATCTCCACGGCCTGCGCGGGCGCGGGGCGCAAGAGGGAAGAGGTGACCCTCATCGTGGTCACCAAGACGTACCCCGCGAGCGACGTACGGCTGCTGGCGGAGCTCGGCGTCCGTCACGTGGCGGAGAACCGCGACCAGGACGCCGCCCCGAAGGCCGCGGCCTGTGCGGATCTGCCCCTCACGTGGCACTTCGTCGGCCAGTTGCAGACGAACAAAGTCCGTTCGGTGGCCGGTTACGCGCACGTCGTGCAGTCGGTCGACCGCCCCCGGCTCGTCACCGCCCTCTCGGCGGCGGCGGAGAAGGCCGGCCGTGAGCTCGGCTGCCTGGTGCAGGTGGCGCTCGACGCCGAGGAGGGCGGCCGCGGCGAGCGCGGGGGAGTGGCCCCCGACGGCGTGACCGAGCTGGCGGAACTGGTCGCGGCGGCCCCCGGACTGCGGATCGGCGGACTGATGACCGTCGCTCCGCTCACCGGCCCGTACGCGGGACGCGAACGCGCGGCGTTCGAGCGGCTGATGGAATTGTCATCCCGCCTGCGCGCCGACCATCCGGCTGCCACGATGGTCTCGGCCGGTATGAGCGGGGACCTGGAAGAGGCCGTGGCGGCGGGAGCGACACACGTGCGCGTCGGCACCGCGGTACTCGGAAGCCGACCCCGGCTCGGGTAACGTCGCGAAGCAAGTCGGACCACAGCAGAAAATATGGTCATTCCCGCCGATGGGCGGACAGGCCACGTGGATCGCGGGCGGTTGGAGCCCAGCGCCATCGGTGACGAGGGCGATCCACCACAGAGCGGAGGACTCAGAGAATGGCCGGCGCGATGCGCAAGATGGCGGTCTACCTCGGCCTCGTGGAGGACGATGGGTACGACGGCCCGGGGTTCGACCCCGACGACGAGTTCGAGCCCGAGCCCGAGCCGGAGCGGGACCGTCGGCGGCACGAGCCTCCGCACCAGGCCCCGGTTCGGGACGAACCGGTACGAGCCGTACAGCCTCCCGCGCAGCGTGAGCCCGCTCCGCTGCCCGTCGAAAGCGGACGTCCGGCGCGAATCGCCCCCGTGGCATCCATCACACCTGAACGCCCGAGCCAGGAGAAGAACGCACCGGTGATCATGCCCAAGGTCGTGTCCGAGCGGGAGCCGTACCGCATCACGACGCTCCACCCCCGGACCTACAACGAGGCCCGTACCATCGGGGAACACTTCCGCGAGGGCACCCCGGTGATCATGAACCTCACGGAGATGGACGACACAGACGCGAAGCGTCTCGTGGACTTCGCAGCCGGTCTGGTGTTCGGTCTGCACGGCAGCATTGAACGCGTGACACAGAAGGTGTTTCTGCTCTCGCCTGCTAACGTCGATGTCACGGCGGAGGACAAGGCCCGCATCGCAGAGGGCGGGTTCTTCAACCAAAGCTAGACCGATTGAGTAACACGACACCGGGATACGGGGCCCGGCCGATCGGCCGGACAGTGGGAGCAAGGGGAGAGGGAAGTACGGGATGGGCGTGGCACTGCAGGTGATCTACATCGCGCTGATGTGCTTCCTCATCGTGCTGATCTTCCGGTTGGTCATGGACTACGTCTTCCAGTTCGCCCGCTCCTGGGAACCTGGCAAGGCGATGGTGGTGGTCCTGGAGGCCACCTACACTGTCACCGATCCACCGCTCAAGCTTCTGCGGCGGTTCATTCCGCCGCTGCGTCTCGGGGGCGTGGCACTCGACCTGTCCTTCTTCGTGCTGATGATCATCGTTTACATCCTGATCAGCATCGTGAGCAACGTTGCGAGAAGCGTGTGAACGATCCGGTCTTGCCGACTGCCGACGACTACGTAGAGGTGAAGAAGAGATGCCGCTGACCCCCGAGGACGTGCGGAACAAGCAGTTCACGACCGTCCGCCTCCGAGAAGGCTATGACGAGGACGAGGTCGATGCCTTCCTCGACGAGGTCGAGGCCGAACTGACGCGCCTGCTGCGCGAGAACGAGGACCTCCGCGCGAAGCTGGCCGCCGCCACGCGTGCCGCCGCGCAGAACCAGCAGCAGCAGAACATGCGCAAGCCGGAACCCCAGGACCAGCGCGGCCCCGGCGCGCCCGTGCCCGCCGCCATATCCGGCCCGCCGGTCCAGCAGGGCCCCCCGCAGATGGGTCCGCCCCAGCTGCCGGGTGGCGCTCCGCAGCTCCCGCCGGGCCCGGGCGCGATGCAGCAGGGCCCCGGCCCGATGCAGCAGGGTCCCGGTCCGATGCAGCAAGGCCCCATGGGCGGCCCGATGCAGCCCCCGCACACCATGGGTGGCCAGAACCCGATGGGCCAGCCGATGGGCCAGCCGCCCATGGGCCAGCCGATGGGCCACCAGCCGCCCCAGCTGCCGCAGCCCGGCCAGGGCCCCGGTGGCGACAGCGCCGCCCGCGTCCTCTCCCTGGCGCAGCAGACCGCCGACCAGGCGATCGCGGAGGCCCGCTCCGAGGCCAACAAGATCGTCGGCGAGGCCCGTTCGCGCGCCGAGGGCCTGGAGCGCGACGCCCGCGCCAAGGCCGACGCCCTGGAGCGGGACGCGCAGGAGAAGCACCGCGTCGCGATGGGGTCCCTGGAGTCCGCCCGCGCCACGCTGGAGCGCAAGGTCGAGGACCTGCGGGGCTTCGAGCGCGAGTACCGCACGCGTCTGAAGTCGTACCTGGAGTCGCAGCTGCGCCAGCTGGAGACCCAGGCGGACGACTCCCTCGCCCCGCCGCGCACCCCGGCCACCGCCTCGCTGCCGCCGTCGCCGGCGCCGTCGATGGCTCCGGCCGGTGCGATGGGTCACACCATGGGTGGCGGTCCGTCGCCGATGGGTGCCCCGTCCTACGGCGGTCAGCAGCAGATGTCCCCGGCCATGACGCAGCCGATGGCGCCGGTGCGGCCGGCTGCGCCGCAGCCGATGCAGCAGGCTCCGTCTCCGATGCGGGGCTTCCTGATCGACGAGGACGACAACTGAGGACGACACTGACGTAATCGTCGGCAGTCTTTACGGGCCGGGCCCGGACCCCTTTGGGGAGTCCGGGCCCGGCCCGTTTGCGTTGGGGGTGGGGTGGGGGTGCGGTGCGGGTGGGGGGGCTGGTGCCGGGCCGGCTGCCAGGGGCTTCGTGAGGTGGGGTCTCCGTTTTCGGGGGAGGGGACATGGCTGTGGCCCGGACCCCGGGGTGGGGGCCGGGCCACAGGGGCGGGGAGTTACGCCTTGCGGAGGCGGAAGGTGAGGCCGAGGGCCTCGTCCTCGAAGGCGGCGCCGTACGAGTCGTCGGCCGCGCCGGACGCGAAGTCCGTGGCCAGGACCTCGTCCGCGATCAGAGCGGCGTGGTCCGTGAGGGCCGTGGTCAGCTCGGCGTCGGACGTGGACCAGCGGAGCGCGATGCGGTCGGCCACGTCCAGGCCGGAGTTCTTCCGGGCCTCCTGGATCAGCCGGATCGCGTCACGCGCCAGGCCCGCCAGCTTGAGCTCGGGCGTGATCTCCAGGTCCAGCGCCACCGTCGCGCCGGAGTCCGACGCGACCGACCAGCCCTCGCGCGGGGTCTCGGTGATGATGACCTCCTCGGGGGAGAGGGTCACGGTCTCGCCGTTGACCTCGACCGTGGCCTCGCCCGAGCGCAGCGCCAGCGACAGCGCGGCGGCGTCGGCGGCCGCGACCGCCTTGGCCACGTCCTGCACGCCCTTGCCGAAGCGCTTGCCGAGGGCCCGGAAGTTCGCCTTGGCGGTGGTGTCCACCAGCGAGCCGCCCACCTCGGACAGCGAGGCCAGCGAGGAGACGTTCAGCTCCTCGGTGATCTGCGCGTGGAGCTCGGTCGAGAGGGCCTCGAAGCCGGCCGCCGCGACCAGCGCCCGCGAGAGCGGCTGGCGGGTCTTGACGCCGGACTCGGCGCGGGTGGCGCGGCCCAGCTCGACGAGCCGGCGCACGAGCACCATCTGCTGCGACAGGGTGGTGTCCACGGCCGAGGCGTCCGCCTCCGGCCAGGAGGACAGGTGCACCGACTCCGGGGCGCCCGGCGTGACGGGGACGATCATGTCCTGCCACACCCGCTCGGTGATGAACGGCGTCAGCGGGGCCATCAGGCGCGTGACGGTCTCCACCACGTCGTGCAGGGTGCGCAGCGCCGCCTTGTCGCCCTGCCAGAACCGGCGCCGCGACCGGCGCACGTACCAGTTCGACAGGTCGTCGACGAAGGCGGACAGCAGCTTGCCGGCCCGCTGGGTGTCGTACGCCTCCATGGCCTCGGTGACCTGGCCGGTCAGCTGGTGCAGCTCGGAGAGCAGCCAGCGGTCGAGGACGGTGCGGTCGGCCGGGGCCGGGTCCGCGGCGGAGGGCGCCCAGTCCGACGTACGGGCGTACAGGGCCTGGAAGGCCACCGTGTTCCAGTACGTGAGGAGGGTCTTGCGGACCACTTCCTGGATGGTGCCGTGGCCGACGCGGCGGGCCGCCCAGGGGGAGCCGCCGGCCGCCATGAACCAGCGGACCGCGTCGGCGCCGTGCTGGTCCATGAGCGGGATGGGCTGGAGGATGTTGCCCAGGTGCTTGGACATCTTGCGGCCGTCCTCGGCGAGGATGTGGCCCAGGCAGACCACGTTCTCGTACGAGGACTTGTCGAAGACCAGGGTGCCGACCGCCATCAGCGTGTAGAACCAGCCGCGGGTCTGGTCGATCGCCTCCGAGATGAACTGCGCCGGGTAGCGCTTCTCGAAGATCTCCTTGTTCTTGTACGGGTAGCCCCACTGCGCGAACGGCATCGAGCCCGAGTCGTACCAGGCGTCGATGACCTCCGGGACGCGGACGGCGGTCAGGGAGCAGCCCTCGGCCGAGCAGGGGAAGGTGACGTCGTCGATGTACGGGCGGTGCGGGTCCAGCGCGGAGTGGTCCTGCCCGGACAGCTCGCTCAGCTCGGCGCGCGAGCCGACGCAGGTGAGGTGGTTCTCCTCGCAGCGCCAGATCGGCAGCGGGGTGCCCCAGTAGCGGTTCCGGGAGAGCGCCCAGTCGATGTTGTTGTTCAGCCAGTCGCCGAAGCGGCCCTGCTTGACCGACTCGGGGAACCAGTTGGTCTTCTCGTTCTCCCGCAGCATCGCGTCCTTGACGGCGGTGGTGCGGATGTACCACGAGGGCTGCGCGTAGTAGAGCAGCGCGGTGTGGCAGCGCCAGCAGTGCGGGTAGCTGTGCTCGTAGGCGATGTGCTTGAAGAGCAGGCCGCGGGCGTCCAGGTCGGCGGTCAGCTGCTCGTCGGCCTTCTTGAAGAAGACGCCGCCGACCAGCGGGACCTCCTCGCCGAAGGTGCCGTCGGGGCGGACCGGGTTGACGACGGGCAGGCCGTACGCGCGGCAGACCGCGAGGTCGTCGGCGCCGAAGGCCGGGGCCTGGTGGACCAGACCGGTGCCGTCCTCGGTGGTGACGTACTCGGCGTTGACCACGAAGTGGGCCGGCGCGTCGAAGGGCACCAGCTCGAAGGGGCGCCGGTAGTTCCAGCGCTCCATCTCCTTGCCGGTGAAGGTCTGGCCGGTGGCCTCCCAGCCCTCGCCGAGGGCCTTCTCCAGCAGCGGCTGGGCGACGACCAGCCGTTCCTCGCCGTTCGTGGCCACGACGTAGGTGACGTCGGGGTGGGCCGCCACGGCGGTGTTGGAGACGAGGGTCCAGGGGGTGGTGGTCCAGACGACCAGCGAGGCCTGGCCCGCGAGCGGGCCCGAGGTCAGCGGGAAGCGGACGTAGACCGAGGGGTCGACCACGGTCTCGTAGCCCTGGGCCAGCTCGTGGTCGGAGAGGCCGGTGCCGCAGCGGGGGCACCAGGGGGCCACGCGGTGGTCCTGGACCAGCAGGCCCTTGTTGAAGATCTCCTTGAGCGACCACCAGACGGACTCGACGTACTCGGGGTCCATCGTGCGGTACGCGTCGTCCAGGTCCACCCAGTAGCCCATGCGGGTGGTGAGGTCGGCGAAGGCGTCCGTGTGGCGGGTCACCGACTCGCGGCACTTGGCGTTGAACTCGGCGATGCCGTACGCCTCGATGTCCTGCTTGCCGTTGAAGCCCAGCTCCTTCTCCACGGCGAGCTCGACCGGCAGGCCGTGGCAGTCCCAGCCGGCCTTGCGGGCCACGTGGTAGCCGCGCATGGTCCGGAAGCGGGGGAAGACGTCCTTGAAGACGCGGGCCTCGATGTGGTGCGCGCCGGGCATGCCGTTCGCGGTGGGCGGGCCCTCGTAGAAGACCCACTCGGGGCGGCCCTCGGACTGCTCCAGCGTCTTGGCGAAGGTCTTGTTCTCGCGCCAGAAGTCGAGGACGGCGTGCTCCAGGGCGGGCAGGTCGACCTGGGCGGGCACCGGGCGGTACTGCGACGGTGTGGGCTGCTGGCTCTGCGTACTCATCGGGTGTGCTCTTCCTCCAACGGCGGGTCCATCTCCGTCGGAGGGACGAGAGCCTCGGCTCCCGCGGTACCACCCTCCTTGGCCCCCGGAGCGCCCTGGCGCGCCGGTGGCCCCCTCATTAGGGGCGCGGGCCGGTTCTACTGACCCGGGGCCCTGCGGGCGTCCTGGGCGTTCTTCCGGCGGCTCCGGGGTGATCCTTCACGTCGCGCTCGCCCCCGGGCTCACACCGTCCCCGGGTCGCTCCTGGCTGCGTACGACGCTACTCGTCCCCATCCATGCCTTCCGCTCGGCCCAGTGTAAGGGCCGGGGGGCGGGTCGGCAGACCGGTTTGTGCGGCGTCGGGCGGGGCGCTCGGGTGCGGTTCGGCCGGGGCGCGGGGGCGGCGGCCGGGTTGACCCGAACGGCCGACGCGCCCCTGCCGCGCCCCTCGGGGTCCCGGCACCGGATTACCCGGCCCTGAGCTGGGCACAACGGATGCAGGTCGGCCTCGGAGGACGTGCGCCCCGTTGCCGCGGGGTATGAGCCGATTTATCGTCCCAGCACGATTCGCGTGCAGATCACAATATGTGAAGGGGCCGCGGCCATGGTGGCGAAGAAGACCGCCGCGAAGAAGACGGCGTCCGCTGGGAAGAAGTCCACGGCCACGAAGGCGGCACCTTCGGAGGCCGTCTCCGGGAGCGCGCACGCGGCGAAGTCCGCGGCCCGGGCGCCGACGGACAGGGCCGCCGATCTCCCGGAGGTGACCGACCGGGCGGTGACGGGCGCGAGGGCGGCCAGGAAGACGCTGCCGGCCGGGACTCCCGTGCCGGAGGCGGCACCGAAGAAGAGCATGGCCAAGGCCGTGGAGCCGGCGCGGGGCAAGGCGGGCACGTCCGGGACCGCGGTGAAGAGCACCTCGGCGAGCACCGCGCCGAAGGGCAGGGCGAAGGCGGCGCCGAAGAAGGCAGCCAAGGGGAAGGCCGGCCCTTCGGAGGCCGTCTCCGGGAGCGCGCATGCGGCGAAGTCCGCGGCCCGGGCGCCGACGGACAGGGCCGCCGACCTGCCGGAGGTGACCGACCGGGCGGTGACGGGGGCGAGGGCGGCCAGGAAGACGCTGCCGGCCCGGGCGTCGGCAGCCGTGGAGGAGCCGGCCGGGGACCCGGCCGCGGACCCTCCGGCCGCCGGCGCGGCCGTGAAGACCGGCTCGGCGAAGAAGGCGACGGCCGCCGGGACCACCAAGGGCGCGGCGGTGGGCAGCACTGCCGCGAAGAGCAGCGGGAAGAAGGCCTCGGCGGCCGCCGGCAGGAGGGCCGCGGCGAAGAACGGCGCCACCAGGGAGGCCGCCGGCAGGGCGGCCGTGAAGAAGGCCCCGGCCAGGACGGCCGCGGCCTCGGGGGCGGCACCGACCGCCGAAGAGACGGGAGCCGGGACAGTGGTTGCCAAGAAGAGCAGCGGCACGGGCAGGGCCGCTACGGCCAGGAAGACGGCCGTGGCCGCCACCAGCGGCCTTCCGAAGGCCGGGGCCACCGCGGTGGCCCCCGGTGAGCTGGCGGTCCGGCCGGGCGAGGACCCGTGGACCCCCGCCGAGGTCGCCGAGGCCAGGGCCGAGCTGATGAGCGAGATCCTGCGGCTGCGCGAGGAGCTGCACCACTCCGAGGAGGCGATCACCGGCCTGATGCGCGACTCCGGCGACGGCGCGGGCGACGACCAGGCCGACACCGGTACGAAGAACATCACGCGGGAGCACGAGCTGGCCCTGGCCTCGAACGCCCGCGAGATGCTGGAGCAGACCGAGCGCGCCCTGGAGCGCCTGGACGCGGGTACGTACGGCGTCTGCGAGAACTGCGGCAACCCCATCGGCAAGGCCCGCATGCAGGCCTTCCCGCGCGCCACCCTGTGCGTGGAGTGCAAGCAGAAGCAGGAACGGCGGCACTGAGGCCGGCCGCTGCGGTGTCGTCCGGGTCACGTCCACGCCGCCCCGCGGTCCCGCCACCCCGTGGCGGCCGTGACGTACCCTCGTGTTCTGATCGGGCACCTTCTGGCGGCCCCGAGGACCTGAATTCGAGGGATTCACGTGGCAGAGGCGGAGGGCGTCATCGGTACGCCGGACATCGGGGAAGCCCAGCCTGAGGCGGACCGGCCCAAGGGGCGGCGCCGGATCGCTGCGCTGCTGGTGGTCGCACTGGTCGTGTACCTGCTCGACCTCGGCAGCAAGATGCTGGTGGTCGCGAAGCTGGAGCACCAGGCGCCGATCGAGATCATCGGCGACCTGCTGAAGTTCGAGGCGGTCCGCAACCCCGGCGCCGCCTTCGGCTTCGGCGAGGCCTTCACGATCATCTTCACGCTGATCGCGGCGACCGTGATCGTCGTCATCGTGCGGATCTCGCGCAAGCTCTACAGCCTGCCGTGGGCCATCGCGCTCGGCGGGCTGCTCGGCGGCGCGCTCGGCAACCTCACCGACCGGATCTTCCGCTCGCCGGGCGTCTTCCGCGGCGCTGTGGTGGACTTCATCGCACCGGCCCACTTCGCCGTCTTCAACCTCGCGGACTCCGCCATCGTCTGCGGTGGAATCCTGATCGTCCTGCTCTCCTTCAAGGGTCTGGACCCGGACGGAACGATCCACAAGGACTGAACGCGTCCGGGTGTGTCGGCGGAGTCCGGCATACTCGACGGGTGAGTACGATTCCCGAGATCCGCACCCTGCCCGTCCCCGATGGCCTCGAAGGCGAGCGCGTCGACGCCGCCATCGCCCGTATGTTCGGTTTTTCCCGGACCAAGGCGGCCGAGCTGGCCGCGGCGGGGAAGGTCTCGGTCGACGGCAGCGTCGTCGGGAAGTCGGAGCGCGTGCACGGCGGTGCCTGGCTGGAGGTCGAGATGCCGGGCGCGCCCCGGCCGGTCGAGGTCGTGGCCGAGCCCGTCGAGGGCATGGAGATCGTGCACGACGACGACGACATCGTCGTGATCATGAAGCCCGTGGGCGTCGCGGCACACCCCAGCCCCGGCTGGACCGGCACCACCGTCATCGGCGGTCTCGCCGCCGCCGGGTACCGCATCTCCACCTCCGGCGCCGCCGAGCGCCAGGGCATCGTGCACCGCCTCGACGTCGGCACCTCGGGCCTGATGGTCGTCGCCAAGTCCGAGCGCGCCTACACCTCGCTGAAGAACCAGTTCCGCGAGCGCGTCGTCGACAAGCGCTACCACGCGCTGGTCCAGGGCCACCCGGACCCGATGAGCGGCACCATCGACGCCCCCATCGGCCGGCACCCCAGCGCCGACTACAAGTGGGCCGTGACCTCCGAAGGCAAGCCGTCCGTCACGCACTACGACCTCATCGAGGCCTTCCGCGCCGCCTCCCTGCTCGACATCAAGCTGGAGACCGGCCGCACGCACCAGATCCGCGTGCACATGTCCGCCCACCGGCACCCCTGCGTCGGCGACCTCACCTACGGCGCCGACCCGACGATCGCCAAGCGGCTGAACCTGACCCGCCAGTGGCTGCACGCCATGCGCCTGGGCTTCGAGCACCCCTCCGACGGCGGCTGGGTCGAGTTCGAGAGCGCCTACCCCGCCGACCTCCAGCACGCGCTGGACGTCATCCGGGCGGAGAGCGAGTGATCTACGACGTCCGCGTCGCGGCGACGGACGCCGACCGCGAGGCCTGCTTCGCGGTCCGCGCAGCCGTCTTCGTCGTCGAGCAGCGCGTGCCCCGGGAGATCGAGTACGACGCCCACGACGCGGACGCGGTGCACGTGCTGGCGACCGGCGCGGACGGCCCTCCCCCAAGCTCTCGGCTCCGCTCGGGAAGGGGGTACCCCCTTGGCACCGGGCGCCTGCTGACCGGCCTCGCGGAACCCGGCGTCGGCTCCCTGGGCCGGCTCGCCGTGACCCGGGCCGCCCGCGGCCTGGGCGTGGGCGCGGCACTGGTCCGGGCCATCGAGGCCGAGGCGGCCCGGCGCGGCCTCACCGCCGTCGACCTGCACGCCCAGACCCATGCCCTCGGCTTCTACGAGCGGCTGGGCTACGCGCCGTACGGGCCCGAGTTCGACGACGCGGGCATGCCCCACCGCGCCATGCGGCGGACGCTGGGCTGAACCGGCCGCCGCGCCCCCGGCGTGCCGGGCCGACCGTCCGCCCGCGCCGCGGGTGCCGGGCCGCACACCCCGCCGCGTGCGACGGGCGCGCTGCCCGCCGCAATGCCCCGGATCGCCCCGCCCGGCTGCGAGGCTGGGCGGTGTGGATCAGCTCGCCCTCCTCTTCCTGCTGCTGCTCGGGGCCGTCGTCACCGTGCCCCTCGGCGACCGGCTCGGGCTGCCCGCCCCGGTGCTGATGACCCTCGGCGGCATCGTGCTCGCCCTGCTGCCCTTCGTACCGGACGTCGAGGTCCCGCCCGAGTACATCCTCCCGCTGGTCCTGCCGCCCCTGCTCTACGCCTCCGTGCAGCGCACCTCCTGGCGCCAGTTCGCCGCCAACGTCCGCCCGATCCTGCTGCTCGCCGTGGCCCTGGTCTTCGTCACCACCGCCGCCGTGGGATGGGTCGCGAGCGTCGTCGTGCCCGGACTGCCGGTCGCCGCCGCACTGGCCCTCGGCGCGCTGGTCGCCCCGCCCGACCCGGTCGCCGCCACCGCCGTCGCCGGCTCCCTGGGCCTGCCCCGGCGCATGGTGTCGATCCTGGAGGGCGAGGGGCTGTTCAACGACGTCACCGCCATCGTGCTCTACCACGTGGCCATCGCGGCCGCGGTCGGCGGCGAGTTCTCCGTGTCCGGCGCCGTCGGCGAGTTCGTGCTCTCGGCAGCCGTCGCGGTCGCCGTCGGCCTGGCCCTCGGCTGGGCCGCGAACCGGCTGATGGGCCGCCTCGGCGACGCGACCCTCCAGATCGGCCTCACCCTCCTCGTCCCCTTCGTCGCCTACGTGCTGGCCGAGGAGCTCCGCGGCTCGGGCGTCCTGGCCGTGCTCACCTGCGCCCTGTTCCTGGCCGAGTACGCCACCGACGCCGACGACGTGCTGGGCCGGCTGGCCGGGCACACCTTCTGGGAGGTCGTCGACATGCTGGTCACCGGCGTCGCGTTCGGCCTCATCGGACTGGAGCTGCACCAGGTCTTCGGGGTCACCGAGGGCCGCGCCCGGGAGATGGCCGGGTGGGCGGCGGCCGTCGTCGGGACCGTGGTCCTCGTACGGCTCCTCTGGCTGCTCCCCGCGGCCTGGGCCGCCCGCCGCCTGCACCAGCGGCTGCACGGCGAGGACGACGACATCCCGGTCGACTGGCGGGAGAGCGTGGTCATGTGGTGGGCCGGGATGCGCGGGGTCGCCTCCGTGGCCCTCGCCCTCGCCATCCCGCTCAGGACCGACTCCGGCGCGCCCTTCCCGATGCGCGACGAGATCGTCTACATCGCCTTCGCCGTCATCATGGCGACCCTCGTCGTCCAGGGGCTCACCCTGCCCCGGCTCGTCCGGTTCCTCGGCGTCCGGGCCGACACCGACGCGGCGCGGGAGTTCGAGCGCCGCCTCGCCGTCCGCGCCGCCAGGGCCGCCAAGCGCCGGCTGCGCGAGATCGAGGACGCCGAGGAGATCCCCGAGGAGATCAGCGAGCAACTCCTGCGCCGCGCCTACGACATGGGCGCCCGCATCAGCCCCGACATGGTGGAGGAGGAACGCCGCGAGGCCTACGCGCAGCGCGTCGCCCGGCTCCGTACGGTCCAGCGCATCCAGCGCGAGATGATGTCCGCCGCCCGCCACGAGGTGCTCGCCGCGCGCAGCGAGCCCGGCGCCGACCCGGAGGTCGTGGACCGGGTGCTGCGGCACCTCGACGTCAGGAGCCTGCGCCCGTGACGGGGGCGCCCCCGTCACCCGCGACCGGCGTGCTGCCCGTGCCGCCGGCCGGGGGCAGCGCCGCGGGGCCGGTGCTGACCCGCGGCAGCGCGTACGGGTGCTCCGCACACAGCCAGGCGATCAGCCGCTCCCGCACCTCGCAGCGCACCGTCCACAGGTCGTCGCCGTCCTTGGCCGTGACCACCGCCCTGACCTGCATCGTGGTGGGCGTGGAGTCCGTGACGACCAGGCTCGACGACCGGCCGTCCCAGGCCGGGCAGGCGGCCAGGATCTCCTGCAGCCGGGCCCGCATCAGGCCCACCGGCGCCGTGTGGTCCACGTGCAGGAACACCGTGCCGGTGACCTCGGCGCCGCCGCGCGACCAGTTCTCGAACGGCTTGCCGGTGAAGTACGAGACGGGCATGGTCAGCCGGCGCTCGTCCCAGGTCCGCACGACCAGGAAGGTCAGCGTGATCTCCTCGACCCTGCCCCACTCGCCGTCCACCACCACGGTGTCGCCGATCCTGACGGTGTCGCCGAAGGCGATCTGCAGCCCGGCGAACAGGTTGCCCAGCGTGGACTGCGCGGCGATGCCCGCCACGATGCCGATGATGCCGGCGGAGGCCAGTACGGAGGCGCCGACGGTCCGCATCGCCGGGAAGGTCAGCAGCATCGCGGCGACCGCCACCACCACGATCACCGCGGTCACCACCCGGTGGATGAGCGTGACCTGCGTACGGATCCGCCGCATCCGGGCGGACTCCTCCGCGCCGGCGGCGTAGCGCGCGTACGCCGAGTCCACGACGGCGGTGGCGATCCGCACCAGCAGCCAGGCCGCCGCCCCGATCAGCACCAGCGTGAGCGCGCGGGCCACGCCGACGGAATGGTCCTCCAGCAGCCCGGCCCGGCGGTGGAAGCCCCTCAGCAGGGCGGCCAGCAGGACGAGTTGGAAGGGGCGGCGGCAGCGACGCAGCAGCCCCCACAGCGGGGTCTCGTAGTGGCGGGCGTCGGCGCGGCGCAGCAGGAGGTCCAGCAGCCACCCGGCGAGCAGGGTGAGGACGACCGAGCCGCCGATCACGGTCAACGGGCGCAGCACGTTCTCCATGCCCCGACCGTAGCGGACCGCCGCGCACCGGAGCTGGCACGATGGACGCATGAACATCGTGCTCTTCCACTCGACGTACGGACTGCGGCCCGCGGTCCATGCCGCGGCCGACCGGCTGCGTGCGGCCGGCCACGAGGTCCACGTGCCCGACCTCTTCGAGGGCCGGGTCTTCGACACGGCCGAGGAGGGCATGGCGTTCCGCGACGAGACCGGCCGGGACGAGCTCCTCAAGCGCGCCGTCCTGGCGGTCGCCCCCCACTCGGAGAAGGGCCTGGTGTACGCGGGCTTCTCCTTCGGCGGTTCCGTGGCCCAGCAACTGGCCCTGGCAGACGAGAAGGCGCGCGGGCTGCTGCTCCTGCACGGCACCGCGGACATCGCGGACGACGCCGCGGTGGACGACCTGCCGGTGCAGCTGCACATCGCCGACCCCGACCCGTTCGAGACGACGGACTGGCTGAACGCCTGGTACCTGCGGATGCGGCGGGCCGGCGCCGACGTGGAGGTGCACAGCTACCCCGGCGCGGGGCACCTGTTCACCGACCCCGAGCTGCCGGACTACGACGCGGAGGCCGCGGAGCGCATGTGGGCGACGGTGCTGGCGTTCCTGGAGAGCATCTGAGCCGGGTCTCTCGGGGCGTGCCGGGCCCGAGTCCCGTCGCTACCTTCCTCCCCGGCTCGCTGCCGTCGGCTCAGTCCCGCCGGCAGCGGCCGCCCGGGGAACTCGCGGGCGGGGTGCACTTGTAGACGCCGTCGGCCGGGTCGGCGCTGAGCCAGCGCCCGATGCAGGCGTCGGCGCTCGTACGGCCCCGCTCGGCGCAGAAGGCGAGTGCGGCCCGGCCGTCCTCGAAGGGTCCGGCGGCGTAGACCACCCAGTAACCGGCGCGCAGGGACGCGTAGTCGGAGCTGAGCAGCAGTTCGGCCTCCGGTACGGCGGTCCGGACGGCCGTCAGGCGTCGGTCGCGGGCGGCGGTGCCCGAGGCGACCGGCTCGGAGTACAGCTGGGCGATCCAGCGGCCGGCGAGGCTGCCGTCGCCCGAGCCCGAGCCCGAGCCCCCGCCGTCCGGGCCGCCGTCCGTCCCGGTGCCCGCGCTGCCGCCGCCCGTCCCGCCGCCGTACGAGGGGGCGCCGGCGGGGGACGCGGCGGGTGCGGCTCCGGGCGGTGTGGCCGGGCTGCTCGCGGGGGCCGTGGGAGGGGCGGTGGAGGGGCCGGCGGTGGTGGCGGGCGAGGACGTGCCCGACCGGGTGCCGCCCTTGGCGGCGCCGCCGGCATCCCGGCCGCCGCGGTCGGCCAGCGCGTAGGCGCCGAGGCCCAGCAGCGCGAGGGCGACCACGGCTGCGGCCGCGGCCAGCGGGGTGCGCGCCCCGCTCCGGGCCGGGCGGCCGGGCTCCTCGCGCCGGGTGGTGCCGGGGTGGCCCGGACCCAGCGTCAGCTCCTGGTCGGGGTCCCCGGCCGGGCCGGGGGTGCCGCCTCCGTGTGCCGGACCGGGACCGGGCCGCGGTGCGGGGGTCCGGGGTGCCGGAGGCGGGGGGAGAGGCGCGGCGACCCGGGGGCCGGGCGGCTCGTGCACCGGGACCGGGGTGTCGACCTGGGTCGGCGGCGCCGGTGGCGGAGAAGCGGGCGGCCCGCCGGGTCCGGGTGCCGCGACCGCGGCCAGCAGCGCGTCGAGCGCCTCGGCGTCGGGCCGCGCGTCCGGGTCGCGTACGAGCACGGCCGCCAGTACGGGGGCCAGCGCGCCCGCGCGGCGCGGCGCCGGCACCGGCTCGTCCAGGACGGCGGCCAGCGTGGCCAGGGTGGTGGTGCGGCGCATGGGGCTGACGCCCTCGACGCACACGTACAGGGTGATCGCCAGGGACCAGAGGTCGCAGGCCGGCAGGTCGGCGCCGCGGATCCGCTCGGGGGCGAGGTACTCGGGGGTGCCGATGATCTCCCCGGTGACCGTGAGCGAGGAGGCGTCCTGGAGGGCGGCGATGCCGAAGTCGGTGAGCACCGCGGAACCGTCCGCCCGCAGCAGGACGTTGGCGGGCTTCACGTCCCGGTGGTGGATGCCGGCGGCGTGCGCGGCGCGGAGCCCGGCCAGGACCTCGCGGCCGGTCCGCGCGGCCTCGGCCGGCGTCAGCGGCCCGCGCTCGGCCCGGCTCTGGAGGGTGTCGCCGGGCAGCAGCTCCATCACCAGCCAGGGGTGCGGCCCCCGGTCCACGATGTGATGGATCGTCACCACGTGGGGGTGGTTGATCCGGGCCAGGGCGCGGGCCTCGCGCAGCACCCGCTCGCGCAGCAGCCCGGACCCCTCTTCGGGGCCCGGGCCGTGGACGGGCCGCACCTCCTTGAGGGCGACCTCGCGGTGCAGGGCACGGTCCAGCGCTCGCCAGACCGTGCCCATGCCCCCGCTGCCGAGCCGCTCCAGCAGCTCGAACCGTTCGTCGATCACGTCCCCCGGCGCGCTCATGGCGCCCAGGGTAGAGCAGTGACCGGTCAGCCTGCGCGGTAAGCGCTCCAGCTGCTCTGCATGCGGCTCACCTGACCGGCGGTGAACTGGTACATGCACGCGTCGTACGTGTAGTCCATGAAGTTGTGGATCGGGTCCGCACCGGGCTTGCTGGCGCAGGTGTCACGGCCCGTCGGGCACTGGTACGCGGCGCTCTTCTCGGCGGGGGTGTCGGAGACGTAGTCGCCGTTGCCGTTACAACCGCCCTGGAAGGTGTGGTAGAGGCCCATCCAGTGGCCGACCTCGTGGGTGGCGGTGTCACCCTCGTCGTAGTTGGTGGACGTGCCGCCCGGCAGGGAGGCGTCGAGGACGACGACACCGTCCATCTTCGGGTTGGAGGCGTACGAGCTGGGGAAGGTCGCCCAGCCGAGCAGGCCGCCGCCCAGGTTGGCCGTGTAGAAGTTCAGCGCGCCGGCGCCGCCCTTGCGCAGGGTGTTCTTCATGTCCTTCTCGGCCTGGGAGCCGGAGGTCAGGTTGTACCAGGAGGCGTTGTCGGTGTAGTCCGTGCTCGCCAGGGTGAACTGGAAGCCGGAGTCGACGTTGCCCGTGCCCTGGCCGGCGTACGCGGCGTTCAGGACGGCCATCTGGTTGTTGATCTGCGTCGACGTCAGCTTGCCGGTGGTCCCGGAGTGGATGACGTGGAAGTAGACCGGGATGCTGGTGCCGGCGGCGGCCAGCTGCTGCGGGCGCGACTTCGCAATCTTGCTCAGCTTCGCCTTGAGGTCGGCGTCCATGGCCTTGGCCTGGGCGTCGGTCACCGCGTTGGGCTCGGCGGCGTGGCTGTCCTTCGGGCGCGCCACGCGGGCGTTGGCCGAAGTGGCGTCCTCCACACACTTCTCGGCGCCGGTCTTCGGGGCGGCGGCGATGACGGTGGGGGCGGAAAGCGGGGAGAGGGCCAAGGCTCCAGCGAGTACGGCGGTACCCATGATGCGTCGGCGCAGAGTGGGGGATATGCGGGCAGAAGCGCGCACGTGTGCTCCTCGCGAACAAAGTTAACGGAGGGATCTCCTCACGATGGCGTGAAGCTTACGTGTCCATGTCAGTGATCCGTCAAGGATTTCTTGCCGAAACACGCTTGAGAGGCCCGCTTAACGTCAGGACGCCCCTCTGGCCGGAAATGTTCGACGGACCGTCAGCTTCCCCTGGGGGAGGCTCGACGGTCCGTCGGGTTCATCGGCGGGGCGGTCAGCGCACCGGGGTGCTCACCCGCTCGACCTTCTGTGTGCCGTTCAGCGTGCGGTAGGAGCGCGCCCAGGTGGCGGTCGCGTCCTGGCGGGTGCGGTCGGACAGCACGTAGTAGTCCATCTGCGAGCGCTCGGCGGTCACGTCCAGCACCCCGAAGCCGTGGGAGTCCATGTCCACCCACTTCACGTGGCGGTTGGCGGCCTTGATGGCCGTCGCGGCGGCCAGCGAGACCGTCTGCGGGGCGACGTGCAGCATGTCGTCGATGTTGTCCGAGGTCACCGACGTCACGACGAACTCCGTGGCGGCCGACTTCGAGAACGGGTACGTCGCGGCCGTCACCGGCACGTCGTTGGCCCAGGCCATGTGGATGTCACCGGTCAGGAAGACGGTGTTCCGGATGTTCTTCTGGGTCAGGTGTGCCAGGAGCTCCTTCCGGTCGTCCGTGTAGCCGTCCCACTGGTCGACGTTGACGGCCAGGCCGCCCTGCGGCAGCCCCAGCAACTCGGCCAGCGGGCCCAGCAGGTGGGACGGCAGCGAGCCGAAGGCCACCGGCGAGATCATCACCGAGGTGCCCACGAGCTTCCAGGCCGCGGTGGAGGAGGCGAGGCCGGACTTCAGCCAGTCCAGCTGGGCCCGCCCGGTGATGGTGCGCTCCGGGTCGTCGACCGTGCCGCTGCCGGTCTTGGCCTGCTGCGAGCGGAACGAGCGAAGGTCGAGCAGGTGCAGGTCGGCCAGGGAGCCGAAGCGCAGGCGGCGGTAGACGGTGCCGGCGGTGGAGGTGCGTACCGGCATCCACTCGAAGTAGGCCTGCTTGGCGGCCGCGGCGCGGGCCGCCCAGTCGCCCTCGGTGCCGGGGGTGTGGTTCTCGGCGCCGCCGGACCAGGCGTCGTTGGCGATCTCGTGGTCGTCCCATATCGCGACGAGCGGGTGCGCGGCGTGCAGGGCCTGGAGGTCGGGGTCCGTCTTGTACTTGCCGTGCCGGGTGCGGTAGTCGGAGAGCGAGACGATCTCGTGCTTCGGCTCGTGCTGCCGCACCACGTACTTGGGCTCGGGGTAGCCGCCGGAGCCGTATTCGTAGATGTAGTCGCCGAGGTGCAGCACCGCGTCGAGGTCGGTACGGGCGGCCAGGTGGCGGTACGCGGAGAAGTAGCCGGACTCCCAGTTGGCGCAGGACACCACGCCGAACCGGACGCCGGGGGTGGTCGCGTCGTGCGCGGCCGTGGTGCGGGTGCGGCCCACGGCGGAGGTGGCGCCGCCGGTCGCGAAGCGGAAGAAGTAGGAGGTCTCCGGGCGGAGTCCGCGGACGTCGGCCTTGACCGTGTGGTCGGCGGCGGCCGTGGCCGTGGTGGTGCCGGAGGCGACGATCCGGGCGAAGCCGCGGTCCTCGGCCACCTCCCAGGTCACGTCCGTGTCCGGGCCGAGGCCGGAGCCGGGCACGGCCTCGGGGGAGGGGGTGACGCGGGTCCACAGCAGGACCCCGTCGGGCAGCGGGTCGCCCGAGGCGACGCCGTGCAGGAAGGCAGCGGTGCCCTCGGCCGCGTACGCGGCCGACGTCCCCAGGGCGGCCTGCGCGGTGATCGGGGCGAGCGCGGCGGTGGCGGCGGCGGCCAGGACGACCGTGCGGCGGCGCGGCGCTGCGGCAGAAGAAGGGAGAAGACTGGTCACGGATGATCATATTACTGACCGGTATCCGCGCTCGTATAGACAGCGGACGGGCCAACTCCTAGAGTTCGCCCGCCCGTTGCCGGAGTGTGTCCGGGTGTCAGCCCTTGAGGGCCTTGTCGATCGCCGCGGTGAACGCCTCGGGCGTCTGCGGGGTCTCGATCTTCTTGCCGTCCATCTTCAGCGTCGGGGTGCCCGTGACGCCGCTCTTGTCGAAGGCCTTCGACATCTCCAGGGCCCACTTGCGGTAGGTGCCGTCGTTCACGGCCTTCTTGAACCCCTCGTTGTTCTTCAGCGCCGGGACGCCGTCGGCGATCTTCAGCAGGTAGTCGCTCTTGGCGAACTTGTCCTGCGACTCCTCCGGGTGGTTCGCCGGCGCGTACAGGGCGGCCTTGTACTCCAGGAAGGCCTCGGGGCTGACGTTCAGCGCCGCGCCGAGGGCGGCGAGGGCCTCCTTCGAGCCGCTGCCGTTGTCGGAGTTGTCGATGAAGGTGGCACCGATGTACTTCAGCTTGTACTTGCCGGCCGCCACGTCCTTCTTCACCTGCTCGCCGACGGCCTGCTCGAAGGTGGCGCAGACGGGGCAGCGGGAGTCCTCGTACAGCTCCAGCGTCTTCTTCGCGTCCTTCTTGCCGATGACGACCGAGGTGCCGTCGGCGCCCTCGGTGTTCTTCGGGGCGGTCAGGGGCGCGTTCTCGGCGTCCTCCCAGACGCCGGGCTTGTTGGCCTGCATGACCGCGAAGCCGATGCCGCCGGCCAGGGCGAGGACCGCGACGACCGAGCCGGCGACGATGACCTGGCGGCGGGCCTTGTCCTTCTTCGCCTGGCGCTCGCGCTCTGCGCGGATCCGCTCGCGGGCCGCGTCCTTGTTCGCCTTGCTGTTGCGGTTGCTCATGGTGGATCTCCGTGGAAGTGAAAGGTGTCGATGGTGGGTGCTGCCGTGCTCAGGCGCCGAGGAGCGCCGAGCGGGGCGGTCCCCGCCGTCCCACGGAGTGCGCCGGGAAGCGCGTACGGGCCGGGACGCGCGCGAGCGCGGTCCCCACCGCACGCCGGGCCGGGGCGGCACCGGCGGCCACCACGGCCACCGCGACCAGCAGCGGCCGGAAGGCGGCCGCGGCCACCGCGCCCACCAGCCGGACCAGCGCCTGCTCGCCGCGCCGGAGCCAGGCCGAGGCCAGCAGCGCCACCGAGACGTGCGCCGCCAGCAGCAGCCAGGGCGTGGCGGGGTCGGGCGAGGCGAGCAGCGAGACCGGGTCGGCAGGGTGGCCGGCGACCCCCGCCAGCGGGGCGCCCACCGGCGGGCCGCCGCAGAGCACGTCCAGGCCCATGGCCCGCAGCGGGCCGGAGACCGGCCCGCCGGAGGGTCCGTAACAGACGTCCTGCCCGGCGGTGAAGACGGTGTCGGCGGCCAGTTCGAGCGGCACCATCAGCCCGGCGATGTGCCAGAAGCCGCGCTCCCGGCCGGCGAGCGCGAAGGCGAGGACGAACACGGCCGCGTACATCCCGCCCACCAGCGCGGGTGGCAGCGGCACCCGTGACATCAGGACGTGGGTGGCGCTGGAGAGCATGACGACGAGCGCGCTGAACAGCGCCGCCCGCAGTGCCCTGAGCCGTACCCCTGAGATGTCCATCGGGCCGAAGTGTGCCACGAGTCCCTGTGAGCCGGGCCTAAAGACCCCCGGCCCGCGGAGTTCCGGCCGTCTCAGGGACGACGGCCGGCCACCGTCTCGGGCGGCAGGTGGCGGGCCGGCGGTCGGGGGAGGCGGTCACCGGCCGACACGCTCGTCGCCCACGAGCCGGTGTCCCCGCGCCTGCTGCCTGCGGAGCAGCGGCAGCGGCGCGAGCGGGAGCCGGCGGCCTGGCCGCGCTGCCGGGTGCGGAACCGGCCGGGTTCCCCGGCGGGCACAACGGCAGCCTCACGCACCCGGCGGTCTGCGCTGCGCGGCGGCGTGGGGTGCCCGGGACGACAGGCCTAGCGGGTGAGGCGGCCGTTGCGGAAGAGGTCCACGAAGAGCTGGTGGTCGGCGCGCGCCCGGGCGCCGTACGCGTGGGCGAAGTCCACGAGCAGCTCGGCGAAGCCCTCCTCGTCCGCCGCGATCGCCGCGTCGATGGCCCGCTCGGTGGAGAACGGCACCAGCGACTGACCGCTCTCGTCCTCGTCCGCCGATGCGTGCATCGTGGCAGTGGCCCGGCCGAGGTCGGCCACGACGGCCGCGATCTCCTCCGGGTCGTCTATGTCCGACCAGTCCAGGTCGACGGCGTACGGGGAGACCTCGGCCACCAGCTGCCCGGAGCCGTCCAGCTCCGTCCAGCCCAGCCACGGGTCCGCGTGCGCCTGGAGGGCGCGCTGGGAGATCACCGTGCGGTGGCCCTCGTGGTGGAAGTAGTCGCGGACCGCCCGGTCCGTGATGTGCCGGGAGACCGCCGGGGTCTGCGCCTGCTTGAGGTAGATCACGACGTCGTTCTCCAGGGCGTCGCTGTGCCCCTCCAGGAGGATGTTGTACGACGGCAGGCCGGCGGAGCCGATCCCGACGCCGCGGCGGCCCACCACGTCCTTGACCCGGTACGAGTCCGGCCGCACCAGGCTGGACTCGGGCAGGGTCTCCAGGTAGCCGTCGAAGGCGGCGAGGACCTTGTAGCGGGTGGCCGCGTCCAGCTCGATCGAACCGCCGCCGGAGGAGAAGCGCCGCTCGTACTCCCGGATCTCGGTCATCGAGTCCAGCAGCGCGAAGCGGGTCCGGGAGCGGGCGTCGCGCAGGGCGCCGAGCAGCGGGCCCTCGGCGGTGTCCAGGGTGAAGGAGGGCACCTCCTCGTGCTTGGCGCCGGTGGCCAGCCGGTGGATCCGCTCGCGGTAGGCGCCCGCGTAGATCCGCACCAGCTCGCCGATCTGCCCGTCGCTGAGCGCCTTGGTGTAGCCGATCAGGGCCACGGAGGCGGCGAAGCGCTTGAGGTCCCAGGTGAAGGGGCCGACGTAGGCCTCGTCGAAGTCGTTCACGTTGAAGACCAGGCGGCCGTGGGCGTCCATGTACGTGCCGAAGTTCTCGGCGTGCAGATCGCCGTGGATCCACACCCGGCCGGTGCGCTCGTCCAGGTACGGGCCGCCGTGCCGCTCCCGCTCCAGGTCCGCGTAGAACAGGCATGCCGTGCCCCGGTAGAAGGCGAAGGCCGAGGCCGCCATCTTGCGGAACTTCACCTCGAAGGCCGTGGGGTCGGCGGCGAGGAGCTCGCCGAAGGCGGTGTCGAAGACGTCGAGGATCTGCTCGGCGCGCTGCTCGGACGTCGTCTCGGGGGCCACCATGGGGTTCCTCCTGGTGCACGGGGTGTTACAGGCTCGGTCCGCCAGACGCTCGGACGCGTGTTCCTGGTTCTGCAACGCCCGACCGTACCGGCGAGTGCCCGGGTTGTGTCACCCGCTCGACGTAGACTTCAACGCTGTCCCCCCATCCCGTCGGCGAACGTTCTCCGGAGGTCCAGCGCCGTGGCCAAGACGCCGTTCACGCACCTGCACGTACACACTCAGTACTCGCTGCTGGACGGTGCCGCGCGGCTCAAGGACATGTTCGCCGCCTGCAAGGACATGGGCATGACACACATCGCCATGTCCGACCACGGCAACCTCCATGGCGCCTACGACTTCTTCCACACCGCCCAGAAGGCCGAAATCACCCCGATCATCGGCATCGAGGCGTACGTCGCCCCCGAGTCCCGGCGCAACAAGCGCAGGATCCAGTGGGGCCAGCCGCACCAGAAGCGGGACGACGTCTCCGGCTCCGGCGGTTACACGCA
Source organism: Streptomyces sp. NPDC086023 (assembly GCF_044540325.1). Taxonomy (NCBI): domain Bacteria; kingdom Bacillati; phylum Actinomycetota; class Actinomycetes; order Kitasatosporales; family Streptomycetaceae; genus Streptomyces; species Streptomyces sp. NPDC086023. The sequence continues at coordinate 455,945 of NZ_JBITRX010000001.1, forward strand.
CAAGACGATCTGGGCGGCGAACGCCACCGGCCTGCACAACCTCTTCCGGCTGTCCTCCGACGCGTACGCCGAGGGCTGGCTGACCAAGTGGCCGCGGATGGACAAGGAGACCATCAGCCAGTGGTCGGAGGGCCTGATCGCCTCCACCGGCTGCCCCTCCGGCGAGCTGCAGACCCGCCTCCGCCTCGGCCAGTTCGACGAGGCCCTGAAGTCGGCCTCCGAGTACCAGGACATCTTCGGCAAGGACCGGTACTTCCTGGAGCTGATGGACCACGGCATCGAGATCGAGCGCCGGGTCCGCGACGGCCTGCTGGAGATCGGCAAGAAGCTCGGCATCCCCCCGCTGGTCACCAACGACTCGCACTACACCTACGCCAGCGAGGCGGCCGCCCACGACGCCCTGCTCTGCATCCAGACCGGCAAGAACCTCTCCGACCCGGACCGCTTCCGCTTCGACGGCTCCGGCTACTACCTGAAGTCCACGGAGGAGATGTACGCCATCGACTCCTCGGACGCCTGGCAGGAGGGGTGCGCCAACACCCGGCTGGTCGCGGACCAGATCGACACCGAGGGCATGTTCAAGTTCCGGAACCTGATGCCGAAGTTCGACATCCCGGAGGGCTACACCGAGGTCACCTGGTTCCGCGAGGAGACCATGCGGGGCATGCACCGCCGGTTCCCGAACGGCATCCCCGAGGACCGCATGAAGCAGGTCGAGTACGAGATGGACACGATCATCTCGATGGGCTTCCCGGGCTACTTCCTCGTGGTCGCCGACTTCATCATGTGGGCCAAGAACCAGGGCATCGCGGTGGGCCCCGGCCGAGGCTCCGCCGCCGGCTCGATCGTCGCGTACGCCATGGGCATCACCGACCTCGACCCCATCCCGCACGGCCTGATCTTCGAGCGCTTCCTCAACCCCGAGCGCATCTCGATGCCCGATGTCGACATCGACTTCGACGAGCGCAGGCGCGTCGAGGTGATCAGGTACGTGACGGAGAAGTACGGCGCCGACAAGGTCGCCATGATCGGCACGTACGGCACCATCAAGGCCAAGAACGCGATCAAGGACTCCGCCCGCGTCCTCGGCTACCCGTACGCCATGGGCGACCGCCTCACCAAGGCCATGCCCGCCGACGTCCTCGGCAAGGGCATCCCGCTCTCCGGCATCCTCGACCCCAAGCACCCCCGCTACGGCGAGGCCGGCGAGATCCGCGGGATGTACGAGAACGAGCCGGACGTGAAGAAGGTCATCGACACCGCCATGGGCGTCGAGGGCCTGGTCCGCCAGATGGGTGTGCACGCGGCCGGCGTGATCATGTCCAGCGAGACGATCACAGACCACGTACCCGTCTGGGTGCGGCACACCGACGGCGTCACCATCACCCAGTGGGACTACCCGAGCTGCGAGTCGCTCGGCCTGCTGAAGATGGACTTCCTCGGCCTGCGCAACCTCACGATCATGGACGACGCCGTCAAGATGGTGAAGGCCAACAAGGGGATCGACATCGACCTCCTGGCCCTCCCGCTCGACGACCCCAAGACCTTCGAGCTGCTCCAGCGCGGTGACACCCTCGGCGTCTTCCAGTTCGACGGCGGGCCCATGCGGTCCCTGCTGCGGCTGATGAAGCCCGACAACTTCGAAGACATCTCCGCCGTGTCCGCCCTGTACCGGCCGGGCCCGATGGGCATGAACTCGCACACGAACTACGCGCTGCGCAAGAACAAGCAGCAGGAGATCACCCCGATCCACCCCGAGCTGGAGAAGCCGCTCGAAGAGGTGCTCGCGGTCACCTACGGCCTGATCGTCTACCAGGAGCAGGTGCAGAAGGCCGCCCAGATCATCGCCGGGTACTCGCTCGGCGAGGCCGACATCCTCCGCCGCGTCATGGGCAAGAAGAAGCCCGAGGAGCTGGCGAAGAACTTCACGATCTTCCAGGCCGGCGCCCGGAAGAACGGCTACAGCGACGAGGCCATCCAGGCCCTCTGGGACGTGCTGGTCCCCTTCGCCGGCTACGCGTTCAACAAGGCCCACTCGGCCGCGTACGGACTGGTCTCCTACTGGACCGCGTACCTCAAGGCCAACCACCCGGCCGAGTACATGGCCGGCCTGCTCACCTCGGTCAAGGACGACAAGGACAAGTCCGCGATCTACCTGAACGAGTGCCGCCGCATGGGCATCAAGGTGCTCCCGCCGAACGTGAACGAGTCGGAGTCGAATTTCGCCGCCCAGGGCGACGACGTGATCCTCTTCGGCCTCACCGCCGTCCGGAACGTCGGCCAGAACGTCGTGGACTCGATCATCAAGACCCGCAAGTCCAAGGGGAAGTACGTCTCCTTCCCGGACTTCCTCGACAAGGTCGAGGCCGTGGTCTGCAACAAGCGCACCGTCGAGTCGCTGATCAAGGCCGGTGCCTTCGACGAGATGGGCCACACCCGCAAGGGCCTGGTCGCCCACCACGAGCCGATGATCGACAACGTGGTGGCGGTCAAGCGCAAGGAGGCCGAGGGGCAGTTCGACCTCTTCGGCGGCATGGGCGACGAGGACAGCAGCGAGCCGGGCTTCGGCCTGGACGTCGAGTTCTCGGACGTGGAGTGGGAGAAGTCCTACCTGCTCGCCCAGGAGCGCGAGATGCTCGGCCTGTACGTCTCCGACCACCCGCTGTTCGGCCTGGAGCACGTCCTCTCCGACAAGACGGACGCCGGCATCTCCCAGCTCACCGGCGGCGAGCACGCGGACGGCGCGGTCGTCACCATCGGCGGCATCATCTCCGGCCTCCAGCGCAAGATGACCAAGCAGGGCAACGCCTGGGCCATCGCCACCGTCGAGGACCTGGCCGGCTCCATCGAGTGCATGTTCTTCCCGGCCACCTACCAGCTGGTGTCCACCCAGCTGGTCGAGGACGCCGTGGTCTTCGTCAAGGGCCGCCTCGACAAGCGCGAGGACGTGCCCCGGCTGGTCGCCATGGAGCTGATGGTCCCGGACCTCTCGTCCGCCGGCACCAACGCACCCGTGGTGCTGACCATCCCGGCGCTCAAGGTCACCCCGCCGATGGTGACCCGCCTGGGCGAGATCCTCCGCCACCACAAGGGCAACACCGAGGTGCGGATCAAGCTCCAGGGCCCCCGCACGACCACGGTGCTCCGGCTCGACCGGCACCGGGTCCAGCCCGACCCCGCCCTCTTCGGCGACCTGAAGGTCCTGCTCGGCCCGTCCTGCCTGGCCGGCTAGCGGCGGCCGGCCGGCCGTCCCGGCCCCCGCCCACGGGGGCCGGGAGGCTCAGATCCCGTCCACCGGAGCGACCAGCTCCTGCCCGGACCCGGCGACGACCGGGACCGCCTCGGTGTTGATCAGATCACCGGCCTCCAGGAGGCCGGTGCCCGAGAGGTCGACGTGGACCCGCAGCCCGTAGGAGGCCGCGGGGTCCAGCGCGGCGACGTCCACGCCGAAGGCGATGCGGCCGTCCGGCGACAGCGGGACGTCCGTCTGGACCTGGGCGCCGACCACCGTGGAGGGCGCGTCGGCCAGGGAGACGTCCCGCACCTCCACCAGCACCCGGGCCGCCACCACCGACGGCGCGTCCGGCGGGAGGGCCACGAAGCCCCGTACGGTCTCGCTCATGCCGCACGCCCCGCCGCCGGCCGTGCGGCCTCCGCCGGCTCACCCCGGTCGTCGAGCCGGGACAGCAGGGACGCCACCTCTGCCGTGATGGGCAGGCCCGTCCGCTCCTCCACGAACAGCCACTGTCCCGCCGGGTTCACCTCGAAGAACACGTACTGCCCGTCGGGGCGCCGGCGCAGGTCCACGGCCCCGTACACCAGGCCGAGGGCCCGCATCAGACGCAGCAGCGCTCGGGTGACGGAGGCGGGCAGTGCCACCGGCTTCACCGTGGCCTCGCCGACCACCATCCGCATGTCGACGGGGTAGCTGGTGGCCGAGGCGTCGATCTCCGCGGCGAAGACGCGGTCGCCGACCACGGTCACCCGCAGGTCGGCCCCGGGCACGAACTCCTGGAAGATCACCGGAGCGAGGCGCACGGCGTCCAGCCGGTCCAGGTACTCCGCCTTCACCAGCCGGGTCTCCCGCCACGCGTCCTCCGTCGCGGCGACGAAGGCCTTGAAGACGGTCCGTCCGACTCCCACCTCCCCGATGAACCGGCGCGCCCGCTCCGGCTCGTTGGTGACCAGGGTGCGGGGCAGCGTCAGCCCGACCCGGCGGGCCACCGCCCACTGGTACGGCTTGTGGTGCGCCATGGAGTCCAGCGCGGGCGGGTTGACCCAGGTGCAGTCGAGCGAGTGCAGCAGGCCGTGCAGCGCCTGGCCCGTCTCACCGGCCGCGAACAACTGGTCCCGCGGCGCCCCCACGGCCCGGTCGACGGTGAACGGCCGCACCCGCCGCCACCACGCGACCCGGCACCGGTCGAGCCGGACGTGTCCCGTGGGCGGCGTCAGCAGGTGGGCGGGCTCCCCGCCCGCGGCGTAGTCGATGGTGATCGCGCCGCGGGCGGGGAAGTCGGCCAGGTCGATGCGGACCACCTCGCGGCCGGCCGCCTCCAGCCGGCGGATGACCCCGAGGGCGTGGTCCTCGTCGTAGGCGACGACCAGGATCATCGGGCCGGTCCGGCGCCGACCAGCAGCGAGCCCAGCTGCGCCGCGAGGGCCTGCTGGCTGTTCACGGCGGTCGCCAGGTTCTGCTGCAGCAGCGCCACGACCTGGGTGAGCTGGCGCACCTGCTCCGCCAGCCCGTCGCCCTGCCCGCCGTTCACGGTGGGCGCCTGGTGCGGGGTGGCGAGGACGAAGGGGACGCCGAGCGGGGCCATGCCCTCCAGCACGGGGATCTTGACGTCGTGGACGGGGTCCTTGATCGGGTCCTTGCCGGAGCCCTTCAGGTCCACGATGGGGTCCTTGTAGAGGGACTTGCCGGTCGGGAGCGTCGGGCCCGCGGGGTCCGCCAGGGGGGTCTTGACGGCGTTGGCCGGCTCCGGGTACATCGCGTGCACGCCGTCGATGTCGCCCTGGGACAGGCCGTTGCGCTGGCCCATGACCACGCCCGGGGGCAGCGGCTGCTTGGCGATGATGGTCGGCTGGGACTCGTCGATCGCGAAGGCCGTGGGCCGGTAGTGCATGATCGAGCCGTAGTCGTAGGGCCCGAGGTCGTCCCCGTCGGAGATCTGCTTCAGGAAGTTGAACTGCATCGCCGGGTCGATGTTCGCGAACACGATCTTGACGAACTGGTCGCGGTCCTCGCGGCTCTGCTCGTGCCAGAGGCCCACCGCGTGGCCGATCTCGTGGATGGCGTTGCCCGTGCTGCAGCCGCTGCCCAGGGTGATGTGCTGCCTGCCGCCCTGGCGTCCCACGTTCGAGGTGCAGCCGTCGCCCGGGACGAAGCGTACGTAGTCCTGGTGGGCCGGCGTACGCGGGACGAACCGGATCCGGGTGTGGTTCTCCCAGTGCGCGATGGCGTCGGTGACGCGCTGGGGGTTCGGGAGGGTGCGGTCGATCTCGTACGGGACGGTGGCGTCGGGCCATCGGAACCGTTCACCGGTGATCCCCAACGAGTGGAGCACCATCCCGGTGTCCGAGGAGGCCGGGTTCTCCAGCTCCTGCACGGTGCCGAGGACGATGTCGCCCTCGAACACCGCCATCCCGTCGACATCGGCGTACGGGACGCCCTTGTCCTCGAAGGTCCGGCCGGAGACCAGCGCGATGCCGGCGACCGGTCCCGACCGGTACTCGCCGGCCCCGACGACGGCGTTGGCCGCGGCGGCGGCCCCGCGGCGCGGGGCGGACTTCGTCCCCGCCCTGGCGGAGGTCTTCGCGGGGGTCTTCGGGGTGGTCTTCGCGGCGGCGTCGGCGCTCTTGGCCGCGGCGACCTTCCTGGTACGGCGGGCGGGACCGGTGGGGGTGGGGCTCATCGTTCACCTCGGTGTCGGGAGGGGGAGGGGGCCGGGAGATGCGGCCGCGGCCATCCGTTCCACGCACCGGCGGTCCGTTAGTCATCCGGTACGACCATTCGGCGGTTGTGTACACGCCGAATTCGCGTACGCCCGGGCGCACACGCCGAAGGGCGCGCCCGGGGCCTCCGGGCGCGCCCTTCGCGTCACTTCAGCGGGGGCGTCAGTTGTGGCCGAACCGCTTCTGCCTGCCCTTCCGGGCCATGTCCATCGGGCTCGGGGCCGAGGACGCGGGCTCGGAGACGGACTCCTGGGCGCCCCTGCTCTGCTCCTGCTGGGACGACCGGGCCTGCTGCTTGGAGGGCTGCTGGCGGTTCTTGTTCTTGGCCATGGTGAAGCCTCCTGTGGGGGTCTAGGGGCCAGGGCCGCCTTCACACTCACACACCCCCATAACCCACGCATTTTGGATCTTTACTGTGCGTAGTCGGTGGAACCGTGGGATCCGCCACGCCGATGATCGAGTTCCGGCCGTCAACCCCCTTGCTCTCGGGCAGACTCGGGGAAAACTCCGGGAAGCAGTGCTCTCATGGAAGAGGGTGGAACGCGTGGACCGCTGCGTCGTCCTGGTGGACGCCGGCTACCTGCTGGGCGCCGCCGCGAGTCTCCTCGCAGGGGAGCCCTCGCGCTCCCGGATCACCGTCGACCACGCCGCCCTGATCCAGGGCCTGCGGGAGCGGGCCGAGGCCGACACCGAACGCCCCCTGCTCCGCATCTACTGGTTCGACGGCGCGCCCGACCGGGTGCCGCAGCCCGAGCACCGGCGACTGCGCGTGATGCCCCGGGTCACCGTCCGGCTGGGCGCCCTGACCCGGAGCGACGGCCGCTGGGCCCAGAAGGGCGTCGACGCCGCCATGCACGCCGAGCTCACCGAGCTGGCCAGAAACCGCGCCTGCTCGGACGTGGTGCTGGTGACCGGCGACGGCGACCTGCTGCCGGGGCTGATGTCCGCCAAGGAACACGGCGTGGCCGTCCACCTCTGGGCGGTGCAGGCGGCCGACGGCGACTACAACCAGTCGGAGGACCTGGTCGCCGAGGCCGACGAGCGGCGCGTCCTGGACCGGGCGTGGATCACCCGGGCCGTCCGGGCCAAGGAGACCACCGGCATCTGCGCTCCCGCACCGGCGCCGGGTCCCGAGATCGCCGCCATCCTCTCCGCCCCGCTCCCGGAGGCGGCCCTCGCCGAGGCCGCCAGGAACGCGGTGGCCGTCGGCCGCCCGGAGACCGGTCTGGGCGGCCCGCCGGTCCTCACGGGCGCAACCGGCCTCCCCGGCCCGGGCCTCGGCTCCGGCCTGCCGGGTGCGGGCGTCCCGGGTGCGGGCGTCCCGGGGGCCGGCCTGTCCGGTACGGGAGTCCCCGGCCCCGGCGTCCCCGGCCTGTCCGGTACGGGCGTCCCCGGCCCCGCCGGGCCGGGCGCCGGAGCCCCCGCCGACGGCGGCCACGACGGCGCAGGGGCGCCCGTACCCGCCCCGGCCGGCGGGCGGCCCGTACCCACCCCCAAGGACCTCGCCGGCCTGCGGGCGCCGGCCCCGGGGCCCGGAGGGCAGCAGCCCGCGCCCGCCGGCGGCACGGCCACCCTGCGCTGGTCCTCCGACAAGGGGTGGATCGAGCGCGGCGGCCCCCTCGGCGAGCCCGCCGAGACCGCCTCCCTGCCCACCCTCGCCCAGCTCACCTCCGCCGAGCAGCGGTGGGCCGACCGGGAGGAGGACATCACCACGGTCGGCGGCGACCCGTTCGAGGTGGGCCAGGTCTTCGCCCGGCGCTGGATGGAACGCCTCCCCGAGAGCGTCCACCTCCAGAAGCTCGCGACCCTCTACCCGCGCATCCCGCACCGGATCGACGGCGAACTGCTGCGCTACGCCGCCCGTTTCGGCCTCCTCGCCCACAAGGACGACCAGATCGACGAGCACGACCGCTACGCGATCAGGGCCGGCTTCTGGCGCGAGATCGACGTGCGCGCTGCCGCGGAGCACATGACGGCCACGGCCACGGCCCCGCCGGCCCCGGTCGCGGAGTAACCGGGAGGCTCCGCCGGCAGCTCCCGCCGGCCCCTGGCCCGCCGCCCGCGCGGCTGCCAGCATGCGGAGCCAGTCCGGCACGCGCTACGGCCTCGCGGGGCTTCCACATGACTGAGGGATCCGAAGCCGACCCAGCGGCGAGCGCGGCGGACACGCCGGCGGCACTGCCTCCGGCGACCGCACCCCGGCGGCGTTACCCCCGGCCGGTCCGTCCGGCACCCGCCCCGGCGGGGAAGCGGCCCAGCCGCCGGGCGCCTGGTACACGTTCCTCGACAACATCGGCGACGTCCGGACGACCGCGTGCGTGCCACCGGAGCACCCCAAGGCGCGCCCCGACGGCGTGGGGAGCGGGGCAACCCCGTAGGCTGCTCCCTCGTGAGCACGGGCACGGCACAGGCGGAACAGGGCGATCGGACCCCCTCCACGGGGACACCGGGGGGCTCGGGGACCGTCTGCGTGGTGCGCGACCTGGTCAAGACGTACCCCGCACTGCGCGGCGGGCGGGGCACGCCCGCCATGCCCGAGGTACGGGCCACCGACGGCATCTCGCTGGAGGTGCGCGGCGGCGAGGTCTTCGGGCTGCTCGGCCCCAACGGCGCCGGCAAGTCCACGCTCGTACGCCAGCTGACCGGCCTGCTGCGCCCCGATTCCGGCAGTGTCGAACTGCTGGGCCACGACCTCGTGCGCCACCCCGAGCGGGCCTCCCGGCTGCTGGCCTACCTGGGCCAGGAGTCCACGGCCCTGGACGAGCTGACCGTGTCGCTGGCGGTGGAGACCACCGCCCGGCTGCGCGGGCTCGGCGCCCGCGAGGCGCGGGCCGAGCGGGACGCCGTCCTCACCGAACTGGCCCTGACCGAGATCGCCGGCCGGCCCCTGAAGAAGCTGTCCGGCGGGCAGCGGCGGCTGGCCTGCTTCGCGACCGCCCTCGTCGGGGAGCGGCCGGTGCTGGTGCTGGACGAGCCCACGACCGGCATGGACCCGGTGGCCCGGCGGGCCGTGTGGTCCGCCGTCGACCGGCGGCGTGCCGAGCGCGGCACGACGGTGCTGCTGGTCACCCACAACGTGATCGAGGCCGAGACCGTCCTGGACCGGGTCGCCGTCGTCGACCGGGGCCGGGTCATCGCCTGCGACACCCCGGCCGGCCTCAAGGCGCGCGTCGCGGACGAGGTGCGGCTGGAACTGGTGTGGCGCTCCGTGCCGCCGCTGGACGTGCCGGAGGTGGCCGCCCTGCGCCCGCTGGCCTCCGAGGCGGGGCGCAAGTGGGTGCTTCGGATGGGTCCGGACGAGGCACGGGCGGCCGTCGCCGCCGTGACCGGCGGACCGGCCTTCGCGGCCCTGGACGATTTCACCCTCGCCACGCCGAGCCTGGAGGACGTGTACCTCGCGCTTGGCGGGCGGACGAAGGGGCTGGTGAAGGCATGACCGAGGCCGCTCTCGACGCGAGGAGCACGGGCGCTGCCGAACCGGCACCCACCGGTGTCGCCGAACCGGCACCCACCGGCGCTGCCGGGCCCGTGCCCGGCGGTGCCGCCGGGCCGGCGCCCACCGACGCGGCCGGACCGTCGCCCGCCGGCATGACCGAACCCGCACTGCTCGCCCCGCGGGCCCGGCTGCTGCCCGCCCTCGCCGCCGTGTACCGGGCGCAGCTCTCCCGGGCCCGGGTGGCGCGGATCCCGCTGCTGTTCGTGGCGACCTTCCAGTCCGTCGGGATCATGATCCTCATGCGGGGCGTGGTGGACGGCGGCTCGGAGGCCCGCGCCGTGGTGGCCGGCTCCTCGGTGCTGGTCGTGGCCTTCGTCGCGCTGAACCTGCTGGCCCAGTACTTCGGCCAGCTGCGGGCCGGCGGCGGGCTCGACCACTACGCCACGCTGCCGGTGCCGCCGGCCTCCGTGGTGCTGGGCGCCGCCGCCGCGTACGCCTCCTTCACCGTGCCGGGGACGCTGGTGACGGCCGTGTTCGGCTGTCTGCTGTTCGGGCTGCCGATGGGCGGGCTGTGGGTGCTGGCGGCCGTCGTGCCGCTGGCCGGCGCCGCCCTCGCCGGGCTCGGCGCCGCCCTCGGACTGCTGGCACCGCGCCAGGAGCTGGCCACGCTGGCCGGTCAGCTCGGCATGTCGGCCGCGCTGCTGCTGGGCGTGCTGCCGCCGGAGCGGATGCCCGCCGTGATCGTGTGGGCGCGGGACCTGCTGCCCTCCACGTACGGGGTGGAGGCCTTCGCCCGTACCTTCGCGCCGCACCCCGACTGGCCCGTGGTGCTGCTGGACCTGGCCGTGTGCGGGGCCGTGGGCGTCGTGTCCCTGGCCCTCGCCACCTGGGCGTACCGGCGGGCAGCGGTCCGCTGACGCGGGGACGGCGGTCACCTGGCACGATGTCGGAGTGACCGAAGCGAACACCGTGCCCGCCCATCCGGCCGAACCGGAGCCGGACCAGCCCACCTCGCCCTCCCTGGCCCAGTCCCTCAAGGACGGCGCGGCGGTCACGCTGGCCGTCTTCGTCGCCGGAGCGCTGCTGGCGCTGCTGTGGGCGTGGCTGGCCCCCCGGGTGCAGTACGTCTCCAACGGCGAGGCGGTCTTCCTCGCCGACACCGAGAACGAGGGCCGGATCGGCGCCGACGGCACCTTCTTCCTGCTCTCCCTCGGCTTCGGGCTGCTCAGCGGCCTGCTCGCCTTTCTGCTGCTCAGGCGCGGCGGGGTGGCCGTCGTGGTGGGCCTGGCCGTCGGGTCCGTGCTGGCCGCGCTGCTGGGCTGGCGCCTGGGCATCCAGCTCGGCCCGTCGCGGGACCTGGTCGCCGCCGCGAAGGCCGCCGGGAAGGGCGTGCCGTTCGACGCACCGCTCCAGCTGCTGGCCCACGGGGTGCTGCTGGTCTGGCCGATGACGGCGGTGGCCGTACACCTGGCGTGCGTGGCGATGTGGGGCCCGCGCGACCCCGCCCCCGAGCTCACCTGGCCGGGCGAGTACCCGCCGCCCCACGTGCACGGCCCGCGGGACACGCCGCGCGACACCCCGGCCTCGTCCTGACGAGGCCGGCCGTACCGCCGTACGGGTGAGCCCCCGACCGGAGTGCCGGTCGGGGGCTCACCCGTACGTCAGGGCAGGGGGCCGGGACTACCCGCGCCCGATCGGCGCCAGCACCGCGCCCGTGAGCGCCGCCAGGTCGGCCGGCGCGAGTTCGACCTCCAGGCCGCGCCGCCCCGCCGACACGCAGATCGTGCTGTGCCCCGAGGCGGACGAGTCCAGCACCGTGGGCAGCTTCCGGCGCTGGCCCAGCGGCGAGATGCCCCCGCGCACGTAGCCCGAGGACCGCTCGGCCGCGGCCGGGTCCGCCATCACGGCCTTCTTCGCGCCCAGCGCCGAGGCCAGGGCCTTCAGGTCCAGGGAGCCCGCCACCGGCACGACCGCCACCGCGAGCGCGCCGTCGACCTCGGCGATCAGGGTCTTGAACACCCGGTCGGGGGAGACGCCCATCGCGGCCGCGGCCTCGTCGCCGTACGAGGCCACCGCGGGGTCGTGCTCGTACGCGTGCACGGTGAACTCCGTCCCGGCGGCCGCCAGCGCCACCGTGGCCGGGGTACCGGCCGCCTGCTTCGTCTTCTTCGCCATGACCGTATGACCGTCCCCGCTCAGTTCGGGCTCGTCGGCGCCCGCGTCAGGTCCACCGCCGGCAGCGACGGCAGGTGGCGGATCACGGCCGTCTCCGACCGGAGCAGCTTCAGCTCCTCCGCCAGCCGGGTCGCCGTGTCCGGCGCCTGGAGCAGCCGCTGCTTCGACGGGATGTCGAGCACGGCGGCCGCCGCGACCAGGTACGACACCACCGAGGGCTCGTCCGGCAGCTCCGCCGCCGTCGCCAGGGACCGCTCCCGGGCCCCCGCCAGCCGCTTCTGGTACGTACGGAAGGCGCGGAGCACACCCTCCGCGAGCGCGCCCGCCCCGTCACCCGGGTCCTCCGGCAGCTCCTCCAGCTCGGCGACCAGGTACGCGCCGCTCGCGTCGACGGACACCAGCCGCACCCTGGTGGTGCCGGTGGCCAGCACCTCGAAGCTGCCGTCCTCGCGCTCGCGGATGGTGGCCGCGTCAGCGATGCAGCCGACCCGGTGGAAGGCCTGGAGCGGGTCGGCGCCGAAGCCGGCCGCCGGGCCCTTCTCCGGAAGCGTGGTCTGGTCCGGCAGGCCGGGGGCCGTCGGCGCCACCTCGCGGCCGTCGCGGATCGCGACGACGGCGAACCGGCGCGGCTCGTCGTCACCGGACTTCAGCAGGTCCCGCATCATGGCGCGATAGCGCTCCTCGAACACGTTCAGGGGCAGGACGAGCCCCGGGAACAGCACCGAGTTCAGCGGGAAGAGCGGCAGGCGAACGGTGGTCACGAGCGTCAGGGTAATGGCCCGGACGGCCCACGCGTCACCCCCGCCTGAGCAGCCGCGAGGCCCCGGCCGCCACGGTGGTCGCCAGGATCCACCCCAACAGCACCAGCGCGGCCGCCACCCACTGCCAGGTCCCCGCCAGCCGCCAGTACCCGTCCTGCCCGAGGTTGATCACCGGCAGCAGGAGGTCCAGGGCGTAGAGCACCGGGTTCCACTCCGGGTGCTCGTCGGGCTTGATGGCCGGCGGATCATGGCGCGAAAACGCCACCGCGCCCGCCGCCCACAACACCGCCATCCACAGCGCCGCCCGGCCCGGACGGTAGCCGTAGGCCACCGTCCAGTCCTGCACGAAGCCCCACAGCTTGGCCGCCAGCGGCAGCGTCTCGCGCCGCCTGCGCTGCTTGGCCAGCAGCACCTCCCGGGCGTCCGCGTCCTCCCCGCTGTTGCGCAGCACCGCCGCCAGCCGCTCGTACGGCTCCGGCGAGTACTCCGGCGTCGCCGCCTCCACCCACTCCAGCCGCCGCACCAGCGGGAAGTGCCCGCGGGGCGCCAGGTGCTCGTACGAGAAGCCGTCCATCGCGAAGCCGCCGGGGCCGGGCCAGCTCAGCGAGGTGTCCACCAGCTTCACCACCTTGGCCCCCGACAGCACCACCCGCCCGTGCTCCGGGCGCTCCCCGACGAACCGCAGCTCCGGCGTCTGGATCCGGCGCAGCGACAGCTCCTGGTCGGAGGCCAGCAGGAAGCGCGCCCCGTAGAAGTCCACCGCGTCGCCGAACCGGCCGTCGTCCAGCCGCAGCCCGCCCCGGCAGTCGAAGCGCTGCACCCGCGCCCCGCGCACCGGCGTGTTGCTGATGCCGTACGGGGGAGTGGAGCCGGACTCCGAGTCCACCGCCACCGACGTGAGGTACAGGGTCCGCTCCACGGTCAGCTGCGGGGCGTTCAGCGCGCGCCTGCCGTACGGGTTGCGCAGCTTCGCCCCGCGCAGGCTCATCGACACGCCGACCTTCGCACCGCGCAGGCTGATCTCCCCGTACGCCTCCAGCATCTCGGCCTGGAAGTCCTGCGCCACCGACATGCCGTCCGCGGCGATCGCCCGGCCGCGCCGGTCCCGCTGCACCACGAGCTGGCTGATCAGCAGGTCCGTGCCGATCTGCGCGTCCGTGAGCCGGATCCCGCGCGCCACCCGGCAGCGCGGCAGGTGCAGGTCGCCCTCGGTGTGCAGCCGGGCCGCCTCGATCCGGGGCACCGCGCAGCGCACCAGCCGCAGCGTGGTGAACTTCGCCTCCGGCAGCAGCAGCTCGTTGTCGAACCGGCAGGACTGGAGCTCCACGTACGGCTCCACCGAGCCGCCCGACAGGTCCAGCCGCCCCATGATCCGCGCGCCGCGCAGCTTGAACGAGTGCACCCGGCCCGGCACCGGCGGCGGCCCGCTGAGCAGCAGCAGCGCCACGACCTCGGCGCGCACGCTCCGCTCCGGTCCCCACACACGGTCGGCGAACGGGTCGTCCAGGTCCTCGGCGTGCGCGGAGAGGTCGCACACGCTGCCCGTCCGGAACGCCCGCCACATCCGCAGCTCCGGCTCGGTCAGATCCTCCGGCGCCCCCTCGGCGCGGGTCTCCTCCACCACGGCCCCCCCGTTCCCCGTCGGCCCCTTTCCCGCAAGGTAGCCGCAGGGTGTGACGTCCGGGGCGTGTATCAGCCAGTGATACGGACGACCGGTGCAGGTGGACGGTCTGAGAGAATCGGAGGGTGATCTCTCGTATCGACCTGCGCGGCGACGCCCTCCCCGAGGGTGGAGCCCTGCGCGATCTGCTGCCCCGTGCCGAGTTCGACGTGGAAGCCGCCCTGGACAAGGTGCGGCCCATCTGCGAGGACGTGCATCATCGCGGCACCGCGGCGCTGATCGAGTACGCGCAGAAGTTCGACGGAGTCACCCTGGAGCGCATCCGGGTGCCCGCGGAGGCCCTCGCCAAGGCCCTGGCCGAGCTCGACCCCGCCGTACGCGCCGCCCTGGAGGAGTCCATCCGGCGCGCCCGCATCGTCCACGCCAACCAGCGCCGCACCGAGCACACCACCCAGGTCGTCCCCGGCGGCACCGTCACCGAGAAGTGGGTGCCCGTCGAGCGCGTGGGCCTCTACGCGCCCGGCGGCCGCTCGGTGTACCCGTCGTCCGTCGTGATGAACGTCGTCCCGGCCCAGGAGGCGGGCGTCGAGTCCATCGCGCTCGCGTCCCCGCCGCAGGCCGAGTTCGACGGCCTGCCGCACCCGACGATCCTGGCCGCCTGCGCGCTGCTCGGCGTCGACGAGGTGTACGCCGCCGGCGGCGCCCAGGCCGTCGCCATGTTCGCGTACGGCACGGACGAGTGCGCCCCCGCGAACATGGTCACCGGCCCCGGCAACATCTGGGTCGCGGCCGCCAAGCGCTACTTCACCGGCCGCATCGGCATCGACACCGAGGCCGGCCCGACCGAGATCGCGATCCTCGCCGACGCGACGGCCGACCCGGTGCACGTCGCCGCCGACCTGATCAGCCAGGCCGAGCACGACCCGCTGGCCGCCGCCGTGCTCGTCACGGACTCCGAGGAGCTCGCGGCCGCCGTCGAGAAGGAGCTGGAGCCGCAGGTCGCAGCCACCCGGCACGTCGAGGACCGGATCAGGCCCGCGCTGGCCGGCAGGCAGTCCGCCATCGTGCTGGTCCGCGACCTGGAGGACGGCCTGAAGGTCGTCGACGCGTACGGCGCCGAGCACCTGGAGATCCAGACCGCCGACGCCGCCGCCCGGGCCGCCCGGGTCCGCAACGCCGGCGCGATCTTCGTCGGCCCGTGGGCCCCGGTCTCCCTGGGCGACTACTGCGCGGGCTCCAACCACGTGCTGCCCACCGGCGGCTGCGCCTGCCACTCCTCCGGCCTGTCCGTGCAGTCCTTCCTGCGCGGCATCCACATCGTCGACTACACGCGCGACGCCCTCGCCGAGGTCACCCACCACGTGGTGACGCTGGCCGAGGCCGAGGACCTCCCCGCGCACGGCGCCGCCCTCAAGGCGCGTTTCGGCGGAGCCGAACCGAACGAGCACAGCGGCTGGAAGGTGCCCGGCCAGTGACCTCGTACGACGGCGTCGGCATCGACGACCTCCCCATCAGGGACGAACTGCGCGGCAAGTCCCCGTACGGCGCCCCGCAGCTCGACGTGCCCGTCCAGCTGAACACCAACGAGAACCCCTACGAGCTGCCCGAGCCGCTCGTACGCCGGATCGCCGAGCGCGTCGCCGAGGCGGCCCGCACCCTCAACCGCTACCCCGACCGGGACGCGGTCGAGCTGCGCACCGAGCTGGCGAAGTACCTCACCCGCACGGGGAAGCACTCGGTCGCCAAGGAGAACGTCTGGGCCGCCAACGGCTCCAACGAGGTGATCCAGCAGCTGCTGCAGACCTTCGGCGGCCCCGGCCGCACCGCGATCGGCTTCGAGCCCTCGTACTCGATGCACGGCCTGATCGCCCGCGGCACCGGCACCGGCTGGATCTCCGGCCCCCGCCGCGACGACTTCACCATCGACGTCGACGCGGCCGTGGCGGCCATCGCCGAGCACGCCCCGGACGTCGTCTTCATCACCTCGCCCAACAACCCCACCGGCACGGCGGTCGAGGCCGAGACGGTCCTCGCCCTCTACGAGGCGGCCCAGGCGGCCAAGCCCTCCCTGGTGGTCGTGGACGAGGCGTACGTGGAGTTCAGCCACCGGGACTCGCTGCTGCCCCTCATCGAGGGCCGGCCGAACCTGGTGGTCTCCCGGACCATGTCCAAGGCCTTCGGCGCGGCCGGACTGCGCCTGGGCTACCTCGCCGCGCACCCGGCCGTGGTCGACGCCGTCCAGCTGGTGAGACTGCCGTACCACCTGTCGGCCGTCACCCAGGCCACGGCCCTGGCCGCCCTGGAGCACACCGACACCCTGCTCGGATACGTCGAGCAGCTCAAGGCCGAGCGGGACCGGCTGGTCGCCGAACTGCGCGCGATCGGCTACGAGGTCACCGAGTCCGACGCGAACTTCGTGCAGTTCGGCAGGTTCGAGGACTCCCACACCGCCTGGCAGCGGATCCTCGACCGGGGCGTCCTGGTCCGGGACAACGGAGTACCCGGGTGGCTGCGGGTGACCGCGGGCACCCCGGCGGAGAACGACGCGTTCCTGGAAGCGGTTCGCGCACTGAAGAAGGAGCAGCAGGCATGAGCCGCATCGGACGGGTCGAACGGACCACAAAGGAAACCTCGGTCCTCGTCGAGATAGACCTCGACGGCACCGGCAGGGTCGACGTCTCCACCGGCGTGGGCTTCTACGACCACATGCTCGACCAGCTCGGCCGCCACGGACTCTTCGACCTCACGGTCAAGACCGACGGCGACCTGCACATCGACTCGCACCACACCATCGAGGACACCGCCCTCGCCCTCGGCGCCGCCTTCAAGCAGGCACTGGGCGACAAGGTCGGCATCTACCGCTTCGGCAACTGCACCGTGCCGCTGGACGAGTCCCTCGCCCAGGTCACCGTCGACCTCTCCGGCCGCCCGTACCTCGTGCACACCGAGCCCGAGAACATGGCGCCGATGATCGGCGAGTACGACACCACGATGACCCGGCACATCCTGGAGTCCTTCGTGGCCCAGGCGCAGATCGCCCTGCACGTGCACGTCCCGTACGGCCGCAACGCCCACCACATCGTGGAGTGCCAGTTCAAGGCGCTGGCCCGGGCCCTGCGCTACGCGTCCGAGCGCGACCCGCGCGCCGCCGGCATCCTGCCCTCCACGAAGGGCGCCCTCTGACCGTGACCGGCCTGTCCACCATCCTGATCGTCGTCGGCCTCTTCCTGGCCGGCGGCGTCTACTCCTTCCAGAAGCAGCAGATGCCCAGGGGCATCGTCGTGCTGCTGGCCATCGGCTCCGCGATGTGTCTGCTCGCCGGAGTCCTGCGGATCCAAGGAATCTGGGAATGAGCGCGAAGAGCGGCAAGAAGGTCGTGGTCTTCGACTACGGCTTCGGCAACGTCCGGTCCGCCGAGCGGGCCCTGGCCCACGTCGGCGCCGACGTGGAGATCACCCGCGACTACGACAAGGCGATGGACGCCGACGGACTCCTGGTCCCCGGCGTCGGCGCCTTCTCCGCCTGCATGCAGGGCCTCAAGGACGCCCGCGGCGACTGGATCGTCGGCCGCCGGCTGTCCGGCGGCCGCCCCGTGATGGGCATCTGCGTCGGCATGCAGATCCTCTTCGAGCGGGGCATCGAGCACGGCGTGGAGACCGAGGGCCTCGACGAGTGGCCCGGCACGGTCGAGCCCCTCAAGGCCCCCGTCGTCCCGCACATGGGCTGGAACACCGTCGACGCGCCCGCGGACAGCGAGCTGTTCGCCGGCCTCGACGCCGACGCCCGCTTCTACTTCGTGCACTCCTACGCGGTGCGCGAGTGGACGCTGGAGGTCACCAACCCGCGGATCACCGCCCCCAAGGTCACCTGGGCCACCCACGGCGAGCCCTTCGTCGCCGCCGTGGAGAACGGCGCCCTGTGGGCCACGCAGTTCCACCCCGAGAAGTCGGGCGACGCCGGAGCACAGCTCCTCACCAACTGGATTGGCACCCTCTGATGGCCGAGAAGAAGCTCGAACTCCTCCCCGCCGTCGACGTGCGCGACGGCCAGGCCGTCCGCCTCGTCCACGGCGAGTCCGGCACGGAGACCTCCTACGGCTCCCCGCTCCAGGCGGCCCTCGCCTGGCAGGCCGCGGGCGCCGAGTGGCTCCACCTGGTCGACCTCGACGCCGCCTTCGGCACCGGCGACAACCGCGACCTGGTCGCGGAGATCACCCGCGCCATGGACATCAAGGTCGAGCTGTCCGGCGGCATCCGCGACGACGCCTCGCTCGCCAAGGCCCTGGCCACCGGCTGCACCCGCGTCAACCTCGGCACCGCCGCGCTGGAGACCCCCGAGTGGGCAGCCAAGGCCATCGCCGAGCACGGCGACCGGATCGCCATCGGCCTCGACGTGCGCGGCACCACCCTCAAGGGCCGCGGCTGGACCAGCGACGGCGGCGACCTGTACGAGACGCTCGCCCGCCTCGACTCCGAGGGCTGCGCCCGCTACGTCGTCACCGACATCGCCAAGGACGGCACGCTCACCGGCCCCAACCTGGAGCTGCTGAAGAACGTCTGCGCCGCCACCGACCGGCCCGTCGTCGCCTCCGGCGGCGTCTCCTCGCTGGCCGACCTGCGCGCCATCGCCGAGCTGGTGCCGCTGGGCGTCGAGGGCTCCATCGTGGGCAAGGCCCTGTACGCCAAGGCGTTCACCCTGGAAGAGGCCCTGGAGGCGGTGTCCCGGTGACCGAGGTCAAGCGCATCTCCTCCGGCGGCCCCTGGGAGGACGTGATCGCGTACTCCCGTGCGGTCGAGCTGCCCAACGGCATGGTGCTGGTGTCCGGCTGCACCTCGGTGGTCGACGGTGCGGCCAGCTACGGCAACCCGTACGAGCAGACGGTCAACTCCTTCAACGTGGCCCTGAAGGCCCTGGCCCAGGTCGGGCTGGGCGCCGAGCACGTGGTCAGGACCCGCATGTACCTGACCCACGCGAGGGACGTCGACGAGGTGGGCCGCGCCCACAAGGAGCTCTTCGACGCCGCCCGCCCCGCCAGCACGATGGTGATCGTCGCCGGTCTCGTCGACCCCAACCTGGTCGTCGAGGTCGAGGTCGAGGCCTACCGAGGAGGTGCGGCATGACCCTGGCCGTGCGCGTCATCCCCTGCCTGGACGTCGACAACGGCCGGGTCGTGAAGGGCGTCAACTTCCAGAACCTGCGCGACGCGGGCGACCCCGTCGAGATGGCCAAGCTCTACGACGCCGAAGGCGCCGACGAGCTGACCTTCCTCGACATCACCGCCTCCTCCGGCAACCGCGAGACCACCTACGACGTGGTGCGCCGCACCGCCGAGCAGGTCTTCATCCCGCTCACCGTGGGCGGCGGCGTGCGCACCGCGGAGGACGTGGACAAGCTGCTGCGGGCCGGCGCGGACAAGGTGGGCGTCAACACGGCGGCCATCGCCCGGCCGGAGCTGATCCAGGAGATCGCCGAGCGCTTCGGACGGCAGGTGCTCGTCCTGTCGGTCGACGCCCGCCGTACCCCTTCCGGGTCCTTCGAGGTCACCACCCACGGCGGCCGCCAGGGCACCGGTATCGACGCGGTCGAGTGGGCCCACCGGGCCGCCGAGCTGGGCGCGGGCGAGATCCTGCTCAACTCGATGGACGCCGACGGCACCAAGGACGGCTACGACATCGAGATGATCGCGGCCGTGCGCAAGCACGTGACCGTCCCGGTGATCGCCTCCGGCGGCGCCGGCCGGCTGGCGGACTTCCCGCCGGCCATCGAGGCGGGTGCCGACGCGGTGCTGGCCGCCTCGGTGTTCCACTTCGGCGACCTGCGGATCTCGCAGGTCAAGGACAGCCTCCGCGAGGCGGGCCACCCGGTCCGCTGACCGGCCGCCCCGCGCCGCGGCAATTCGCTTCCGGGCCCGCCCGCACCACCCCACCACCCCTCATATGGTCCAGACCGAATGGGGGGTGAGGTCGGGTGGGCCCGAAGGCCGCGTACCGCGACGGGAACGTACTGCGCTGGCTGTTCGCTTACGCCGCCTCGCTGATCGGCGACGGGGTGTACTTCCTCGCGCTGGGCTGGGCGGCGGCCCGCGCGGCCGGCCCCGCCGAGGCCGGTGTGGTGATGGCCGCCGGAGCCGTGCCGAGGGCCCTGCTGATGCTGGGCGGGGGAGTGGTCGCCGACCGCTTCGGGCCCCGCCTGGTCGTGGTCTCCTCCGACGCCGTGCGCTGCGCGGTCGTGCTGGCGGTGGCCGCGGCCGTCTGGACGAGCACCCCGGGCCCGGGGGCCCTCATCCTGGTCGCCCTGCTCTTCGGCGCCGTCGACGCGCTCTTCATGCCGGCGGTCGGTGCCCTCCCGCCCCGCATCGCCGGCCCCGGCCAGCTGGTCCGCGTCCAGGGGATGCGCAACCTCGTGGAACGCGTCGGCCACACCGCGGGGCCGCCCCTGGCGGGCCTCGCCCTGGGCGTGGCCGGACCGGGCGCGGCCTTCGCGGTGGCGGGCGCGCTGTTCGCCGTCTCACTGGTCCTGCTGCTGGCCGTACGCATCAGCCCGCTGCCGGACGCGGGGGCGGGTGGCGGCGGCGCCGGGGGGACCGCTGAGTCCCCCTGGCAGCAGCTGCGCCGGGGCCTGGCCTACATCAGGCGGCACCCGGTGATAGGCCCGCTCGTCGTCTCCGGGGCGCTCAGCCAGCTCGGCACCTCCGCGCCCCTCACCCTCGGCCTGATCCTCCTCGCCGGGGAACGCCACTGGGGCCCCTCCGGAGTCGGCTGGATCGTCGGCGCCTTCGGCGTGGGCGCGGCCTCCAGCGCCCTGATCCTCACGCTCGTCCCCCGGGTGCCGAAGGCCGGGGCCGTGCAGAACGCCACCCTCATCGTCGGCTCGGCCGGCATAGGCGCGCTCGCGCTGACCCCCAGCTTGCCCGCCGCCGTGGTGCTGGCCCTGGTCACCGGCCAGGTCTGCGGGGTCTGCGGCGGCCTGGCCGTCGCCCTGATCCAGAGCGCGACCGACCCCCGCTACCTGGGCCGGGTCAGTTCCGTGATGGCCTTCACCGCTGTCGGCATGGCCCCGATGACCTACCCGGTCTTCGGGTTCGCCGCCGGACTCTTCGGCACCGTGCCGGTCTTCCTCGCGGGCGGGCTGCTCAGCATGGCCGGTGCGATCGTCGGCACCTCGGCACCCGCCGTCCGCCGCGCGGAGCTGGCCTTCGCCTGAGGGTCTGCGCGCGGAGGGGCGGCGTACTGCCCACGCGGTGCCGGGAGCCGGGCCGTGGTCGGGCCGGTTTCGGTCCGTCGGGCCGCGGTCGGGCCGTGGTCGGGCCGTGGTCGGGCCGTGGTCGGGCCGGTTTCGGTCCGTCGGGCCCGCCTACCGCCCACGCGGTGCCGGAAGCCGGCCCGTTGTCGGTCCGCCGGCCCGTGGTGTGTGGGTCCCCTCGGTGCTTGACCCGTCGTGGCCTGCAGGCCCAGCGGCAGGCCCACCCCTGGGGCAAGGGGCTTCGCCCTGGCCTTCGGCCACCCCAGGCCCGGGCCTGCCTCCGGTCCAGCCTGCCACGACGCGTCAAGCACCTCCCCCACACACCACGGGCCGGCTCCCGGCAGCTTCGAGGAGAGGGAGCCCGCCCCGGTTCGGGGAGGGTGCCGCGGCGGGGCCGCGTACCACGGGCCGGCGGACCAGCGGTGGCGGCGGTGGCGGCGTACCGGCTGCTCGCGGCGGGGCCGCGTACCTGCCCCGGATCAGATGCCGAGCTTCGCCGTGGTCAGCTCGGCCACCGCGGTCTTCTCGCCGTCCAGCTCGATGCGGGCCGCGTCCTGGCGGCCGAAGCAGAACAGCGTCAGCTCGCCCGGCTCGCCGGTCACCGTCACCACCGGCGTGCCCTTGTGCGCCACCGCCGTCCGGCCGTCCGGCCGCCGCAGCACCAGGCCCACCGGCGACTTCCGGCCGGTCAGCCGGGCCAGCTTCTCCAGCCGGGCCCACAGCGAGTCCGCGAACACCGGGTCCAGCTCCCGCGGGCTCCAGTCCGGCTGCGCCCGCCGCACGTCCTCCGCGTGCACGTAGAACTCGACCGCGTTCGCCGCCTCGTCGATCTGCTTCAGCGCGTAGACCGACATCTTCGGCGGACCCGTCCTGATCAGCCGGATGAGCTCCTCGTACGGCTTGGCCGTGTACTCCGCCATCGCCTGGTCCAGCCGCGTCTTGAGCACGTTCAGCAGCAGACCGCCCGCCGCGTCGGGCCGCCGCTCCCGCACGACCACGTGCGCGGCCAGCTCCCGCGTCCGCCAGCCCTCGCACAGGGTCGGCGCGTCCGGCCCCGCCTGCTCCAACAGATCGGCCAGCAGCAGTCGTTCACGCTTCGCATGGGTAGACATGCCGCCAGCCTACGGCCAAAGCCTCACAAGGGGCCTGCGGCGCGGCACTCCCGGCTGCCCAGCAGGCGGACAGTATGGAAGTCGGCGAGGTCGCAGGCGGCACAATGGCCCCATGAGCGCAACCCCCCGGTCCAGCAGCCTCGACCCGGCCATCGCCGCCCGCCTGAAGCGGTCCCCCGACGGCCTGGTCCCCGCCATCGCCCAGCAGTACGACACCGGAGAGGTGCTCATGCTCGGCTGGATGGACGACGAGGCCCTGCACCGCACCCTCACCACCGGCCGGTGCACGTACTGGTCCCGCAGCCGCAGCGAGTACTGGGTCAAGGGAGACACCTCCGGCCACTTCCAGCACGTGAAGTCCGTCGCCCTGGACTGCGACGCCGACACCGTCCTGGTGAAGGTCGACCAGGTCGGCGCCGCCTGCCACACCGGGGCCCGCACGTGCTTCGACGCCGACGTGCTGCCGCTGGCCGAGTCCGGCACCCCCGCCGAGTAGATAGGGTCAGCCGCCATGGATCTTGAGACGTTCCGCAAGCTGGCGGGCGACCGCCGTGTCCTGCCCGTCACCCGCAAGCTGCTCGTCGACGGCGACACCCCCGTCGCGCTGTACCGAAAGCTCGCCGCCGAACGCACCGGCACCTTCCTCCTGGAGTCCGCCGAGAACGGCCGCTCCTGGTCCCGGTACTCCTTCATCGGCGTCCGCAGCTCCGCGACCCTCAGCGCCCGCGACGGCCAGGCCCACTGGACCGGCACCGCCCCCGTCGGCGTCCCCACCTCGGGCGACCCGCTGGAAGCCCTGCGCAAGACCATCGAGACCCTGCACACCCCCCGCGACCTCGCGCAGGGGCTGCCGCCCTTCACCGGCGGCATGGTCGGGTACCTCGGCTACGACATCGTCCGGCGCCTGGAGCGCATCGGCGACCACGGGCAGGACGACCTCCGGCTGCCCGAGCTCACCATGCTGCTCACCTCCGACCTCGCGGTCCTCGACCACTGGGACGGCACGGTCCTGCTGATCGCCAACGCGATCAACCACAACGACCTCGACACCGGCGTCGACGAGGCCTACGCCGACGCCGTCGCCCGCCTCGATGCCATGGAGGCGGACCTCGCCCGCCCCGCCCCGTACACCCCGGCCGCCCTCCCGGAGTCCCAGCTGCCGCCCTTCGACGCCCTCTGGGGCGGCGAGGCCTACCAGGACGCCGTCGAGGACATCAAGGAGCGCATCCGGGCCGGCGAGGCCTTCCAGGTGGTGCCCTCCCAGCGGTTCGAGACCCCCTGCCACGCCTCCGCGCTCGACGTCTACCGCGTGCTCCGGGCCACGAACCCGTCCCCGTACATGTACCTCTTCCGGTTCGACGGCTTCGACGTCGTCGGCTCCAGCCCCGAGGCGCTGGTGAAGGTCGAGGACGGGCAGGCGATGGTGCACCCCATCGCCGGCACCCGGCACCGCGGCGCCACCCCGCAGGAGGACCAGGCCCTCGCCGAGGAGCTGCTCGCCGACCCCAAGGAGCGCGCCGAGCACCTGATGCTCGTCGACCTCGGCCGCAACGACCTGGGCCGGGTCTGCGAGCCGGGCTCCGTCGAGGTGGTCGACTTCATGTCGATCGAGCGCTACTCGCACGTGATGCACATCGTCTCGACCGTCACCGGCCGGGTCGCCGCCGGCAGGACGGCCTTCGACGTGCTCACCGCCTGCTTCCCGGCCGGCACCCTCTCGGGGGCGCCCAAGCCCCGCGCCATGCAGATCATCGAGGAGCTGGAGCCCAGCCGCCGCGGGCTGTACGGCGGCTGCGTCGGCTACCTCGACTTCGCCGGCGACTCCGACACCGCCATCGCCATCCGCACCGCCCTGCTGCGCGACGGCACCGCGTACGTCCAGGCGGGCGCGGGCGTGGTGGCCGACTCGAACCCGGTCGCCGAGGACACCGAGTGCCGCAACAAGGCCGCCGCCGTGCTGCGCGCGGTCGGCGCCGCCAACCGCCTCTACCTGGAGTAGGGCGCGCCCGCGGCCCGTACCGGAGCCGCGCCGGTGGCAAAGCGTGCCGTACGTCTCAAGAGCCGGTAGGGATGCTCCGGGGGCGGTAGGGGATAGTGGAGTACGTGAGTGCCGTACCCCACCCCCGAACCGCCCCCCGCAGTGCCGCCCCGGCCGGCCGCCGCAGCGTCGCCGCGGCCCTGCTGCTCGGCGCGCTCGGCGCGACCGTCGTCCTCCTCGCCTCCGGCAGGACCTGGGCGCGTGGCACCGCCGCCATCGGAGGAGGAACGCTTCCTCTGACGGCGGACGGCCGCGCGGTCACCGGCGTCCCCGCGGCCCTCGCCATCGTCGGCCTCGCCGCCCTCGTCGCCGTGTTCGCGGTACGGGGCGCCGGCCGGGTCCTGGTGGCGGGCCTCCTCGCGCTGTCCGGCGCCGGTGCCGCCGTCGCGGCCGTGCTCGGCGCCTCCGACCGGGCGGCGCTGGACGACCAGGCCGCCCGTACCACCGCCGACACCGCGGCCACCGTCGCCGGGCTGACCCACACCGCCTGGCCCTACGTCACGGCCGCGGGCGCCGCCCTCATCCTCGTCGCCGGGCTGCTGGCCCTGCGGTACGGGAAGAGCTGGCCCGCCATGTCCGGCCGCTACGAGCGCGACGGATCGCCCCGGCCGCGCAAGGCCCCGGCCGCGGTGGACCCGGACCGGCCGGAGGACCTGTGGAAGGCCCTGGACCGCGGCGAGGACCCCACCGGCGGCAACTGACCCGCCGGGTCAACCCCGCGATCCCCCCGGCCACCCCGGCGCAACGCCGCCCGGGCCGTGCGGGACAATGGCATCCGAGCGTTCGACTCAGCACGTTCGACAGAGCAACGAGGAGCAAACTCATGGCGGGCAGCAGCCACGGACACACCCCGGCCGCCTGGACCGGTGTCACCATCGCCTTCATCGGTTTCTGCATCGCGGGAGCCTTCATGGTGCTGGCCAACCCGGTCGGGTTCTGGGCCGGCATGGCCGTCGTCGTGCTGGGCGGTGTCGTCGGCATGGCGATGAAGGCCGCGGGCATGGGCATGAAGAAGCCCGCCGCGTCCCTCGCGCAGGCCCGCTCCGAGGTCTGAGCGGGTCCGGGGCCCCGCCCGTCCGGGCGGCCCTCCCCGGGACACTCCGGCACTTCCTGAAGGCGCGGCCCCCTCGGGCTGCGCCTTCCGGCGTGAGAGGCGAGAATCACCGGGTGGACGCCTCTCGCACCCCGCCCCTGCCCGCCGCCGACGCCGCGGCCCCGGCCCCGCCCGCCGACCGGCAGGACCTGCGGGGGGATGCCCGGACCGCCGTACGGGACTCCCGCGCCCGCCGGCTGGCGGTACCCCTCGTCACCCTCGCGGGGGTCGTCGGCGCCTTCGCGTACGTCGGCTCCGTCGACCCGAACGAACCCGGCCACTACCCGCTCTGCCCGCTGCTGCGGCTGACCGGCGTGCTGTGCCCCGGATGCGGCGGACTGCGCAGCGCCCACGCGTTCGCTCACGGCGATCTGGTGACCGCATTCGGGGCGAACGCCATGGCCGTTCTCGGCTACCTGGCCTTCGCGGCCTTCACGGCCGTGTGGCTGGTTCGCGCCGGTCAGGGCCGGCCGGCCCCGCGCATCGCCCTGAAACCGGCCTGGTGGTGGCTGCTGGGGGCCGCGGCGCTGGCCTTCTCGGTTGTCCGGAACCTGCCCGTCGGATCCGCGCTCGCCCCATGAACCCTTGCCTCCGGATGTCCAGGTGGTGGGACTGGCCGGACGGCGTGCGGAGGTGTGGCCCCCGGCGGGCTAGCATGGCATTGCTGACCTTGAACAGACCGACCATCGATCGTCACCGACCCGGAAGGGGGCCGCTCGCGTGAGTGTGCTCGACGAGATCATCGAAGGGGTCCGCGAAGACCTTGCCGAACGGCAGGCCCGCGTGAGCCTCGACGAGCTCAAGGAGCGTGCCGCCAAGGCGCCCCAGGCCAAGGACGGCGTCGCGGCCCTGCGGGGCGAAGGCGTCAAGGTGATCTGCGAGGTCAAGCGGTCCAGCCCGTCCAAGGGCGCCCTGGCCGCGATCGCCGACCCGGCGGGTCTGGCGGCCGACTACGAGGCGGGCGGTGCGGCCGTCATCTCCGTGCTCACCGAGCAGCGGCGCTTCGGCGGCTCCCTGGCCGACCTTGAGGCCGTCCGCGCCCGCGTGGACATCCCGATCCTCCGCAAGGACTTCATCGTCACCGCGTACCAGCTGTGGGAGGCCCGCGCCTACGGCGCCGACCTGGCCCTGCTGATCGTCGCGGCCCTGGAGCAGGAGGCCCTCGTCTCCCTCATCGAGCGTGCCGAGTCCATCGGGCTCACCCCGCTCGTCGAGGTCCACGACGAGGAGGAGGTCGAGCGGGCGGTGGCCGCCGGCGCCAAGATCATCGGCGTCAACGCGCGCAACCTGAAGACCCTGGAGGTCGACCGCTCCACCTTCGAGCGCGTCGTGCCCGAGATCCCCGCCGGCATCGTGAAGGTGGCCGAGTCGGGCATCCGCGGCCCCCACGACCTCATCGCGTACGCCAACGAGGGCGCCGACGCCGTGCTCGTGGGCGAGTCCCTCGTCACCGGCCGCGACCCCCGCGCCGCCGTCGCCGACCTCGTCGCCGCCGGCGCGCACCCCGCCCTGCGGCACGGCCGGAGCTGACGGCCCCGCCATGACCACCGCCCGCCGCGCCCCGCGCCCGCGCCCCAGCCGTCTCGGCTCGGGGCTGGCGGGGCTGCGCGCGGAGGGCGTGGCGCGTGACCCGCACGCGCCGCTGGCCCGCGGCTGCAAGCCGCGCGGCTGCCGGGCGCCGGCCCGCCGCGTGCTCGGCCGCCGGGTCCGCTACATCCTCGGTTCGGAGCCCGGGCAGGTCAACGGCATGCGATGGCGTGCCGGCGCCGCGCTGTAGCCACAGAGGAAGGCACCGGGCAGCGTCCCGCGGCCCCTGCCGGGGCCGCTGACGCCGCGCACCGCCGCCGGGACCGGCCACCGCCGTGGGCGTCCCGGGCCGGCGGCGTTCCGGTGCGCCGGGAGGCGTCCGCCACCCGGTCGGCTCCCGCGGGCCCGTACACCTGCGTCCCGGAACCGGCGGTCCGCCCGAAGCGGCCCGTACCGGCGTTCCGGAAAACCGGCGTACGTGCCCCACGGCCCGGAACCGGCGGAGCCCCGCCACCCGGACGGCCGCCGGGCCACCGCCCGCCTCCTCGCGGCACCGCCGCCCCGCGGCGTACGGCGCATACGGTGACAGACACCCGTCGCTCCCGAGAGGTACTGGCATGTCCAGCGAGTTCTTCATCCCCGACCACCAGGGTCAAGTCCCCAACTCCGAGGGCTACTTCGGAGACTTCGGCGGCAAGTTCATCCCCGAGGCCCTGGTCGCCGCCGTCGACGAGGTCGCGGTCGAGTACGAGAAGGCCAAGAACGACCCCGCCTTCGCCGCCGAACTCAACGACCTGATGGTCAACTACACCGGTCGTCCGAGCGCCCTCACCGAGGTGCCCCGGTTCGCCGAGCACGCGGGCGGCGCCCGCATCTTCCTCAAGCGCGAGGACCTCAACCACACCGGCTCACACAAGATCAACAACGTGCTGGGCCAGGCCCTCCTCACCAAGCGCATGGGCAAGACCCGCGTCATCGCGGAGACCGGCGCCGGCCAGCACGGCGTCGCCACCGCCACCGCCTGCGCCCTCTTCGGCCTCGAATGCGTCATCTACATGGGCGAGGTCGACACCCGGCGCCAGGCGCTGAACGTCGCCCGCATGCGCATGCTCGGCGCCGAGGTCATCGCCGTGAAGTCCGGCTCGCGCACCCTCAAGGACGCGATCAACGAGGCGTTCCGCGACTGGGTCGCCAACGTCGACCGCACCCACTACCTCTTCGGCACGGTCGCCGGCCCGCACCCCTTCCCCGCCATGGTCCGCGACTTCCACCGGGTCATCGGCGTCGAGGCCCGCCGCCAGATCCTGGAGCGCGCCGGACGCCTGCCCGACGCCGTCGCGGCCTGCGTCGGCGGCGGCTCCAACGCCATCGGCCTCTTCCACGCCTTCGTCCCGGACGCGGACGTCCGGCTGGTCGGCTTCGAGCCCGCCGGCCACGGCGTCGAGACCGGCGAGCACGCGGCCACCCTCACCGCCGGCGAGCCCGGCATCCTGCACGGCTCCCGCTCGTACGTGCTCCAGGACGAGGAGGGCCAGATCACCGAGCCCTACTCGATCTCCGCCGGCCTGGACTACCCCGGCATCGGCCCCGAGCACGCCTACCTCAAGGACATCGGCCGCGGCGAGTACCGCGCCGTCACCGACGACGCCGCCATGCAGGCCCTGCGCCTGCTGTCGCGCACCGAGGGCATCATCCCGGCCATCGAGAGCGCGCACGCCCTCGCCGGAGCCCTGGAGCTGGGCAGGGAGCTGGGCAAGGACGGCCTGATCGTGGTCAACCTGTCCGGCCGCGGTGACAAGGACATGGACACGGCCGCCCGCTACTTCGGCCTGTACGACGACGCGAACGCCGAGGGGGAGACCAAGTGAGCGCCACCGAGAAGACCGGGCGTATCGAGCTGCTGAGCGACACGCTCGCCAAGGCCAAGTCCGAGAACCGGGCCGCCCTCATCGCCTACCTCCCGGCCGGCTTCCCGACCGTGGACGGCGGCATCGAGGCCGTCAAGGCCGCGATCGCGGGCGGCGCGGACGTCGTCGAGGTCGGCCTGCCCCACTCCGACCCGGTCCTCGACGGCCCGGTGATCCAGACCGCAGACGACATCGCGCTGCGCGGCGGCGTCAAGATCGCCGACGTGTTCCGGACGGTCAAGGAGGCCCACGAGGCCACCGGGGCGCCCGTCCTGGTCATGACGTACTGGAACCCCATCGACCGCTACGGCGTGGAGCGCTTCACCGCCGAGCTGGCCGCCGCGGGCGGCGCCGGCTGCATCCTGCCCGACCTGCCGGTCCAGGAGTCCGCCCTGTGGCGCGAGCACGCGGAGAAGCACGGTCTCGCGACCGTCTTCGTCGTCGCGCCGAGCAGCAAGGACGAGCGCCTGGCCACCATCACGGCCGCCGGCACCGGCTTCGTGTACGCCGCCTCGCTGATGGGCGTCACCGGCACCCGCGAGTCCGTCGGCGCCGAGGCCCAGGACCTGGTGCGCCGTACCCGCGCGACCACGGACACCCCGGTCTGCGTGGGCCTGGGCGTCTCCAACGCCGCGCAGGCCAAGGAGGTCGCGGCCTTCGCGGACGGCGTGATCGTCGGATCGGCCTTCGTGCAGCGGCTGCTCGACGCCCCCGACCTGGCCGCGGGCCTGGCGTCGGTGCGCGCGCTGGCCGGCGAGCTGGCCGAGGGCGTCCGCCGGGGCTAGTCCTCGGAACCGAGGCGGCACCCCGCGGGGTGCTGTAGTCCGTACGGGTGGAATCCGGACCGGGGAGGCACGCGTGTGCCTCCCCGGTTCGTTTCGCTGGGCGTGAGCGAGAACTCGGAAGCGAAACGATCTGCCAGGGAGCGACTGGCGCAGGAGCGCGAGCGGCAGAAGGCGAAGGACAAGCGCAGGCGCACCCTCGTGGTGGCCGGAGCCGTCCTCGGCGTGCTCGGCCTGGCGGCGGTGATCGGCGTGATCGCCGCCAACGCCGGCAAGGGCGGCAAGGACACCGCGGGCCCGGTGGTCGCCCCCTCGGGCGCGGTCGGCAAGGACGCCCTGGCCATCCAGACCGGCAAGGACGGCGCCAAGTCCACCCTCGTCGTGTGGGAGGACTTCCGCTGCCCCGCGTGCAAGTCCTTCGAGGACAACTACCGCGCGACCATCCACGAGCTGGAGGCCAAGGGCAAGCTCAAGGTCGAGTACCGCCTGGTGACGCTGATCGACTCCAACATGGGGGGCAGCGGCTCGCTCAAGGCGGCCAACGCGGCGGCCTGCGCGCAGGACGCGGGCAAGTTCTCCGCGTACCACGACGTGCTCTTCGTCAACCAGCCGCCGGAGCCGGACGACGCGTACGGCAAGGACGAGAAGCTGCTGGAGCTGGCGGCCAAGGTGCCGGGACTGGACACGCCGGAGTTCCGGAAGTGCGTGGCGGACGGCACCCACAACAGCTGGGTCGACAAGTCGTACGCCGCCTTCAAGGCGGGGAACTTCCGCGGCACCCCCACCATCCAGCTGAACGGCAAGGACATCTTCGCCGACCAGTCCAACCCGCTGACCCCGCAGAAGCTCCAGAAGGCGGTCGAGGCGAACCCCCAGGGATGATCCCGCCCGGTTTGGGCGGCGAGTGTGTGACGGTTTTGCGTCTGACCCTGCCGGGCGGTTGCCTTGGGTACCGCCCGGCAAGGTAGCGTCGGACCTGCCATGACTCTTGCCTTCATCCCCAGCCCGTCGACCGGCGTGATCCATCTCGGACCGGTCCCGCTGCGCGGCTACGCGTTCTGCATCATCCTCGGCGTCTTCGTCGCCGTCTGGCTCGGCAACAGGCGCTGGATCGCGCGCGGCGGCAAGCCGGGCACGGTCGCGGACATCGCCGTCTGGGCCGTGCCGTTCGGCCTGGTCGGCGGACGTCTGTACCACGTGATCACCGACTACCAGCTGTACTTCGGCGAGGGTGAGAACTGGGTCGACGCCTTCAAGATCTGGGAAGGCGGTCTCGGCATCTGGGGCGCCATCGCGCTCGGCGCGGTCGGTGCCTGGATCGGCTGCCGCCGCCGCGGCATCCCGCTGCCGGCCTGGGCGGACGCCCTCGCGCCCGGCATCGCGCTGGCGCAGGCCATCGGCCGGTGGGGCAACTGGTTCAACCAGGAGCTGTACGGCCGGGCCACCGACCTGCCCTGGGCGCTGGAGATCAGCGAGGGCCCCAACCGCGTCGCGGGCACCTACCACCCGACCTTCCTGTACGAGTCGCTGTGGTGCGTCGGCGTCGCGCTGCTGGTGATCTGGGCCGACCGGCGCTTCACGCTGGGCCACGGCCGGGCCTTCGCCCTGTACGTCGCCGCCTACTGCGCGGGCCGGGGCTGGATCGAGTACATGCGCGTCGACGAGGCGCACCACGTGCTGGGCCTGCGCCTGAACGTGTGGACCGCGATCGTCGTGGGCCTGCTGGCCGTCGTCTACTTCGTGGTCTCGGCGCGGCTGCGTCCGGGGCGCGAAGAGGTCGTGGAGCCGGAGATCCGCCCGGGCAGGGCCCGCAAGGCGGCGGCTGCCGCAGGGGCCGGTGCGGACGGTGACGGTGACCGTGCCGGCGAGGACGGCGACGGCAAGGACGCTGCCGGAGCGGCCGGGGACGGTGCGGCCGCGGAGGCTGCCCCGGACGGCGACGCCGGGGACTCGTCCCCGGCGGCGGACGCCGACGGCGACGGCCCGGCGGACACCACGCCGGAGGACGCGGCGGCCGGTGCCGGTGCCGGTGCGGACGACGCGTCCGACGCGGCGGACGACGGCAAGACTCCGGCCGGGGCGACCGTTCCGGACACCAAGAAGCTCTGAGCCCTCCCGGCTCACCCCGCAGGCCCGCCCCCGTGGCGGGCCTGCGGCGTTCCGGGCCGGATCAGGAGGCCGGGCCGGCCAGCCCGGCCGGGCTCTCCGGGCTGGCCGGGCTGTCCGGGACGGCCGGCGAGTCGGGGACGAAGACGCTCAGGGCGTAGGTCGTGGGGTGTTCCAGACGGCCGCAGAACATGTCGTAGCGCAGCAGGGCGGGGTCGGCCAGCTCGGGGCGCTCCTCGACCAGCCGGATCGCGTACTGCCTGCACTCGGCGGCGCTGGCGGCGTGGAACACCCGCTCCCAGCGGCCGGTGGCACGGGCCGCCTCCGCCCGCCGGAACTCCCGCTCACGGGACCGTTTTCGCTTGCGCTGTCCAGGCATCCGCCCAGCGTGCCACCGGGGCCGGGTGCCGGGCATCCGATTTTGCGGCGGCGGGCGGCGGGCGGCGGGCGGCGGGCGGCGGGCGGCGGGCGGCCGGGTCCCGTGGCCGGGTCCGCCGCCCGGCCGCCCGGTGCGGAGCCGAGGTGCCGCGGGTTCGCTGCCCGGTGTCGGGTCGGACGCCGTCCGGTCAGGGCGGGGGAGGGCCAGGGCGGGGCGGGGTCGGCCTGGGGCGGGGTCAGCCCGGGGCGCGGTCCGCCAGGGCCAGGACGCGGCGGGCGCCCGCCACCACCGCCGGGTCCACGAAGCGGCCGTCCGGGAGGGCGGTCGCCCCCGGGGCGGTGTCCGCCGCGCCGATCACGGCGCGGGCGGCGTCGACCTCCTCCGGGGTCGGCAGGTAGGCCCGCACGATCACCGGCAGCTGGCGCGGGTGGATCGCCGTACGCCCCAGGAAGCCCAGGGCGCGGCCCCGGGCGCAGGACGCGGCCAGACCGTCGAGGTCCCGCACGTCCGGGTACACCGACTGCGGCGGCGGGGGCAGGCCGGCCGCCCGGGAGGCCACGACCACCCGGGAGCGCGGCCAGTCCAGGCCCTCCTCCGCCGTGACGTTCAGGTCGGCCCGCAGGTCCGCCTCGCCCAGCGCCAGCCCGCGCAGGGCCGGGTGCGCTCGGGCGATCGCGTACGCCTGCTCGACCCCGAGTGCCGACTCCAGCAGCGCGTACAGCGCCGTGCCGCCGGTGCGCTCCGCCACCGCGGTGACCTGGGCCGGGTCGGTGATCTTGGGCAGGCGGAGCGCGGACAGGCCCCGGACCTGCGCCAGCGCGCGCAGGTCCGCGTCGAGCCAGGGGGACCCGAGGACGTTCACGCGGACGTGTACGGGGACGGGCGGGCGGCCGGCGAGCAGATCCGCGGTCGCGTCGCGGGCGTACTGCTTGCGGTCGGGGGCCACCGCGTCCTCCAGGTCCACGATCACCACGTCCGCTCCGGAGACGAGCGCCTTGCCGACCACCTCGGGCCGGTCGCCGGGTACGTAGAGCCAGGTCAGCGGCAGGGTCACAATGCCCCCGCCGCGCGCAGCCGGGCGATCTCGGCCGCCGGGAGGCCGAGGCCCGCCAGCACCTCGTCGGTGTCGGCGCCGTGCGGGCGGCCGGCCCAGCGGATGCCGCCGGGGGTCTCGGAGAGCCGGAACAGCACGTTCTGCATCCGGATCGGGCCCAGTTCCGGGTCCTCGACCTCGGTGACGGTGTCGAGGGCGGCGTACTGGGGGTCGGCCATCACGTCCCGTACGTCGTACACGGGCGCCACCGCCGCCTGGGCCTCCTCGAAGGCGGCCACCACCTCGTCCGCCTTGTGGCGTGAGATCCAGCCGCCCACCGCCTCGTCGAGTTCGTCGGCGTGCCGGGCCCGGCCGGTACCGGTGGCGAACCAGGGCATGGCGATCAGGTCGGGGCGGCCCACCAGGCGCATCACGCGCTCGGCGACGGACTGGGCCGAGGTGGAGACCGCGAGCCAGCGGCCGTCGGCGGTGCGGTAGGTGTTGCGCGGCGCGTTGTTGGTGGAGCGGTTGCCGGTGCGGGGCTGGACGTAGCCGAGCTGGTCGTACCAGAGCGGGTGCGGGCCGAGGACGGTCAGGATCGGCTCGATGATCGCGAGGTCGACCACTTGGCCGCGCCCGGTGGAGGAGCGGGCGGCGAGCGCGGTCATGACGGCGTACGCGGTGGTCAGCGCGGCGATGGAGTCGGCGAGACCGAAGGGCGGCAGGGTGGGCGGGCCGTCGGGCTCGCCGGTGATGGCGGCGAAGCCGCTCATCGCCTCGGCGAGGGTGCCGAAGCCGGGGCGGTGGGCGTACGGGCCGGACTGGCCGAAGCCGGTGACCCGGGCCAGCACCAGGCGGGGGTTGACGGCGCTCAGCTCCGGCCAGCCCAGGCCCCACTTCTCCAGGGTGCCGGGGCGGAAGTTCTCGATCAGGACGTCGGAGGTGGCGGCGAGGCGGAGCAGCACCTCCCGGCCGCCGTGGGTGGAGAGGTCGAGGGTCATGGTGCGCTTGTTGCGGCCCAGCAGCTTCCACCAGAGGCCGATGCCGTCCTTGGCCGGGCCGTGGCCGCGGGAGGGGTCGGGGCGGGTGGGGTGCTCGACCTTGACGACCTCGGCGCCGAAGTCGCCGAGGAGGGTGGCCGCGAGGGGGCCGGCGAAGAGGGTCGCGAGGTCGAGGACGCGGAGGCCGGCGAGAGGGCCGGGGGAGGGGGAGTCGGTGAGCGTGGCGTCGGCGGGGGAGTCGGCCGCGGCGGATTCGTCGGCCGGGACGGAGGAGTGAGCGGTGCTCTGCGTCATGGGTGGTGCTCCGGGGCGTGAGCGGTGGTTGCGGTGGTGCGCGGTGATCAGGTGTGCGGCTGGTGCTCTTCGGCGAGAGCGGTGATCTCGGAGCGGTGGGGCATCGAGGCGGAGGCGCCGGGCCGCTGCACCGAGAGGGCCGCCGCCGCCGAGGCCCAGCCGAGGGCCTCGCGTACCGTCCGCCCCTCGCCCAGCGCCACCGCCAGCGCGCCGACGAACGTGTCGCCGGCCGCCGTGGTGTCCACGGCCCGCACCCGCGGCGCCGGCACCGCGTACGGTTCCGCGCCCCGCGCCGCGTACAGGCATCCGGCCGCCCCCAGGGTGACCACCACCTCCGGCACGTCGTGCAGCAGCGCCTCCGCCGCCTGCCGGGGGTCGGTGAGCCCGGTGAGTGCCGCCGCCTCGTGCTCGTTCGGCACCAGCAGGTCCGTGGCGGCGAGGAGTTCGGGCGGCAACGGCTGGGCGGGTGCGGGCGTGAGCACCGTACGGACGCCGTGCGCCCGGGCGGCGAGGGCCCCCGCCAGCACCCCGGACAGCGGCAGTTCCAGCTGGAGCAGCAGGGCGCCCGCGCCCGCGATCCGGGCCTCGTCGCCCGGTTCCAGGCCGGTGACCGTGCCGTTGGCGCCGGGGACCACGACGATGGCGTTGCCGCCCTCGTCGTCCACCGTGATGTGCGCCGTGCCGCTGGGGCCCTCCACCGTGCGCAGCCCCGCCGTGTCGATGCCGGCCTCGGCCAGGGTGGCCCGCAGCCGTACGCCGAACCCGTCGGCGCCGACCGCCCCGACCATCGTCACGGCGCCGCCGGCCCGCGCCGCGGCCACGGCCTGGTTGGCGCCCTTGCCGCCGGGCACGGTGCGGAACTCACGGCCGGTCACCGTCTCCCCGAGGCGGGGGGCCTTGGCGACGTAGGCGACCAGGTCCATGTTCGTACTGCCGAGCACGGCGATGCGGGGGCGCGGCGGGGAGGTGGGGTTCACGGGCGGGTCGCCTCCTGGGCGGTGAGGGCGGCGAGGGCGTCGAAGCCGATGCCGTCGAAACCGGTGACGCTGGTCGCGAGCCGGTTCTTCAAGGGTGCGGTCCAGTGGCCGGGGATGCGGTCGGGGGCGCCGGCCAGCAGTCCGGCCAGCGAACCGGCGGTGGCGCCGGTCGAGTCCGTGTCCCAGCCACCGGACACCGCGCGGCAGACGGCGCCGGAGAACTCGCCGTCGGAGTGGGTGAGGGCGGCGGCGAGCAGCGCGGTGTTCGGGATGGCGTGCACCCAGTGGTAGTGCCCGAACCGGCGGTGCAGCACGTCCACCACGTCGTCGAACGCGTCGTGCCGTTCCGCGGTGTCGATCCCGAGGCGGACGGCTGCGGCGAGCCGCGAGCGGGGCGGCACGTGGGCGAGCCCGGTGCGGAGCGCGGTGTGCGCGGTCGCGGTGCCGGAGGCCGCCTCGGCCAGCGCGGCGGCGGCGAACACCGCAGCGTAGACGCCGTTCGCGGTGTGCGTGAGGCACGCGTCCCGGTACGCCTGCGAGGCGGCGCGGGCCGGGTCGCCGGGGTTGGTCCAGCCGTGCACGTCGGCACGGATGAGGGCGCCGATCCACTCGCGGAACGGGTTGTGGCGGGTGGCGGTGAGCGGTGGTTCCAGGCCGAGGAGGAGGTTGCGGTACGCGACGCGCTCGGCGGTGAAGGCCCGGCCGGCGGGCAGCTCGTCGAGCCAGACGCGGGCCACGTCGGCGGTGCGGAAGTCCTTGCCGTGGCGCTGGAGGAGCAGGAGGTTGAGGAGCGGGTAGTTGAGGTCGTCGTCCTCGGGCATGCCGTCGATGTTCTCGGCGAGGGAAGTGCCGGCGGACCGGCGGTTCCACGGGTGCGCCGCGAGCAGCTCCCGGGGCACGCCGACGGCGGTGAACCAGCCGCGCAGCGGCCAGTTGCCTGCGGCGCGGGCCAGGGCGCGGATCCCGTCGAGCGGCAGCTTCTCGACGGGCTTCCCGAGCAGACACCCGACGGCCCGCCCCAACCAGGCCGCTTCCAGACGGGCTTGGAGCGGGGGCAGGGTCAGCCCGGCGGGGGGTGCTCCGGGTGCTCCGGGTGCACCGGGGGGAGTTGCCGAGGTGGGGGTTGCTCCGGCCGGATCTGCTCCGGCCGGGGATGGTCCGGCTGCCGTCGGCTCGGCCGCCGTCCGGGGCTGCTCGTGCGGGTCGCGGGGGTGGTCGTGCGGGGTCGCCGGCGTCCGGGGCTCGTGCTGCCCGGGCGGGGATGGTGCGGCCGCTGGGGGCGCGGCCCTCCCGGGCCGCTCGTGCTCGCCCCTGCGACCGTCGTACGGGGTTCCGGCGCCCGGGGTGGGGTGCTGCTGCGGCGAAAGGGCGGCGGGGCGGTCGTGGCGCTGGGGCGCGTTCGGGGACGTGGGTCCGGCGTCGTCGGGGGGCCGGGGGCTGCCGGGCGGGGCCGGTGCTGCGGGGTGGCCGGCCGTATGCGGGTGGCCGCGGACGGTACCGGCGCGGGAGCTCGCGTCCGGCGCGGCGTCCGGTGCCGGTCGCATGGTGGCTCTGCCCACGCCGTGGTGGTCGTGGCCGTGGCCGTGCCGGTATGGGGTCGGGGCCGGCCGTGTCTGGGTTCCGGCGCTGAGGGGCGCCCCCGGCGGGACCGGGGCCCGGGTGCCCGACGTCGGCTCGTGGGGTGCGGTGGCGAGGGCGCCGGGGGCGGCGTCGGCCGGTGGGGCGGGGGCCCGGGTGCCGGACGCCGGGCCGGGCGGCGTGGGAGCCGGGGACGCGGGGGCGGGGGCCTGGCAGGGGGAGGGCCCGGGCGGTGCGGCGTGGTGCCGGTGGCGGGCGGCCGCGGCCCAGGGAGGGGCGGAGGGGAGGGCCGGAGTGCCGGGGGCCGCGGGGCCGGGTTCGGGGGCGGGCCAGTCCCACACCGCCGGTTCGTGCGCGGCGAGCGGGGAGGGGAGGGCGGCCAGCTCGTCCAGCAGCCGGACGGCGAGGTCCCGCAGGTGCGCGGGGGCCGGTACGGACGAGGCCCCGGCCCGCTCCGGTGCCAGGTGCCCGCCCGCCGCGAGCCACGTCGCCCGCACCGCGGCCGCGTCCCGCCCGTCCTCCTCCGCCAGCCGCAGCTCGTGCCCGACCAGATCCTCGGGCTGCGCCCACGTCAGCCGCAGCAACGCCCCGGAGTCCGCACCGGCCCCGGGACCGGTGGATCGTACGGGCGCATCCGGCGCCGCAGCGCGAGCCGCCCCGTGAGGCGCCGGAGCGGCCCGGTCGGGGGCGGTGGGGCGTGCCGGTGGCTCCGGTCGTACCGGACGGGACGGTGCGGCGGCGACGCGCCCCGAGTCCGGTGCGGCTCCGGCGTCCACGGTGGGCGGCCGTGCCGGGGGTTCCCGGTGGGGCGGGGCGTGCCGGGAGGCCGGGGGCGGGGTGGGGCCCGTCATGCGGGGGCCGTCAGCGTCGCGAAGGCGGACTCGTGGGCGCGGCGGCGGGCGCGGTCGCGGGCGAAGACCTCCCGCGTCACGGCCGCCATGACCGCCGCCGGCCCGTGCAGGTCGAGCCGGCTGGCCTCCGCCACCCGCTTCGCCCACACCTCCGGTACCCCCGCCTCCCCGTGCAGCGCCCCCGCCAGGGCTCCCGCCATCGTGGCGATCGAGTCGCAGTCCCGGCCGTAGTTGACCGCCCCCAGCACCGCCGGCTCGTACGCGCCGTCCGCCACGACCAGCATCCCCAGCGCCACCGGCAGTTCCTCGATCGCGTGCAGCCGCGAGGGCCGACGCGCCGCGAGGGAGGGGGAGCGGTAGTCGGGGCCCACCGAGTCGTACGGCGCCACCGCCGCCCGCAACGGAGCGAGCGCCGACTCGAAGTCCCGGTACCGGCCCGCGACTTCGGTCACCGCCTCGATCGCCGCCCGCGTCCCGTCCTTCGCGAGGCCGAGGGCCGCGCCGACCACCGAGTCCACCGTCGCACCCGGCACGAACGCGGCGGCCACGGCCGCCGCGAACACCCCGGCCGCCTCCCGCCCGTACGAGGACTGGTGCGCACCCGCGATGTCCAGCGCCTCGGCGTACGCCCCGGCCGGGTTCCCGGCGTTGACCACGCCGACCGGCGCCATGTACATCGCCGCACCGCAGTTGACGATGTTGCCGCTGCCGGCCTCCCGCGGGTCCACGTGCCCGTAGTGCAGCCGCGCGACCAGCCACTTCTCCGCCAGGAAGATCCGCTGGAGCGGCAGCGCCTCCGCCTCAAGCTCCGGGATCCAGCGGGGCGTCGAGACGAGGTCCGGGACGAGGTGGTCGGCCACCGCGTACGCGTCCAGGTGGTCGCGTACCGTCCCGTAGACCCGTACCAGCGCGTGGGTCATCAGGGTGTCGTCGGTGACGTGCCCGTCGCCCTTGTGGTAGGGCGCGATGGGGCGGGCGGTGCGCCAGTCCTCGTACCAGGGGCCGACGATGCCGTGGATCCGGCCGCCGTGCCGTTCGCTGATCTGCTCGGGGGTCCAGCCCTCCACCGGGCCGCCGAGCGCGTCGCCGACGGCGGCCCCGACGAGACACCCCGCTGCTCGGTCTTCCAAAGTGAGCGTCATGTCCCGAATCATCCCTTGGGTGAGGTCAGTTCCGTGCGACTGAGCAGCCCGGCGAGTTCCACCAGGTCGGTGCCGGCGAGCCGGGGCAGGGCGCAGCCGGACAGTGTCCGGCAGGCCTCCCGCCAGGGGCCGGGCAGGCTCGCGCCACCGCCGAGCGCGCCGGTCAGGGCGCCCGCGAGGGCGGGCGCGGAGTCGGCCACGCGGGAGAGGCAGGCGGCGGCCGGCACCGCCTCCGTCACCCGGCCGCGGGCGGCGGTCGCGAGGGCGAGGGCCACGGGCACGGTCTCGGCCGCGGCGATTCCGTAGCTGTAGACGTGGTCGACGATCTCGTGTTCCAGGGTCGGGACCAGCCCGAACGCACCGCTGCCGGCCTCGGAGGTACGGGCCAGCCTGACGGCGTGACGGGCGTTGCGGCCGATCTCGGTGGCCGCGGGGAGCTGGGCGAGCGCGGCGTCGACGGCCGCGTCGACGTCCTCGCCCGCGAGGGCGGTGGCGATGGCGGCGGCCATCGCGCGGGCGCCGTGCACGCCGTCGCCGTCCTGGGTGTAGCGGGCGTCGAACTCGGCGAGGTCCGCGGCCGCTTCGGGGTCGCCGGGGTGGACGACGGCCAGCACGGCGGCCCGTACGCAGGCCGCGTCGTCGAAGTAGTGCGGGTTGTCGTGGCCGGTGGCGGGGGGCCGCAGGCCGGTGGCGAGGTTGCCGAGGCCGGCCCGTACGGAGATCCGCGCGCGCAGCGGGAGCACGGCGGACTCCACCTCGGGGGCGCGTTCCGCCGCGGCGGCGACCTCGGAGGCGAGGGCGTTCCAGGCGAGGTCGATGGCGGCGCGCATCCGGCGCGACCGGCTGAGGTCGCTGAGCAGCACGCCGGCCGCGGTGAGCACCGACTCGGCGGCGAACGCGGCCCATTCGGCGTCGTCGGAGGGGCCGAGGCGGAGCGGCTCGGGGGGCTGGTTGAGGGCGATGGGGACGGGGAGGGTGGTCGTGGCGTTCTGCTCGGCGAACGTGTCGAGCTCGCGGGTGAGGCGGCGGGTCCACTCGGGCATCCGGCTGGCCCGGTGCCGGGCCGCGGGCCACCCGGCGGCATCTCCGGCGGCGAGCCCGAGCAGCAACCCCTCGATCCGCCACCCGGCTCCGCCGGGTGCGCGGGTGCCGGTGTCGATGCCGGTGCCGGTGCCGGTGCCGCCAGGGGCCGTACCGGCCGCCGTCCGGGCGGGTGCTTCGGCGGAATGGCCGGTACGGGCCGTGGCGGCCCCCGACCGGGGGTGAGCTTGGACGGGGGCGCCGGTCCGGGCCGCACCGGGCGCCGGGCGGGCGGGGGTTCCGGTGGGGGTGCCGGCCCGGGGCATGCCGGGCTCCGTCCGGGCGGGGACTTGGGCGGGGGTGCCGGTCGTACCGCGTTCCCCGTCCGGACGGTGGGGGGCCGGGGCGGCCGGGTGGGCCCGGGCCGTGCCGGTCCGCACACCGGGGGCGCCCGCCGGAACCGTGCCGTCCTCCGCGCCTTCCGCCCGGTCGGGCGCCTCGCTGCCGGCGTGGGCTCCCGCGCCGGGGTGAAGGGCGGCCGCTGTGACCGGCGTACCCGGCCGGGCATCGACCGCCGACCCGAGCGCGCGGATCCGCACGGCGGAGCGGAGCCGTCCCGCCGCCTCGCCCGAAGGCGCCGCCCCACCCGGGTGGCCGGGGCCCCCCGACCACCCGCCGAGCCCACGCGTCCCCGCGCCGGACGCGGCTGCCGGACCGGTACCGGGAGGGCTCCCGGGACGCGCGACCGTGCGGGTGCCGGTACCGGTGCCGGCCGCGGTGAGGGTTTCCCCGCCGGTGGTGCCGGGGGACGTGGTCGTGTCCGTGCCGGCATCTGTGTGGCCCCGGGCCGTGCCCGTGTTCGCCCGGGCGCCTCGGCCGCCCTCGGGCGGAGCGTCCGGACAGGTACCGGCCTCGGCCGCCGTGTCCGTGCCGGCACCTGCGCCACCGGCGGGCGGGGTGTCGTCCGCCGGGGTGGGGGCCGGGTCGCGGCGGCCCTGAGGACCCGGGGAGTCTGCAGACGGTAGGTCGTGGCCGGGCGAGGGCGCGCCGTGAGGCCGTGCGCCGTCCGGTGGTGCGCCGTCCGGTACGGGCCGCTCCGGCACGGCGTCCTCCCGCTCCGGCGCGCCCGGCAGCGCGGGGGCGGGGTCGTGGGGGCCCTGGGGGTCGGGGGAGTACGGCGGGGTCATCGGGGGGGCTCGCATTCGGGGGTGAGGAGGTCCGCGATGTCCAGGACGTGGTAGCCCCGCATCGAGGGGAGGCAGCTGCCGCGTACGGGGCCGATGGCCGACGACCAGGCCTCGGGGATGGCTCCGACGCCCGACAGGGCACCCGCGAGCGCGCCCGCCACCGCGGCCGTGGTGTCGGCGTCCCGGCCCATGTTCACGGCGGTCAGCACCGACCCCGTGAAGTCCCCCGAGGCCGAGGCGAAGGCCCCGAACGCCAGCCCCACCGCCTCCGGCGCCAGGTCCGTCCAGGGGTAGCCGCCGATCACCACGGCCGACCGCACCGCCCGCTCCCCGCGCGGCGCGGCGGTCACGGCCCGGCGCAGCGAGCGGGCCGTCCAGGAGTCGGACGGGATCACCGACAGCGCCGCCGACACGATCGAGCCGGGGCTGCCGCCGGCCATCGCCGCCGCGACCCCCGCGGCCACCGCCTGGCCGCCGTAGATGCCCTCCCCGTCGTGGCTGACGGTGCCGTCGATGGCCACCAGCCGGGCCGCCTCGGCGGGCCGGCCGGCCGCGAACACCCCGAAGGGCGCCGCCCGCATCGCCAGCCCGTCCGACCAGGCGTGCCGGTGCTGCGCCGAGATCGGCGCGGCCAGCCCCCTGCGGAGGTTCTCCAGCGTGCCGCGCTCCGAGAAGCCCGCCCCCCGGAACGGCCCCTCGTCCAGGTCCGCGATCCAGTGGTGCCAGGCGCGTTCGACGTGCGAGACGGTCAGCGCGGACCCGTGCCGGGCGAGCAACAGCCCCGAGAAGATGGCGTACTCGGTGTCGTCCGTGCCCGCCGGGTCGTCCGAGACGAAGCCCTCGATCCGGCCCCAACGCGCCCGGATCTCCGACGGCTTCATGTTCTCCGCGGGGGCGCCGAGCGCGTCGCCGACCGCCAGGCCCATCAGAGCGCCCCTGGCCCGTTCCAGGAGGACCTGCGGATTGCATGCAATCTGCGTCATGGCGCGCCTCTCCACTTGGTGGGGCACTGTGATGTGCCCTTGGGGGATTTGTGCCATGCCGGGGGGTTCGCCGAGCGTCGCGAAACACCACCGTCACCCGGTCGCCGACCCCCTGCCCGAAGGCGGGCAGAGGCCCAAAACCCCTGGTAAGTACGGCCTTCCTTGCTGGCGGGCGCCAAGAATCGTGCGTAGTTTCGAGGGTGTTCAGGGGAAGCGGAGCGCCTACGGGCCTTCGCTTGTACGTCATGCACGCATGCCCGGCACGCGTGCCGCGCACGAGGGGATTTCTGGGGACATGTCCATCATCGACATCGAGGCACCGCTTCACACGGCCCACCGCGACAACCACACGCACCGCGATGTGAACGGCGGCTGGCTGCGGCCCGCGGTCTTCGGCGCGATGGACGGCCTGGTCTCCAACCTCGCCCTGATGACCGGTGTGGCCGGCGGCGCGGTCGCCCCGGGCACCATCGTCATCACCGGCCTGGCCGGCCTCGCAGCGGGCGCGTTCTCGATGGCCGCCGGAGAGTACACCTCGGTCGCCTCGCAGCGTGAGCTCGTCCAGGCGGAACTGGACGTCGAGCGGCGCGAGTTGCGCAAGAACCCCGTCGACGAGATGGAGGAGCTGGCCGCGCTGTACGTCTCGCGCGGCGTGGAGCCCGCCCTCGCCCGCGAGGTCGCGATGCAGCTCTCCAGGGACCCGGAGCAGGCGCTGGAGATCCACGCCCGCGAGGAACTGGGCATCGACCCGGGCGAGCTGCCC
Source organism: Streptomyces sp. NPDC086023 (assembly GCF_044540325.1). Taxonomy (NCBI): domain Bacteria; kingdom Bacillati; phylum Actinomycetota; class Actinomycetes; order Kitasatosporales; family Streptomycetaceae; genus Streptomyces; species Streptomyces sp. NPDC086023. The sequence continues at coordinate 498,908 of NZ_JBITRX010000001.1, forward strand.
TCGCCGCTGGTCGCCGCGGTGTCGTCCTTCGGCTCGTTCGCGCTGGGCGCGCTGATCCCCGTACTTCCCTACCTGCTCGGCGCGACGGCTCTGTGGCCCGCGGTGCTGCTGGCGCTGCTCGGCCTGTTCGTCTGCGGCGCCGTCGTCTCCCGGGTCACCGCCCGCTCGTGGTGGTACAGCGGTCTGCGGCAGCTGCTGCTGGGCGGCGCGGCCGCCGGCCTCACCTTCCTGCTCGGCTCCTGGATCGGCGGCGCGGTCGGCTAGGACTCGCCCCGACCGCCTCCCGCCGCTCCCCGCGCCGCGTGCCCCCGCTACTGGGAAAATCGGGGCAAAAGACTCCGTACCGCTGTGGCCGACGGCGGGAAACGGAGGCACAGTGTGACGCACGCCCCGCCCGGGCGGCCCCGGCCGCTCTAGGTTCCCCGGTACGGAAGTGAGACACTATGCGGTACGCAACATAAGTAGTCTCTCGTGTTTGTGTAGCGGCGGTTTCATCGGTGTGACCGCCGGGCATGAGACGAAGGCGCGCGGGCAAGGGTGCCCGCCTCGCGTCCCCAGGACCTCGTCGCCGGGCCTTTGAACCCTCAATCCGTCCGCGGAGGTCCCTCCTTTCTGCCTCGCGCAGTGTCCGCATGCTGGAATGCGATATCCGGTTCGCGGGATTGCAGTCATCATGTAACCTGCACGAAATTTCGCAGAGGGCCAACGTCGTCCCTCGGCACGTTCCAATGCCACGACGACGACGGGAGAGCCGATGCGTTCCGCATCCACGCACTCCGCGACCGGCCCCAGCAGCACCGCCTGGTCGCCGATGGACGGTCGCCCCGCCCCCCAGGGCATGTACGACCCGCGCAACGAGAAGGACGCCTGTGGCGTCGGTTTCGTGGCGAACCTCACCGGAGAGGCCAGCCACACCCTCGTCGAGCAGGCCCTGACCGTCCTGCGGAACCTCGAGCACCGTGGCGCCACCGGCTCCGAGCCGGACTCCGGTGACGGCGCGGGCATCCTGTCCCAGGTGCCGGACGCCTTCCTGCGTGAGGTCGCCGGATTCGAGCTCCCCGAGGCCGGCGGGTACGCCGTCGGCATCGCCTTCCTCCCCGCCGACGGCACCGCACAGGCCGTCGCCGTGGAGCAGATCGAGGCCATCGCCGCCGAGGAGGGCCTGACGGTCCTCGGCTGGCGCGAGGTTCCGGTCACCCCCGACCTGCTGGGCAACGGGGCGCGCGCCACCATGCCGGCGTTCTCGCAGCTCTTCGTCACCGACGGTGTTTCCGCCGGCCTGGAGCTGGACCGCAAGGCGTTCGTGCTGCGCAAGCGCGCCGAGCGCGAGGCGGCCACGTACTTCCCGTCGCTCTCCGCCCGCACCATCGTCTACAAGGGCATGCTGACCACCGGCCAGCTGGAGCCCTTCTTCCCGGACCTCTCGGACCGCCGCTTCGCCTCCGCGATCGCCCTGGTGCACTCGCGGTTCTCGACGAACACCTTCCCGAGCTGGCCGCTTGCCCACCCGTACCGCTTCGTCGCCCACAACGGCGAGATCAACACGGTCAAGGGCAACCGCAACTGGATGCGCGCCCGCGAGTCCCAGCTGGCCTCGGACCTCTTCGGCTCCGCGAACCTGGAGCGGATCTTCCCGGTCTGCACCCCGGACGCCTCCGACTCGGCCTCCTTCGACGAGGTGCTGGAGCTGCTCCACCTCGGCGGCCGCTCGCTGCCCCACGCGGTGCTGATGATGATCCCCGAGGCGTGGGAGAACCACACCTCGATGGACCCGGCCCGCAAGGCCTTCTACCAGTACCACTCCACGATGATGGAGCCCTGGGACGGCCCCGCCTGCGTCACCTTCACCGACGGCACCCAGGTCGGCGCGGTCCTGGACCGCAATGGTCTGCGCCCCGGCCGCTACTGGGTCACCGACGACGACTTCGTCGTCCTCTCCTCCGAGGTCGGCGTCCTCGACATCGACCCGGCCAAGGTCGTCCGCAAGGGCCGCCTGCAGCCCGGCAAGATGTTCCTCGTCGACACCGCCGCCAAGCGGATCATCGAGGACGACGAGATCAAGTCCGCCCTCGCGGCCGAGGCCCCGTACGCCGAGTGGCTGGAGGCCGGCGAGATCGAGCTTGAGGACCTCCCCGAGCGCGAGCACATCGTCCACACCCACGCCTCGGTCACCCGCCGCCAGCAGACCTTCGGCTACACCGAGGAGGAGCTCCGCGTCCTGCTCGCGCCGATGGCCCGCACCGGCGCCGAGCCGATCGGCTCCATGGGCACGGACTCCCCGATCGCGGCCCTCTCCGAGCGCCCGCGCCTGCTCTTCGACTACTTCACCCAGCTCTTCGCGCAGGTCACCAACCCGCCGCTGGACGCGATCCGCGAGGAGCTCGTCACCTCGCTGCGCTCCCACATCGGCCCGCAGTCCAACCTGCTGGAGCCGACCGCGGCGACCTGCCGGAACGTGCTCCTGCCGTTCCCGGTGATCGACAACGACGAGCTGGCCAAGCTCATCCACATCAACGCCGACGGCGACCTGCCGGGCCTGAAGGCCGTCACGCTCTCCGGCCTGTACCGGGTCGGCGGCGGCGGCGACGCGCTGGCCGCCCGCCTGGAGGCCATCTGCGCCGAGGCCGACGCGGCCATCGAGGGCGGCGCCCGCCTGATCGTCCTCTCCGACCGCCACTCGGACGCCGAGCACGCGCCGATCCCGTCGCTGCTGCTCACCTCGGCCGTGCACCACCACCTCATCCGCACCAAGCAGCGCACGCAGGTGGGCCTGCTGATCGAGGCCGGCGACGTCCGCGAGGTGCACCACGTCGCGCTGCTCATCGGCTACGGCGCCGCCGCGGTCAACCCGTACCTGGCCATGGAGTCGGTCGAGGACCTGCTGCGCGCCGGCACGTTCATCGAGGGCATCGAGCCCGAGCAGGCCATCAAGAACCTGATCTACGCCCTCGGCAAGGGCGTCCTGAAGGTCATGTCCAAGATGGGCATCTCGACCGTCGCCTCCTACCGCGGCGCCCAGGTCTTCGAGGCCGTCGGCCTGGACGAGGCCTTCGTCGAGCAGTACTTCAACGGCACCGCCACCAAGATCGGCGGCGCGGGCCTGGAGGTCGTCGCCAAGGAGGTGGCCGCGCGCCACGCCAAGGCGTACCCCGCCTCCGGCATCGCCCCGGCGCACCGCGCGCTGGAGATCGGCGGCGAGTACCAGTGGCGCCGCGAGGGCGAGCCGCACCTGTTCGACCCGGAGACGGTCTTCCGCCTCCAGCACGCCACCCGCAACCGCCGGTACGACATCTTCAAGAAGTACACGGACCGGGTGAACGAGCAGTCCGAGCGCCTGATGACGCTCCGCGGCCTGTTCGGCTTCAAGTCCGACCGCCCGTCGATCTCCGTCGACGAGGTCGAGCCGGTCTCCGAGATCGTCAAGCGCTTCTCCACCGGAGCCATGTCGTACGGCTCCATCTCCAAGGAGGCGCACGAGACCCTCGCCATCGCCATGAACCAGCTGGGCGGCAAGTCCAACACCGGTGAGGGCGGCGAGGACCCGGAGCGCCTGTACGACCCGGCGCGCCGCTCGTCGATCAAGCAGGTCGCCTCCGGCCGCTTCGGCGTCACCAGCGAGTACCTGGTCAACGCGGACGACATCCAGATCAAGATGGCGCAGGGCGCCAAGCCCGGCGAGGGCGGCCAGCTGCCCGGCCACAAGGTCTACCCGTGGGTGGCCAAGACCCGGCACTCGACCCCGGGAGTCGGCCTGATCTCCCCGCCGCCGCACCACGACATCTACTCCATCGAGGACCTGGCGCAGCTGATCCACGACCTCAAGAACGCCAACCCGGCCGCGCGCATCCACGTGAAGCTCGTCTCCGAGGTCGGCGTCGGCACGGTCGCCGCGGGCGTCTCCAAGGCGCACGCGGACGTGGTCCTGATCTCCGGCCACGACGGCGGTACGGGCGCCTCCCCGCTGACCTCGCTGAAGCACGCGGGCGGCCCCTGGGAGCTCGGCCTCGCCGAGACCCAGCAGACCCTGCTGCTCAACGGTCTGCGCGACCGGATCGTCGTCCAGACCGACGGCCAGCTCAAGACCGGCCGCGACGTCGTCATCGCCGCGCTGCTCGGCGCCGAGGAGTTCGGTTTCGCGACCGCGCCGCTCGTCGTCTCCGGCTGCGTCATGATGCGCGTCTGCCACCTGGACACCTGCCCGGTCGGCATCGCCACGCAGAACCCGGTGCTGCGCGACCGCTTCTCCGGCAAGGCCGAGTTCGTCGTGAACTTCTTCGAGTTCATCGCGGAGGAGGTCCGGGAGCTGCTCGCCGAGCTGGGCTTCCGCACGCTGGAGGAGGCCGTCGGCCACGCCGAGCTGCTGGACACCTCGCGCGCCGTACACCACTGGAAGGCGCAGGGCCTCGACCTCGAACCCCTCTTCCACGTGCCCGAGCTGCCCGAGGGCGCGGTGCGCCACGCCCTGGTCGAGCAGGACCACGGCCTGGAGAAGGCCCTCGACAACGAGCTGATCAGGCTCGCGGCCGACGCGCTGAACGCGGCGAGCGCCGAGGAGGCCCAGCCGGTCCGCGCCCAGGTCGCGATCCGCAACATCAACCGCACCGTCGGCACGATGCTCGGCCACGAGGTCACCAAGAAGTTCGGCGGCGCGGGCCTGCCCGAGGACACCATCGACCTCACCTTCACGGGTTCGGCCGGCCAGTCCTTCGGCGCCTTCCTGCCGAGCGGCATCACCCTCCGCCTGGAGGGCGACGCCAACGACTACGTCGGCAAGGGCCTCTCCGGCGGCCGCGTGGTGGTCCGCCCGGACCGCGGTGCCGACCACCTGGCCGAGTACAGCGTCATCGCCGGCAACACCATCGGCTACGGCGCGACCGGCGGCGAGATGTTCCTGCGCGGCCGCACCGGCGAGCGCTTCTGCGTCCGCAACTCCGGCGCGCTGGTGGTCTCCGAGGGCGTGGGCGACCACGGCTGCGAGTACATGACCGGCGGCCGCGCGGTGGTCCTCGGCGAGACGGGCCGCAACTTCGCGGCCGGCATGTCCGGCGGCGTCGCGTACGTCATCGACCTGGACCGCGACAACGTCAACGTCGGCAACCTGGAGGCCGTCGAGGCCCTCGGCGACGACGACAAGCAGTGGCTGCACGACGTGGTGCGCCGCCACCACGAGGAGACCGGCTCGACCGTGGCCGCCAGGCTCCTCGACGAGTGGTCCGTCGCGGTGGACCGCTTCAGCAAGATCATCCCGACCACGTACAAGGCAGTGCTCGCCGCCAAGGACGCCGCTGAGCGGGCCGGACTCTCCGAGTCCGAGACCACCGAGAAGATGATGGAGGCGGCGACCCATGGCTGACCCGAAGGGCTTCCTCACCACCACGCGCCAGACCGCCTGCTCCCGCCCGGTCGAGGAGCGGCTCAAGGACTGGAACGAGGTCTACGTCCCCGGTTCCCTGCTGCCGATCATCAGCAAGCAGGCCGGCCGCTGCATGGACTGCGGCATCCCGTTCTGCCACAACGGCTGTCCGCTGGGGAACCTGATCCCCGAGTGGAACGACTTCGCCTACCGCGAGGACTGGTCGGCGGCGTCGGAGCGGCTGCACGCGACGAACAACTTCCCGGAGTTCACGGGCCGCCTGTGCCCGGCCCCGTGTGAGTCGGCGTGCGTGCTCGGCATCAACCAGCCGGCCGTGACCATCAAGAACGTCGAGGTCTCGATCATCGACAAGGCGTGGGACAACGGGGACGTCACCCCGCAGGCCCCCGAGCGCCTGTCGGGCAAGACCGTCGCCGTCATCGGCTCGGGCCCGGCCGGTCTGGCCGCCGCCCAGCAGCTGACCCGGGCCGGCCACACCGTGGTCGTGTACGAGCGCGCGGACCGCATCGGCGGCCTGCTCCGCTACGGCATCCCCGAGTTCAAGATGGAGAAGGTGCACATCAACCGCCGCATCGAGCAGATGCGCGCGGAGGGCACCAAGTTCCGCACCGGCATCGAGGTCGGCCGCGACATCACGGCCACCGACCTGCGCAAGCGGTTCGACGCGGTGGTCGTCGCGGCGGGCGCCACCGTCTCCCGCGACCTCCCGGTCCCGGGCCGCGAGCTGAACGGCGTCCACTTCGCGATGGAGTACCTGCCGCTGGCGAACAAGGTGCAGGAGGGCGACTTCATGGCGCCCCCCATCACCGCCGAGGGCAAGCACGTGGTCGTGATCGGCGGCGGCGACACGGGTGCCGACTGCGTGGGCACCGCCCACCGCCAGGGCGCCCTGTCCGTCACCCAGCTGGAGATCATGCCGCGCCCCAACGAGGAGCGGAACGCGGTCTCCCAGCCCTGGCCGACCTTCCCGATGCTGTACAAGGTCACCTCGGCCCACGAGGAGGGCGGCGAGCGGATCTACTCCGTTTCCACCACCCACTTCGAGGGCGACGAGGACGGCAACGTCCAGGCCCTGCACCTGGTCGAGGTCGACTTCGTGGACGGCAAGCTGGTCCAGCGCGCGGGCACCGAGCGCCGGATCCCGGCCCAGCTCGTCACCCTGGCCATGGGCTTCACCGGCACCGACCAGGCCAACGGCCTGGTGCAGCAGTTCGGCCTGGAGCTGGACGAGCGGGGCAACGTGGCCCGCGACGCCGCGTACGCCACCAACGTCGACGGCGTCTTCGTCGCCGGCGACGCCGGGCGCGGCCAGTCCCTGATCGTGTGGGCCATCGCCGAGGGCCGCTCTGCGGCCCGCGGGGTGGACCGCTACCTGACGGGCTCCAGCACCCTGCCGTACCCGGTCAAGCCCACGGACCGCTCGCTGGCGGTCTGATCCTGCACGCCGGGCGCGCAGCGCCCGGCGTGGCCCGCAGGACCCGCAGTACCCGCCCCCCCGGGGCGACCCCTCATACGGTCCGTACGACGAGGTACGGCACACCGACACGGCGCCCGCCCGTCCCCGACCGGACTCGCGGGCGCCGTGGCGTTCCCGGCCTCACTCGGGCACGAACGCGTACTGGAGCTCGTACAGGTGGCCGGCCTTGACCATCACCGTGACCTCGACGGGGCGGTCGTCGGCGTCGTAGACGGTCCGGAGCGTGCGCAGGACCGGCAGGTCGCCGGACAGGCGGAGCGCCGTGTACTGCTCCTGGGTGGCGATCCGTGCCGAGACGCGGTCCACGCTGAGCCGCGGCGGGTGACCGAGCTCGGTGAGCAGGGTGGGGGTGCCGCCGCGAATCCTCCGGGCCTCGGCGAGCGGCGTGCCGTCGGCGACTTCCATGGGGTAGTAGGAATTCACCAGTTCCGCGGGTTCGCCGTCGACGCTGATCAGTTGTCGCCGGAGCATGGCGCTGCTGCCGGCCGAGATGGCGAGCGCTGCGGCCACATCTCCGGCCACCCTTCCCGCGAGCCCGCGTATCCGTCTGCGCGGCTCGTCAGTTCGTCGGAGACACGCTTGCCGGATGGGGGGGTGCGCGAGCGCTGGGACGAGATGCGGCTCTGCGCGTCCGAACTCGCTGCGAACGCCGTCCTGCACGGCGCTCCGCCGGGTCGGGACTTCAACGTGCGCCTCGTACGTGAGCGGGCACGCCTGCTCATCGAAGTGCGCGACAGTGGACCCGGGCTGCCGGTCATCCAGTGCGCGTCGCCCGACGCCCCGGCGGGGCGCGGTTTGTGGCTGGTGAGGGAGGTGGCCGAAGAGTTCGGGGTGCTCGACGAACCTGTCGGCAAGACGGCTTGGGTGGCTTTCGCGGTCTGGCCGGGGCGTCCGGCCGGATGAGACGGGGGCCGGCGGGTCAGGACAGCTCGTAGTCGAACCACACGCGGTGGGTGCCGTCTGCCTCGACCGTCATGCCGCCGCCTCCGGTGATGCCCGTCAGGGCGGCCGTGCCGCTGCCGGGGACGATCGTGAAGAACTCCGCCTCGCGGCCGCCGCCGCGGGTGGTGGCCGAGTGGGCGAAGTTGAACGTGCCCGCGCGGCCCCGGAGTTCGCCCTCAAAGGACTCCAGCGCGACGTACGTGCCGGTGCCGGACGCGTGGTCGTACGCGGCGGTGAACAGCGTGGCCGACCGCCCCTCGACCTCGCCCTCGAAGTGCTTCTCCATCCTCGACACCCCGACGGACAGGGCGGTTTCGACCGCCGGTTCCGGCGTGGTGTCCGTCGGGACGAAGCTGACGACCTTGAACGTTCCGGAGGCTCTCATGCCGCCAACGTAGCGAGGGGGTCCGACAACCGCCCGCCGGCCGGTCGGCAAATCGTTTGGTGTTGCAGGGCCGTTCGCATAGCATCGCGATCAAGGCGGGGTCGTAGCACAGAGGTAGTGCGCGTACACAGCATGGACGAGGACGCCGGTTCGAATCCGGCCGCCCCGCCCCCTTTCACCTCATCGCGGAGGCCGTTCGGTGCGCCTTGTGAGGATGCCGTACGGCGAACAGCTGCGGGCGGAGCTCGGCGAGGCCCGCGCGGCACGGCGGATCGACAGCAGCCCCCGGTCCCGCGTGTGGCGGGCCGAGATCGGCGGGCGCACCGCGATCGTCAAGCAGGCCGCCGGCGGGGCCGACCCCGAGGGCCGGTACCGCCGCGAGCTGACCGCCCTGGAGATCGCCGCGCGCCGCGGCGTCGGGCCCGCCGTACTCGGCACCGACCCGGCCGAACGGGTCCTCGTCCTGGAGTTCCTGGAGCACCGCCCGCCCGCGCCGGACTGGATCGTCGGGTACGCGGAGGCCCTGGCCCGGCTGCACGCCAGCGCCCGTCCGTCGGACGCCGGCTCCCTGCCGCGCTGGGAGGGGCCGGGCGAGCGGGACGTGGAGGCCTTCCTGCGGCTGGGCGGGCGGCTCGGCGTACCGGCCGGTCCCGGGGTGCGGGAGGAGCTGACGCGGCTGGTGCGGCGGCTGGCCGAGGCGCCGGCCGGGGCCCTGCTGCACGGCGACCCCTGTCCGGGCAACGACCTGCACACCGCGGACGGGGTGCGGTTCGTCGACTTCGAGCAGGCCTGCCTCGGCAGCGGCGCCGTGGAACTCGCGTACCTGCGGATCGGCTTCCCCACCTGCTGGTGCGTGACCGCCCCGGCGCCGGACCTGGTGGCCCGCGCCGAGGCGGCGTACCGGCGGATCACCCCGCTGGACGGCGACCTCACCGACGCGTGCGCCGGCTGGCTGATACGCGGTGACGCGCTGGTCGAGCGGGCCCGGCGGGACGGCCCCGACCACCTGGCCCGGCTGCGGAACAGGGACTGGACCTGGGGGACCGCGAGTGCCCGGCAGCGGCTGGCCCACCGGCTGGCGGTGGTCGTCGAACTGGCCGAAGGGCGGTCGGACCTGTGGGAGTTCCGGGCCCACTGCGCTGCCCTGCACGCCGCCGTCACCGTGCGCTGGCCCTCGCTCCGGCCGGTCCCGGCGGAACGGCCCGCCGACTCCTGACGCGGTGGCGGGCGGCTCGGGCCGCGGGGTGGTCGGCCACGGACGCGGCGGCGGCACCGCTCCCCGCGCCGCGGGCGGCTCGGATCCCAGCCAGGTCACCCCCGTCGCGGCAGCCGTTCCCGTACTCCCGCGACCCGCCCCGGCCCTGTTTCCGCCGGACGGCCCGCCCCGGCACACTCGGACGCATGACCCCCGGGATCCCCGCCCGCGAGCGGGCACTCGCCTTCAGCCGGGCCGCCGCCGCGTACGCCGCGCATCGGCCCGCGTACCCGCCGGAGCTGTTCGGGACGGTCGAGGAGGCCGCCGGCCTCCGGCTGCGCGGTGCGCGGGCCGCGGACGTGGGCGCCGGTACGGGCATCCTCACCCGGCAGCTGTACGAGCGCGGCGCCCTCGTCGTCGGGGTGGAGCCCGGCGCCGGGATGGCCGGGCAGTTCCGCCGGGAGCTGCCCGGTGTCCCGGTGCTCCGGGGCGACGGCAACGCGCTGCCGTTCGCCGACGCCTCGCTCGACCTGCTGACGTACGGCCAGTCCTGGCACTGGACCGACCCGGCGCGCGCCGTCCCCTCCGCGCTGCGGGTGCTGCGCCCCGGGGGCGCCCTCGTGCTGTGCTGGAACGACCCGGACCCGGACGTGCCGTGGGTGGCCGAGCAGGGGCGCCGCATCGAGGATCGGTTCGGCGCCGGGTACTTCATCTCCGACTGCACGCCGCCCCCCGGCCTCGGCTGGACCACCCGCGTCCTGCGCTGGTCGCGCCGGGTGACTGTCGACTTCCACCTGGCGAAGCTGGCCACCCACTCCGCCTTCATCCTGCTCGATGAGGCCGGCGGCGCGGAGTTCCTCGCCGCGGAGCGCGCGCACCTGGCCGGGCGGTTCCCCGGCGGGGAGCTGGACGAGCCGTACGTGACCACCGTCGCGGTCGCCGTCGCCGCCCGTACCCGCGCCGGGGGAGGCTCCTAGGCGCGGGCCTTACGGGCAGCCGATGCGGGTGTCGCCCGTGTCGGTGGTGCAGGTGTCGGTGCCCGGGCCGCCGTTGGCGGTGTCGTTGCCGGCGACGCCGTCGGTGGTGGTGAGGCGGTCGTTGCCGTAGTAGCCGGTCAGGACGTCGCCGCCGGTCCCGCCGTTGAGGGTGTCGTCGCCGAAGCCGCCGTCGATGTTGTCGTTGCCGGGGCCGCCGTACGCGGTGTCGTTGCCGTGGCTCGCGCGGATCGTGTCGTTGCCGCTGAGCCCGCAGATCACGTCGGCGTAGTAGCCGCCGTTGAGGGTGTCGTTGCCGCTGGTGCCGATGATGGTGCAGCCGCGGCTGTTGTTCACCGTGGTGGTGGCGGTCGCGGTGTTGTTGGAGGTGCTGGGGTCGCTCTCGGTGGCGGTGACCGTGGCGGTGTCGGTCAGGGTGCCGGTCCGCGAGGGCTCGACGGTGATCGTCACGACGGCGGTGGCGCCGGGGGTGCCGGCGGCGGTCAGCGTGCCGACCGGGCAGGTGACGCGGCCCGGGGCGGTTGTGCAGGTGCCGCGGGTGGTCGTGACCGACAGGATGGTGGCCGTCCCGGTCAGGGTGTCGGTCAGCTGGACGCCGTTCGCCGAGGCCGACGCGCTGTTGTTCCGCACGGCGACGGTGTACGTGGCCGTGTCGCCGATGCTGACGGTGGCGGGCGTACCGGTCTTGGTCACCGACACGTCCACGCCGGGCGGGGTCACGACGCCCCCGCCGCCCAGGTACCGGGCCAGGCCCATGTGGGACGAGTAGCTGTACGCCTCGCCCGAGAGGCCGCCCGCGAGGATCTTCCCGTCGGGCTGGACGAGCACTTCGTGGGCCTGGTCGTCCGGGCCGCCGAAGTCGGTGGTCACCCGGCCGTCGGCGTGGAAGCCGGGGTCGAGGGCGCCGTCCGTGTTGTACCGGGCCAGGGCGAAGTCGCCGCCGTACTGGCCGGCCGCGACGATCCGGCCGTCGGACTGCAGTGCCACGTCGTAGGCCACGCCGTCCGCGGGACCGAAGGAGGTGGTCACCCGTCCGTCGCCGTCGAACGCCGCGTCGAGGGCGCCGCCGGGGGTCACCCTCGCCAGTCCGAAGGAGCTGCCGTCCCGGCCGGCCATCACGATTTTCCCGTCGGGCTGGAGCGCCACCCCGAGGGGCCCGGAGCCGAAGCCGGTGGTCACGCGGCCGTCGCCGTCGAAGGTCGGGTCCAGGGCACCGGCGTCGGTGTACCGGGCCAGCGTGAAGCCGTTGGTGCTGTACCCGCCGGCGACGATCCGCCCGTCCGGCTGGAGGACCAGGTCGGTGACCCCTTGGCAGCAGCCGCCTCCGAAGTCGGTGAGGAGGATCCCGTCACCGCTGAACGTCGGGTCCGGGGCGCCGCCGGAGGTCAGCCGCGCCAGCGGCCACTCCCCGAAGCTCTCGCCACCGAGGACGATCTTCCCGTCGGGCTGCACCGCCACCGCCATCGCGGACTCGATCGCGTCGACGTTGATCTCCAGGGTCGCCCTGCCGTCGCCGTCGAAGGTGGCGTCCAGGCTGCCGTCGGCGTTGAAGCGGGCCACCGCCCAGGCGCCGTTGCCGCCCCAGTCGGTGGTCCCACCGGCCACGACGATCTTCCCGTCGGGCAGCAGCGCCAGCGCCCGGGCCTCCTCGTTGGCCTGGTCGAAGTCGGTGGAGGCGATGCCGTCGCCGCCGCCGAAGGTGGTGTCCAGGCTGCCGTTGGGGTTGTGGCGCACCACGGTGAAGTCGCCGGACGTCTCGGACGTCCAGGCGTAGCCGACCGTGACGATCTTCCCGTCGGGCTGGACGGCCATGCCGTCGACGCCGGAGTAGCCGCCCAGGTCCGTGACGACCTTGCCGTCGCCGTCGAAGGCCGGGTCGAGGTCGCCGGGCGCGGCCGCCGCCACGCCGGGCAGGGAGAGTACGAGCGCCAGGGCCGCGGCACTCACCACGCCGCCGCGGCCGGCCCGGCGCCAGGGGGAAGTCAGGGACATCCGCGACCACTCCGTCTGTCGGTTCCTCGGGACCCCACAGCTTTCTGCGGCGCCCGCCACCGCCGGCCCCCCGCCGGGCCGCCCTGCGCCCACTGGCCCCCGGGGTTCCACCCCCAGGGGTGACCCCTCGATCACCCGGGCGAACCCGCGACAGGCCCTAGCCCGCCGTCTGGCCGCCGTCCACCGTGAACTCGGCGCCGGTGACGTACGACGAGGCGTCCGAGACCAGGAACAGCACCAGGTCCGCGACCTCGGTTGGGTGGCCCATCCGGCCGAGCGGCACGTGTGACCAGTCCTTCCCCGCCACCGCCGCCACCATCGGGGTGTCGATGGCCCCCGGGTGTACGGAGTTGACCCGGATCCCGTACGGGGCGAGGTCCAGGGCGCTGGAGCGGGTCAGCCCGCGCAGGGCGAACTTGGTGGAGCCGTAGGCCGCGTGGCCGGGGATCCCGGTGAGTCCGGCCGTGGAGGAGATGTTCACGATCGAGCCGCCGCCCGCCTCCCGCAGCGCGGGCAGCACGGCCTGGATGCCCAGGAACGGCCCGATCAGGTTGACCCGCAGCAGCTCCTCGAAGTTCTCCCGGGTCTCGCGCTCGACGTGCGCGGTGCGCCACAGGGCCGCATTGTTCACCAGGGCGTCGATCCGCCCGTACGCCCTCAGCGCCCGGCCGACGACCTCCGACCAGCCCTCGGCCGAGGTGACGTCGTGGCGTACGAACAGCCCCCGCCCGCCGCCCAGTCCGGCGGCCACCGCCCCGCCCTCGTCCTCCCGCAGGTCGGTGAGGACCACCCGGGCGCCCGCCGCCGCGCAGCGGGCGGCCTCGGCGGCGCCCTGGCCGCGGGCCGCGCCGGTGATGACGACCACCTTGCCCTCCAGTGTGTCCACGCACCCTCCACCCCTCATCCGATATGACGAATAGTCATATCGCGTTGTCCGTAGACTGGGAACATGGCGGACAACGGCGAAGGCAGCGCGATCAGCCTGCGCAAGGTGGCGGAGACCGCACCGGCCCTGGTGCCCCTCTACGAGAGCTCCGGGGTCTCGCTGCGCAAGCACGGGCTCGCCGGGCAGCGCGCGGCCGTCTACCTCGTCCTGGACTACTCCGGCTCGATGCGCCCGTACTACGCCGACGGCAGCGTGCAGGCCCTCGCCGACCGGGTGCTGGGGCTGTCCGCGCACCTCGACGACGACGGCCGGGTGCCGGTGGTGTTCTTCTCCACGGACGTCGACGCGGTCGAGGAGATCGGCCTCGGCGACCACGCGGGCCGGGTGGACCGGATCGTCGCCGGGCTCGGACACATGGGGAAGACCAGCTACCACCTGGCCATGGACGCCGTGATCGACCACTACCTCGACAGCGGCACGGCCCAGCCGGCCCTGGTGGTCTTCCAGACGGACGGCGGGCCGATCAACAAGCTCGCCGCCGAGCGGTACCTGTGCAAGGCCGCCCGGCTGCCGCTCTTCTGGCAGTTCATCGGCTTCGGCAACACCCGCAGCAGCCAGTTCGACTTCCTGCGCCGGCTCGACGAGCTGCCCGTGCCGGCGAAGCGGTGCGTGGACAACGCCGGGTACTTCCACGCCGGCCCCGACCCGCGGACCGTGCCGGACGGGCAGCTCTACGACCGCCTGGTCGGCGAGTTCCCCGCCTGGCTCGCGGCCGCGCGACGCGCGGGGATCGTCCGCGGCTGACGGCCCTTGTCGGTGCCGCACGGTTACATGGGGCCATGACGAACAACTGGGCAGTGTTCGAGAAGGAAGAACCCGTGTTCGCGGCGGCCGTGCGGGCCCGCTACGCGCAGTACCCGCACCACGTGCTCGCCACCCTGCGCGCGGACGGCTCCCCGCGGGTGACCGGGCTGAACGTCGAGATCCGGGGCGGCGAGCTGTGGCTGGGCATGATGCCGGGCTCCCGCAAGGCCCTGGACCTGCGGCGCGACCCCCGGTTCGCGCTGCACAGCAACCCGGGCCCGGACGACACGATGCCGGACGGCGACGTACGCATCTCCGGCCGCGCCGTCGAGATCACCGACCCGCCCGAGCTGCACCGGTACGCGGAGGAGACCGGCGAGCCGCACCCGTTCCACCTGTTCCGGGCGGACCTCACGGAGGTGGTGCACATCGCGGTGGACGCCGACGCCGACGAACTGGTGATCACCACCTGGCGCCCGGGCACCGGCCGCCACGTACTCCGCCGCGGCAACGACGACGAACCGCCCCGGGAGGCCTGAGCCGCAGAAGCCGGACGCCGGGCACCCCCTCCTCCCCGGCGCCCCGCCCTACGCCAGCACCCGCGCCCGGCACTCCCCGGGCCCGCCCCACGCGTCGCGCAGGGGGCGCGCCTTGCGCAGCCAGAGCGAGAGGTCGAGCTCGTCGGTGTACCCCACGGCGCCGTGCAGCTGGAGGGCGGTGCGGGCGGCCCGGTACGCCGCCTCGCCCGCCGCCAGCTTCGCGCCCGCGACATCCCGGGGGGACAGCGTCACGGCCGCCCCGAACACCAGCGGCCGGGCGAACTCCAGGGCCAGCAGCGTGTCGGCCAGCCGGTGCTTGACCGCCTGGAAGCCGCCCACCGGCGCCCCGAACTGGCTGCGCTGCTTCACGTACTCCACCGTGCGGGCCAGCAGCGCCTCACCCACGCCCAGCGCCTGCGCACCGGTCAGCAGGGCGGGCCAGAGCCACACCGGCCCGTCCGCGGTACCCAGCTCCTCGCCCCCCGCCGAGGGCTCCGCGAGCCTGCGCACCGGATCCGCCGACACCCGCACCGGCCCGTGCCCCGGCGCCGCCCGCAGCCCGCCGCCGGCCCCGGCCACCAGCACCAGGTCCGCCGCCTCCGCGTCCAGGGCGTACGGCGAACCGGGCCCGGCCAGCGTCACCACGCAATCGCCCGCCGCCACCCCCGGCAGCCACCGCTTCGCCGCACCCCCGCCGGCGCCGCCCAGCAGCACCCCGGCCGCCGCCGTCTCCACCACCGGACCCGGCACCCCGTACCGCCCCAGCTCCACGAAGGCCACGGCCAGCTCCACCGGGAGCGGGCCCAGGCCCTCGTACGCCTCCGGCACGGCCAGCGCGAACACGCCCAGCTCCGCGAGCCGGGCCCACAGCGCCCGCCCCGGCCCGCGCTCCCCGGCCGCCCAGGCGCGGGCCGCGGCCGGCACGTCCGCCCCCGCCAGCATCGTGCCCAGCGAACGCGCGAAGTCGGACTGCTCCTCGGTCGGCAGGAAACGCATCAGCGGCGGCCCTTCGGGAGGCCGAGCAGCCGCTCGGCGATGATGTCGCGCTGGATCTCGTTCGTGCCCGCGTACACCGGTCCCGCGAGCGAGAACACGTACCCCTCGGCCCACTCGGTGCCGGCCAGCTCCCCGTCCGCGCCCAGCAGGTCCAGCGCCGTCTCGTGCAGGGCGATGTCGTACTCGGACCAGAAGACCTTGTTCAGGCTCGACTCCGCCCCGAGGGCCGAACCGGCGGCGAACCGCGAGGCGTTGGCCCAGGTGAACAGCTGGTAGGCGCGGGCCCCCACGACGGCGTCCGCCACCCGGTCGCGCAGCGCCGTGTCGGCGGGGTCCGCCGAGGCCCGCCACCGCTCGGCCAGCCGGTCCGCCGCGGCGAGGAACCGGCCCGGCGAACGCAGTGTCAGCCCGCGCTCGTTGCCCGTGGCCGACATCGCGATCCGCCAGCCCTGCCCCGGCTCGCCGATCACGTCCCCGTCCGGCACGAACACCCCGTCGAGGAACAGCTCCGCGAAGGCCGGCTTGCCGTCCAGCCGCCCGATCGGCCGCACCGTGACCCCCGGGTCCGACAGGCCGAACATCAGATAGGTCAGGCCCTGGTGGGGCCGGGGCGCGTCCGGGTCGGTGCGGAAGATGCCGAAGGCGCGGTCCGCGAAGGCGGCCCGCGAGGACCAGGTCTTCTGCCCGTACAGCAGCCAGCCGCCCTCGGTGCGCACCGCCCGGGACCGCAGCGCCGCCAGGTCCGAGCCGGCCTCCGGCTCGGACCACGCCTGTGCCCAGATCACCTCGCCGGTGGCCATGGGCGGCAGGATGCGGGCCCGCTGCTCGGGAGTGCCGTGGTCGAAGAGGGTGGGGGCCAGGAGGTTGATGCCGTTCTGCGAGACCCGGCCGGGCGCCCCCGCCGCGTAGTACTCCTCCTCGAAGAGCAGCCAGTGGACGATGTCCACGCCTCGGCCGCCGAACTCCTCCGGCCAGGACACCACCGACCAGCGGCCGGCCGCCAGCTCCGCCTCCCACTCCCGGTGCGCGGCGAAGCCCTCCGCGGTCTCCAGCGAGGGCAGCGGCCGGTCCGGGACGTGGCCGGCCAGCCAGGCGCGGGCCTCGGCCCGGAAGGCCTCCTCCGCGGCCGTGTGCGCGAGGTCCATCAGCGGCTCCCCTTCCCCTGCCGTGACCGCGGCGCGGACCGCCGCGCGGACGCCTCCGGGGAGGCCCCCCGGGGATGCTTCCCTAACAAGCGTTTGGCAGGTTAACGTACCGCCATGAGCAGCGTCGAGTACGTACGGGGCCACGGCCTCCTCGACGGCCGGACCGCCGTCATCACCGCCGCCGCCGGAGCCGGCATCGGCGGGGCCACCGCGCGCCGCTTCCTGGAAGAGGGCGCCGCCGTCGTCGTCAGCGACGCGCACGCACGCCGCCTCAAGGAGTCCGCGGCCGCCCTCGCCGACGAGTTCGGGCCCGACCGGGTCGCCGCCCTGGCCTGCGACGTCACCGACGAGATCCAGGTGCAGGCCCTGTTCTCGTACGCCGGGGAGTGCCACGGCGGCCTCGACCTCGTCGTGAACAACGCCGGTCTCGGCGGCACCGCCGACCTGGTCGACATGACCGACGAGCAGTGGTCCCGGGTCCTCGACGTCACCCTGAACGGCACCTTCCGCTGCACCCGCGCCGCCCTGCGCGCCTTCCGGGCCGCCGGCCGTGGCGGAGTGATCGTCAACAACGCCTCCGTGGTGGGCTGGCGCGCGCAGACCGGCCAGGCCCACTACGCCGCCGCCAAGGCCGGCGTGATGGCCCTGACCCGCTGCGCCGCCCTGGAGGCCGCGGAGTTCGGCGTACGCGTCAACGCCGTGGCCCCCAGCCTGGCCATGCACCCGCACCTGGCGAAGGTCACCACCCCGGAGCTGCTGGCGGAACTCACCGCCCGCGAGGCCTTCGGCCGGTACGCCGAACCGTGGGAGGTCGCCAACGTGATCGTCTTCCTGGCCAGCGGCTACTCGTCGTACATGACCGGCGAGACCGTCTCCGTCAGCAGCCAGCGGGCCTAGCCCGTGGCTTCCGGATCGGGCCGGGCGCGCGGCGGGACGGCCCGGGCCGTGCCTGCGGACCGGCCCGGGCCCGCGGCGTCGGGCGCGCCGGCCACCGGGGCCAGAATGGTGGCGTGCCCACGAAGAAGTCCCAGATGACGCCCTCGCCCGAGCGCCGGGCCGAACTCCTCGCCATCGCCGCCGAGGTGTTCGCCGCGCAGGGCTACAACGCCACCACCGTGCGGAAGATCGCGGACGAGGCCGGCATGCTCGCCGGCAGCCTCTACTACCACTTCGATTCCAAGGAATCGATGCTGGACGAGATCCTCTCCGTCTTCCTGACCGAGCTCTGGGAGGGCTACGACGCCGTGCTCGCCGCCGGGCTCGGCCCCCGCGAGACCATCGAGGCCCTCGTCACCGAGTCCTTCCGCGAGATCGACCGGCACCGCGCCGCCGTCGCGATCTACCAGAAGGAATCCCGTCACCTCGCCGTCCAGCCCCGCTTCGGCTACCTCACGGAGTCCCAGGTCAAGTTCGAGAAGGCCTGGCTCGGGACGCTGGAGCGCGGAGTGGCCGCCCGGGTGTTCCGCGCCGACCTCGACATCCGGCTCACCTACCGGTTCGTCCGCGACACCGTCTGGGTCGCCGCCTCCTGGTACCGGCCCGGCGGACAGCACAGCCCCGAGGAGATCGCCCGCCAGTACCTGTCGATGGTGCTGGACGGGATCGCCGTACGCACGTAAGCCGTCCCGCGCACATCCGAGAAGGAGCACCCGCCATGCCCGAGGCCTACATCGTCGAAGCGGTCCGCACCCCCGTCGGCCGCCGCAGGGGAGGGCTGGCCGGCGTGCACCCGGCCGACCTCGGCGCGCACGTGCTGCGGGCCCTGGTGGAGCGCTCCGGAGTGGACCCGGCCGCCGTCGAGGACGTGGTCTTCGGCTGCCTGGACACCGTGGGGCCGCAGGCCGGGGACATCGCGCGGACCGCCTGGCTGGCCGCCGGGCTCCCCGAGGAGGTGCCGGGCGTGACCATCGACCGGCAGTGCGGCTCCTCGCAGCAGGCCGTGCACTTCGCCGCACAGGGAGTCCTGTCCGGCACCCAGGACCTGGTCGTCGCCGGCGGCACCCAGAACATGTCGATGATCCCCATCGCGTTCGCCTCCCGGCAGGCGGCCGACCCGCTCGGGCTCACCGAGGGCCCGTACCTGGGCAGCGCGGGCTGGCGGGCCCGGTACGGCGACGCGCCCGTCAACCAGTTCCACGGCGCCCAGCTGATCGCGGAGAAGTGGGGCATCTCCCGCCAGGACATGGAGGAGTTCGCCCTCCGCTCGCACCGGCGGGCGGTGCGCGCGATCGACGAGGGCCGCTTCGAGCGCGAGGTGGTCCCGTACGGCGAGGTGACCACGGACGAGGGCCCCCGCCGCGACACCACCCTGGAGAAGATGGCCGGACTCCGGCCGGTGCTGGAGGGCGGCACCATCACGGCGGCCTGCTCCTCCCAGGTCTCCGACGGCGCCGCGGCGATGCTCATCGCCTCCGAGCGGGCCGTCGCCGGGCACGGCCTGACGCCCCGGGCCCGGATCCACCACCTCTCGGTGCGCGGCGAGGACCCCATCCGGATGCTGTCCGCGCCCATACCCGCCACCGCCCACGCGCTGAAGAAGACCGGCATGTCCATCGGCGACATGGACCTGGTGGAGATCAACGAGGCCTTCGCACCGGTGGTGCTGGCCTGGCTGAAGGAGACCGGCGCCGACCCGGAGAAGGTCAACGTCAACGGCGGCGCGATCGCGCTGGGCCACCCGCTCGGCGCCACCGGCGTGAAGCTGATGACCACCCTGCTGCACGAGCTGGAGCGCACCGGCGGCCGCTACGGCCTGCAGACCATGTGCGAGGGCGGCGGCCAGGCCAACGTCACCATCGTCGAACGCCTCTGACCGTGGTGCGGCGGCCGCGGCCGGAGGGCGCGGCCGCCGCACCGGGCGGGCGGCACGCTGCGGGCCGGACCCGCCCCGGACGGCCGACATCTGCGCTCGGCAGCGCGCCCCGGCCGGCGTGTGTTACCGTAGAGGTGTTGCAGTTGTGGTACCCATGAACTTTATGTGCGCCTGACGGGAAATGATCCGCAGGCGCTTTATTGTTTTTCCGGCAACTCCGGATGGGTCCCCGTCACCTATCAGGAGAGCATTATGGCTTCCGGCACCGTCAAGTGGTTCAACTCGGAAAAGGGCTTCGGCTTCATCGAGCAGGACGGCGGCGGCCCCGACGTCTTCGCCCACTACTCGAACATCGCCACCCAGGGCTTCCGTGAGCTCCAGGAGGGCCAGCGCGTGAACTTCGACGTCACGCAGGGCCAGAAGGGCCCGCAGGCGGAGAACATCGTCCCCGCCTGATCTCAGTGACGCGCCCACCGCGCGTTCTTTGAGCGAGAGCCGGGGCCCGCACCGCCAGGTGCGGGCCCCGGCTTGTGCTGTACATCCAGGCTCAGGAGGCCTTCCCCCGCATGACCAGCTCCAGCTCCGAACGTTCCGCCCGCCGTCCCGCCCGCCGGCGCCCCGCGTCGTCGTCGAAGAACGGCCCGGCCGCGCCGAAGAAGCCGGACGCGAAGAAGGGTCAGGACAAGGGCCGCCGGCCCGCCGCCCGCCCGCAGGACTTCACCATGCCCGAGACGCTGACCCCGGCCCTGCCGCCGGTCGCGTCCTTCGCTGACCTGGACATGCCGGCCGCGCTCCTGAAGACGCTGGCCGCACAGGGCGTCACCGAGCCGTTCCCCATCCAGGCCGCCACCCTCCCGAACTCCCTCGCGGGCCGCGACCTGCTCGGCCGGGGCCGCACCGGCTCCGGCAAGACCCTCGCCTTCGGACTGGCCCTGCTGGCCCGTACGGCCGGCCGCCGCGCCGCCGCCAGGGCGCCGCTCGCGCTGGTCCTCGTACCGACCCGCGAGCTCGCGCAGCAGGTCACCGACGCCCTCTCCCCGTACGCCACCTCCCTGAGCCTGCGGATCGCCACCGTCGTCGGCGGCATGTCGATCAACCGGCAGGCGAGCGCCCTCGCGCGCGGCGCCGAGGTGCTCGTCGCCACCCCGGGCCGCCTGAAGGACCTCATCGACCGGGGCGACTGCACCCTGGCGCAGGTGTCGATCACGGTGCTGGACGAGGCCGACCAGATGACCGACATGGGCTTCCTGCCCCAGGTCACCGCCCTGCTCAGGCAGGTCGAGGAGGGCGGCCAGCGGATGCTGTTCTCCGCGACCCTCGACAAGAACGTCGACAAGCTGGTCCGGCAGTTCCTGGTGGACCCGGTCACGCACTCCGTCGACCCCTCCGCGGGCGCGGTCGTGACCATGGAGCACCACGTGCTCCACGTCATGGACGAGACCGACAAGAAGGCCGTCACCACCCGCATCGCGGCCCGCGACGGCCGCGTGATCATGTTCCTGGACACCAAGCGCTCCGTGGACCGGCTGGTCAAGCGCCTCCTCGCCAGCGGCGTACGCGCCTCCGGCCTGCACGGCGGCCGCTCCCAGCCCCAGCGCAACCGCACCCTGGACTGGTTCAAGAACGGGCAGATCACCGCGCTCGTCGCCACCAACGTGGCCGCCCGCGGCATCCACATCGACGACCTCGACCTGGTCGTGAACGTCGACCCGCCGACCGACCACAAGGACTACCTGCACCGCGGCGGCCGCACCGCCCGCGCCGGCGAGTCCGGCAGTGTGGTCACGCTCGTCCTGCCGGACCAGAAGCGGGACGTGTCCCGGCTGATGTCCGACGCCGGCATCTCCCCGAAGACGGCGCAGATCAAGTCGTCCGACGCGGCGCTGGCCGAGCTGACCGGCGCCCGCGAGCCCTCCGGCGTCCCGGTCACCGTCGAGGTCCCGGCCCCGCAGGCGCCGGCCGCCCCGAAGAAGTCCCGCCGCTCGCGCGGGCCCGCCCGGTCCGCCGACCAGGCCACCGCTGCCACCGGCGCCTCCCGCCCCCGCCGCGCCCGGAACGGCTCCGCCGCGGCGGGCGAGGCCAAGACCTCCGCCCCGGCCGCCGGCACCCGTAACCGCCGCGGCGGCTCGGGCGGCAGCGGCCAGGCCCCCGCCCGCCAGGGCGGCGGCGCCACCCGCTCCACCGCCTCCGGCGCCGGCCGTACGGCGAGCGCCTCCGGGGCCAGCCGCACCGCGAGCACCTCCGGCGGCGCTGCCGCCGCCTCCGCCCGCAGCCGGATCGGCACCCAGGGCCGGCGCCGCGGCGGCGCCTGACCCGCCCGCCGCACGAAGCGGCGGATGCCGGTGCCGGGGCGGTCGCCCCGGCACCGGCATCCCGCACCCCTGCCCGCGGTCAGCGGACCATCTTGTTCTGGAGCTTCGCCAGCGTCCGCAGGTCCAGCCCCAGCCCCCTCGTGAGGTAGCCGTAGAAGTCACCGTAGTCGGCGGCCAGCTGCGCCGTCGCCGCGTCGAGGTAGTCCTGCCGCACCTCCTGCAGCGGGATCAGCAGGTCCGGGTTCTGCATCCGGCCCGACAGCTTCAGGCCCTCCCGCACCTTCGCGTCGTACGCGGCGCGGAAGGTGTTCGACGCCAGGTAGTCCCGTGCGGCCGAGGACTCCGGCACCCCCAGCGCCCGCAGCAGCACGTAGCTCATCCAGCCCGTCCGGTCCTTCCCGGACGTGCAGTGGTACAGCAGCGGCCCCCGCGCGTCGTCGGCGATCTCCCGCAGCGTCGTCGCGAACTGCGCCCGGTTCTCGGGGTTCGTGACGAACGTGCGGTAGATGTCGCGCATGTACGCCTCGGCCCGCCCGCCGCCGAGGATCTGCTCCTGCTTCACGGGGTCGCCGCTGCCGATCACGCCGATGAGCGTCCCGAACAGACCGAGGTCGCTCACCGGGCGCGAGGTCACCGCGAGCCCGGGCGGCAGCCGGTCGGCGCCGTCGTACTGGACCTCCAGCGGGATGCGGAAGTCCACGGCCCTGGTCAGGCCCAGCCCCGCGACGGTGGTCGTGTCCGCCGGGGTCAGTCTGCTCAGGGCATCGGCCCGGTACACCAGTCCCTGGCGCACCCTGCCACCGGTGTACGTCCAGTACCCGCCCAGGTCGCGGACGTTCACCGCGCCCTGGAGGGGTATCTGCCGGATCGGTTCGTCGGCCCACACCCGGGGGCGCGGCTGGGCGGCCGGCCCCGGCGCGGCGGCCGCCGACACGGGGAGCGGCCCGATGGCGAGCGCGGAGAGCAGCACTCCGGTCGTCACCAGGCGGATTCTTCGAACACGGCTCATGTGTCACTCCTTGGCAGCTGGTCCATCACCTGCTGTGCCTCGGCCATGACCCGGCTGACGAGCTCCGCGCACGAAGGCAGATCCTCGATCACACCCGCGACCTGGCCTGATGCCATGACTCCGAGGTCCGTACGGCCCTCGACCATGGACGCCTTGAGGAGCATCGGGGTGTTCGCGGCGAGCAGGACCTGGCTCCAGGACAGGTCCTTGCCGTGTTTCATCGCCAGCCCGTCGCGCACCATCCGCGACCAGGTCAGCCCGGAGATCCGCCGAAACCCGGCCGCGTGCCGCACCGCCCGGGCCAGCCGCCGGGCGCGGCCCGCCCGCTCCAGCGACTCGACCAGCTCGGTGCGGAGCATCCGGTGCGGCAGCCCGTCGACCGCGGTGGTGACGGTCACGTCCTTCACGGCCGCCGCCAGGTAGCGGGCCTTGACCGCGTCCGGCACGGTCGAGTCCGAGGTCAGCAGGAACCGGGTGCCCATCGCGATGCCCGCCGCCCCGTACGCCAGGGCCGCCACCAGCCCCCGGCCGTCGTGGAAGCCGCCCGCCGCGACCACCGGGATCTCCACCGCGTCCACGACCTGCGGCAGGAGCACGCTCGTCGCCACCTCCCCGGTGTGCCCGCCGCCCTCGCCGCCCTGCACGATCACCGCGTCGGCACCCCAGGCCGCGACCTTCTCGGCGTGCCGGCGCGCCCCGACCGACGGAATGACGACGACCCCCGCGTCCTTCAGCCGCAGGATCAGCTCCCGGGACGGCGCGAGCGCGAAGGAGGCGACCTTCACGCCCTCGGAGATGATCAGCTCGGCCCGCTCGGCGGCGTCCCCGGCGTCCGCCCGCAGGTTGACCCCGAAGGGCTCCTCCGTACGGGACTTCACCTCCCGCACCGCCGACCGCAGCTGGTCCGGTGTCATCGTCGCGGAGGCCAGGATGCCCAGTGCCCCGGCGTTCGCCGCCGCGGACACCAGCCGGGGGCCGGCCACCCAGCCCATCCCGGTCTGCACGACCGGGTGCCGCACCCCGACGAGCTTGGTCAGTGCCGTCTCCATCAGGCGGGCACCTCCCGCTCGCGGGCGCCGCGCGGGTCCAGCTCCTCGCGGATCAGGTGGAGTTCGGCCGCCGTGGGCTCCCGCGTGTACGGCACCTCCTCCGGCACCGCGAGGGCGAACCCGGTCGCTGCCTCGACCTCGGCGACCTCCACCCCGGGGTGCAGGGCGGCCAGCCGCATGGACCGGTCCGGGGTCGCGAAGTCGAACACGCCGAGGTTGGTCACCACCCGCGGGATGCGGTGGAAGCGCGTCGCCGAGGGGCCGGCCGCCGCGGCCCGGTCGTACCCGACGCCCGAGACCATGTCGACGCGCTCCACGAACACCCGCGGCGAGTGCTTCGGAACCCAGTAGCTGACCGGGTTGTTCAGCGTGTTCACCGGTGCTCCGCGGACGCCGAGCAGCTGCCGTGCGGGCCGGGCCCAGTCGCCGATGCAGGAGATGTTCTGGTTGCCGTACCGGTCGATCTGCGAGGCGCCCATCATCACGTGCCGCCGGCCGCCGGTGACCATGCTGAGGTGGCGCCGGTACGGCAGCCAGCCCTCGACCGTCCCGTCGTCGCGGACCAGCATCGCCTCGCCGTCGGTCAGCAGCAGGTCGGGGGAGAAGGTGCGGCGGGCCAGCTTCGCCCCGAGGGAGGGGATCAGGCCCATCGGGCTGGCCAGCACCTCGCCGTTGTCGCGCCAGGCCTCCGCGCAGGCGATCACGCAGTACTCGGCCCTGGTCACGGTCGTCGCCGTCATCACCGCTCCTCGCGCCAGGCCGCCACGGCCCGCTGGTAGTCGTCCTCGCCGTCGCCGGACAGGAAGCGCCCGGCGAACTCCGGCCAGGGCGTGGTCGCGTACAGCTTCTGGAAGGCCTCGTCGCGCCCGTAGTCGGGGGCGCAGGAGGTGAAGTGGGCGCCGTTCGGGGTCTCCACGACGCCGGTGACGCTGTGCCGGCCGACCAGCAGCGACTGCGGCGGCGCCTCCTTGGTGAGCCCGGCCGTCTCCACCAGCTGCTCGCAGGAGACGTACGCGTCGTCGGCGGCCTCGCAGAACAGGTCGTCGAAGTAGGGGTCGGGGCCCAGGTACTGGCCGTTGCCCAGCCGGTCGGCCCGGTTGAGGTGCACCAGCGCCGCGTCCATCCGCAGCGCGGGCACGGCGACGAACTCCTCGCCGTCCTCGTACGGGGAGACCACGGTCCGCAGGCCCGGGTTGACCTCCATCACCCCCGAGCCGAGGCCGGCCCGGACCGGCAGGAAGGGCAGCCGGTTGGCGGCCGCGTGCAGCCCCCACATGAACATGGCCTCGTCCAGTTCCGTCATCTCGACCGCCCCGGACTCGCGGGCGGCGCGGAAGTGCGGCTCCAGGGGGATCGAGTCGAGGGTCGCGAAGGGCGCGACCAGCCGGCGGATCCGCCCGGCCGCGGCCAGCAGCCCGACGTCCGGGCCGCCGTACGAGATCACCGTGAGGTCGGTGACGGAGGTCCGCAGCAGGGCCCTGACCAGGGCCATCGGCTTGCGCCGCGAGCCCCAGCCGCCGATCCCGACCGTCATCCCGCTGCTCAGCCGCCCCGCGACCTCGTCCGGGGTCATGGTCTTGTCGCTCACGAGCTCTCCTCGCTGCCGAAGGTGTTCCGGACCCGGTCGGCCACCCCGCTGAGGTTGGCCTCGAAGGTGAAGCCCTGTTCGAAGCGGTAGCTGCGCCGCACGTCCACCGGGTCGATCCCGTTGATGGCCGCCTTCGCCAGGCGGATCAGGGATCCGTCCTTGCGGGCGATCTCCCCGGCCAGCTCCAGCGACGCCGGCCGCAGCTCCGTCCGCGGCACCACCCGCCAGACCGAGCCGTGGGCGTGCAGCTCGGCCGCGGTGGCCGTGCGGGAGGTGTAGTACAGCGCGCGCATCAGGTGCTGGGGGACCAGCCGGGCCAGGTGCGTGGCGGCGCCGAGCGCGCCGCGGTCCAGCTCGGGCAGGCCGAAGGTGGCGTCCTCGCTCGCCACGATGGCGTCGGCGTTGCCGGCCAGGCCGATGCCGCCGCCGAGGCAGAAGCCGGCCACCTCGGCCACGACCGGGACCTCGCACTCGTAGACCGCCGCGAAGGCCTCGTAGCAGCCCCGGTTGGCGCCGATCAGGGCCTGGTGTCCGGTGTCGCGCTGCATCTCCTTGATGTCGACCCCGGCGTTGAAGCCGCGGCCCTCGGCGGCCAGGACCACGCAGCGGACCTCGGGGTCGCGCCCGGCGGCCCGTACCGCGTCGGCCAGGTCGAACCAGCCGCGGACGGGCAGCGCGTTGACGGGCGGGAAGTCGACGGTGACGACGGCGATGCCCTTGTCGGGGCGGGAGGTGGAGACACCCATGAGCGGATCAGCTACCTTTCCACCAAACATTTGTTAGGCGTGGAAGGTAGCAGCCTATGGAGCTCGACGGGAGGGTCACCGTCGTCACCGGCGGAACCCGGGGCGTCGGCGCGGGCATCGCCCGCGCCTTCCTCGACGCGGGCGCGAAGGTCGTGGTCTGCGCCCGCAGACCGCCCGACCGGCCGGTCGAAACCGATGCCGGGAA
Source organism: Streptomyces sp. NPDC086023 (assembly GCF_044540325.1). Taxonomy (NCBI): domain Bacteria; kingdom Bacillati; phylum Actinomycetota; class Actinomycetes; order Kitasatosporales; family Streptomycetaceae; genus Streptomyces; species Streptomyces sp. NPDC086023. The sequence goes on from NZ_JBITRX010000001.1 coordinate 525,359, forward strand.
GGCCGAGTACGTCCCCCTGGACCTGCGCGACCCGGCCGCCGCCGACGCGTTCTTCGCCGAGGTGGTACGCCGCCACGGCCGCCTGGACTGCCTGGTCAACAACGCCGGCGGCACCCCCCACCGGCCACTGGCCGAGGGCGGCGCGGCCCGGCACGCCCGGGTGCTCGAACTCAACCTGACGGCCCCGCTCACCGCCTCCCTCGCGGCGTACGAGCACCTGCGCGCGGCCCGCGGCTCCGTCGTGATGATCGGCAGCGTCAGCGGCACCCGCCCCTCGCCGGGCACGGCGGCCTACGGCGCCGCCAAGGCGGGCCTGGAGAACCTGGCCCGCTCGATGGCCGTGGAATGGGCCCCCGAGGTGCGGGTGAACTCCCTGGTCCTGGGCATGGTGCGGACCGAACTGGCCCACCTGCACTACGGCGACGAGCAGGGCGTCGCCGCCGTCGGCGCGACCGTGCCGCTCGGCCGGCTCGCCGACCCGTACGAGGTGGGCGAGGCTGCGGTCTTCCTGGCCTCGGACCGGGCGGCCTACGTCAGCGGGGCGAGCCTGCTGGTGCACGGGGGCGGCGAGCGCCCCGCGTTTCTGGATGCGGCAACCGTCAACAAGGAGCGGTGACATGGGGATCTGTGAAGGCCGGGTCGTGATCGTGACGGGCGCCGGGCGGGGCCTGGGCCGCGCGCACGCGCTCGCGTTCGCCGCCGAGGGGGCCCGCGTGGTGGTCAACGACCTCGGGGTGGGCCTGGACGGGCGGCCGGCCCCGGAGAGTCCCGCCGCCCGGGTGGTGGCCGAGATCGAGGCCGCGGGCGGCCGGGCCGTCGCGCACGGCGGCGACGTCGCCACCGACGCCGGGGCGGCCTCCCTGGTCGCGGCCGCCCTGGAGTCCTTCGGGCGGCTGGACACGCTGGTCAACAACGCGGGCTTCCTGCGCGACCGGATGCTGGTCAACCTCGGCGAGGACGACTGGGACGCGGTGATGCGGGTCCACCTCAAGGGGCACTTCCTCCCGCTCAGGCACGCCGCCGCGCACTGGCGGGCCGAGGCGAAGGCGGGCCGCGCGCCGGCCGCCCGGGTGGTCAACACCAGCTCGGGGGCCGGCCTGCTGGGCTCCGTCGGCCAGGGCAACTACAGCGCGGCCAAGGCCGGGATCATCGGCCTCACGCTGGTGTCCGCCGCCGAGATGGGCCGGTACGGCGTCCAGGTCAACGCCATCGCCCCGGCCGCCAGGACCCGGATGACCGAGCAGACCTTCGCCGCGACCATGGCGGCTCCGGGGGAGGGGGAGTTCGACGCGATGGCGCCGGAGAACGTCTCGCCGCTGGTGGTCTGGCTGGGCTCGGCCGCCTCCGCGGGGGTGACCGGCCGGGTCTTCGAGGCCGAGGCGGGCCGGATCACCGTGATGGAGGGCTGGCGGCCGGGCCCCACCGCGGACAAGGGCGCCCGCTGGACCCCGGCCGAGGCGGGGGAGGCGGCGGCGAAGCTGCTGGCCGCGGCGGAGCCGCCGCAGCCGGTCTACGGGGCGCGCTGACCGGCGTACCACCCGGCCCGGGCACTCGTCCGCGTCCCGGGCCCCGGACGGCCCGGGACGCGAACCGGGCCCGGCCCCCTGGCGGGGAGGTCGGGCCCGGCTCTTGACTCACGCGACACCTTCTCCTTACCCAGCCGCCACCCCTCCTGAACCCCGAGGGGCGGACGGATCGTCAGAACGGGCCGGGTCGGGGGAGGGTGGCGTCCGTGGGCGGAGGGCGGCGTCCGCGGGGCGGCCCGACTCAGGCGCGCGGACGGACCTCGACGTTCTCCAGCACGCCGACGGCGTCGGGCACGAGGATGGCGGCGGAGTAGTAGGCGGTGACCAGGTAGGAGATGATCGCCCGCTCGTCGATGCCCATGAAGCGGACGTTCAGGCTGGGCTCGACCTCGTCCGGCAGGCCGGTCTGGTAGAGGCCGATCACACCCTCGTTGTCCTCGCCGGTGCGCACCGCGATGATCGAGGACGCGTGCTGGTCGGAGATCGGGATCTTCCCGCAGGGGAGGATGGGGATGCCGCGCCAGGCCGGGATGTGGTGGCCGTCCACGTCGACGTTGCCGAGGTTCAGGCCGCGCTTGTTGCACTCCTTTCCGAAGGCCGCGATCGCCTTCGGGTGGGCGAACAGGTACTGCGTGCCGCGCCGCATGCTGATCAGGTCGTCGAGGTCGTCCGGGGTGGGCGGGCCCGAGTGGGTCTGGATGCGCTGGTCGAAGTCGGTGTTGTTGAGCAGCCCGAACTCCGGGTTGTTGACCAGCTCGTACTCCTGGAGCTCGCGCAGCTCCTGGATGGTCAGGCGCAGCTGCTGCTGCGTCTGGTTCATCGGGTGGTTGTACAGGTCGGCGACCCGGCTGTGCACCTTGAGGACCGTCTGGGCCACGCTCAGCTCGTACTCGCGGGGCGTGAGCTCGTAGTCCGCGAAGGCGCCCGGCAGCGTCGCCTCGCCGACGTGGCCGGCGCTCAGCTCGATGGCCTTCTCGCCGGCCTTGTTGGTCTTGTAGCCGTTCGAGCCGCTGGTGTTCCGCTGCTGCGTGACGTGCGCGCGCAGGCCCTGGTACTGGTCGGCGACCGCCTGGTAGGCGGCCTGGGGGAGCGCGAGCAGGGTCACGGAGGTGGCGGCGCGGGCGGTGTAGTCCCAGACGACGCCGTCGGAGTCGGCCAGGGTGTGGCCGCCGAAGGTGTCGCCGTCGCCGAGGCGGCCGAGCACGGCCTCCTCGCCGTACGGGCCCCGGCCGACCTTCTCGATCCTGCCGTGCGCGACGAGGTAGACGTGGTCGGCGGGGGCGCCGGCCTGGACGATGAGCTGGCCCGGCTCGAACTCCCGCTGGACGAACCTCTCGGCCAGGGCGCCGAGCGCGGTGGGGTCGTCGAAGCCGCGCAGCAGCGGGAGTTCGGCGAGTTCGGCGGGGATCACCTGGACCTGGGAGCCGCTCTTGACGAAGGTGACGCGGCCGTCGCCGACGACGTACGACAGGCGGCGGTTGACGCGGTAGACGCCGCCGGGCGTGTGCACCCAGGGCAGCTTCCGCAGCAGCCAGCGCGAGCTGATGCCCTGCATCTGGGGTTCGGACTTGGTCGTGGTCGCCAGGTTCCGGGCGGCCGCGGTGCTGAGGCTGAGCTGGATCTGGTGGGCGGTCACCGAGGGGGTCGCCGCCCCCGCGTCTACAGACATTACGACTACTCCTTGAGGTGGATCTCTCACTCTCCGTATCCAGGAGTAGCGCATTCGGCCGCATCCCCGACACCGCTCCGGGCGGGTTCCGGCAGCACGCCCCAGGTCGCACGCGCCCTCACGCGCCGCATGCGCCCCGGAAGGATCAACGTCCGCGGAGCGCCGTCACCGGATCGGGGGACCCGCGCATCGTGCCGGCCGAACTCCCGTACCGCGCCCGGCGGATTCACGTCTCGCAGTCGAGCGGGCTGCGGCACAGTCCGCAGCGGACCCGCACGGGGCCGCGTACCGGGACGCGCACCCGCTGGTGGCAGACCGGGCAGGGGAAGGTCACCCGGGGTGCGCCCGCCGGGCCCTCGAAGCGGTACGGGAGCCCGGCGGGGGCGTGGGGTTCCCCCGGGCGGGCGAGCGCGTGGCGGCGCTCGCGCGCGTACCTGCGCCGCTCGCGCGCGTACCTGCGCCGCTCGTTCCAGGGCGCGGCGGCGAGGGGGGCCTGCCGGGCGTCCCGCCGGGCGAGTTCGCGGCCTTGCAGGTACGCGGGCCAGGCCTGCGGGCTGGTGAAGGCGGGGGAGGGGTCCTCGCCCAGCAGGTCGGCCCGCTTCGCCAGCACGTACCCGAACTCCTCGGGCGTGAGGTAGCCGAGCTTCTGGTGGGTGAGGGCGTCCTCGCGGTAGGCGTCGAGCAGCAGCCAGCCGGCGCCGAGGTAGGCCGTGGCCGTGTCGGTGAGGATCTCGTTGGCGCGGGTGCCGGGGAAGCCCAGGTCCAGGCGGTGCAGGAAGACGTGGGCGATCTCGTGGGCGAGGGCGGCGGCGACGTCCCGGCGGTGTTCGCGGAAGCGGTCGTTGAGCTCGACGAAGTACTCCGGGCCCGCGGCCGGTTCGACGCTCGCGGCCTCCTCCATCCGCCGGAAGGACACCACCACGCGGGCGTCGGGCAGCCGGAAGTGCCGGACCAGGGCGGAGGCCACCCGCTGCGCGCCGAGGTACAGGTCGTCCTCGGGGGAGAACGCCGCGTCGGCGGGGGCGAAGGCGGGCGCGTACGAGCGGACCCCGTCCGCGGACAGCCGCCGGTACAGCGCGGTGACCGCCGCGCGCACGGTCTCCAGGTGGGGGAAGCCGTGCTCGATCGCGCTGGTCCGGTTCACCCGGTCCGCCTCCGTCCGTGATTGGCCGAAAACCCCTTCTTGCCGCCGCCGCGCGCGCCGATGTGACATGGGCGCGTCATGTCCGGCCGGTCCGCGCGGACTGGCCACGCACGGCCCCACCCCCCACGAAAGGCAGTGTGTTGAACTCCATACGGAACCGGAAGAGCTCCCTCGCCCGCCGGCTCGTCAGGCGCACCCTCGCCGCGGCCGCCGTCGCGCTCGCCGCCTTCAGCCTCCAGCCCGCCACCGCCACCGCCGCGCCCCAGCCCGTCGTCGGCGGCGTCCGCGCCGCCCAGGGCGAATTCCCCTGGATGGTCCGCCTCTCCATGGGCTGCGGCGGCGCCCTCTACACCCAGCAGATCGTCCTCACCGCCGCCCACTGCGTCAGCGGCTCCGGCAACAACACCTCCATCACCGCCACCGCCGGCGTCGTCGACCTGCGCAGCGCCAGCGCCATCAAGGTCCGCTCCACCAAGGTCCTCCAGGCCCCCGGCTACAACGGCAACGGCAAGGACTGGGCCCTGATCAAACTCGCCCAGCCCATCAACCTGCCCACCCTCAAGATCGCCGAGACCACCCAGTACAACAGCGGCACCTTCACCGTCGCCGGCTGGGGAGCCGCCCGCGAAGGCGGCGCCCAGCAGCGCTACCTCCTCAAGGCCGACGTCCCCTTCGTCTCCGACACCGACTGCGCCGCCGCGTACGGCTCCTCCCTGATCAAGGGCGAGGAGATCTGCGCCGGCTTCCCGCAGGGCGGCGTCGACACCTGCCAGGGCGACTCCGGCGGCCCCATGTTCCGCCGCGACGCCGCCGGCGCCTGGATCCAGGTCGGCATCACCAGCTGGGGCGAGGGCTGCGCCCGCGCCGGCTACCCCGGCGTCTACACCGAGGTCTCCACCTTCGCCGCGGCCATCAAGAGCGCGGCCGCGGGCCTCTGACCCCGGCGGACCCGCGGACCCCGGGGAGCCCACGGACCCCGTGACTCCCCGGCACCCCCCGGATCCCGCAGTACGCGGGGACCCCGCGGTCCCCGCCCCGGGCGGCCGGGCTCCCGTCCCCGGCCCGGCCGCCCGCCACCCCCGGACCCGCCGGCGCCCACGCACCGGGCCCCCCGCGGGGCACCCACCCCCGTCCTTCCGGCCGGCCGAGAACCGGCCGGAAGGACGAGGCACCCCGCCCCGCCCCCGCCTACCCTCGAACCCGGCACCGCGGAGCCGGCACCGCCCCGTCCCGGCCCCGTACGCCCCTCCCCACGGCCCCCGCTGCGGTTGCGGGCCGTCCGGCCCCCCGGTCCCATGGGAGGAACTGGCTGACGACGGGCGACACAGGGGCAGGCAACCCATGGCGATCACAGTGGTCATCGCGGACGACCAGGACATGGTCCGGACCGGATTCCGCATGATCCTGGAGAGCCAGCCCGACATCGAGGTCCTCGACGACGTCGTCGACGGAGAGGCGGCCCTCGCCGCCGTCGAACGCCACCAGCCCGACGTCCTCCTCCTCGACATCCGCATGCCACGGCTCGACGGCCTCGAAGTCACCCGGCGGCTCGCCGGCCGCACCACCCCGCGCATCGTCATCGTCACCACCTTCGACCTGGACGAATACGTCCACGCCGCCCTGCACGGCGGCGCCTCCGGCTTCCTCCTCAAGGACGCGAGCCCGGCCATGCTGGTTGAGGCCGTCCGCGCCGCTGCCGCCGGCGACTCCCTCGTCTCACCCGCCATCACCGTCCGCCTGCTCCGCGAGATGGCCCCCCGCACCCCCGCCGCAGAGGCCGCCCGCCGCCCCGCCGAACCCCTCACCGAACGCGAACGCGAAGTTGTCCGCTGTCTGGCCCGCGGCCGCACCAACGCCGAGATCGCCGCCGAGCTCTACGTGTCCCTCTCCACCGTCAAGACCCACCTGGCCAACGTCCAGACCAAACTCGACGCCCGCAACCGCGTCGAGATCGCCGCCTGGGCCTGGGAGAGCGGACTGGCCGCGGGCACCCCGTGAGCCCCGTCGCCCGCTGGGCCCGGCGCCACCGCCGCGCCGCCGACGGCGCCCGCCTCGCCCTCCCCCTCGTCCTGCTCGCCCTCGTCACCCTCGAAGGCATCGCCCTCGCCGGCCAGCCCACCGTCCCCCACGCCGTCGTCTGGGGCGCCGGACTCCTCGTCTGCCTCAGCGCCGCCCCCTGGCCCGGCCTGCCCCTCATCGGCCGCGCCTGGTTCGCCGCGACCGTCACCTGGACCGCCACGATCACCCTGATCGCCCTCAACCGCCCGCTCAGCGTCTGGGGCATCGGCGAGGCCGCCGCCCTCCTCGTCCTCCTCTCCCAGGTCCTGCTCCGCGCCCCCGCCCGCACCGCCGCCGTCCTCGGCCCCCTCCTCGGCGCCGGCTGCACGGCCGTCCCCGTCCGCGACCTCGACCCCGGCCGCTTCACCCTCCTCTTCTCCGTCCTGACCGTCGTCGTCGCCGCCTACTCCCTGCTGCTGCGCCTCCAAGCCGTCCAGCGCGTCCGCGAACTGCGCGCCGTACGCACCGCCGAGCGCCTCGAACTCGCCCGCGAACTCCACGACCTGGTCGCCCACCACGTCACCGGCATCGTCGTCGAAGCCCGCGCCGCCCGGTTCACCGGAGCCGACGCCGAACAGGCCGCCCGTACCCTCGACCGCATCCAGAGCGCCGGCGAAGAGGCACTCGGCGCCATGCGCCGCCTCGTCCGCATCCTCCGCGAGGACGACGGCCCCGGCCCCGGCACCGCCCCCGCCGCAGGCCTCGCACAGATCAGGGAACTCGCCGAACGCTTCTCGGCCACCGGCCCGCCCGTCGCCCTCCACATCGAACAGGGCCTCGACAGCCGCGTACCCGGCGACGTCGCCGCCACCGCCCACCGCATCGTCCTCGAAGCCCTCACCAACATCACCAAACACGCCGCCGGCGCCACCGCCGTACGCATCGGCGTACGCACCGTCCCCACCGGACTCGAAGTGCGCGTCGCCGACGACGGCGGCCACCCCGCCCGCCTCGCCGACCAGGCCCGCGGCGGCGGCTTCGGCCTCGCCGGCATGACCGAACGCGCCGAGGCCATGGGCGGCTCCCTCACGGCCGGCCCCACCCCCGAAGGGGGCTGGCTGGTCACCGCCCTGCTGCCCCTCTGAGCAGCCCTGGCCGGTACCCGTCTCACAGACCGATTCGCCGATGATCGGATCCCCGCCCGCCGGTAGGCTCAGGCCCCATGAACACCAGCGACATCGACGAGAACGTCCGTGAGGAACTGTCCCGACTGCGGGACAGCATCGACAACATCGACGCGGCCGTGGTCCACATGCTCGCCGAGCGCTTCAAATGCACCCAGCAGGTCGGCCACCTCAAGGCCAAGCACCACCTGCCGCCCGCCGACCCCGGCCGCGAGGCCAGCCAGATCGCCCGCCTCCGCCAGCTCGCCGAGAACGCCAAGCTCGACCCCGCCTTCGCCGAGAAGCTCCTGAACTTCATCATCGCCGAGGTCATCCGCCACCACGAGACCATCGCCGCCGACCAGGACGACTAGGCGGCGGCAGGCCGGGCCCGCAGGCCCGGACCCCCGGCCCGCACGCCCGGACCACCCGGTCCCCCCCCGAGACCCGGACCACCCCGGGGCCCCTGCCGTCAAGGGGGCCCTTTCGGGCAGCATGGGGGCCATGTCCGTACTGACGCGCGACGAAGCGCAGACCCGAGCCCGGTTCCTCGACGTACAGCGGTACTCCATCGCACTCGACCTCACCACCGGCGACGAGACCTTCGACTCCACCACCGTCATCGCCTTCACCGCACACACCGCCGGTGACACCTTCGTGGAACTGAAACCGGCCGAACTGCGCTCCGCCACGCTCGACGGACACCCCCTCGACCCCGCCCTCCTCGACGGCAACCGCCTGCCGCTCACCGCCCTCACCGCAGGCCCCCACGAACTCCGCGTCGACGCCGCCATGCGCTACTCCCGCACCGGCGAGGGCATGCACCGCTTCACCGACCCCACCGACGGCGAGACGTACGTCTACACCCAGCTCTTCCTCGACGACGTCCAGCGCGTCTTCGCGGCCTTCGACCAGCCCGACCTCAAGGCCCGCTTCGACATCGAAGTCACCGCACCCCGCGGCTGGACCGTCCTCGCCAACGGCATCACCGAACGCACCGCCGACCGCGAGGACGGCGCCGGCACCTGGCGCGCCGCCACCACCCCCCTCATCTCCACCTACCTCGCCGCCGTCGCCGCCGGCCCCTGGCACAGCATCCGCACCGAGCACGCCGGCCTGCCCTTCGGCATCCACTGCCGCCGCTCCCTCGCCCCCCACCTCGACGCCGACGCCGACGAGATCCTCGGCATCACCAAGGACTGCTTCGACCGCTACCACGAGAAGTTCGCGGAGCCCTACCCCTTCGACTCGTACGACCAGGCCTTCGTCCCCGAGTTCAACGCCGGCGCCATGGAGAACCCCGGACTCGTCACCTTCCGCGACGAGTTCGTCTACCGCTCCGCCGTCACCGACACCGAACGCCAGACCCGCGCCATGGTCATCGCCCACGAGATGGCCCACATGTGGTTCGGCGACCTCGTCACCCTCCGCTGGTGGGACGACATCTGGCTCAACGAGTCCTTCGCCGAGTACATGGGCTACCAGACCCTCACCGAAGCCACCCGCTTCACCGACACCTGGACCGACTTCGGCGTCTCCCGCAAGGCCTGGGGCTACGACGCCGACCAGCGCCCCTCCACCCACCCCGTCGCCCCCGACCCCGACGCCGTCCCCGACACCGCCTCCGCGCTCCTCAACTTCGACGGCATCTCCTACGCCAAGGGAGCCTCCGCCCTCCGCCAGCTCGTCGCCTGGCTCGGCGAAGCCGACTTCCTCGCCGGCATCAACACCCACTTCGCCCGGCACAAGTTCGGCAACGCCTCCCTCGCCGACTTCGTCGACTCCCTCGCCGCCTCCACCGACCGCGACGTCCACACCTGGGCCGACTCCTGGCTCCGCACCACCGGCGTCGACACCCTCACCCCCCGCGTCGACGAACGCGACGGCGGCTGGACCCTCACCGTCGGCCACCAGGGCTCCCGCCCCCACCACATCACCGTCGGCACCTACGACGACGTACCCGGCGCACCCGGCCGCCTCGAACTCCGCGACCGCCTCGGCGTCGACGTACCCACCGGCGAGGTCATCTCCGCACTCGGCCGCCGCCCCGCCCTCATCGTCCTCAACGACGGCGACCTCAGCTACGCCAAGGTCCGCCTCGACCCCGCCTCCTGGGACACCACCCTGCGCGCCCTCTCCGGCATCCCCGACCCCCTCACCCGGGCCGTGGTCTGGAACGCCGCCCGCGACATGGTCCGCGACGGCGAACTCGCCCCCCTCGCCTACCTCGAAGCCGCCCGCGCGCACCTCCCCGGCGAAACCGACCTCGCCCTCGTCCAGGGCGTCCTCGCCTTCGCCCACACCCACATCGCCGACCGGTACGTCACCCCCGCCCAGCGGCCCCTCGCCCTCGCCACCATCACCGGCATCTGCCGCGACCTGATCCGCCGCACCGAGGACGGCGACAACCCCGGCCTCCGCCTCACCGCCGTACGCGCCTTCATCGCCGCCGCCACCCAGCCCGACACCATCGCCGCCTGGCTCGCCGACGGCACCGTCCCCGGCGGCCCCGAACTCGACCCCGAACTCCGCTGGCGCATCCTCGCCCGCCTCTCCGTACTCGGCGCCGTCGGCGAGAGCGACATCGCCGCCGAACTCGACCGCGACCCCAGCGCCACCGGCCAGGAAGGCGCCGCCCGCTGCCGCGCCGCACTCCCCGACCCCGAGGCCAAAGCCGCCGCCTGGCAGCGCATGTTCGCGGACGACTCCCTCTCCAACTACCTCTTCACCGCCACCGCCCAGGGCTTCTGGCAGCCCGAACAGGCCGACCTCACCCGCGACCACGTCACCCGCTACTACGCCGACGCCGTCGCCCTCGCCGACCGCCGCGGCCCCGCCATGGCCGAAGCCGCCGGCCGCCACGCCTTCCCCGTCCACGCCGTCGACACCGAAGCCCTCGAAGCGGGCCGCACCTGCCTCAAGGACACCGACCTCGTCCCCGCGCTCCGCCGCAAGCTCGTCGACCAGCTCGACGACCTCGCCCGCGCCCTGCGCATCCGCGAAACCGGCTGACCCTCCCGCGGGGCGCCCCGGCGGGCCCGGCCCGCGCGGACCCACGGTCCGCGCCGGCCGGGCCCGGCGCCCGCCCCCGCGACCTGGTGCGACCCCGCCTGCGCGGGCCGGCCCCCGACCCCGCCGGACTCGGGCCCGGCGCGGTCGGTCACCGCAGCGAGGCAGCCCCCCACCCTTTCTCCGTTTCCCGAGGCTCGGCCCCGGCCCCCGCGGGGCTGCGCCCCGGCCCCCGCGGGGCTGCGCCCCGGCCCCCGCGGGGCTGCGCCCCTGGGGCATGGCCGTATCCGCCGCCCGGCACTGGCTCCACAGCCCTACCGCCCCTCGGGCACGGCCGTATCCGCCCCGGCACGGGCATCCGCAGCCGCACGGCCCCCGGGGCACAGCCCCGCCCCCACCCCCCGCCGGCCGGCACCGGTTACCCCGACCGGGGTGCCCTCGTTGGGCTGACCGGAGGACCGTCCCCGCCCCGGTCCGACCCGGAGGAACCCCCATGCCCGCCCCCCTCGCCGGAGGCCCCGCCGGCCCCGCAGCCCTGCGCCCCCTCCTCGACACCGTCCTCACCGCACTCGAAGAAGGCGCCCGCACCCGCCGGGGCCCCCTCCCCGCCGGCGGCCCCGACACCGTCGCCCACCGCGTACGGGACGCCCTGGGCGACGTACTCCCCGACCACGGCACCGGCGACCACGAGGCCCTCACCACCCTCGTCCGCACCCTCGCCGAAGGCGCCGCCGACCCCGCCCACCCCCACTGCCTCGCCCACCTGCACTGCCCCCCGCTCGCCGTCGCCACCGCCGCCGACCTCGCCGCCACCGCCCTCAACCCCTCCCTCGACTCCTGGGACCAGGCCCCCGCCGCCTCCGAGATCGAAACCCTCGTCACCCGCACCCTCGCCCGCGCGATCCTCCGCACCCCCACCGCCGACGCCCTCGTCACCACCGGCGGCACCGAAGCCAACCAACTCGCCCTCCTCCTCGCCCGCGAACGCCACACCGCACCCGTACAGCTCGTCCACGGAGCCAACGCCCACCACTCCCTGCCCCGCGCCACCTGGCTCCTCGGCATGCCCCGCCCCCACACCCTCCCCACCCCCCGCGGCACCCTCGACCCCCACACCCTCGACCGCGCCCTCACCGAAACCCCCGGCCCCCACCTCGTCGCCGCCACCGCCGGCACCACCGACGCCGGACTCATCGACCCCCTCGACACGATCGCCGCCGTCTGCGCCCGCCACCACGCCGAACTCCACATCGACGCTGCCTACGGCGGCCTCCTCGCCCTCAGCCCCACCCACCGGCACCGACTGGCCGGCCTCGAACACGCCACCACCCTCACCCTCGACCTGCACAAACTCGGCTGGCAGCCCGTCGCCGCAGGCCTCCTCGCCGTCCCGGACCCCACCCTCCTCACCCCCCTCGCCTACCAGGCCGACTACCTCAACGCCGACGACGACACCGAAGCCGGCCTCCCCGACCTCCTCGGCCGCTCACTCCGCACCACCCGCCGCCCCGACATCCTCAAGATCGCCGCCACCCTCCGCGCCCTCGGCCGCGACGGACTCACCGACCTCATCGACCGCACCTGCGCCACCGCGCACCGCCTCGCCGCACTCCTCGAAGCCCACCCCCGCTTCGAACTCCACGCCCCGCCCACCATCAGCACCGTGCTCTTCCGGCCCGTCGGCGCCACCGACGACGACCTCGCCGCCCTCCGCCGGAACCTCCTCCGCCACGGCCGCGCCGTCCTCGGCCGCGCCACCGCAGACGGCCGCCTCTGGCTCAAGGCCACCCTGCTCAACCCGCACACCACCGAAGGCGACCTCGACACCCTCCTCAAGCTCCTGGACCCACCGGAAGGCAGCACCCAGCCGTAACCGGACGCCCCCTCGCAACCAAGGGGCCTGCCACCGAACCGGCACAGGGCCGCCGCCACCAGACCCAGCCATCACCGACAAGGAGGTGACCGGATGCCGCATCTCCCACCACGTCCCCGCCCGCACCCCCGGCAACCAGGCCAAGCCCACCGGGGACGCCGGCAAACCCGCCCCGGAGCAGGCAGACGCCATCCCCACCCGGGCGCAGACCCCGCCACGGAAGGCCGCCGCCGTTCGGTCCACCCACCGGTCACCGCCGCGCGCCCCGGACGCCGCGCCACCCGCCCATGCCGCATCCGGCAGCCCCACGAAGCACAACCGCGCACCCACACCGGCCGCGCCGCCGGTCCTGCCACCCGCAGCTTCGCCAACTCCTGGAGGAAAACCCGATGACCGCCACCGCCCAGCCCGAAGCCCCCCATGACCTCGTCGGAATCGGCATCGGCCCCGCCAACCTCTCCCTCGCCGCCCTCGCCCACGGCCTACCGCACGCGAACGGCACCCAGCCGCTCTCCACCGCCTTCTACGACCAACGCCGCGACTTCCGCTGGCACCCCGGCCTCCTCATCGACGGCGCCACCCTCCAGGTCCCCTTCCTCGCCGACCTCGTCACCCTCGCCGACCCCGCCAGCCCCTGGTCCTTCCTCCGCTGGCTCCGCCACAAGGAGCGCCTCTTCCCCTTCTACTTCGCCGAAAAGTTCCACATCCAGCGCGCCGAATACGACGCCTACTGCCGCTGGGTCGCCGAGAGCCTCCCCGGCCTCCACTTCGGCCACCACGTCGACGCCGTCCGCTGGAACCCCGAACGCGCCCTCTTCGAAGTCGACTTCACCCAGATCGACCCCGACGGCGAAGCCGAAGCCCTCGGCCGCACCTACACCCGCAACCTCGCCCTCGGCATCGGCACCACCCCCCACATCCCCGAACCCCTCAAACCCCTCGCCGACGCCCCCACCGTCCCCGTCATCCACTCCGCCACCTACCTCGACCACCGCACCCGCATCCTCGGCGCCGACCACATCACCGTCATCGGCTCCGGCCAGTCCGGCGCCGAAGTCTTCCTCGACCTCCTCCGCGCCCGCCCCGCCGGCCGCGAACGCCTCACCTGGCTCGCCCGCACCCCCGCCTTCGCCCCCATGGAGTACTCCAAGCTCGGCCTCGAACACTTCACCCCCGACTACACCCGCTACTTCCACGCCCTCCCCGAACACGTCCGCGACCACCTCGTCCCCGCCCAATGGCAACTCCACAAAGGCATCGACACCGACACCATCGCCGCCATCCACGAAGAGCTCTACCGCCGCACCCTCCACGGCGGCTGGCCCGACGTCGTCCTCACCCCCGGCGTCACCGTCCGCACCGCAGGACGCATCGCCACCACCAAGATCGAACTCCACCTCGAACACGTCCAGCAGGGCACCCGCTCCCGCCTCACCACCGACGCCGTCGTCCTCGCCACCGGCCACCGCGAACGCCCCCTCACCGGCCTCCTCGCCGGCCTCGACCCCTACCTCCGAAAAGACGCCACCGGCCGCCCCCGCATCGACGCCGACTACCGCATGCTCCTCGACCGCACCATCACCGCCACCGGCTGCCACATCTACGTACAGAACGGCGAACGCCACACCCACGGCGTCGGCGCCCCCGACCTCGGCCTCGCCGCATGGCGCAGCGCCCGCATCCTCAACACCCTCACCGGCACCAACCCCTACCCCCTCCCCGAACGCACCGCCTTCACGACCTTCGGCCTCGAAACGCGAGAGCAGCCCCGCCCGCACACCGCGGGGGAGCTGCTCCCACTCGTCGAACACCCCTGACGGCCGTACCGCCCGGGGACCGCCGGACCCTAGAACACCGGCACACCCGCCCGGGTCAGCTTCCAGTCCACCGACGCGAACTGCGCCGGGTCCACCGTCCCCTTCGCCTTCACCCACGAAATGATCGTGTTACGGATCTCGTCCGAGTTCGCCCACAGCTGCCGGGCACCGGGCACATGCGGGAAGTTCCCGCCGCCCGACGCCCGGTAGTTGTTCACCGCCAGCACGAACTGCGCCGCCGGATCCACCGGCCGCCCCTGGAACGACAGCCCCACGATCCGCGAACCCTTCGGCTGCGCGATGTCGATCTCGTACGACAGCCCGTACACCGCGTCGTAGTTGTAGTCCGGGGTACCGTCGGCGTTCGTCAGCTTCGCCGGATCCACCGCGTCACCCGGCGCCGTCTGCACGTAGTACTTCGCCGAGTACTCCAGGTAGTCCTTCAGCTGCGCACCCGTCAGCAGCCGCGCCTCCAGCGTGTTCTCGAACGGATACAGGCCCGCCGCGTCCCGGATCGTCACCTGCCCGGCCGGGATCGCCGCCGTCCGCGAGAAGCACGACGCCTGCGACAGCACCGGCAGCGCGGCGAACTCCGTACCCGCCAGCGCCGCCCTCACCGTGTCCGCCTGCACGTGGTTGATCAGATCGATGATCGCAACGTCCTTCACCGGACCCTCGGCCGCCGACATCGCCTGCGTCGACGTGCCGATCACCTGGTTCACGTACGCCACCACCTTGGCGTGCTCGTCCGACAGCAGCTTCGTGATCTTCGGGTCCTCCGGCACCGTGTTCGAGTTCAACACCTGCGCCGAGACCTTCTCCACCGACCAGCGGCCCCGCTCGAAAACCAGCTCGAAGTCGAACAGCGTCAGCCGCTGCCCCCACTTCAGCGGCTCCGACAGCACGACCTCCTTGCCCGTCTCCTTGTTCTTCACCCGGTACTCCGGGATCTCCGTGTGCGCGTGACCCACCAGGATCGCGTCGATCCCCGGCACCTGCTCCGCGACCAGACCCGCCGCGTTCTCGATGTACGGCAGCTGGTCACCGTACGACGACGTACCACTCGAACCCGAATGCGCCGACACGATCACCACGTCCGCACCCATCGAACGCAGCCGCGGCACGAACTTCGCCGCCTGCTCCTCCAGACCCGGGAACACCATCTTCCCCTGCACGTTCTGCTTGTCCCAGATCGCGATCCCCGGATTCGTCAGACCCAGCACCGCCACCTTCACGTCCCGCCCGCACGGCGTCCGCAGCCGGTGCATGCTGTACGGCGCAAACGCCGGCCGCAGCGACTTCGCATCCAGCGCGTTCGCCCCCAGCAGCGGGAAGTCACACTGCTCCTCGAACTTCCGCAGCACCGGTATGCCGTAGTTGAACTCGTGGTTCCCCAGCGCCGCCGCGTCATAGCCGATCGCGTTCATCGCCTGCGCCATCGGGTGCACCGGACCACGCCGCGCCGTGATCGGGTCCACCTTGGCGTAGTAGTACGACAGCTGCGTGCCCTGGATCGTGTCACCCGCATCGATCAGCAGCGTGTTCCGCCGCCCCTTCGCCGCCCGGACCTGCTCCACCAGCGTCGAGATCTTCGCCAGACCCACGTCGTTGTGCGCCTTGTCGTCGAACTCCTTGTCCGTGAAGTAGTCCCAGTTGAAGACATTCCCGTGCAGATCGGTCGTCCCCATCACCGTGAACGCGTACCGCTTCACCGGACGGCCCGCCGGCACCGGCTCGGAAGCGGAAGCGGAAGCGGCCGGACCGGCCAGGGCCACCGCCGCGCCCGTGGCGGCCGAAGTGCCCAGGAACGTCCTGCGATCGAACGGCATGTCTTCTCCCTCGTGAGGCAATGCAATGCGCGTAGATAACGCGCGTAGATTCTGGCCCACGACCAACAGCACGCAACACCCCCGCCAGGTTGCGATCCGATGACCACCCCGCACACCCGACCTCCCCGCCCCGACGGTGCGACAGTGGACCGCATGACCGACCAGGACGCCACGCCCCAGCCCTACGGAACCCCCCAAGTCCCGCGCGTCGCCGTCCGCGGCGAAGCCCAACTCGAAGTCGACCCCGAAATCGCCCGCATCGGCATCAGCGTCAGCGCCCGCGGCACCGACCGCCGCAGCGCCCTCGACGACCTCACCCGCCGCAACACCGCCGTACTCGACCTCGTCAAAAGCTACGGCGACGCCGTCGAAAAACTCGAAACCGGCGCCTTCTCCATCACCCCCGAACTCACCCGCCACGGCCGCGGCGAACGCATCCGCGCCTACCACGGCCGCGTCCACATCACCGCAGAACTCGCCGACTTCACCGCACTCGGCGAACTCACCACCCGCCTCGCCGACCTCGAACTCACCCACGTCGACGGACCCTGGTGGGCCCTCCGCCCCGACTCCCCGGCCCACGGACAAGCCCGCAAACAAGCCGTACTCGAAGCCGTCCAACGCGCCCGCGAATACGCCAACGCCCTCGGCGCCCAACTCGCCGCCCTCGTCGAGCTCGCCGACCTCGGCGCCGACGACGCCCGCCCCGTCGCCATGGCCGCCGCCCCCGCCGGCCGCTTCCGCACCATGGCCTTCGGCGCCACCGAAGCCGAACCCCCGCCCGCCCTCGACCTCGAACCCCAGCGCCAGACCGTCTACGCCTCCGTCAACGCACGCTTCACCATGACCCCGCCCGCACTCTGACACCCCGGCCGACAAGCCCGCGGGGGTGCTCATCAGAGCACCCCCGCGCCCATTCAACAATTGTCAACACCCTTTCACCCAAAGGTTGTTGAGCAGACACCAGGACCCCCCTTCCTACCGCTCGGTAGGGCATACGCTCGACCCATGCGCCGAGCGAAAATCGTCTGCACCCTGGGCCCCGCCACCGACTCGTACGAGCAGATCAAAGCCCTCGTCGAAGCCGGAATGGACATCGCCCGCCTCAACCTCAGCCACGGCACCTACGCCGAACACGAGGAGCGCTACCAACGCGTACGCAAGGCCTCCGACGAAACCGGCCGCAGCGTCGGAATCCTCGCCGACCTTCAAGGCCCGAAGATCCGCCTCGGCCGCTTCACCGAAGGCCCCGTACTCCTTGAACGCGGCGACGCATTCACCATCACCACCGCCGACGTCCCCGGCGACCGCCACACCTGCGGCACCACCTACAAAGGCCTCGCCACCGACGTCACGTCCGGCGAACGCATCCTCGTCGACGACGGCCGCGTCACCCTCCAAGTCACCACCGTCGACGGCCCCCGCGTCCACACCCGCGTCATCGAAGGCGGCATGATCAGCGACCACAAGGGACTCAACCTCCCCGGCGTCGCCGTCTCCGTCCCCGCCCTCTCCGAAAAGGACATCGACGACCTGCGCTGGGCGCTGCGCACCGGAGCCGACGTCATCGCCCTCTCCTTCGTCCGCACCGGCCACGACATCCACGACGTCCACCGCATCATGGACGAAGAAGGCCGACGCCTCCCCGTCATCGCCAAAATCGAAAAGCCCCAGGCCGTCGAAAACATCGACGACATCGTCGCCGCCTTCGACGGCATCATGGTCGCCCGCGGCGACCTCGGCGTCGAAATGCCCCTCGAACAAGTCCCCATCGTCCAGAAGCGCGCCATCAAACTCGCCAAGCGCAACGCCAAACCCGTCATCGTCGCCACCCAAATGCTCGACTCGATGATCGACAACAGCCGCCCCACCCGCGCAGAAGCCTCCGACGTCGCCAACGCCGTCCTCGACGGCACGGACGCCGTCATGCTCTCCGGCGAAACCAGCGTCGGCAAATACCCCGTCGACACCGTCCGCACCATGGCCAAAATCGTCGAAGCCGCAGAAGAAGACGTACTCGCCAAGGGCCTCCCCCCACTCACCGAACGCAGCAAGCCCCGCACCCAAGGCGGCGCCGTCGCCCGCGCAGCAGCCGAAATCGGCGACTTCCTCAACGCCAAATTCCTCGTCGCCTTCACCCAGAGCGGCGACACCGTCCGCCGACTCTCCCGCTACCGCTCACCCATCCCCCTCCTCGCCTTCACCCCCGACCCCGCCACCCGCTCCCAGCTCAACCTCACCTGGGGCGTCGAAACCTTCCTCGGCCCCCACGTCGACTCCACCGACGCCATGGTCGCCCAGGTCGACGAAGAACTCCTCCGCATCGGCCGCTGCGCACCCGGCGACACCGTCGTCATCACCGCCGGCTCACCCCCCGGCGTCCCCGGCTCCACCAACCTCGTCCGCGTCCACCACATCGGCGACCCCGTCTGACGCGACACCCCGCACCACACCACCACGGCCCGGCCGAGCACCCCTCGGACCGGGCCGCACCCGTCTCACCCAACAGGCCACCCGAACCCAATTGGCCCGCCCCCACCCGCCCCGAGGACCACTAACCTCCCGCCATGCGTTTCCACCTCGTCAACGCCTTCACCGACCGCCCCTTCAGCGGCAACCCCGCCGGCGTCCTCCTCCTCCCACCCGGCACCTGGCCCCAGGACACCTGGATGCAGAACATCGCCGCCGAAATCAACCACCCCGAAACCGCCTTCGCCCTCCCCACCCCCAGCCCCACCGACTGGGCCATCCGCTGGTTCACCCCCACCGTCGAAGCCACCCTCTGCGGCCACGCCACCCTCGCCACCGCCCACACACTCCGCACCACCCACCACCTCGACGGCACCGTCCGCTTCACCAGCAACCACCACGGCACCCTCACCACCCACGCCGACGCCGACGGCACCATCACCCTCGACTTCCCCGCCGCCCCCACCACCCAGACCCCCGCCCCCGACGGACTGGACGCGGCCCTCCGCACCATCCCCGGCCCCACCTACCGCACCGGCCCCCTCGGCGACCTCCTCGTCCACCTCACCGACGAAAAGGCCGTCCGCCACCTCACCCCCGACCTCGACGCCATCGCCGCACTCACCACCCGCGAAGGCATCCGCGGCATCATCGTCACCGCCCTCGCCCAGGACCCCACCCGCGGCTACGACTTCGTCTCCCGCTTCTTCGCCCCCGCCAACGGCATCCCCGAAGACCCCGTCACCGGCAGCGCCCACACCGCCCTCGCCCCCCACTGGGCCGCCCGCCTCGACCGCCCCACCCTCACCGGCCTCCAGGCCTCCCCCCGCACCGGCCTCGTCCACACCGCCGTACGCCGAGACCGCGTCGAACTCACCGGCCGAGCGGTGACGATCCTCGAAGGCACCCTGCACGCCTAATACTTCGGGCCGATGTGCGCATCCATGAGCGCCACCGACGCCTTCCGGGCCACGGACACGTTGCGGCTGTTCGCGTACCGCCATGCGACGCCCAGGGTGTCCAGCGTGTCCGTGAAGAGCCGCATGATGTCGCCGGACAGGTTGGTGAAGAAGTACCGGGGGTACTCGTACCGCTTGCCGTTGCGGACGGTCCAGTTGGTGATCCGGCACCCGTCGGAGTGGATCAGGCCTCGGACGAGTTCCCAGGGGTGCTCCTCCACGATCACGCGTTGCCAGGGATGGAGGGCGATGTGTCGCTCATGCTTCTTGCCCGGGCCGTGCTGGGGGAAGAGGCAGGTCCAATGTCGTCCGTAGCTGGTAACGGCGACGCAGCCGGGTTTCTGGAGGACGTACGTACTCGCTTGGGGGCGGACAGCGGTGATGGCCGTACGGCATGCGTCGATGAGCCCGGGCCAGGCGTCGGCACACGCGATACGCAGCTGGTGCCCACCCCGTGGTTGCGCGCTGATGCAGCCATCACCCAGATACAGGCCCAGCAGATATGCGTAGGCGGCGGGGTCCGCGGGTGCTGCGCATGGAGCGCCTGCGATGCGTGGGAGCGGGGCGAGTCTGTCGCGCCACGCACGGATGGCGGCCCGAGAAATGCCCGTCTCCTTGCTGACGGAGTTCAGGCTGCGACCCTCGTCGAGCAGGGCCACGGCTCGGTGCCGGGTATCGATGTCGTACATGCGCACGACGCTGGCGGGGGCGCGACCGCGGATTCAGGGCGTTCGGTCGAGATTCGCTCGGAAAGGCGAAAACGACGCGATTCGGTCGCGACCTTGGAATCCAAGGGAATGTGCCCCAGGTGGGATTCGAACCCACACTGTCCGCTGTTTGAGAGCGGCCTCTCTGACCAGTTGGAGTACTGGGGCCTAAGAAACGAAGGCTGAATGCAGCCCCGTGTGAGACCACCTTACAGGAGCTAGGTAGGCTCAGGGGAGCAGTGCTTGCCCCGCAAAGAGGAGCCCCCGCGTGACCGCCCCCGACGAGACTCCCACCCCCGCTGACGCCGACCAGTCGCATGTTCCGCCGCTGACGACCCGTGTCGTCATCGCCGAGGACGAGGCGCTGATCCGGCTCGACCTCAAAGAGATGCTGGAGGAGGAGGGGTACTCCGTCGTCGGCGAGGCCGGGGACGGGCAGACGGCCGTCGAGCTCGCGCGCGAGCACCGGCCCGACCTCGTGATCCTCGACGTGAAGATGCCGGTCCTGGACGGGATCTCCGCGGCGGAGAAGATCGCGGGGGAGTCCATCGCTCCCGTGCTGATGCTGACCGCGTTCTCGCAGCGCGACCTCGTGGAGCGGGCCCGGGACGCCGGTGCGATGGCGTACCTGGTGAAGCCGTTCAGCAAGAGCGACGTGGTGCCGGCCATCGAGATGGCGGTGTCGCGGTTCGCGGAGCTGAAGGCGCTGGAGAAGGAGGTCGCGGACCTCTCGCAGCGGCTGGAGACGCGGAAGCTGGTGGACCGGGCGAAGAGCGTGCTGCAGACGCAGTACGGGCTGTCCGAGCCGGCGGCGTTCCGGTGGATCCAGAAGACGTCGATGGACCGGCGCATGTCGATGCAGCAGGTCGCGGAGGCGGTCATCGAGGACGCCGAGGAGAAGAAGGCCGCGAAGGGCCAGTAGGGCCGTTCGTACGCAAGCGAAGGCCGCCGCGGAGATCGTTCCGGGGCGGCCTTCGGCGTACGCGGGAGCACAGACGCCCGAAGGCCCGCCTCCCCCCGAGGGGAGGCGGGCCTTCGGAGTGCCGGGGCGGGGTCAGTCCTCGCCGAGGTACGCCTTGCGGACGTCCTCGTTGACCAGCAGCTCGCGGCCGGGGCCGGAGAGGACGATCTTGCCGATCTCCATGACGTGGCCCTGGTCGGCCAGGGACAGCGCGGCCTGGGCGTTCTGCTCGACCAGGAGGATGGTCGTGCCGGCGGCCTTGAGCTCGGAGATGGTGGCCATGATCTTCTGCATCATGATCGGAGAGAGGCCCATGGAGGGCTCGTCGAGCATGAGCAGCTTGGGCTGCGACATGAGGGCGCGGCCCATGGCGAGCATCTGCTGCTCGCCGCCGGAGAGGGTGCCGGCGGCCTGCTTGCGGCGCTCTCCCAGGATGGGGAAGAGGTCGTAGGCGCGCTGGACGTCCTTCTGGATGCCTTCCTTGTCCTTGCGGAGGAAGGCGCCGAGGAGGAGGTTGTCCTCGATCGACATGCGGGGGAAGATGTGCCGGCCCTCGGGGGAGTGGGCGAGTCCGAGCGAGACGATGTCGTGGGCGGGGACCTTCTTGAGGCTCTTGCCGTTGAACTTGATCTGGCCGCCCCTGGGCTTGATGAGCCCGGAGAGGGTGCGCAGGGTGGTCGTCTTGCCGGCGCCGTTGGTGCCGATGAGGGTGACGATCTGGCCGGCTTCGACGCTGAAGGAGATGCCCTTGACGGCCTCGATCTTGCCGTAGGCGACCCTGAGGTCTTCGACCTCGAGCAGTGCGGTCACTTGGCTTCTCCGTCCGTGCTGGTGGTGCTCTCCTCGGCGGCGTCGGTGTCCGTGCCGGGGGTGTCGGCGTCGGCCTCCGGGGCGTCGGCGGTCTCGGCCTCGGGGGCCTCGTCCGCTGCGGTCTCGGCGGCGGCTTCCTCGGTGGGGGCCTCGAAGGGCTCGCCGAGGTAGGCGGCGATGACGCGCTCGTCGCTCTGGACCTCGGTGGCGGTGCCTTCGATGAGCTTCTGGCCCTGGACGAGGCAGGCGACGCGGTCGCAGAGGTTGAAGATGAAGCGCATGTCGTGCTCGATCACGAGGATCGCGATGCCCTTGTCCCGGATGGCGAAGATGAGTTCTTCGGCTGCTCGGGTTTCCTGCGGGTTCATGCCGGCGGTGGGCTCGTCGAGGAGCAGGAGGCCGGGTTCGCTGGCGAGGGCGCGGGCGATTTCGAGCTTGCGCTGTTCGCCGTAGGGGAGGTTGCGGGCGAGGTGGTCGGCCTTGTGGGCGAGTCCGATGAACTCGAGGAGTTCGAGGGCCTTCTCGCGGCTGGCGGCTTCTTCCTTGTGGAAGCCGGGCAGGCGGAGGAGGGCGGACCAGAGGCCTTCCTTGGTGCGGGTGTGGCGTCCGACGAGGACGTTTTCCAGGACCGTCATGTTGTTGAAGAGACGGATGTTCTGGAAGGTGCGGGCGATGCCGGCCGCGGTGACCTTGAAGGACTTGGGCGGCAGGACGGTGCCCTTGTACCGGACCTGGCCCTCGGTGGGGATGTAGAGGCCGGTGAGGCAGTTGAAGAAGGTGGTCTTGCCGGCGCCGTTGGGGCCGATGAGTCCGACGATCTCGCCGCTCTTGACGGTGAGGTCCACGTTGTTGACGGCGGTGAGGCCGCCGAACCGCATGGTGACTCCGCTGGCGTCGAGGACGGTCTCGCCGGTGGCGGCGGCGGGGGTCTCGGTGGTCGTCGTCATGGTCAGGCCCCTGCCTTGCTGAGGTCCCCGGACTTCTCGTCGAGCTCGTTCTCGTGGAATTCGAGCTGGCGGCGCCGGTTGGGGATGAGGCCTTCGGGGCGGAAGCGCATCAGGAGGATGAGCGCGAGGCCGAAGGCGAAGAGCTGGTACTCACCCATGAACTGGAGCTTGTTCGGGATGAGGAAGAGCAGGGCTCCGCCGACGAGGGGTCCGCTGATGGTTCCCATGCCGCCGAGGACGACGGCCGCGAGGAGGAAGGCCGAGTTCGGCGGGACGGCGTTGGCGAAGGTGTACTGCTCGGGGGTGACGGTGTAGGTCACGTGGGCCTGGACGGCTCCGGCGAGGCCGGCGAGGGCGGCGCCGAGGGCGAAGGCGATGAGCTTGACGCGGAAGCCGTTGATGCCCATGGCTTCGGCGGCGGTCTCGTCCTCGCGGATGGCGACCCAGGAGCGGCCGATGCGGGATTCGGCGCTGCGCCGGAAGACCAGCACGACGACGAGGGTCACGATCAGCATGAGGAAGAAGTAGTTGGCGAAGCGGCCGATCGTGAAGCCGGCGATGGTGTGCTCGGCGCCGAAGTCGAATCCGAGGATGTCGAGGTTCGGGATCGAGGAGATGCCGTTGGAGCCGTTGGTGATGTCGGGGCCGGAGGTGCCGTCGGTGTTGTTGACGGCGATGCGGAAGATCTCTCCGAAGCCGAGGGTCACGATGGCGAGGTAGTCGCCGCGGAGCCGCAGGGTCGGGGCGCCGATGAGGACGCCGAAGATCATGGACGCGGCGGCGCCGATGAGGATGGCCTGCCAGAAGGGGAGGTGGACTCCGAAGGGGGACGACGGGGAGCCGGAGACCATGGCGGCGGCGTAGGCGCCGACGCCGAGGAAGGCGACGTATCCGAGGTCGAGGAGGCCGACCAGGCCGACGACGATGTTGAGGCCGAGGGCGACGGTGGCGAAGATCAGGATGTTGACGCCGATGGTCGCGTACTGGTCGTCGGTCTGGGTGAAGGGGAAGGCTGCTGCGGCGGCGAAGGCGCCGACCATGGCGACGTTGCGGTGGGTTGCGGCGATGGCGGAGACGCGGGCGATGAGGCCGGCCTTGTTGATCGCTGCGAAGCCGAGGCACGCGGTGATGAGGAAGCCGATGAAGAGTTCGTCGTACTCGGTGCCGATGCCGTAGGTGAAGACGGCGAGGCCGAGGGCGAGTACGCCGGTGAGGATGAGGATCTCGGCGTAGGCCGGGAGCCGCTTCATGGCGGGGGCGGTGCCGGTGGCGAAGCCGGCCTTGACGACGGTCCAGCGGTTGCCGAGGTTGTGCTTGAACTTGTCGAAGCCGCTGTCGTCGGGGTCGGCCGGGTCGGTCTCGGGGTGCTCGAAGGGGAGCGCGAGGGCGCCGACGAGGGCGATGAGGGTGGCGCCGAGGGCGATGAAGCCGCCGGGTTCGAGGTTGACGAGGCCGCCGAGGGTGTTGCTGATGGCGAAGGCGGTGTACCAGGCGGTGGCGAAGGCGGCGAGGGCGGCGAGCTTGATGGCTGCGTCTGCTCCGGCCGGGGTGAGCCAGCGGAGGCCCTTGACTCCGTAGGAGGAGAGGGAGAAGAGCAGGGTGAGCAGGCCGCCGACGAGGACGAGCCACTGGAGGCCGCCGGGGTAGCCGTAGACGGTGAGGTCGCCGGGGAAGGCGTCGGTCCAGGTCCAGGCGAGGAAGGCGGAGACGGTGGTGAGGGCGCCGCCGGCGGTGGCGAGGAGACGGGCGGTCTTCTCGTTGATGCCGATGAGGCCGCGGTGTCCGCCGTCGGACGGGGCGGTGACGACGTCGATGGTCTCAGTGGTCATTGGTGATCACGCCCTGTCCGCCACGCGCTCGCCCAGCAGGCCCTGGGGCCGGAAGAGGAGCACGAGGATGAGGAGTACGAACGCCCAGACGTCGGCCCAGGCCTGGCCGCCGAGCTGCTGCATGCCGGGGATGTGGGCGATGTAGGCGGTTGCCATGGTCTCGGCGAGGCCCAGGACGAGGCCGCCGATCATGGCGCCGTAGATGTTGCCGATGCCGCCGAGGACGGCGGCGGTGAAGGCCTTGAGGCCGAGCAGGAAGCCCATCTTGAAGTTGACTTCGCCGTACTTGAGGCCGTAGGCGACGGCGCCGACGGCGGCGAAGGCCGCGCCGAGGGCGAACGCGACCACGATGATGCGGTCGGTGTTGATGCCCATGAGCTTGGCGGTGTCGGGGTCCTGCGCGGTGGCCTGCATGCCGCGTCCGGTGCGGGTCTTCATGACGAACCAGCCGAGGACGACCATGCAGACGGGGGCGGCGATCAGCAGGAAGACGTCACCGGTCTGGATGGTGATGCTGCCGATGTGGAAGGGGCCGCCGGGGATTTCGGGGAAGACTCGGGAGGACTTCGCCTCGGGGTACCAGGCCCAGACTGCCTGCTGGAGGGCGAGGGAGAGGCCGATGGCGGTGATGAGCGGGGCGAGTCGGGGTGCGTTGCGCAGGGGGCGGTAGGCGAACCGTTCCGCCGCTACGGCGATGGTGGTGGCGACGGCGATCGCGCCTATGAGCATGAGGGGCAGGGCGACCCACATGGTGGTGCCCGTGGGGAGCATCAGCCAGACCGTGAGGGCTCCGAACCCGCCGGTCATGAAGATCTCGCCGTGGGCGAAGTTGATGAGCTGGACGATGCCGTAGACCATTGTGTAGCCAATGGCGACGAGCCCGTACATGGATCCCAGTAGCAGGCCGTTGACCAGCTGTTGCGGCAGTTCGTGCACCGCAGGTCCTCCGAGTCTTTCGACGGATGTGACACCGCGCGGGGCGCTAGGTGTGCGCGCCCCGCGCGGCAGGTGTGGTGATCGGAGAGGGTCAGCCGGCGAAGGTGCCGGACTCGACGGCCTTCCAGGCGTCGCCCTCGTACTTGTAGACGGTGAGCTGCTTGTTGGTCGCGTCACCGAACTCGTCGAACGAGACCTTGCCGGTCACGCCGTCGAAGGAGACCTTGCCGGTGGCCTCGAGGACCTTGGCGCGGGCGTCCTGGGGGAGCTTGCCGTTGTTGGCGTCGACGACGGCCTTGACGGCCTCGATGATCGCCCAGGCGGAGTCGTAGGAGTAGCCGCCGTAGGCCTCGTAGGCCTCCTTGAAGCCGGCCTTCTTGTAGTTCTCGACGAACTCCTTGGCCGAGGGGAGGGTCTCGACGGGGGCGCCGACGGAGGTGGCGAGGTCGCCCACGCCCTCCTTGCCGGACAGCTTGATGAAGTCGCCGGAGTAGATGCCGTCGCCGCCGACCAGCGGGATGGCCGCGCCGGCCTTCTTGATCTGCTTGGAGAGCGGGCCGGCCGCGGGGTACTCGCCGCCGTAGTAGACGACGTCGGCGCCGGAGCTCTTGACCTGGGTGGCGACCGCGGAGAAGTCCTTGGTGTCGGGGTTCACGTGGGCCTCGCCGGCGACCTGGCCGCCGAGCTTGGTGAACTCCTGCTTGAAGGTGGCGGCCAGGCCGGCGCCGTAGGTCTTCTTGTCGTCGATCAGGAAGACCTTCTTCTTGCCCGCCTTGTTGAAGAGGTACTGCGCGGCGAACGGGCCCTGGATGGCGTCCGTGGTCGCGGTGCGGAAGTACGACTTGTAGGGGCGGACCTTCTCGCCGGTGTTCCACTTCGGTCCCTGGGTCAGGGCCGGGTTGGTGTTGGCGGGGGAGATCTGGACGAGCTTGGCGTCGTCGAAGACCTTCTGCATGGACTCCGAGACGGAGGAGTTCAGCGGGCCGACGACGCCGAGGACGTCCTTGTTGGCGACGAGCTTGGTGGCGTTCTGCTGGCCGGAGGACGGCTGGGCCTGGTCGTCGTAGGCCTCGATCTTGAAGGTGACGCCCTTGACGTACTTCTTGGCGTTGGCCTGCTGGACGGCCAGGTCGACCGAGTTGCGGATGCCGAGGCCGAGGGCGGAGAGGTCGCCGGTGGTCGGGGAGTCGACGCCGATGACGACCGTGGTGCCGCCGGAGCCGGCGTCGCCGCTGCCGCCCTTGTCATCGCGCGAGCCACAGGCGGTGAGCGTGAGGGCACCCGCGGCGAGTGCGGCCGTCACGGCAATGAGAGAACGCTGACGCACGATCAGTCCTTTCCAGGCACGGCGTCCCCCACGGGACGCGCCGAGTCGAAACGCGGAACCGAACTGAGTGGAATCCGGTGGTCGCGGTGACTGGCCGTGACTCTAGGCGGCTGATCGGGAGATATGGAGGGCTCGGGCCAAGGCTGTGACGCTCTTGTTATGCCACGGCGTAATACATAGCGGAACTTGGCGGGTGGAACGGGGGAATTCCGGCCGGTTCGTCTTGTCCGCATGCTGAGAAGGGGCAGGACTGTCATGCGGTTTGAGTCCTGACAGTGCAGGACTGTAGCGGGGTTTGGTCCTGACGCCTCGGGGGGTCCTCTTGTCTCGATCTTCGGGACATGTGCTGATCAGTGACCTGGAGAGTTCTCGTGCATATCGGTCACCGAGGATGTAACTGTGCTGTTCATTCGGCCCACCATTACTGAGGGTTACCTCAAGAAAAGGGAGCCCCGCATTCCGTGCTACATGCACGCAATCCCCGACCCGAATCCGCACAACAACCTCACGGACCTCACCCTTGACCACGGTGATCGGTGAGGCCGGGGCGGTCGTCACGCTGAGTGCCGCCGACGGCTGTCCGATCCGGTGGACGGTCACCGGCGGGCCGTCCGTCGTGCGCAGGGTGACCGTGAAGGCGAAGTCCGCCGCGGGGCCGGGCGGCCGCACCGGGGCGCCGTACCGCACGGAGAACACCTGTGAGGGGAACGGGGGTGGGGCGGGGGGCTCCGGATCTGGCCTGATCGCGTACAGATAGGCGCCGGATCCGGCCAGGGCGAGGGCGCCGGCCAGTGCCAGGGCGGCCCGTCGGCGGCCGCTCAGGGGGGCTCGGGCGCGCGCGGGCGTGCGGAGGCCCCGGGAGGCGTCCCAGGTGTCCTCGCCGGGTTCCAGGGGGCCGATGCCGCTCATTGCCAGGGGCCGCCGCTGGGGGTGCCGTGCCGGTAGCGGTCGGCGCAGCCGCGCCGGGCCTCCTCGCCGGCGGCCAGGTGGGCCGCCGCGGTGTCCCCGGGCGGGCGGACGGCCCGGGCGGCGGCGAGGGCGGTGCGCAGGATCTCGTACTGGCCGCCGGAGAGGCCCATCTCCTGGTAGTCGAAGTGGGCGTGGGGGCCGCCGTCGAGGATGCGGGCGGCCCAGTACGAGACCAGGTGGACGCAGAGCTCCCGCGGGGTGGTCGGAGCGGGTGCCGGGGCGGCTGCGGAGCGGGCTGCGGAGCGGGCGGCGGGGCCGGTGGGGGAGTCCGGGGTGGTGCAGGAGGTGGGGGCGGCGGCGCACAGCGCCAGGGCGGCCAAGGCCCGTGCGGTGCGCTTCGTGAGTGCGCCCCGTGGCGCCCGTACCACTCCCATGCGGGGAAGGTAGTGGGGCGCCCCGGGGTGGGACAACGCCCTGTCTCAGCCCGGTTGTTGCGAGTTCGTGTCGCGGAGCAGGCAGGTGAGGCGGGCGGTGCAGACCCGCTTGTCCTGCTCGTCCGTGATGACGATTTCGTACGTGGCGGTGGAGCGGCCGCGGTGGACGGGGGTGGCGACGCCGGTGACCAGGCCGGACCGGGCGCCGCGGTGGTGGGTGCAGTTGAGGTCCACGCCGACGGCGATCTTGTCGATGCCGCCGTGCAGCATGGAGCCGACGGAGCCGAGGGTCTCGGCGAGCACGGCGGAGGCGCCGCCGTGGAGGAGCCCGTAGGGCTGGGTGTTGCCTTCGACGGGCATGGTGCCGACGACCCGGTCGGCCGAGGCCTCCAGGATGCGGATGTCCATGCGCTCGCCGAGGTGTCCGGCGGAGAAGAGGGCGGGCAGGTCGATGCCCAACGCGGCGTACTCGTCGAGGACTTCCTGCGGGAACTTCACGGTGTGCTGTTCGCCCATGGGGACGGCTCCGTTTCGTAAACGACCGTTAACGACCCTCTTCATATCACCCGACTGAGCGGATGCTCAGTCATGGGGATCACGTCCCGCGGCCGGGCGGTGTCCGTTCCCGCCCGTCAGCCGGCCGGCTCGAAGCGGACGATCACCGACTTGCTGGCCGGGGTGTTGCTGGTGTCCGCGGTGGAGTCCAGGGGCACGAGCACGTTCGTCTCCGGGTAGTACGCCGCCGCGCAGCCCCGCGCGGTCGGGTAGTGGACGACGCGGAAGCCGGGGGCGCGGCGCTCGACGCCGTCGTTCCACTCCGAGACCAGGTCGGTGTAGGAGCCGTCGGCCAGGCCCAGGGCGGCCGCGTCGTCGGGGTGGACGAGGACCACGCGGCGGCCGCCCTTGATGCCGCGGTAGCGGTCGTCGAGGCCGTAGATCGTGGTGTTGTACTGGTCGTGGGAGCGCAGGGTCTGGAGCAGCAGGCGGCCCTCGGGGACCCGGGGGTACTCGACGGGGGCGGCGGTGAAGTTCGCCTTGCCGGTCCTGGTCGGGAAGCGGCGCTCGTCGCGGGGGGCGTGCGGGAGGACGAAGCCCTCGGGGCGGGCGGCGCGGGCGTTGAAGTCCTCGAAGCCGGGGACGACGCGGGAGATCCGGTCGCGGATGGTGCCGTAGTCGCGCTCGAAGTCCTCCCAGGGGGTGCGGGAGGCGTCGCCGAGGACGGCGCGCGCCATCCGGGCCACGATGGCGGGCTCGGACAGGAGGTGGGGGCTCGCGGGGGTGAGGTTGCCGCGGGAGGCGTGGACCATGCCCATGGAGTCCTCGACGGTGACGAACTGCTTGCCGGCCGCCTGGACGTCCTTGTCGGTACGGCCCAGGGTGGGCAGGATCAGGGCGCGCCGGCCGGTGACCGCGTGGGAGCGGTTGAGCTTGGTGGAGACGTGGACGGTGAGGGCCGCGTTGCGCATGGCGGCCTCGGTGACGTCGGTGTCGGGGGTGGCGCCGACGAAGTTGCCGCCCATGGCGAAGAAGACCTTGGCCTCGCCGTCGCGCAGGGCCTGGATGGAGCGGACCACGTCGAAGCCGTGGTGGCGGGGAGAGGTGATCCCGAACTCGCGGTCGAGGGCGTCGAGGAAGGCCGGTGCGGGGCGCTCGAAGATCCCCATGGTGCGGTCGCCCTGGACGTTGGAGTGGCCGCGCACCGGGCACACGCCGGCGCCGGGGCGGCCGATGTTGCCGCGGAGCAGCAGGAGGTTGACGACCTCGCGGATGGTGGGGACGGCGTGCTTGTGCTGGGTGAGGCCCATGGCCCAGCAGACGATGGTGCGCCGGGAGTCGAGGACCATGCGCAGGGCCTGCTCGATCTCGGGGCGGGTGAGGCCGGTGGCGGTGAGCGTCTCGTCCCAGTCGGCCTTGGCGGCGGCCGCGGCGAGTTCCTCGTAGCCGTGGGTGTGCTCGCGGATGAACAGCTCGTCGGTGGCGCCGGGGGTCTCGATGACCAGCTTGTTGAGGAGGCGGAAGAGGGCCTGGTCGCCGCCGATGCGGATCTGGAGGAAGAGGTCGTTGAGGGCGGTGCCGCGGAGCATGCCGAGGGGGGTCTGGGGGTTCTTGAAGCGTTCCAGGCCGGCCTCGGGCAGCGGGTTGACCGAGATGATCTTCGCTCCGGCGGCCTTGGCCTTCTCCAGGGCCGACAGCATGCGGGGGTGGTTGGTGCCGGGGTTCTGGCCGGCGACGATGATCAGGTCGGCCTGGTGGAGGTCCTCCAGGGAGACGCTGCCCTTGCCGATGCCGATGGTCTCGGTGAGTGCGGAGCCCGAGGACTCGTGGCACATGTTCGAGCAGTCGGGCAGGTTGTTGGTGCCGAACTCGCGGGCGAAGAGCTGGAGCAGGAACGCGGCCTCGTTGCTGGTGCGGCCGGAGGTGTAGAAGAGGGCCTCGTCGGGGGAGGAGAGGGCGCGCAGTTCCTCGGCGATGATCGCGAAGGCGCGTTCCCAGGTGACGGCCTCGTACCGGTCGGCGCCCTCGGGGAGGTACACGGGCTGGGTGATGCGGCCCTGCTGGCCGAGCCAGTAGCCGGAGCGGCCGGCGAGGTCGGCGAGGGGGTGGGCGGCGAAGAAGTCGGGGGTGACCCGGCGCAGGGTGGCCTCCTCGGCCACGGCCTTGGCGCCGTTCTCGCAGAACTCGGCGGTGTGCCGCCTGTCGCCCTCGGGCCAGGCGCAGCCGGGGCAGTCGAAGCCGTCCTTCTGGTTGACCTTGAGGAGGGTGCGGGCGGTCCGCGCGAGGCCCATCTGCGCCTGGGCGATCCGCAGCGTGTGGCCGATGGCGGGGAGGCCGGCGGCGGCGTGCTGGGGGGGCGCGACCTGCGGCGCGTCCTGTACCGGATCACCTGCGGGCGGCTTGGTGGCCATGTCGCTCCCCTTTGAGCATGCGTCGCGCGTTCTCGTACACCTCCGATCCTGTCACGGCCGCCGGGGGCGGGGAGCGACGGCATTGTCGGTGGGGCCGACTAGGCTCGGGGGCGTGGCAGAGACAGCATCGAAGCAGACCGACCAGACGACAGCGGAGCAGCGCCCGCGCCTGATGCTCATGGACGGGCACTCCCTGGCGTACCGCGCGTTCTTCGCGCTGCCGGCGGAGAACTTCACGACCGCGACCGGCCAGCCGACCAACGCCATCTATGGTTTCGCGTCGATGCTGGCCAACACGCTGCGCGACGAGGCGCCCACGCACTTCGCGGTGGCGTTCGACGTGTCGCGCAAGACGTGGCGTTCGCAGGAGTTCCCCGAGTACAAGGCGAACCGCTCGAAGACCCCGGACGAGTTCAAGGGGCAGGTCGAGCTGATCGGCGAGCTGCTCGACGCGATGGCCGTGCCGCGGTTCGCGGTGGACGGCTTCGAGGCCGACGACGTGATCGCGACGCTGGCGACGCAGGCGGAGGCGGCGGGCTTTGAAGTCCTGATCGTCACGGGCGACCGGGACTCGTTCCAGCTGGTGTCCGAGCACACCACGGTGCTGTACCCGACCAAGGGGGTCTCCGAGCTGACCCGCTTCACCCCGGAGAAGGTCCAGGAGAAGTACGGGCTGACGCCGTCGCAGTACCCGGACTTCGCGGCCCTGCGCGGCGACCCGTCCGACAACCTCCCCGGCATCCCGGGCGTCGGTGAGAAGACCGCCGCGAAGTGGATCAACCAGTTCGGCTCGTTCGCGGAGCTGGTCGAGCGGGCCGAGGAGGTCAAGGGCAAGGCCGGGCAGAACTTCCGGGACCACCTGGAGTCGGTGAAGCTCAACCGCGTGCTGACCGAGATGGTCCGCGACGTGGAGCTGGGCCGCACCCCCGCGGACCTGGAGCGGCTGCCGTACGACCGCAAGGCCGTCACGGGCGTCCTGGACGTCCTGGAGATCCGGAACGCTTCGCTGCGCGAGCGGCTGCTGGCCGTGGACCCGGGTGCCGCCGAGGAGCCGGCGCCGGCGCCGGCCGCCGGGGTCGAGCTGGATGCCAGCGTGCTGGGCGCCGGCGAGCTGGCCCCGTGGCTCGCGGCCCACTCCTCGGCTCCGCTCGGGATCGCGACGGTCGACGCGTGGGGCCTGGGCACCGGCAGCGTCTCCGAGATCGCGCTGGCCGCGGCCGGCGGTGCGGCGGCCTGGTTCGACCCGTCGCGGCTGGACGAGGCCGACGAGCGGGCCTTCGCCGAGTGGATCTCCGACCCGTCCCGGCCGAAGGTCATGCACAACGCCAAGGGCGCCATGCGGGTCTTCCCGGAGCACGGCTGGACCGTGGCCGGCGTCTCCATGGACACCGCGCTCGCCGCGTACCTCGTCAAGCCCGGCCGGCGCTCCTTCGCGCTGGACGTGCTGTCGGTCGAGTACCTGGGCCGGGAGCTCCAGCCGGCCGCCGCGGACGGCCAGCTGGCCTTCGGCGCCGACGAGTCGGCCGAGGCCGAGGCGCTGATGGCGCAGGCCCGTGCCGTGCTCGACCTGGGCGAGGCCTTCGCCGAGAAGCTCGGGCAGGCCGGCGCGGCCGGGCTGCTGCACGACGTGGAGCTCCCGACCTCCGAGCTGCTGGCCCGGATGGAGCGGCACGGCATCGCCGCCGACCGCGACCACCTGGAGGCCATGGAGCGGCAGTTCGCCGACGCCGTGCAGCAGGCCGTCAAGGAGGCCCACGCCACCGTCGGCCACGAGTTCAACCTCGGCTCGCCCAAGCAGCTCCAGGAGGTGTTCTTCGGCGAGCTGGGCCTGCCCAAGACGAAGAAGACCAAGACCGGCTACACCACGGACGCCGACGCGCTGGCCTGGCTGGCGCAGCAGACCGACCACGAACTCCCCGTGATCATGCTGCGGCACCGGGAGCAGGCGCGGCTGCGCTCCACCGTCGAGGGCCTGATCAAGACGATCGCCGCCGACGGCCGGGTGCACACCACCTTCAGCCAGACGGTCGCCGCCACCGGGCGCCTGTCCTCCACCGACCCGAACCTGCAGAACGTGCCGGTGCGCACCGACGAGGGCCGGGCCATCCGCCGCGGCTTCGTCGTCGGCGAGGGCTTCGAGTCGCTGATGACGGCCGACTACAGCCAGATCGAGCTGCGCGTGATGGCGCACCTCTCCGAGGACGAGGGCCTCATCGAGGCCTTCAACTCCGGTGAGGACCTGCACACCACCGTCGCCTCCCAGGTGTTCGGCGTCGAGCGGTCCGCCGTCGACGCCGAGATGCGCCGCAAGATCAAGGCCATGTCGTACGGCCTGGCGTACGGGCTGTCCGCGTTCGGCCTCTCGCAGCAGCTGAACATCGAGCCCGCCGAGGCGCGCGGCCTGATGGACACCTTCTTCGAGCGGTTCGGCGGGGTGCGGGACTACCTCCAGCGCGTGGTCGACGAGGCCCGCGCCACCGGTTACACGGCCACCATGCTGGGCCGCCGCCGCTACCTCCCGGACCTCAACAGCGACAACCGCCAGCGCCGCGAGGCCGCCGAGCGGATGGCGCTGAACGCCCCGATCCAGGGCACCGCGGCCGACATCGTCAAGGTCGCGATGGTCCGGGTGGACCGGGCGCTGGCCGAGGCGGGGCTGAAGTCCCGGCTGCTCCTCCAGGTGCACGACGAAATCGTGCTGGAGATCGCCCCGGGCGAGGCGGCCGCGGCCGAGGAGATCGTCCGGCGGGAGATGGCGGCCGCCGCCGACCTCCGCGCCCCCCTGGACGTGTCGGTCGGCGTGGGCACGGACTGGGAGTCCGCCGCGCACTGACCCGCATCCGGGCCGTGCCGGGCGCCCGTGTCCTCAGCGGTACGAGGACACGGGCGTCCGCGCGTCCGGCCCCGTCGGCGTCCCGTCGCCCCGGTGGCGCAGCCGCACCAGCAGCGCGTACACCGGCAGCGCCAGGAGCAGCCCGGTGCCCGCGCCGAAGCAGATCGTCGGGATGATGTCGAACGGCGAGTGCACCGCGTCGAAGTACGTGAACCAGCGCGCCACCCGCTGCGCGACCCCCGCGGCCACCCCCGCGCCCAGCAGCGCCAGCGCGCCGGCCCGCTCGCCCCGCCCGAGCACCGGCACCGCCGCCGGCGCGGCCCCGCCCGGCATCCGCCGCAGCGCGCCCGCCACGAACCAGGCGAGGACGGCCAGCGCCACCGCGGAACTGCCGTACTGCACGTACAGGTAGAAGGGGAAGCCGGCCACCACCTCGGTCAGCCACGGCAGCGCGTCGGTGCCGAACCGGTCCAGGTGCGTGAAGGCGTCCCACACCACGTGCGTGAGCGAGCCGATCACGGCCGAGACCCAGAACCACAGGACGAGCCGCACCCGCGAGGGTGCCGCCCGCCAGTCCTCGCCCCGCACCAGCCGGTACACCCGGCCCCGTGCCCGGCCCGGCAGCAGTGCCACCAGCGGCTCCCGCAACAGCAGCCACCCCCCGACCAGCACGGCCGTGACCACGGCGTCCAGGGTCAGCACACCCGGCAGCGAGTGGGTGAAGGTGCCGAACCCCATCGCCCCGGGGACCGCGCTCGCCGCGAAGTACGTCATGTCGGGCGCGAACGACCCGGCCACCAGGGCCGAGGCCGACAGCGGCCCCCGCCCCCGGCCCGAGCGGCGGATGCCCGGCAGCACGGCGGCCGCGTGGCTGAGCGTGAACGGCATGGGCCTTCTCCCTCGGTGATCACCGGCCCTTCCAGTATGAGCGCGGGAGGCGTGGCCGGCGGGTTCGCCCGAGGGGTACGACGTTGATCACCGGCCGACGGGTTCTCATCTGCACCCCGCGTTGCTACGGTGCCCCAGCCCTGACGCTGTATCAGATTCCGGAGGCACCGCCATGCGCGCACTCCTCGCCGCCGCCATCGGGCTGGCCGCCGCGCTGGCGCTCGCCCTCGGCGTCGCCGCCGTCGGCTCGCCCGAGGGCA
Source organism: Streptomyces sp. NPDC086023 (assembly GCF_044540325.1). Classification (NCBI taxonomy): domain Bacteria; kingdom Bacillati; phylum Actinomycetota; class Actinomycetes; order Kitasatosporales; family Streptomycetaceae; genus Streptomyces; species Streptomyces sp. NPDC086023. Next base: position 560,562 of record NZ_JBITRX010000001.1, read on the forward strand.
CGACCTCGCCGAAACCGCTGCTCACCACCGTGCCCAAGGCCCCCGGACAGTAGGAAGAGGACCCCGTCATGCGACGCAGAGCGAGCCTCGTCCTGCTGGCACTCGCCGTGTTCTGCGCGGCCCTCGCGCCCCTGATGCGCTGGTACCTCTTCCCGCGCCTCGCCAAGATCCCGCCCGGCCAGTACCAGGAGATGGTCCTGGAGGCGAAGCCCGCCACCCTCCTCGACTACGGCACCCTCCAGCCCAGGAAGGTCCCGAAGATCACCATCGTGCAGACCCTCAAGGGCAACGTCGAGCGCTCCCGAGAGATCGAGGCGAGCGCCGGCCGCGACGTCGTCGTCTGGGACTCCCTCTCGCACGTGCTCGGCCCCGACGGCAAGATGGTGTCCCAGATCCCCGAGCGCTACATCTTCGACGCCCACACCCAGGACCCCGTCCACGCCACCGGCGAGATGGTCGACGGCGACCCGGTCAGGCGCGAGGGCGTCGAGTTCAAGTTCCCCTTCTTCACCGAGCCCCGCGACTACCTGTACTTCGACGCGCAGACCCGCACCTCGGCGCCCATCCACTACGTGGGCCCGCGCACGTTCCGCGGCATGGACGTCTACTACTACGAGCAGACGATCCCCTGGACCAAGGTGCCCTTCCCCAAGAAGATGCCGATCCCCGGCATCGACCCGGCGGCGATCGAGTCCGCCATGGGCACCTCCCGCTGGTACACCACCAAGCGCATGTTCTGGGTCGACCCGGTCACCGGCGCGCCGGTCAACGGCGAGGAGGTCCACACCGAGGAGCTGCGCGGCGGCCAGCTCGCCGGCAACGCCCCGGACCAGCGGCTCGTGGTCTTCGACGGGCACGTGAAGATGCGCGAGGACTACATCAGGTACACCGTCGACCTTGTCGCCGAGAACCGGACGAAGGTCCTCATCCTGCACACCTACGCGCCAGCCGGCCTGGCGCTCGGCGGAGCCGGCCTCCTCGCGCTCGCCCTCTGGCTGGAGGCCCGCGCCCGGCGCGGGCGGTGCGAGGACCCCGCCGGGACCCACGGCCGCGCGGGCGAGGGCCTCGTCAGCGCCTGAGGCGGGCGTTGGTGTGCCGGGTGGGCTCGGCCGTCGCCGGGTCCTCCGGCCACGGGTGCTTCGGATAGCGCCCCCGCAGCTCGGCCCGCACCGCGCGGTAGCCCTCGCGCCAGAAGGACGCCAGGTCCGCCGTGACCGCCGCCGGGCGCCCGGCCGGCGACAGCAGGTGCACCAGCACGGGCACCCCCGCCACCCGCGGGGTCTCCGCCAGCCCGAACAGCTCCTGCAACTTCACCGCCAGCACCGGCTGCTCCGGCCCGTAGTCCACCCGGATCCGCGAGCCGCTGGGCACCTCGATCCGCTCCGGGGCCAGTGCGTCCAGCCGCCCGGCCTCCCCGGTCGCCCAGGGCAGCAGCCGGGACAGCGCCTGGCCCGCGTCGATCCGGCCGAGGTCGGCACGCCGCCGGGCCCGGGACAGCTCCGGCTCCAGCCAGTCCTCCGCCCGCTCCAGCAGGGCCCCGTCCGACACGTCGGGCCAGGGCTCCCCGAGGGTGCGGTGCAGGAACGCGAGCCGCTGCCGCAGCGTCCGCGCGTCGTCGGTCCAGCGCAGCAGCGCCGGGCCCTCGGCCCGCAGCCCGTCCAGCAGGGCCGCCCGTACGAGACCCGGATCGGCGTCCCGCAGGGGGCGTACGGTCAGCTCGACCGCGCCCAGCCGGTCCACGCGCCGGGCGACCACGTCCCCGGCCTCCCAGTGCACCTCCTCGCCCGCCGCCGACAGGTGCGCGGCCGCGGTGCGGGCGGTCTCCTCGTCCAGTACGGCCGCCAGCCGCACCCGCGCGTCCGCCGACCCCGCACCGCGGTCGGCCACGGCCACCGCGAGCCAGGGGCTGGTCCGCAGCCGCGAACCCTCCCCGAGGACCGCTCCGGTGCCGGACACCATCAGGTACTGGCCCGCGGTGCGCGCCCGGGCCACCCGCTCGGGGAAGGCCAGCGCCGCCACGAGCCCGGCCACGTGGTCGTCGGCCGCCCCGGCCGGCGCCCCGCCGGCAGCGCGCCCGGCGCCGCCCGCGGACCCCGTCGCGGCGGCAGCCCGCCCGGCGGTGCCCGCCGTGCCCTGCGCCGTCCCGGCCGCGGAACCCGCACCGGCCCCGGCGGACCCGGACCCGGACCCCGACCCGTCCCCGACCGCGGACGCCTCCGCGGTCCTGGCCAGGCGCTTCGCCTCCGCGCGCCAGCGCGCCCCGTACGCGTCGGTGCCGGCGCGGGCCGCGCGCCACGCGGCGGTCAGGTCGTCCCCGTACTCCCGCGGCGGCTCCTCGCTCAGCAGGGCCACCACCTCCGCCACCCGGCGCGCGGACTCCCGCGACCCGCCCAGCTCCGCCGGCCCGTCCAGCAGCGCCCGCGCCAGCCGGGGATGCACCCCGGCCCGGGACATGGCAGTGCCCCGGCGGGTCACCCGGCCCGCCGCGTCGAGGGCGCCGAGAGAGGTGAGAGACGCACGGGCCGCCGCCATCGCCCCGGCCGGCGGCGGGTCGAGCAGCGCCAGGCCGGCCGCCTCGGGATCACCCCAGCACGCCGCCTGGAGCGCGAAGGCGGTCAGGTCGGCCAGCCGGATCTCCGGCGCGGGGAACAGCGGCAGCCGGCCGTGCTCCGCCTCCGCCCAGCAGCGGTACACCCAGCCCGGCGCCTCACGCCCGGCACGCCCCGCGCGCTGGCGGGCCGCCGCCTGCGAGGCCCGTACGGTCGTCAGCGCGCCCAGCCCGCGGGCGTGGTCGACCCGCGGCTCGCGCGCCAGCCCGGAGTCGACCACCACCCGCACGCCCGGCACGGTCAGGGAGGACTCCGCCACGGCGGTCGCCAGGATCACCCGGCGCAGCCCCGCGCCACCGGCCAGCACCGCGTCCTGCACCGCACCCGGCGCCCGGCCGTGCACCTGGAGCACCTCGGCGTCCATCCCGGCCAGCAGCCCCGCCACCCGGGCGATCTCCCCGACCCCGGGCAGGAAGCACAGCAGATCACCGGACCGCTCGGCCAGGGCCCGGCGCACCGTCGCCGCCACGTGCGCCAGCTGCGCCGGGTCCACCCGCATCCCGTGCGGGGGCCGAACCTGCCCGGACGGGGGAGCCCACACCACCTCCACGGGGTACGCGGTACCGGCGGCCTCCACCACCGGCGCGTCCCCCAGCAGCCGCGCCCAGCCGGCGGCGTCGGTGGTCGCCGACGCGGCCACCAGCCGCAGCTCCGGCCGCAGCGCGGCCCGTACGTCCAGCAGGAAGGCGGCGACGGTGTCGGCGTCCAGGTGCCGCTCGTGGCACTCGTCCAGCACCACCACGTCCACGCCGGACAGCTCCTGGTCCCGCTGCAGCCGCTGGAGCAGCACGCCGGTGGTGACCACCTCGACCCGGGTGTCCCGCCCCACCACGCGCTCCCCGCGCACGCTGAAGCCCACCGAGCCGCCCACACCCTCGCCCAGCAGCCAGGCCATCCGGCGGGCCGCCGCGCGGGCCGCGATCCGACGGGGCTCGGCCACCACCACGCGGCGCGGCGCGCCACCCCCCACCAGCCCCGCCAGCACCAGCGGCACCAGCGTGGTCTTGCCGGTCCCCGGCGGCGCGCACAGCACGGCCGTGCCGTGCGCGTCCAGCGCGGCGGTCAGCGCCGGCACGGCCTCCCGGACCGGCAGCGCGTCGAGCGCGTCCCCCCGTACCAAGGTCAGGCCTTCTCGCAGACGAAGACCGCGGTGCCCGGGATCAGGTTGCCGCGCAGCGGGGACCAGCCGCCCCACTCCTGCGTGTTCCAGGCCGGCCACTCGGGCTCCACCAGGTCGACCAGGCGGAACCCGCCCGCCGTGACCTCCCGGACCCGGTCGCCCAGGGTGCGGTGGTGCTCGACGTACACGGCGCGGCCCTGCTCGTCCTGCTCGACGTACGGGGTGCGGTCGAAGTACGAGGCGGAGACGGACAGGCCCTCGGGGCCCGGCTCGTCGGGGAACGCCCAGCGGATCGGGTGGGTGACGGAGAAGACCCAGCGGCCGCCCGGGCGCAGCACCCGGTGTACCTCGCGGAAGACCCTCACCGGGTCCGCCACGAAGGGGACGGCGCCGTACGCGGAGCACGCGAGGTCGAAGGAGCCGTCGCGGAAGGGCAGCGCGCCGGCGTCCGCCTCGACCAGCGGCACCGCGCCGCCGTCGATCCGCAGCGAGTGCTGGAGCTGCCGGTGCGAAAGGTCCAGGGCCACCGGGCGGGCGCCCTGGGCGGCCAGCCAGCGGGAGCACTGGGCCGCGCCGGCGCCGATCTCCAGGACGGCGAGGCCCTTGAGGGAGGAGGCGGGGCCCAGCAGGGCGGCGTCCGCCTCGTCCAGGCCCTCCGGACCCCACACGAAGCGGTCGTCGCCCAGGAAGCCGCCGTGCTCGCTCTGGTACTCGTCCGCGTTCCGGTCCCACCAGCCGCGGCTGGCGCTGCTGCTCTCCGCGTCGTCCGCGTCACGTCGCGTGGCGGCGGCGTCGTCGTATGCGTCACCTTCGGCGTCGTACACGCCTTCGGCGATGTCGTCCTCTTGGTTCATCGGGCCCGTCGTCGTAGTCTTCGCAAACAGCTGGACGGCTTGTCTGCACAGAAGTTGTGCCGGGAGTGCGGTGTTGCGCCCCGGGTGTCCGCCTTCGCGCATTGACCGTGCCCGGCTGCCCCCGTATGCTACAAGTTGCGCTGCGAGCCTGCGCTCCTCAGACCTAGCAGGCTGCGCTCGCATCTGTTGCAACCCCTCGGTTTTCGAGACCCTCCACGTCCGCGTGGATTCAGGGCCTCCTTGGCTGTCCGGCTTACGCAGACGCGACAACGGCTCCCGGCGTAGCAGTACCTACGACTTCATGTCCGTACCGGAGCCCTTTCCCACATGACGAGCAGCACCGAGACCACCGCCACCACTCCGCAGGTTGCGGTCAACGACATCGGTAACGAGGAAGCCTTCCTCGCCGCGATCGACGAGACGATCAAGTACTTCAACGACGGCGACATCGTCGACGGCGTCATCGTGAAGGTCGACCGGGACGAGGTCCTGCTCGACATCGGCTACAAGACCGAAGGCGTCATCCCGAGCCGCGAGCTCTCGATCAAGCACGACGTCGACCCGAACGAGGTCGTCAAGGTCGGCGACGAGATCGAGGCCCTGGTTCTCCAGAAGGAGGACAAGGAAGGCCGCCTGATCCTCTCGAAGAAGCGTGCCCAGTACGAGCGCGCCTGGGGCACCATCGAGAAGATCAAGGAAGAGGACGGCATCGTCACCGGTACCGTCATCGAGGTCGTCAAGGGTGGTCTCATCCTCGACATCGGCCTCCGCGGCTTCCTCCCGGCCTCCCTGGTCGAGATGCGCCGTGTCCGCGACCTCCAGCCCTACGTGGGCAAGGAGCTCGAGGCCAAGATCATCGAGCTGGACAAGAACCGCAACAACGTGGTCCTGTCCCGCCGCGCCTGGCTCGAGCAGACCCAGTCCGAGGTCCGCCAGACGTTCCTCACCACCCTGCAGAAGGGTCAGGTCCGCTCCGGCGTCGTCTCCTCGATCGTCAACTTCGGTGCCTTCGTGGACCTGGGTGGCGTCGACGGCCTGGTCCACGTTTCCGAGCTGTCCTGGAAGCACATCGACCACCCGTCCGAGGTCGTCGAGGTCGGCCAGGAGGTCACCGTCGAGGTTCTCGACGTGGACATGGACCGCGAGCGTGTCTCCCTGTCGCTGAAGGCGACCCAGGAGGACCCGTGGCAGCAGTTCGCCCGTACCCACCAGATCGGCCAGGTCGTCCCGGGTAAGGTCACGAAGCTGGTTCCGTTCGGTGCGTTCGTCCGCGTGGACGAGGGCATCGAGGGTCTGGTCCACATCTCCGAGCTGGCCGAGCGCCACGTGGAGATCCCGGAGCAGGTCGTCCAGGTCAACGACGAGATCTTCGTCAAGGTCATCGACATCGACCTCGAGCGCCGCCGCATCAGCCTCTCGCTGAAGCAGGCCAACGAGTCCTTCGGTGCCGACCCGGCCTCGGTCGAGTTCGACCCGACCCTGTACGGCATGGCCGCGTCCTACGACGACCAGGGCAACTACATCTACCCCGAGGGCTTCGACCCCGAGACCAACGACTGGCTCGAGGGCTTCGAGAAGCAGCGCGAGGAGTGGGAGCGCCAGTACGCCGAGGCGCAGGTCCGCTTCGAGCAGCACCAGGCGCAGGTCATCAAGAGCCGCGAGGCCGACGCCGCTGCCGCCGCCGAGGGTGGCGAGGCCCCGGCCGGCGCCGGTGCCGGTGCCGTCTCCGGTGGTTCGTACTCCTCGGAGTCGGACGACACCGCGGGCGCCCTGGCCTCCGACGAGGCCCTGGCCGCGCTCCGCGAGAAGCTGGCCGGCGGCCAGAGCTGATCGCAGCGCAGCCGCACGGTCGCTGACCGGAAGCTGAAACGGTAAGGCCCGTCCCCTTCGGGGGGCGGGCCTTACCGCCTTTCCGGGGCGGGGAATGGTCACGGCCGCACGGACGTTCTTCGCTGTGAACGCGAGGAGGAGTGGTAACCGTGCTTGATCCGCAGGATTTGTACGAGTGGGACGCCAAGGGCCTGGCGGTGGTCGACCTGGCACTCACGCAGGACTCCGCCGGACTGGTCATGCTCTACCACTTCGACGGGTACATCGACGCCGGTGAGACCGGCGAGCAGATCGTCGAGCGGCTGCTCGACACCCTGCCGCACCAGGTCGTCGCCCGCTTCGACGCCGACCGCCTGGTCGACTACCGCGCCCGCCGCCCGCTGCTCACCTTCCAGCGCGACCGCTGGACCGCCTTCGACGCCCCCGCGCTGGACGTCCGGCTGGTCCAGGACGCCACCGGGGCGCCGTTCCTGCTGCTCTCCGGCCCCGAGCCGGACGTGGAGTGGGAGCGCTTCGCCAAGGCCGTGCAGCAGGTCGTCGAGCGGCTCGGCGTACGGCTCTCCGTGAACTTCCACGGCATCCCCATGGGCGTGCCGCACACCCGCCCGGTCGGCCTCACGCCGCACGGCAACCGCACCGACCTGATGCCGGGCCACACCAGCCCGTTCGACGAGGCCCAGGTGCCCGGCAGCGCGGAGTCCCTGCTGGAGTACCGGCTCTCGCAGGCCGGCCACGACGTCCTGGGCGTCGCCGCGCACGTACCGCATTACATCGCCCGTTCCCCGTACCCGGACGCCGCACTGACCGCCCTGGAGGCGATCACGGCGGCGACCGGTCTGGTGCTGCCGGGCGTCGCGCACGCGCTGCGCACCGAGGCGCACCGGACGCAGACGGAGATCGACCGGCAGATCCGGGAGGGCGACGACGAGCTGGTCGCGCTGGTGCAGGGCCTGGAGCACCAGTACGACGCGGCGGCGGGCGCCGAGACCCGGGGCAACATGATCGCCGAGCCCGCCGAGATCCCGTCGGCGGACGAGATCGGCCGGGAGTTCGAGCGCTTCCTCGCGGAGCGGGAGGGCGACGGCTAGCGGAGGGCGACGGGGTGGATCCGGGGTGTCGCCGGGGTGCCGTCCGGGTGGAACCCGGGGGTTTCTCCGGGGGCGGGCGGGGTTTCCGGTGACCGCCTCTGGGGTGTCCCAGGCCGTCGGTCTAAGCTGCCGCCCATGCTGAAAGTGGGCCTGACGGGCGGAATCGGTGCCGGCAAGAGCGAGGTTTCGCGGCTGCTGGCGGGGTACGGGGCGGTGGTCGTCGACGCGGACCGGATCGCGCGGGAGGTCGTGGAGCCCGGTACGCCCGGTCTGGCGGCGATCGTCGAGGCCTTCGGGGAGTCGGTGCTGGCCCCGGACGGCAGCCTGGACCGGCCGAAGCTCGGTTCCGTGGTCTTCGCCGACCAGGACAGGCTCCGCACGCTCAACGGCATCGTCCACCCGCTGGTCGGGGCCCGTTCCGCGGAGCTGGAGGCCGCCGCGGGGCCCGATGCCATCGTCGTGCACGACGTACCGCTGCTGACGGAGAACGGGCTCGCGCCGCTGTACGACCTGGTGGTCGTGGTGGACGCGTCCCCCGAGACCCAGCTGGCGCGGCTGACCGCGCTGCGGGGGATGGCCGAGGAGGAGGCGCGGGCCCGGATGGCCGCGCAGGCCGACCGGGAGCAGCGGCTGGCCGTGGCTTCGCTGGTGGTCGACAACGACGGGCCGCTGGAGGCCCTGGAGCCGCAGGTCCGCAAGGTGTGGGAGGAGCTGACGGCCCGGGCGGCGGAAAAGGGTTAGATCCGGGTGCGGTCGGGGGCCGTTCCGGGTTCCGTTCGGCTGCTGAGCGGAAATACGCGGGGTGCGGGGGCGTCGTACGCCTCCGCCGAGGGAAGGAAGTGACCGTGTCCGAGGGCCTGCACAGCAGTCCGGCAACCCACGTGATCGACTACCGCGCGGCCGAGCAGCTGCTGGCGGCGCGTGACCCGCGCGGCGCCGTGAGACTCCTCGACTCGGTCATAGCCGCCCACCCCGAGAACACGGCGGCCCGCCTCCTGCGCGCCCGCGCCTTCTTCGCCGCGGCGCAACTGCGGCCGGCGGAGCTGGAGTTCGAACTCGTGCTGGAGCGGGAGCCGGACAACGCCTTCGCGCACTTCGCGCTGGCCCGCACCTGCGAGCGGGCCGGCAAGCACGAGCGGGCCCGTCGGCACTTCCGGCTCGCCGCCGCGCTGGACCCGCAGCCCGAGTACCTGGCGGCGGCGCGCTTCGACGAGTGAGGCCGCCCCGCTCCGGGAGGCCCTGGTGTGGCTCGCGCGCCGGGTGGAGGCCTCTGCTGGCCGGCCGGTGTGTCCGTGGGGTCAGCGGTTGCCGTGGTCGGGCTCGTAGGGCGGGACGTCAGGACCCGGCTGGTAGTGCGGGCCCTGACGGATGTGCCGGACGATCATCGTCAGGTCCACGGCCACCAGGAGCAGCAGCACCCCGCAGGCGGCGGCCCAGCCGGGCCGGCCGGCGAGGGCGAAGGCCACCGTGCCCAGCCCGGCCCAGAGCAGGCCCCACACGCTCAGCCAGAACCGCAGCCGCAGCGGGCTGCGGGCGTTGACCGGCTCGTTTCCGCTCCGCATGGCGGTCGCCTCGCCTCGCATCGCCCTTCACCTCCGACGCTCCTACCCGGTGGGGCGCAGGTCAAGATGGACCGGGCCGGGCGGGAAGGGCGTTTCCGGTGCTCGGGGAGCTCGCGGTGCTCCCGGTGCTGCCGGTGGTCCCGGTGTCTGCCGGTCAGGGATTGAGCTTGTTGACCGCGGTCACCGTCGTCTTCTTGAAGGCGGACACGGGTGCCGTGCTGAGGTCGCCCATCTGGTGCCAGCTGACGACCGTGACGGTGGCGCCGTCCCGCCCGATGCCGAACAGGTGGACGCCGTGCTCGGACTCCGGGACCGCGGTGTGGACGCCGTAGACGTGCGCGCCCTCCTCGACCCGGACCTTGCCGTAGTCGTTCCAGCTCGCGGTGCCGCCGGGCGTCTTGCGCAGCCAGTCGGCGGCGCAGGCCGCGACCCTCTTCTCCAGGGCGGACGCCAGCTTGGCGGCCGCGGTGGAGGAGGCGGCGCGGACCGAGATCTGCTCGGCGCCGGTGTCGTACTCCGTGCCGAACACCCGGTGCCAGGCGCCGGTGGACGGCAGCGTCCGGTCCAGGCAGAACGGCAGGAACTCCGGGAGGCCCTTGGTCACCTTGCCGGTGTACCAGGGGGAGGTGGGGTGCTTCGGGAGGTCCCGGCCGGTGAGGAAGCCGGGTGCGGCGGCCGCGGTGACCGCGGGGGCCGCTGCGGGTGCGCCGGAGGTGTCGGCGAGGGCGGCGGGTCCGGCGAGCCCGGCGGCGGTGGCGATGGCGACGGTCGCCGAGGCGATGGCGACGGAGCGCTTGAGCATGGTGGTTCTCCCCGTTTTCGGTCTGTGTTCGTGCTGCGGAGACAGAGTGCCCCGGGCTCGGGGTGTCTGACGACGGAACGTCGGCGATCCGGGACACTGGAACGGCTGTACGTGCTTTCAGCTGGGGGAACGCCCCTGGCATGGAACGGTTTTGCGGGACGGGGGAGCTGTGGGCGGGATGGAACGGGCGGGCGAGACGGAGGAATTCGCGCGCCTGATGCGGGAGCTGAAGGAGCGTTCGGGGCTGAGCTACGGGGCGCTCGCCCGGAAGCTGCACACGAGTACGTCCACGTTGCACCGCTACTGCAACGGCGAGGCGGTGCCGGCGGAGTTCGCGGCTGTGGACCGCTTCGCGCGGGCGTGCGGGGCGCGGCAGGGCGAGGCGCTGGACCTGCACCGCGCGTGGCTGCTGGCCGACGCCCGCCGCCGGGCGGCGCAGCGCGCCGAATCGGCGTCGGGGCAGGCGGGTGCGGGGGCCCCGGGCGGCTCGGTGGGCACCGGCGGCTCCGCCGCGCCCCGGACGGCCGGGCGGGACGGAGCGGCGGTCCCGGCCGGAGCGCCCACAGGCCCGTGCGACCCTCCCGCCCCTGGCGCCTCGGACGAACCACCGGCGGCACCGGGCACCTCCGCCCACTCCGCCGCGTCCCCCGGGCCGACAAGCTCCGCCGCGTCCGCCGACCTCGCCGGGTCCGCCGGCTCGGCCACGTCGGCCGCGTCCGCAGGCCCCGCCGCGTCCGCAGGCCCCGCCGCGTCCGCTGGCTCGGTCGCGTCCGCCTCTTCGGCCGGTTCCGCAGGCTCCGCCGCGTCCGCCGGGTCAGACTCTCCGGGTGCAGCCGCAGGTCCCGACGCGTTCGGCGGCTCCGCCGGACCCAGCGGCACCGCCCCGGGCGCGGGCGCCGTGCAGGCGGGGGTGGCCGGGGAGCCGGGCGGGGTCGGAGGCGGCGAGGGGGCCGTGGCCTCCGCGGCCCGGGGCGGTGCGGAGCTGCCCGGGACTTTCGGCATCAGGCCCGGGGCCGCCGACGGGCGGGACGGGGAGGCCGGTGCCCCGGAGGGCGGCACCAGCGGTCCCGCGGTGCCGGCCCCTTGGTACCGCAGGCGGCGGGCCGTCGGGGCGGTGGCGGCCGGCGCCGCGGCCGGGATCGCCGCGGTGGTGGCGCTGGCGACCACCCTGCCGGACGGCTCCGGCGGTGCGAGCGGGCGGCCGGCCGGGAGCACGTACGGCGCCGTGGCGCGCGGCGGGGCCGGTACGGGCACGAGCACGGCGGCGTCCCCGTCGCCGAGCCCGGCGGCCTCGACCCGCGCGCCCACCGCCACCGGCACCCCCGGTGCGAGTGCCTCGTCCGCGGCCGCCCCCTCTTCCCCCGCGCCGAAGACCTCGACCACCGGGGCGCCGGCGGCCGATCCGCTGGCCGTCTCGGTCCGCTCGCACGTCTGGGCCAACGGCTGTGACCACGCCTACCTCAGCGCCCGGGGGCCCGCGGAGATGGCTCCGCCGCCGGTGGAGCAGGACGCCGCGGGGTGGGCCGCCGCGCAGCGGGCCGTACACGCCAAGGACCAGATCGTGGAAGTGACGCTGGCCGGCAAGGGCGCGGAGCCGGTGGTGCTCCAGGCGGTGCACGTGCGGGTGGCGCAGCGGCGGGCGCCGCTGCCCTGGAACGTGTACACGATGTCCCAGGGGTGCGGGGGAGCGCTCACGCCCGCGCACTTCGCCGTGAACCTCGACGCCCCGCGCCCGCTGGCCCGCCCGGTCTCGGGGCACGACGGCGAGCACGAGATCCCCGCGCCGGCGCTGCCGCTGCGGATCTCCGGTGACGACCCGGCCGTGCTGCGGGTGGAGGCCGCGACCAGCGGCTGCGACTGCGACTGGTACCTGGAGCTGCGCTGGAGTGCCGGCGGCCGTTCCGGCACCTCCAGGGTGGGCGCCGACGGGGGCCCCTTCCGGACCAGTGCGGCCAACTCCCGCCCCACCTACGGCTTCGCGAGCGAACTCGGCCGCTGGTCGCGGGGCTGATCGCCCGGCCCCCGCGTCCGGGCCCGCCTGCTCGGCCCGCTCGGCCCGGCCCGGCCCGCCCCGCTCGGCCCGGCCCGCCCCGCTCGGCCTGGCCTGGCCCGGCTCGGCCCGGCCCGGCCCACTCGGACCGACTCCTGGCCGACGGTCGGTGATCTTCCGTATTCGCAGGTCAGCCCGGCTGTCGGTGGTCCGGCCTAGACTCGGCTGACAAGGGTTGTGACTGTCGGGTAGGGGCCCGGCGGCCGGCCCGAGCAGACCGGGAGGGAGGCCCCGTGGCAGACGCACTGCGGTTCGCGGCGGCGACCTTCCTGCCCGCGGCCGTGCCCCGCGAGGGGCGGGTCGCCTTCTGGTCCCCGGCCGGGGAGCCGCCGCCGGAGGCGTCCGGTGCCCTGACCGTCGTCGTACCGCACGGCTCGGGTGCCCGGAGCCGTTCCGTGCCCGCCGTCCTGCTGCCGGTCGACGAGGCGCTCCCGCTGCTGACCCGGGCCCGGCACGACCCGGCCGCACACCCCGCGGCCCGCTGCTGGGGCGCGGCCGCCCTGCACGCCCTGCGGCTGACCGCGTCCGGCCGCCTGCTGCCGGGGCTGACCGCCGAGGACCAGGACGCCTGGCGGGCCGGCCCGCTGGACGCGGACGACGTGGCGCATCTGCGGGCGGTCGCCGCCGCCATGCCGTACGAGGCCCACGCCGCCCCCCTCCCGGGCCGCCGTCCGCTCCGGCTGCCCGAGCCGGAGGCGCTGGTGCGGGCGTTCCTGGACGCCGTCGCCGACGCCCTTCCGCGCACCCCTGCCGCGGCCCACGCATTCGGCGCCCCGTTCGCTGCCAGGGAGCCCCAGCACGTGCCGGGGATATGCGAGTGGGCGGCCCGGGTGGCGGCGGGCGCCGACGCCGGGGTCGGCATCTCGCTGCGGCTCGACCTGTCCGCGTACGGCCTCTTCGACCCGGCGGAGGGGCCGGCGGACGAGACGGCCGACGGCGCTTCCGCGGGCGGTCCGGGGCGGGACGGCACGCCCGGGGACGGCCCCGGCGCAGGCCCCGGGCTCGACCGTGCGGACGCCGCGCGCCGGCACCTCAGGCGCGCCGGGGCGGCCGTCGTCCAGGTGCACAGCCTGGCCGACCCGACGCTCGTCACGGACGCGGGCCGGCTGTGGGCCGGCCGCGCCGCCGACGCGTTCGGGCCCCGGGCCCGGATCGACGCCGTGCTGGCGCTGCGCCGGGCCGGCCGGGTCTGGCCGCCGCTGCTGCGGCTGCTCGACCAGCCCGCGCCGGACGTCCTGGCGCTGTCGGACCCCGAACTTGAGGAGCTGCTCGGCGTGGCGGCGACCCGGCTCGCGGCGGCCGGGGTGCTCGTGCACTGGCCCCGCGAGCTGGCCCGCACCCTGAGCGCGACGGCTGTCCTGCGGGGCCGGACCGCGCCCGGTTCGGCCGCGGACGGCACCTCGTTCTTCGACGCGCAGGAGCTGTTCTCCTTCGAGTGGGAGATCGCGCTCGGCGGCGACCGCCTCACCCCCGGCGAGATGGACGCGCTGGCCCAGGCGCACCGCCCGGTCGTGCGGCTGCGCGACCAGTGGGTGCGGGTGGACCCCGAGCTCGTACGCAAGGCCCGCAAGCGGCAGTTGGGTCTCCTCGACCCGGTGGACGCGCTTGCGGCGGCCCTGTCCGGCACCGTGGAGACCGAGGGCGGCCCGGTGCCCGCCGTGCCCGTCGGAGCGCTCGCCGCCCTGCGCACCCGGCTGACGGCCGACCTCGCCCCGCTGCCCGAGCCGTCCGGGCTCAAGGCCACGCTGCGCGAGTACCAGGGCCGCGGACTGGCCTGGCTCGACCTGATGACCTCCCTCGGCCTGGGCGGCTGCCTCGCCGACGACATGGGCCTGGGCAAGACGGTCACCCTGATCGCCCTCCACCTGCACCGGGCCCGCCCGGAGCCCACCCTCGTGGTCTGCCCCGCCTCGCTGCTCGGCAACTGGCAGCGGGAGATCGAGCGGTTCGCCCCCGGCGTGCCGGTTCGCCGGTACCACGGGGCCGGGCGCAGCCTGGAGGGGCTGGACGGGGGCTTCGTCCTCACCACGTACGGCACCATGCGGGCGAGCGCGGAGCGGCTGGCCGCGGTGCGCTGGGGCCTGGTGGTGGCCGACGAGGCGCAGCACGTGAAGAACCCGCACGCGGCCACGGCCAGGGCGCTCCGTACGATCCCCGCCCCGGCCCGGGTGGCGCTGACCGGCACCCCGGTGGAGAACAACCTCTCGGAGCTGTGGGCGCTGCTCGACTGGACGACGCCCGGCCTGCTGGGCCCGCTCACCACGTTCCGGGCCCGGCACGCGCGTGCCGCCGAGCAGGACGAGAACCCGGGGCACGCGGACGCGGTGGCCCGGCTGGCCCGCCTGGTGCGGCCCTTCCTGTTGCGCCGCAGGAAGTCGGACCCGGGCATCGCCCCCGAGCTGCCGCCGAAGACGGAGACCGACCACCCGGTGCCGCTCACCCGCGAGCAGGCCTCGCTCTACCAGGCGACGGTGCAGGAGACGATGGCGCTCATCGAGGCGAGCGAGGGCATCGCCCGGCGCGGCCTGGTCATGAAGCTGCTGGGCTCGCTCAAGCAGATCTGCAACCACCCGGCGCAGTTCCTGAAGGAGGAGCGGCCGCGCATCGCGCACCGGTCGGGGAAGCTGGCGCTGCTCGACGAACTCCTCGACACGATCCTGGCCGAGGGCGGTTCGGTGCTGGTCTTCACGCAGTACGTCACGATGGCCCGGATCCTCGCCGCCCACCTGGAGGCCCGGGGGGTGAGCGCCCAGCTGTTGCACGGCGGCACGCCGGTGGCGCGCCGCGAGGAGCTGGTCGACCGCTTCCAGTCCGGTGAGGTGCCGGTGTTCCTGCTCTCCCTCAAGGCGGCGGGGACGGGCCTGAACCTGACCCGGGCCGGGCACGTCGTCCACTACGACCGGTGGTGGAACCCGGCCGTCGAGGAGCAGGCCACCGACCGCGCGTACCGCATCGGGCAGACCCAGCCGGTGCAGGTGCACCGGCTGGTCGCCGAGGGCACCGTCGAGGACCGGATCGCGGAGCTCCTGGAGGCCAAGCGGGCGCTGGCCGACGCCGTGCTCGGCCACGGCGAGGCGGCGCTGACCGAGCTGACCGATGCCGAGCTGGCGGACCTCGTCTCCCTGCGGAGGCCCTCGTGATCACCGCGCGGGAGGACCGCCGCCGCACCTTCGACGCCCTGCCGGCCGGCCTGGCGCCCGAGAGCTGGTGGGGCCGGGCCTGGGTGGCCGCCCTGGAGGAGCGGGCGCGCGACTCGGCGCGGCTGGCCCGGGGCCGTACGTACGCCCTCGAAGGGCACGTGGACGCGGTGACCGTCACGCCCGGCCGGGTGGTGGCCTACGTGCGGGGCAGTAGGCCGCGCCCGTACCGCACCTCGCTCGCGCTGACCACGTTCGCCGCCGAGGAGTGGGAGGCGCTGCTGGAGGAGGTGGCGGCCGACCCCGGGCAGCTCGCCGCGCTGCTGGACCGGGAGGTGCCGCGGGCCCTGTCCGGTGCGCTGCTGCCGGGGCGGGGAGACCTGATCCCCAGCTGCTCCTGCCCGGACCTCACCCGGCCGCCGTGCAAGCACGCGGCGGCGCTCTGCTACCGCCTGGCCCGGCTGCTGGACGAGGACCCGTTCGTGCTCCTGCTGCTGCGCGGGCGCGGCGAGCGGGAGGTCATGGAGGACCTCTCGCGGCGGAACGCCCTGCACGCCGCCCGCGAGCGGCCCGCCGCGGATCCGGAGCTCCCGGGGGTCCCGGCCCGTACGGCCCTCGCGCCGCGGGAACTGCCGCCGCTCCCCGTGCCGTTGCCGCCGCCGTCGGCCCCCGGGCACCCGGCGGCCTGTCCCGACGATCCGGCCGCCCCGGATCCGCTGGCGCTGGACCAGTTGGCGACGGACGCGGCGGTGCGGGCGTACGCGCTGCTCACCACCGGCGCGGACCCGGTCGCCGGCCTCACGCCCTGGCAGGACGCGGCCCGGCTGGCCTCCGCGCATCCCACCTCGGGGCTGACCGGCACGGCCCGCGGCCTGTACCGTGCGCTGGCCGGGGCCACCGGCCGGAGCACCACCGAGCTGGCCCGGGCCGGCGCGGCCTGGCGGCAGGGCGGGCTCGTGGCGCTGAGCGTGCTGGAGGAGGGCTGGGACCCGCCCGCGGGACCCTTCGACCGGGCCCGTCCCGCGCTGCTGGCGGCGGGTGAGGGGGCGTTCCGGCCGCACCGCAACCACCTGACCTCGGGCAGCCGCCAGCTCAGGCTGGGCCGGGACGGCCTGTGGTACCCCTACGAGTCCTCGCCGGCCACCCCGCCCGTCTGGTGGCCCGCGGGCCGCCCGGCCGCCGACCCGGTGGCGGCGCTGGCCGGCATCACAGGCGGTCCGCCCACTCCGTGAGCGCGGTGAAGTCCGCCGGGCGCAGCCCCCGGCGCGGGTCGACGTGCAGCAGCAGGCAGGGTGCGTCGTGGCGGGCCGTGGCGTAGACGCGGTCCCGGTGGGTGAACATGTCGTCGACCCAGGCGAACGGCCGTCCCGCCGCCCACTCCAGCAGCGGACGGGTCTTCCAGAAGAGACCGTCGGGATCGCGGGCGAACAGTTCCGGCCACTCGATGACCGGCAGGTCGCCGGGCAGCCCCACGTGCGGGGAGATCATCTCGTTCGCCTGGTGCATCCAGGTGGTCGCCCAGGCGAGTTCGTACGGGAGTGCGGTCAGCCGCGCTCCGTGCTCCGGGTGCAGCCGCACCCGGACGCCGCGCCGCGCGCGCCGCGAACCGGGCCGCTGGCGGGCGAGCCAGGCCTCGGGCCACATCCGGTGACTGGTGTATCCGCGCAGGCCGGAGAGGCGGGAGCGGAACGGGTTGAGGGGTCCGTCGACGTCGAGGAGGAGCAGCGGACGATCGGTCATGAAGTACGGAGTACCCAGGACACGATGGAGTGAAATGCGTACCGGCCATAACCCGAATGGCTTCATCGCGTTGATTCCGGTGCGGGTGCGTCACCCGCGGACACTTCTCCGGAAGGTGGGACACAGATGCGGCAGCTTCCTCGAAATGGCTTGATCACGACGGTCGTTGCGGGCGGAGCGCTCTCCCTCGCGGGCCTCGCCGGGGGCGCCTGGGCCGACAGCGCAGCCGACGGCGCGGCGGCCGGATCGCCCGGACTGGTCTCCGGGAACCTCGTACAGCTCCCGGTCCACGTGCCGGTGAACGTCTGCGGCAACACCGTGAGCGTGGCCGGGCTGCTCAACCCGGCCGCGGGCAACACCTGTACCAACGAGGACGGCCGGGCCCGTCCGGGTAAACCCGGCGGGGGACACGACGGCGGGGGAGAGGGCGAGGACGTGCTGGTGCGCGGCAGCGGAAAGGATTCACCTGGGATCCTCTCCGGCAACTCCGTCCAGCTGCCCGTCAAGGTGCCGGTGAACGTCAGCGGCAATTCGGTCAACGTCGTCGGCATCGGCAACGCCTCCACCGGCAACACCTCCGTCAACGGCCCCGGACCGGTGCGCAGCGGACCCAAGCCCCCGCAGCCGCCCGTGACGCGTCCGGTCGCGCCCACCCCCCGGCCCGTGGCGCAGCCGCCGCGGCCCGGCGGCCCGGGGCTCGCCCACACCGGGACCGAGGCCCTCGGCTACCTCGCCCCCGCGGGTGCCGGCCTGCTGCTGGGCGGCGCCCTGCTCTACCGCCGGTTCCGCACCGCCCCCTAGGACCGGTGGGGGTGTCCTGGCGGCGGGTCAGGCCGGGGCCCGCCAGGAGGCCATCACCGCCTCGATCCGGGCCGCCAGCCGGGCCCGGGCCTCGAAGCGGGGCACCCCCGCCATCAGCAGCGCGTCGTACTCCGTGTCCATGTGCCGCACGGAGGCGCGCACCGCGACCGCGACCGCGTCCTCGTGCAGGGCGCGGCCGGCCGCACTGCGCCCCACCCGCCCGCTGCCCCGCACCGAGGCGTGTGCGGCGACCGACAGGGCCCGCTCGGGCGGGATGCCGGGGAACAGCCGGCGTATCTCCGCCGCGAACGCCGCGGTGAACCGGCTGTCCTCGGCCGCGCGGCGCACCTGGTCGCGGGCACGGCGCCGGGCCCGCGCGCCGGCGTCCGCCCGGCACCGGGCCTCGGCCCGGACCAGCGCGGTCTCCTCCACGAGCAGCCCCTGCCGCTCGTGCCTGCGGCGCCGCTTGTTGAACCGCACGACCACGGCGTACAGCGAACTGCCTTCTCGCGCCCGGCGGGTGAGCGCGGTGTCGCCGCGCGGCAGGTAGACCAGGTGCCCGAGGTCGGCACAGTCCAGGCAGCGGGGTACGCGGTTCTCCCGGACGTGCCGGCGCAGCGGTCCGGCCCGGCACTCCGCGCAGTGCACCGTCTTGAGGGGTTCGAAGACCACGAGGTTCACGGTGAGTTGATACCGCTCCCGGTCTCCGCTCTCACCTGTCCCGGGCGATCCGCCGCCGCTGCCTCAGACCAGGCGCCGTATCTCACCGCGCACGCGGTAGAACCCGGACGACGCCGCGTGCAGCCCCTCGACCACGTACCGCGCGCCCGGCTCCCGGATCCCGCGCGGGAACTGCACGTTCCACGACGGCTCGTAGCCGTCCGACACCACGTGGACCCGCAGCCGTCCGCCCTGCTGCACGCACTCGACCACGATCCCGCCCGCCGGGGCCACCGTCACCGTCGCCACCTGGGCCACCGACGCGGGCGGGGTGTACGTGGGCAGCGCGGCCGCCTGCTTCACGTCCACCGCGGCCGGCACCGAACCCGACTGCGCCGCCGTGATGGCCGCCTCGCTCGCGTCCACGCAGACCAGCGAGCCGTCCGTGGTCACCAGGTACAGCTTCTCGTCCAGGTACTGCATCGACAGCGCGGAACCGCCCCCGGTGCCCAGCTTCCACAGCCGCCGCCCGTCCGCGTCGAAGCAGTACACCGACGAGGAGGAGTCGCCGGCGAACACGTGCCGGCCGTCCTCGGAGGTGGCACACGAGTACACGGTCGTGTCGCAGTGGTACGTCGCCTCCACCGCGCCCGTCGCCTTCGACAGCCGCT
Source organism: Streptomyces sp. NPDC086023 (assembly GCF_044540325.1). Taxonomy (NCBI): domain Bacteria; kingdom Bacillati; phylum Actinomycetota; class Actinomycetes; order Kitasatosporales; family Streptomycetaceae; genus Streptomyces; species Streptomyces sp. NPDC086023. The sequence goes on from NZ_JBITRX010000001.1 coordinate 579,486, forward strand.
GCACCACGCTCCGCCCCGTGCCGGCGTACACCGCGTGGTCCTCCTGCCAGCCGAACAGCACCGAGCCGTTCGTCGGCGTGTGCCACAGCTCCCCGCCGCCGTCCGGCGCGTACGCCGTCACGCCCTTGTCGTGCCCGTGGTAGACGGCGCCGGCGTCCGCCCGCACCATCCAGGCGTGCCGCCCCGAGGACCGGCGCGACCACTGGAACTCGTCCTCGTGGTCGATCACCGTCAGGCCGCCGTTCGCGTCGGCCACGTTGAGCACGCCCTCGTGGATGTCCAGCCAGAAGATGTCCACGTCGTCGGCGATCGAGTACGCGCCGAACGGCACCTTCGACGACAGGTCGTACACCGTGCCGTCGTCGCAGCCCGCGTAGATCCAGAACTCGTCCGCGACCAGGCACTTCACCCCGTCCGGCAACGAGTACCGGGCCAGCACCTCGCCGCCGTGGCTGAGGGTGTACACGTCGCCCGCCTGGTTCCCCACCCAGCAGCGGTCCGCGTCGATGTGGATGCCGAAGGCCGCCGCCCCCGTGCGGAAGCGCCACAGCACCGGCGCCACCGACCGTGCCGTCGACCTCGACGACGTAACCTGACGCCGGGTCACCGCCCGGGCGGCCCGCTGCCCGCGCACCGCGGGGGCGTACCCCTTGCGCACCTTCTCGCCGATCTTCTTCGCCGCGGCCGCGCGTGCCTTCTCCACCGTCGGGAAGGACGAGCGCTGCACCTGGCCGTCGGCCCCGATCCGGCCGTACCGCACCGTGACGGCGGTGCCCGCGACCGTCACCTCGTAGAACTTGTGCGCACCGCCGCCGTCCTGCGACAGCTCCAGGTACGTGACGTCCTCGACCAGCGACTCCGCAGACATGACAGACCCCTCCCCAGGCCGGAACCGGCGGCTTTTCCGCCGCCGGAGATCACTGGGAAAGACGCTAGGGCCCACCACTGACAACGCCCGGCGGACGACCGGGACAATGGGACCGTGCGGATGGAAGCGATCACCTGGGAACGGCTGGCCGAGGCCCTCGCGGAGCACCTCGGCGCACACCCGGACACCCGCGACGGGGGCCCCTGGCAGCGGCTGGCCGTGGACGGGGCACCCGCCGCCGGCACCGGGGACCTGGCCGCCCGTACCGCCGACGAGCTGCGGCTGCGCGGCCGTTCCGTCCTCGTGGTCCCCGCGGACGGTTTCCTCCGCCCGGCCTCCCTGCGCTACGAGTTCGGCCGCCGCGACGTGGAGTCCTACCTCGGCGGCTGGTACGACACGAACGCGCTCTGGCGGGAGGTCTTCGGCCCACTGGAACCGGGCGGCAGCGGACGGGTCCTGCCCGACCTGTGGGACCCGGTCACCGACCGGGCCACCCGCAGCCCGTACGTCTCACTCCCGCCGGGTGCCGTGCTGATCGTCCACGGGCCGCTGCTGCTCGGCCGGTGGTTCCCCTTCGACCTCAGCGTGCACGTGAGCCTGTCATCCGGCGCGCTGGCCCGCCGCACGCCCGAAGCGGACCGCTGGACGCTGCCGGCCTTCGAGCGGTACGAGGCCGAGACCGCCCCGGGGGAGGCGGCGGACGCGCTGGTACGCGCCGACGACCCGCGGCACCCGGCCTGGACGGGCATCCGCACCTGACCGCCGGGCCGCGTCGGCCACCCCGGCTCCGCCCAGCCGGGCCGCCAGGAACCCGCCCGTGAACGCGTCCCCCGCACCCGTCGTGTCCAGGGCCCGCCCCGCCCCTGACCCCGCCCCGCCCCTCACCCCGGCCGGCCGCCCAGCCGGCCCACCGCCGCCGCGCCCGCCCGGCACCCGGCCCGGGCCGCGTCGGCCACCCCGGCTCCGCCCAGCCGGGCCGCCAGGAACCCGCCCGTGAACGCGTCCCCCGCACCCGTCGTGTCCAGGGCCCGCGCCGGGCGCCCCGGCACCCGGGCGGTCACCTCGCCCGCCTCGGCCACGAGCGCTCCCGCCGCCCCCAGCGTCACCACCACCAGCGGCACCCGCCGGCTCAGCTCCGCCGCCGCCAGCCCCGCGTCGGCGTCCGGCGCCAGACCGGCCAGCAGCCGGGCCTCGTCCGCGTTCGGCAGCAGCACGCCGGCGTCCCCCACCGCATCGAGGAAACGTTCCGCCCCGAGCCCGGAGAGGAAGCCAGCGGACGCGGGGTCCACGCTCACGGGCACGCCCCGCGCCCGCGCCGAACCGAGCGCCGCCACCGCCGCGGCCCGGCTCGTGTCGCCGAAGAACAGGTAGCCCGACAGGTGCAGGTGGGCCACTCCGTCCAGCAGCTCGGGCGCCCAGTCGGCGGGGGAGAGGCAGAGGGCGGCGCCGCTGTCCGTCAGGAAGGTCCGCTCCGCGGCGCCGTCCACCAGGGAGACCACCGTGGCCGTCGGCTCCGCGGGGTCCACGACCAGCCGGGCCCGCACCCCCGCCTCGGCCAGCGCGCGCTCGTGCCAGGCCGCGGACTCGGCGCCCACCCGGGCCAGCAGGCCGACCTCGGCCAGCCCCTCGTGCGCCGCCCAGCACGCCGCGTTGGCCCCCGCACCGCCCGGCAGCGTCCGGATGCGGGCCGGCGTGTCGGTGGCCGGGGCCAGCGGCTCCGGATGGACGGCCACCACGTCGGTCACCACGTCCCCGACGACCAGCAGCCCCCCGCTCACCGCGCGGGACCCGCCCCGGCCCCGGCCGCCCCCGGCCCGCCGCCCGCACCCGGCCGGGCACCCGGCAGGCCGGCCGGCCCCGCCCCCGCACCGGGCCGGTCCGCCCAGGCCCCCGCCACCCGTGCCGCCAGCCGTACGTTCCCGCGCACCGCCGCCAGGTTGGCCTCCAGCGACGCCCCGCCCGTCGCCCGGACCAGCCGGTCCAGCAGGAACGGCGTCACCGCCTGGCCCGTGATCCCCTCCGCCCGGCAGCGCTCCAGGGCCTCCGCCAGCACCCGGTCGTGCAGCGCGGGATCCAACTGTTCCGCCTCCGGCACCGGATTGGCGACCAGCAGCGCCGCCCCGGGCCCCCCGAGGGCGTCCTGCGCCGCCATGACCCGGGCGACCTCCTCCGGCGTACGCACCGTCCAGTCGACCGGCAGGCCCGAACTGCTCAGGTAGAAGCCGGGGAAACGTTCCGTCTGGTAGCCGAGGACGCCCACGCCCAGGGTCTCCAGCCGCTGGAGCGTGGCCGGCACGTCCAGGATCGACTTCACCCCCGCGCACACCACCGTGATCCGCGTCCGGGCGAGCAGTGCCAGGTCGGCGGACTCGTCCTGGGTCGCCGCCCACTCCCGGTGCACGCCGCCCAGCCCGCCCGTCGCGAACACCCGCAGGCCGGCCCGCGCGGCCAGGAAGGCCGTGGCGGACACCGTCGTCGCCCCCGACACCCCGGCCGCCATGGCGGGCGCCAGATCGCGGTGCCCGAGCTTGCGCACCGAGGCGTCCCCCGCGATCCGTTCGAGACCGGCCTTGTCCAGGCCCGCGTACGGGACGCCGTCGAGCAGCGCGATGGTCGCCGGCACCGCGCCCTCCGCGCGCACCAGCGCCTCCAGTTCCTCGCCCACCGCCAGGTTGCGCGGGCGTGGCAGCCCGTGCGCGATGATCGTGGACTCCAGGGCGACGACGGGAGCGCCGCGCTCCACCGCCTCGCGCACTTCCTCCGACAGGACCGGGACCGCTGGCTGCTGTGGCATGTCCCCATCCATGGCACGAGATCCACGCCGTCAAACGCGCCCGGCACTCTGACGCGTGGAAGGGGCCGATTCTGGACGGTCTGACCAGCCACGACGCGTCGCCCGGCGGCTAGTGTGGCGGGCCATGAGCACCCGTGACCATGACCTCGCCCCCGCCTCCTTCGCCGTTTCCGTCCCCGACGTCGAGCTGGAGGCCGAGCCCCTGGACCCGGCCCAGATCGTCTCAGGCGACCCCGTGGTGACCGGCAAGGTGCTCTGGGAGTCGGCCGACGGCAAGCAGCTGCGCGGCATCTGGCAGATCACCCCGGGCGTGGTGACGGACACCGAGGCGAACGAACTGTTCGTCGTGATCAGCGGCCGGGCCACCGTCGAGGTGGAGGGCGGCGACACCCTGGAGGTCAGACCGGGCACGGCGGCCGTGCTGCGCGAGGGCGACCGTACGACGTGGACCGTCCACGAGACCCTCCGCAAGGCGTACCACATCAGCCTCTGACAAGCGCCTGACGGCCGCCGTCACCCCGTCGAGCGGTCAGGCCGTCACGACGTCGGATCCGTCGGATCCGTCAGATCCGCCGGCTTCCCGCCCCGCGTCTTCGGGGCGGGGTGGCGGCGCGCCGTGAACAGCGCGAGCCCCGCCATCGGCAGCAGCAGCGAGGCGCCGATGACGTTCAGCCAGCCGTAGCTCGCCTGCGCCACGATCAGGCCCGCGGCCGCGCCGCCCAGGCCCGCGCAGGCGCTGCTGGTGAGGTCGGCCAGGCCCTGTACGGCGGCCCGCGCGGCCTGCGGCACCGAGTCGGTCAGCAGCGCCGAGCCGGACACCAGGCCGGCCGACCAGCCCAGCCCGAGCAGGAAGAGACCGGCCGCGGTCTGCCCGTGGTCCGGGCCCGCCGTGCCGGCGAGCAGCGCGGCCAGCGCGATCAGGCCGGCCGACAGGCCGATCACCGAGAAGCGGCCCACCCGGTCCGCCAGCCAGCCCCACACGGGCGAGAAGGCGTACATGCCGGCGATGTGGCCGCTGATGACCAGGCCGACCAGCTCCAGGTCGGCCCCGTGGTGCCCGAGGTCCACCGGCGTCATCACCATGATCGAGACCATGGCGGTGTGCGAGACGGCCACCGTGACCAGCGCCAGCCGCGCCCGCGGCGAGGCCGCCACGGCCGCCAGCCCGGCCCTCAGCGAGCGTGCCTCCGCCTGCTGCTCGGCCGGCCCGGCCAGCGCGCGTGCGGTGAGCAGGGGGTCGGGCCTGAGCAGTACGCCGACCAGGAGCGCGGCCAGCAGGAAGATCACCGCCGCCCACAGGAAGGGCCCGGCGAGCTCGGGTATCGAGGTGCCGGCGAAGCTCCGGCTCGCCGGCGCCGCCAGGTTCGGACCCAGCACCGCGCCGATGGTGGTCGCCCACACGACCGTGGAGATGGCCCGCGCCCGGTGGTCCGGCGCCGCCAGGTCGGCCGCCGCGAAACGCGCCTGGAGGTTCGCCGAGGAGGCAGCACCGAAGCAGGCCATGCCGAGCAGCAGCAGCGGGAAGTTGTCCAGCGCCGCCCCCAGGACCACCAGACCGCCGCCGAACGCGCCGATCACGTACGCGAGGACCAGCCCGGCCCGCCGGCCCCGCCGGGTCATCAGCGCGGCCAGCGGCAGCGACAGCAGCGCGGTGCCGGTGACCGAGGCCGTCGGCGCCAGGCCGGACATCGACTCGCTGCCGCTCACCTGGGTGGCCAGCACCGGGGCCAGCGCGATGGCGATGGGCACGCCCAGCCCGCCCAGGATCTGGCTGCCGATGAGCACCGCGGAGGTGCGCCGCCGCAGCGCGGGCAGCTCCTCGGGGGTCACGGCGGGCGCGGCGGCGGACGGGGTGCCGGGGGTGGCGTCGGTACACGCGGGATCGGTGGTCACCGACGCAGTGTCGCAGCCCTCACCCCCGGGCGGAACAGGCATTTTCCGGTGCCGCCTGCCCCCGGCTCCGCACCACCGCCGGCGGCTCAGAACAGCGGCTCCGGCAGGACGCCCTCCAGTGCGAGCAGCGTCCGCTTGGCCTCCAGGCCGCCCCCGAAGCCGCCGATGCCCCCGTCGCTCTCCAGCACCCGGTGGCAGGGCACCACGACCGGCAGCGGGTTGGAGCCCATGGCCGCGCCCACCGCCTGCGCCGCCCCGGGCTGTCCCACGCGGGCGGCCAGTTCGCCGTACCCCACGACCGAGCCGTACGGCACCGACCGCTCCAGCTCGTGCAGCACCTGGCGGTTGAAGCCGGCGCTCAGCCGCCAGTCCAGCGCCAGCTCGAACCGCTTGAGCTCCCCGGCGAAGTACGCGGCCAGCTGGCGCACCGGCTCCGCCAGCAGTACCTCCTCGCCGGCGGGCGGCCGGACCGGCTCCGCACCCAGCCGCGCGGCGAGCGGGGATATGCGGCGCTCCTCGCCGTGGAACTCGACGCGGACCAGCCCGGCGGGCGTGGCGGCGAGGAACAGCGGGCCGACACCGCTGTCGACCACGGTCCATTCGAGGTGGCGCTCATCCAGGTTCACGAAACCACCGTACGGCGCCCCGCCGACAACGCCCGCCGCGATCTCCGTGCGCCCGCCGGCAGGGGGCCCCGCACACCCGCCCGCGCTGCCCTCCGGCCCTCTCAGCGCCCGGCCACCGCGTCCCTGATCCGGTCCGGCCGGTTCGTGATGATGCCGTCCACGCCCAGGTCCGCCATCCGCACGGCGACGTCCGCGTTGTCGACGGTCCAGGCGTCGACCTCCAGCCGCCTGCCGTGCGGCCCCGTGAGGTCGTGCACGGCCGCCACCCACTCCGCTGAGATGCCGCCGTACCAGGGGTTGATCCGGTCGGTGAAGGCCGCGTACGCGGGCAGGTCCGCCACCGCGGGGGTGCCCAGGAAGGCCGTCGTCAGGTCCGGCCGCAGCGCGTGCACGGCCCGGATCGAGTCGGCGGCGAAGCTCTGCACCACCAGCCGGCGCGTCACGTGCCGCCGGTCGAGCCACCCGGCCTCCTCCAGCACCCGCAGGGTGTCCCCCTCGATGCCCGGGTAGAGGGCGGGCAGCTTGATCTCCAGCAGCAGGCGCTGCCCGTTCCGCTCCAGCCGGTCGAGGTACTCGCGCAGCGTGGGCACGCGGGCCCCCGCGAACGCGGCGCCGAACCAGCTGCCCGCGTCCAGCCGGGCGATCTCGGCGGCCGTGAAGTCCGCCACCCGCCAGGGGGACCGGTCGGGGAAGACCTGCTCCGCGTCCGTCGTGCGGGCCAGGGTCTCGTCGTGGACGACGACCAGCTCGCCGTCCCTGGTGCGCTGGACGTCGTTCTCCACCCAGTCGATGCCGAGCCCGTCGGCGTGGTCGACGGCGGCGAGGGTGTTCTCCGGCGCGTACGCCGAAGCCCCCCGGTGGGCGAAGACGGTGGGGGCGCCGAGCCGGCCCGGCAGGGCCCCGGGCTCCCCCGGGAGGGCGGGCCGGGCCGGGGTCCCAGCCGCCGGTTCGGCGGAGGACCGGGCCAGGGCGGCCGTGCCTCCGGCCAGGGTGAGGGCGAGGCCGAGCAGCGCGGTGGCCGCGGCCAGGGAGAGGGATCGCCGGGAGGGGCGTACGTACATGGGCGTGCTCCTGGTGCCAGGGGCCGGCGGACCGGCCGGCGACGACAGTGGTGGCCGTGCCGGGCATGACGGTGCGTCGGCAACGGTGGGCGGGGCCGGGGCGGCCGAGAGGAGAACGAATCCGTCCGGATCGCCGTCATGGCTCCGCCGTGGCGGAAATCGGGTGCGGGAAATCTGGCGCTTGTCAGTGCGCGGGGGCGCCCGGCGGCCCTAATCTCGCCCTCAATCAGGCCCGGGGCGGGATGAGTTGGTGCCGGTCACGGCCGGGATTCGCGGAAGGGCGGGCAGGGATGGGCGGGACGGACGTCGTGACCGGCACGGTCGGCACGGTCGACGGGTTCAGCTATGGCGTGATCACGCCCCTCGCGGCGTATCTGATGGCGTGTCTCGGCGGGGCGCTCGGCCTGCGCTGCACCACTCGTTCCCTCCTCGTCGAGCGCTCGTGGCGGCCCGGCTGGCTCGCCCTGGGGGCAACCGCCATCGGCTCCGGCATCTGGACCATGCACTTCATCGCGATGATGGGGTTCTCGGTCGCCGAGTCGCCACTGAACTACGACAAACGGACCACATTCGCCAGCCTCGCCGTCGCCGTCGTCATGGTGGGCGTGGGGATCTTCATCGTGGGCTACCGGGGCAGCACCCCCATGTCGCTGGTGACCGGCGGCACGATCACCGGGCTGGGCGTCGCGTCCATGCACTACCTCGGCATGGCGGGGATGCGGCTGCGCGGCCACCTGGAGTACGACACGAAGGTCGTGGCCCTCTCGGTGGTGATCGCCGTGGTCGCCGCCACCGCGGCCCTCTGGGCGGCGGTCACCGTCCGCGGGTTCCTGCCGGCGGTCGGCGCCAGCCTGGTGATGGGCGGCGCGGTCAGCGGGATGCACTACACGGCGATGGCCTCCGTGTCGGTGCGGCTGCACGGAGGGTTCACCGACATCGGCGGCTCCGCGCCCGCCACCCTCCTCGCCCCCATGCTGATCGGCCCGGTGGTCTTCCTGGTGATCGCCGGCGTCGTGGTGATGTTCGACCCGCTGCTGGTCATGGGCACGCCCGACTGGAAGAAGCCCGGCGAGACCACGCCGCCCGTGCTCAGGCCCCGCCGGCCCGTCTACCCGGTGCTCCCGCGGGCCGACCAGGGCTACGGCCAGGCCTACGACCGGGCCTACGACCAGGTCCAGGGCCAGGTCAGGGGATACGGGTACGGGCGCCTCCCCGGCCGGAACGGCGGCCAGGGGCCCGACCGGGCGTGGGACCGGCCGTAGCGCCCCGGCGACCGCTGAACCGTCCGGCCGGCCACCGCCGACCCGGGGCGGCCGGGGCGGGATGTCAGTGGGGGGCCGTACGGTGGTTCCATGCGGCCCGTATCGAAGATCGAACGCACGGTGGCGCCCTTTGAGGTCGTCAGCCCGTACCAGCCCAGCGGCGACCAGCCCGCCGCCATCGACGAGCTGGAGCGGCGCATCCGCGCGGGTGAGAAGGACGTCGTCCTGCTCGGCGCGACCGGCACCGGCAAGTCGGCCACGACGGCGTGGATGATCGAGAGGCTCCAGCGGCCCACGCTGGTCATGGCCCCGAACAAGACCCTCGCGGCCCAGCTGGCGAACGAGTTCCGCGAGCTGCTGCCGAACAACGCGGTCGAGTACTTCGTCTCGTACTACGACTACTACCAGCCCGAGGCGTACGTCCCGCAGTCGGACACCTACATCGAGAAGGACTCCTCGATCAACGAGGAGGTGGAGCGGCTGCGCCACTCCGCCACCAACTCCCTGCTCACCCGCCGGGACGTGGTCGTCGTCGCGTCCGTCTCCTGCATCTACGGCCTGGGCACCCCGCAGGAGTACGTGGACCGCATGGTGCCGCTCAGGGTCGGGGAGGAGACCGACCGGGACGAGCTGCTCCGCCGCTTCGTCGACATCCAGTACACGCGCAACGACCTGGCCTTCACCCGCGGCACCTTCCGCGTCCGCGGCGACACCATCGAGATCTTCCCGGTCTACGAGGAACTGGCCGTCCGCATCGAGATGTTCGGCGACGAGATCGAGGCCCTCTCCACCCTGCACCCGCTCACCGGCGAGGTGATCAGCGAGGACCGCGAGCTGTACGTCTTCCCCGCCAGCCACTACATCGCCGGCCCGGAGCGCATGCACAACGCCATCCGGGGCATCGAGACCGAGCTGGCGGAGCGGCTGGCCGAGCTGGAGAAGCAGGGCAAGCTGCTGGAGGCCCAGCGGCTGCGCATGCGCACCACGTACGACCTGGAGATGATGCAGCAGATCGGGTCCTGCTCCGGCATCGAGAACTACTCGCTGCACATGGACGGCCGTGAGCCCGGCTCCGCGCCCAACACGCTGATCGACTACTTCCCCGAGGACTTCCTCCTCGTCATCGACGAGTCCCACGTGACCGTGCCCCAGATCGGCGCGATGTACGAGGGGGACGCCTCCCGCAAGCGCACGCTGGTCGACCACGGCTTCCGGCTGCCCTCGGCCCTCGACAACCGGCCGCTGAAGTGGGAGGAGTTCCTGGAGCGGATCGGCCAGACCGTCTACCTCTCGGCCACGCCCGGCAAGTACGAGCTGTCCCGTGGCGACGGCTTCGTCGAGCAGATCATCCGCCCCACCGGCCTGATCGACCCCGAGGTCGTGGTCAAGCCGACCGAGGGCCAGATCGACGACCTCGTCCACGAGATCCGGCAGCGGGTCGAGAAGGACGAGCGGGTCCTCGTCACCACGCTCACCAAGAAGATGGCCGAGGACCTCACCGACTACTTCCTGGAGCTGGGCATCCAGGTCCGCTACCTCCACAGCGACGTCGACACCCTGCGCCGCGTCGAGCTGCTCCGCGAGCTGCGCTCCGGCGAGTTCGACGTCCTGGTCGGCATCAACCTCCTGCGCGAGGGCCTCGACCTGCCCGAGGTGTCGCTCGTCGCGATCCTCGACGCGGACAAGGAGGGGTTCCTGCGCTCGGGCACCTCCCTCATCCAGACCATCGGCCGCGCGGCGCGCAACGTCTCCGGTCAGGTCCACATGTACGCGGACAAGATGACGCCGGCGATGGAGAAGGCCATCGAGGAGACCAACCGGCGCCGCGAGAAGCAGGTCGCGTACAACACGGCCAACGGCATCGACCCGCAGCCGCTCCGCAAGAAGATCAACGACATCGTGGCGACCATCGCCCGCGAGGAGATCGACACCGAGGAACTGCTCGGCACCGGCTACCGCCAGGGCAAGGAGGGCAAGGCCGCCAAGGCGCCCGTGCCCGCCCTCGGCGGCAAGGCCGCGAAGGCGGCCAAGGCCGCGTCGGGCAAGGCGGCCGGCAAGGGCGGCGGGGCGGCCGCGGGCACCGAGGTGCTCACCGACCGTCCGGCGGCGCAACTGGCGGAGCAGATCGAGGAGATGACCGCGCGGATGCGCGCGGCCGCGGCGGAGCTCCAGTTCGAGATCGCGGCCCGGCTGCGGGACGAGGTCGGCGAACTCAAGAAGGAGCTGCGGCAGATGCGCGAGGCGGGCCAGGCCTGACCGGCCTTCCGCCGGGCCGGGTCTGTGTCTCAGGAGAGCTACAGATTCGGCCCGCACCAGGCTCGATGTCGGCGCCGGTGCGTAGGGTTGGGGCAGCCGCGCGATACGCGGCGGTGGACGCTTCGAGAGGGGACCGAGCGTGACGGTCAACATGACCAAGGGCCAGGCCATCAGCCTGCAGAAGGCCGACGGGGGCACGCTGACCGCGGTGCGGATGGGCCTGGGCTGGCAGGCCGCCAAGCGGCGCGGGCTGTTCGGGTCGCGCACCCGGGAGATCGACCTCGACGCCTCCGCGGTGCTCTTCGCCGACGGACAGCCCGTGGACGTGGTGTTCTTCCGGCACCTGGTCAGCGACGACGGCTCCGTCCGGCACACCGGCGACAACCTGGTCGGCGGCGTCGGCCAGGGCGGGGACGACGAGGCCATCCTCGTGGACCTCCAGCGCGTGCCGGTCCACGTCGACCAGATCGTCTTCACGGTGAACTCCTTCACCGGCCAGACGTTCCAGGAGGTGGACAACGCCTTCTGCCGCATCGTCGACGAGGCCAACGGCCAGGAGCTGGCCCGCTACACCCTCACCGGCGGCGGCGCGTACACCGCGCAGATCATGGCCAAGGTGCACCGCGCGGGCGCGGGCTGGAAGATGACCGCGCTCGGCAACCCGGCCAACGGGCGGACCTTCCAGGACCTGATGCCGGAGATCGTCCGGTACCTGTAGGTTCCCGCCGGGGCCCTCGGGGCCCCGGCGCCGGCCGTCCACGGCCGGCGCGGAACCGGTCCGTCCGGTGCCACGGGCACCGGCGGCGCCGCGTACGGCCATGGGTGCCGGGCGCGGCCACGTGACACGAGGGGGAGTACGGCGATGACGGCCGAGCTGACGCGGGGGCAGAACCACCCGCTGCCCGGGACCCGGGTCGAGATCCGGGTGTCGGCGGGTACCGCCGTGCTGGCCGGCGCCGTCCTCGGCGACGCCGCGGGCCGCCTGTCCGGGTCCGGGGCCCTGGCCCACCGGGCCCCGGGCCTGCCCGGAGTGACCGTGCCCGGCGGTGCCGCCGCCCGGCACGTGATCGCGGTCGACCTCTCCGAGCTGCCCGACGAGGTGCACCGGGTCGGCGTGCTGCTGGCCCTGGTGCCCGGTGCCGGTCCCGTGAGCTTCGGCGCGGCCGCCGCGCCCTTCCTCGCGGTCACCGAGCCCACGGGCGTCGAGCTGGCCACGTACACGGTCACCGGCCTCGGTGCCGAGACCGCCCTGATCGCCCTGGAGCTCTACCGCCGCCAGGACGCCTGGAAGGTGCGGGCCGTCGGCCAGGGGTACGCCGGGGGCCTCGCCGCCCTGCTGGCCGACCACGGCCTGCCGGCCCCCGAGGCCGCGGAACTGGCCGCCGGCGTACACGCCGAGGCCGGCCCCGTACGCACCACCGCCACCGCCACCGCCACCGACCCCGTCCCGCCCGTGCCCTCCGACGCGCCCGGCCCGCCCGCCGGCACCGCCGCATCCGCGGCCGAGCCCGCCGTCGGCGGATCCGGCATCGACTACGCCCACCCGCGGCGCGCCCGCACCACGCCCCCGCCGCCCGTCCCGCGGGCCCCCGAGCCGGCCGAGGGCGAGGCGCCCCGCCCCGTGGCGGGCGACGCCACCGGCTGGACCCTGGAGGAGCGGCTCTACAACCAGGTCTGGGGCATGTTCGAGGACCTGGCCCGGGCCGTCGCCGCGTACCGCAACGCGGTCGAGTTCGCCGACTCGCGGCTGGAGCGCGAACTCGACCAGACCCTCACCGACCCGCGCGCCCGCCTCGGCGGCGCCGCGGACTCGGCCCGGGACACCGCCCAGGCCCGCCGCGAGGAACTGGTCGCCCAGGCCCGCGCCGTGCTGGACCGCGACCTCGCCCAGCTCGTCGCCGAGTCCCAGGTGGTCGAACCCGCGCTGCCCCCGGCCTTCGCCCGCTGGGACGCCCCCCAGTGGCAGGGCGCGGAGCAGCCCGACGAGTGCCCGATGGCGCTCCGCCTCGGCGACCTGCACCTCCCCGAGAGCCCCGAGCTGCGCATCCCCATGCTGGTCAGGCTGCCGCTGGAGCGCGGCCTGTGGATCGACTGCGGGCGCACCGGCTCCGAGGCCGCCATGGCGATGGACACCGACGACCTGCGCCGGGTCGCCATGGACACCGCCGTCGCGCTGGCGATCCGGGTGCTCGCCAGCCACCCGGCCGGTGAGTTCCGGGTCCACGCCATCGACCCGGCCGGAGCGGCCGCCGCGTCGCTCGCGCCCCTGTCCGGGCTGCTCGCGGAGGCGCCGGCGGCCGGTGCGGCCGGGGTGTCCGAGCTGCTGGCGTCGCTGACGCGACGGGTCGACCTGGTGCAGATGGCCCTCAAGGCGGGCGCCCCGGAGGACCTGCCGCCGGACCTCGACACCGCGCGCCGGCTGGTGATCGTCCACGACTTCCCGCACGGCTTCGACGAGCGCGCCGTCACCCGTCTGCGCTATCTGGCCGACGAGGGTCCCCAGGTCGGCGTGCACCTTCTGATGGTCGCGGACCGTGACGAGGCCTCGGCCTACGGGCCGCTGCTCGACCCCCTCTGGCGCTCGCTGCTGCGGCTGAGCCCCGTACCGGACGACCACCTGGCCGATCCCTGGGTCGGCCACGCCTGGACGTACGAGCCGCTGCACCTGGCCCCCTGGGAGGCGCAGCAGGTGCTGGCCAGGATCACCGTCCGGTGACCGCGGGCCGGTCCCGGCCCGGCCCGGGACCGGCCGCGCACTGACCGTCCGCTGACCATTCCTTGGGATTGTCTTTACCAAAAGGCGGTCCGGCGGTTACCCTGAGAGCGCGGAGGGGAGTATTCCCGCTGCGGCGTTCCCGTCAATACGGACCGTGACCGGTCCCGGGGCGCCGGCCCGAGCGCGGAGCGCCCTGGTGGAAGAGACCTCCGGCAGCGATGACGCTGACCATGTGCTCGAGCCATCTGCCGGAGGCGTAAGTGGACGTTTCTCTCTCTGTCTGGGTGCTGACCATCCTCGGTCTCTGCATCCTCATCGGTGCCGACTTCCTCATCGGCCGCAAGCCGCATGACGTGTCGGTCAAGGAAGCCGGAATCTGGACGGTCGTCTGGATCGTGCTGGCCGTGCTGTTCGGCCTGGGCCTGCTGGTCTTCGGCAACAGCCAGGCGTCGGGAGAGTTCTTCGCGGGCTTCATCACCGAGAAGTCCCTGAGCGTCGACAACCTCTTCGTCTTCGTCCTGATCATGGCGAAGTTCGCGGTCCCGTCCCACCTCCAGCAGCGGGTCCTGCTCGTGGGCGTGCTGATCGCCCTGGTCCTGCGCGCGATCTTCATCGCCGCCGGCGCCGCGATCATCAGCAGCTTCTCCTGGGTCTTCTACATCTTCGGCGCGTTCCTGATCTACACCGCCTGGAAGCTCATCCAGGAGGCCCGCAAGGACGAGGACGAGGACGAGTTCGAGGAGAACCGCCTCCTGAAGTCCATCGAGAAGAAGTTCGGCGTCGCCGACCGCTACCACGGCACCAAGCTCCTCATCCTGGAGAACGGCAAGCGGGTGCTGACCCCGCTGATGATCGTCATGCTGGCGATCGGCACCACCGACGTGCTGTTCGCCCTGGACTCCATCCCGGCGATCTTCGGCCTCACGCAGGACCCGTACATCGTCTTCACCGCCAACGCGTTCGCACTGATGGGTCTGCGCCAGCTGTACTTCCTCATTGGCGGCCTGCTCAAGAAGCTGGTCCACCTCAGCTACGGCCTGTCGATCATCCTCGGCTTCATCGGCGTCAAGCTCGTGCTGCACGCGCTGCACGAGTCCGGCGTCCACGTCCCCGAGATCTCCATCCCGTTCTCGCTCACGGTCATCTGCGGCGTCCTGGTGGTCACCACCATCACCAGCCTGATGGCCTCCAGGAAGCAGGCGGCGGCCGAGGCCGCCGCCGAGAAGGAGAGCGTCGAGGCCTGACCCCCGGCGCGCGGGTCCCCCGGGAGCCGCGTACGGAGGCCTGCTCCACGAGCCCTATGCGGGGGCGGTCGCTTCGGCCGCCCCCGCGGCGCGTACCGAGGCCGGACGGGTCTCCGGCAGCAGCGCGAAGCAGACCAGGCTCACCAGGCACACCCCGGTCAGATAGGCGGCCACCCCCCACGGCGGGCCGTCCACGTCCGCCAGCGCCGTGGCCACCAGCGGCGTCACCGCGCCGCCCAGCACCCCGCCCAGGTTGTAGCCCACCGCGGCGCCCGTGCAGCGCACCCGGGGCTCGTACAGCTCCGGCAGGTACGCCGCCACCACCGCGAACATCGTGACCATCGCCATCAGCCCGCCCAGGAAGCCGAGGGTCATCAGCAGCGGCCGCCCCGTCCGCAGCAGCGCGATCAGCGGGAACATCCACACCGTCGCCGCCGCGCACCCGATCAGGCACAGCGGGCGCCGGCCGTACCGGTCGCTCAGCATCGCGATGAACGGCGTCGTGGCCCCCTTCAGGGCGACCGCCGTCATGATGCAGGTCAGCATCGTGGTCCGGCTGACGCCCAGCCGCTCCGTCCCGTAGGCCAGGGACCACGTGCTCACCGTGTAGAACACGGCGTACCCCACGGACAGCGCGCCCCCGGTCAGCAGCACCAGCCGCCAGTGCCCGCGGAACACCTCGGCCAGCGGCGCGGACGCCCGCGTCCCGCTCGCGGCCAGCGCCCGGAACTCCGGGGTCTCCTCCAGGGCGGCCCGCAGCAGCAGCCCGCCGACCGCCAGCACCCCGGCCACCCAGAAGGGCACCCGCCAGCCCCAGGACCGGAACTGCGCGTCGGTGAGCACCGCGGACAGGCCCAGCATCACGCCGTTGGCCATCAGGAAGCCGACGGCCGGGCCGATCTGCGGGAAGCTCGTCCACAGCCCGCGCCGCCGCTCCGGCGCGTGCTCCGCCGTGAGCAGCACCGCCCCGCCCCACTCGCCGCCCAGGCCGAAGCCCTGCAGGAAGCGCAGCACGAGGAGCAGCACCGGCGCCCCGACGCCGATGGCGGCGTACGTCGGCAGGAAGCCGATCGCCACGGTCGCGGCGCCGGTCAGCAGCAGGGACGTGAAGAGCACCGGACGGCGGCCGTACCGGTCCCCGACGTGCCCGAAGACCGCCGAGCCCAGCGGTCTGGCCACGAAGCCGACGCCGAAGGTCGCGAAGGCCGCCAGGGTGCCGGCCAGGGGTGAGAACGTGGGGAAGAAGAGGGGGCCGAGGACCAGGGCGGCGGCGGTGCCGTACACGAAGAAGTCGTAGAACTCGATGGCCGTCCCCGCGAGGGAGGCCAGGGCGAGGCGGATCATGGGGGGCGAGTGATCGGCGCGCATGGGCCTCCAACTACCGGTTCCGCGCCCGGTTCGCGAGGGGGTGCCGGACAGCTTGACCGGAAGGAGTGCACCCGCCTGGCCCGGTTGACCGGTCCGGCGGGGCCCGTGGCCCGGCGGGAGAGTGCCCGTACGGTGCCGCGGCCGGCCGGCGGCGGGTACGCGGAAGGCCCTCCCGCGGGCGCGGGAGGGCCTTTTCGTACGCGGGGGCGGCGGACTACCAGCCGCGCTCGCGCCACTCCGCCAGGTGCGGGCGCTCGGCACCGAGGGTGGTGTCGTTGCCGTGGCCCGGGTACACCCAGGTCTCGTCCGGGAGGCGGCCGAAAAGCTTCTGCTCGACGTCGTCGATCAGGGACGCGAAGGCCTTCGCGTCGCCCCGGGTGTTGCCGACGCCGCCGGGGAAGAGGCAGTCGCCGGTGAAGACGTGGGGGTGGCCGTGCGGGTCGTCGTAGACGAGGGCGATCGAGCCCGGGGTGTGCCCCACCAGGTGGCGCGCGGTCAGCGAGACCCGGCCGACCGTGATCGTGTCGCCGTCCTCGACGGGCACGTCGGTCGTCACCGGGATGCCCTCGGCGTCGTACCGGCCCGCGTACGTGCGCGCGCCGGTGGCCGCGACCACCTCGGCCAGCGCGCCCCAGTGGTCGCCGTGCTGGTGGGTGGTGACCACGGACGAGATGCCGTCGTCGCCGATCAGGTGGAGCAGGGTCTCCGGCTCCGCCGCGGCGTCGATCAGCAGCTGCTCGTCGGTGGCGCGGCACCGCAGCAGGTAGGCGTTGTTGTTCATCGGGCCCACCGCGACCTTGGAGATCATCAGGTCCGTGAGTTCGTGCACGTCGGCCGGTCCGCCGACCTTCACCGCTCCGCTGTACGTCATGTCGGCAGCCTATAGCGGGGGCAGGGCGGGGAGCGTGCCGCCGTCGACGGTGAGCGCCGCGCCCTTGTCGCCGCGGCCGGCCAGCCAGCCGAGGATGTCGGCGGAGGTGCCGCGGACGGTGACCGGGGTGCCCTCCGCGGAGCCGGTGTGCCAGCTGCCGCCGTCCTCCGCGACCAGGGCCACGGGCGGCACCTCGGGGCGGTCCGACCAGCGCTCGGCCAGGAACTCGATCTCCCGGGCGGTGAACTCGGCGGGCAGGTCCGCCAGCTCGTAGCCGATGCCCAGGTCGACGTGGTGCAGCTCGACCTCGACCAGGCGGCGGAAGGGGACGCGCGCCGCGCTGTCCGTGACGCCGTTGCGCAGCTCGACCGTGCGGGACCAGTCCGCGGGGACCTCCGTCACGGCCTGCCAGCGGTCCGCGGAATCACGGACGTCCGCCAGCTGTTCTTCCAGAGTGCGTCCCGCGTCGCGCTCGATGTCCGCGTCCCGGGCCTCGGCGCTCGCGTACATGGGGCGGCCCTCGAAGACGTTGACGAGGGCGTCCGCGTTGCGGGCGAGGTGGGCCAGGATGTGGCCCCGGGTCCAGCCGGGCAGACGTGACGGCTCGGCGAGGGACGCGTTGTCCAGTTTGGCGACCGCGCTCAGCAGCCGGTCGGTCGCCGCACGTACGGAGTGCAGGTCGTGCACATGATCAATCATGGCGCCGACGATAGCGCCGCCACACCTTCGGGTGAAGGAAGCGTTCGCGCGCCATAATTCGAATGCGCGTGCTATACGCTCGGAAGTCGAACCTCGATACAGCTTCGTGGCACCCCCCATACCCTGGGACGGGGGCCCGTTCCCCCGCTCTCTCTAGAAAGGTGCGGACCGGCGTGACCGACCGTCTCATCGTTCGTGGCGCTCGCGAGCACAACCTGAAGAACGTCTCGCTCGACCTGCCCCGCGACTCGCTCATCGTCTTCACCGGACTCTCCGGGTCGGGCAAGTCCTCCCTCGCGTTCGACACGATCTTCGCCGAGGGGCAGCGCCGCTACGTCGAGTCGCTCTCCTCGTACGCCCGCCAGTTCCTCGGCCAGATGGACAAGCCCGACGTCGACTTCATCGAAGGCCTCTCCCCGGCCGTCTCGATCGACCAGAAGTCCACCTCGCGCAACCCCCGCTCCACGGTCGGCACGATCACGGAGGTGTACGACTACCTCCGCCTGCTGTTCGCCCGCATCGGCAAGCCCCACTGCCCGGAGTGCTCCCGCCCGATCTCCCGGCAGTCGCCGCAGGCCATCGTCGACAAGGTCCTCGCGCTGCCCGAGGGCAGCCGCTTCCAGGTCCTCTCGCCGCTGGTGCGCGAGCGCAAGGGAGAGTTCGTCGACCTCTTCGCCGACCTCCAGACCAAGGGCTACAGCCGCGCCCGGGTCGACGGCACGACGGTCCAGCTCTCCGAGCCGCCGACGCTGAAGAAGCAGGAGAAGCACACCATCGAGGTGGTCGTGGACCGCCTCACCGTCAAGGACAGCGCCAAGCGCCGCCTGACCGACTCGGTCGAGACCGCGCTCGGCCTCTCCGGCGGCATGGTCATCCTCGACTTCGTCGACCTCGCCGAGGACGACCCCGAGCGTGAGCGGATGTACTCCGAGCACCTCTACTGCCCGTACGACGACCTCTCCTTCGAGGAACTGGAGCCTCGTTCTTTCTCCTTCAACTCGCCCTTCGGCGCCTGCCCCGAGTGCACCGGCATCGGCACGCGCATGGAGGTCGACCCGGAGCTGATCATCCCGGACGAGGAGAAGTCCCTCGACGAGGGCGCGGTCTCGCCCTGGTCGCTCGGCCACACCAAGGACTACTTCGCGCGGCTGGTCGGAGCCCTCGCCGACGAGCTGGGCTTCCGCACCGACATCCCCTGGGCGGGCCTCCCGCAGCGGGCCAAGAAGGCGCTGCTGTACGGGCACAAGACCCAGATCCAGGTGCGGTACCGCAACCGCTACGGCCGCGAGCGCGCGTACACCACGGCCTTCGAGGGCGCGGTGCCCTTCGTCAAGCGGCGGCACTCGGAGGCCGAGAGCGACTCCAGCCGCGAGCGCTTCGAGGGGTACATGCGCGAGGTGCCGTGCCCGACCTGTGAGGGCACGCGCCTGAAGCCGATCGTGCTCGCCGTCACGGTCATGGAGAAGTCGATCGCCGAGGTCTCGGCGATGTCGATCAGCGAGTGCGCCGACTTCCTCGGCCGCCTCCGTCTCGACGCCCGCGACAAGAAGATCGCCGAGCGCGTCCTGAAGGAGGTCAACGAACGCCTCCGCTTCCTGGTGGACGTCGGCCTCGACTACCTCTCCCTCAACCGCGCCGCGGGCACCCTCTCCGGAGGCGAGGCCCAGCGCATCCGGCTGGCCACCCAGATCGGTTCCGGCCTCGTCGGCGTGCTCTACGTCCTCGACGAACCGTCCATCGGCCTGCACCAGCGGGACAACCACCGGCTCATCGAGACCCTGGTCCGGCTCCGCGACATGGGCAACACCCTGATCGTCGTCGAGCACGACGAGGACACCATCAAGGTGGCCGACTGGGTGGTCGACATCGGCCCCGGCGCCGGCGAGCACGGCGGCAAGGTCGTGCACAGCGGCTCCCTCAAGGAGCTGCTGAAGAACGGCGACTCGATGACCGGCCAGTACCTCTCCGGCAAGAAGTCGATCGCCGTCCCGGACGTCCGCCGCCCGGTGAACGGCGAGCGGAAGCTCACCGTGCACGGCGCCAAGGAGAACAACCTCCGGGACATCGACGTGTCCTTCCCGCTCGGGGTGTTCACGGCCGTCACCGGTGTCTCGGGATCCGGCAAGTCCACGCTGGTCAACGACATCCTGTACACGCACCTGGCCCGCGAGCTGAACGGCGCGCGCACGGTGCCCGGCCGCCACACCCGGGTCGCCGGCGACGACCTGGTCGACAAGGTCGTCCACGTCGACCAGTCGCCGATCGGCCGCACCCCGCGGTCCAACCCGGCCACGTACACCGGCGTCTTCGACCACGTCCGCAAGCTCTTCGCCGAGACGATGGAGGCGAAGGTCCGCGGCTACCTCCCCGGCCGCTTCTCCTTCAACGTCAAGGGCGGCCGCTGCGAGAACTGCTCCGGCGACGGCACCATCAAGATCGAGATGAACTTCCTGCCGGACGTGTACGTCCCGTGCGAGGTCTGCCACGGCGCCCGGTACAACCGGGAGACCCTGGAGGTCCACTACAAGGGCAAGTCCATCGCCGAGGTCCTGGACATGCCGATCGAGGAGGCCCTGGACTTCTTCGAGGCCGTCCCGACCATCGCCCGGCACCTGCGCACGCTCAACGAGGTCGGCCTCGGCTACGTCCGCCTCGGCCAGTCCGCGCCGACCCTCTCCGGCGGCGAGGCGCAGCGCGTGAAGCTCGCCTCCGAGCTGCAGAAGCGCTCCACCGGGCGCACGGTCTACGTCCTGGACGAGCCCACCACCGGACTCCACTTCGAGGACATCTCGAAGCTGATCAAGGTGCTCTCCGGGCTGGTCGACAAGGGCAACTCGGTGATCGTCATCGAGCACAACCTGGACGTCATCAAGACCGCCGACTGGGTCATCGACATGGGACCCGAGGGCGGTTACGGCGGCGGCATGGTCGTCGCCGAGGGCACGCCCGAGCAGGTCGCCTCCGTCGGCGCCAGCCACACCGGCAAGTTCCTCCGGGACATCCTCGGCGCCGACCGGGTCTCGGACGCGACGGTGCCGGCGGCGCGCTCCGCGAGGAAGGCGGCACCGCGCAAGACGGCCGCGAAGAAGACCGCGGCGGCCTCGCGGGCCAAGAAGAGCTGAGCGGGTGGGTGCCGCTCTCCGGCACCCACCCCGTGAACGCGGACGACGCGGACGGGGCCCGGTCCACCACGTGTGTGGACCGGGCCCCGTCGTCGTTCCGTCCTCCGCCGGACCGGAGCGGCAGTCCCGCTAGGCCGCGCGCCGCATGGCCACCCGGGCCATGAAGGGCACCGCGGCCGCCATGACCTGCGACGGCCGGTCCAACATCGGGTAGTGCCCGGCCTCGTCGATCAGGACCACTTCACCACCGGTGCGCTCCCCGATCCACTCGGCCTCGGTCAGCGGGTCCGGCCCGAAGTGCGGGTCCGTCCCGCCCATCACCACCTGCACCGGCACCGCCAGCGCACCGAGCGCCGCCTCGGCCGGCCCGGCACCCGCCGCGATCATGGCCCGCAGCGCGGCCAGGTGCCCCGGCTGCCGCAGCGACTCCGACAGCTCCCGCCGCGCGTCGGCGAAGTCCTCGGGCTTGTCCTTCGGGAACAGCCCGGCCCACTGCCGCGTCCATGACCGTACGAACCGCCCGGCCCGCAGCCCCGCGCCCGCCCCGGCCCGGACGAACGGCGCCACCAGCACCAGCCCGCCGAACAGCCCCGGCTCCTCGGCGGCCGCGACCACCGCCGCACCCGCCGCGTTCGAGTGCGCCACGACGAACGCCGGCCCCGCACCCAGGTGCCGCACCAGGGCCCGCAGATCACCCGCCAGG
The DNA here is from genome assembly GCF_044540325.1 of Streptomyces sp. NPDC086023. Taxonomy (NCBI): domain Bacteria; kingdom Bacillati; phylum Actinomycetota; class Actinomycetes; order Kitasatosporales; family Streptomycetaceae; genus Streptomyces; species Streptomyces sp. NPDC086023. The sequence continues at coordinate 600,969 of NZ_JBITRX010000001.1, forward strand.
GCGTCCTGTCCGTACTCCCGCTCACCCGCGGTCGACCCGCCCGACCCGCGCAGGTCGCAGGTGACCACCCGGAACCCCGACTCGCCCAGGTCGGGAGCCAGGAACCGGTACGCGGCGCGGGTGTTGCCCAGCCCCGGCACGCACACGACGAGCGGCCCCTCGGCCCCGTTGTCGTCGTACGCGATCCGCCCGCCGTCGTACTCCAGGAATTCCGTCACTGTGGTCCCTTTTCGCTCTGGGGTGCCGTTGCCCGGTCCAAGCGTCGCCGACCGGTGCCGTGATCGTAAACTCCGAAATTTGGCTGGCTTGTTGGCGATCCGTCACAGTTCCGCCGCATACGGCGGCTCGGCCCCCGCACGGGTACAGGTCAGCGCGGCGGCCCGGGCCGCGAAGTCCAGCACGGCCGGCCAGTCCGGCCGACCGGGATCCCGCCCCTCCAACAGCCGGTGCAGCAGGGCCGCGTTCACCGTGTCCCCGGCCCCGATCGTGTCCGCCACCGCCACCCGCCGCGCCGGTACGGAGTGCTCCGCGCCCTCCCGCGTGCGCACCGTCATCCCGTCCGCGCCCCGGGTCAGCACCACCGCGCGGGGCCCCGCCGCCAGCCACCGGTCCACGCTCCCGCCCAGCCAGGCCGCGTCCTCCTCCGAGAGCTTCAGCAGCGAGACGTACGGCAGCCAGCCCAGGAACCGCTCCCGGTACGCCTCGGGATCCGCGATCAGCCCCGGCCGGATGTTGGGGTCGAGCAGCGTGAACACCCCACGCCCGGCCTCCCGGCGCAGCAGCGCCTCGTACGCGCCGGCCCCCGGCTCCAGGACCAGGGAACAGGTGCCCAGCGCCAGGCCGCGCACCCCGGAGGGCAGCTCGGGCAGGGTGAAGAAACGGTCCGCCGTGCCCTCGGTGTAGAAGCTGTACGCCGCCGAGCCGTCCGGCCCGACCGAGGCCACCGCCAACGTCGTCGGCTCGGGCCCGCGCTGCACCAGCGAGCAGTCCACCCCCGCCGCCCGCAGCCCGGCCAGCAGCTTCTCCCCGAACGCGTCCGTCGAGACCCGCGAGCAGAACGCGACCCGGTCCCCGAGCCGCCCCAGCGCCAGGGCGGTGTTGTACGGCCCGCCGCCCGGGCGGGGCAGCAGTGCCTCCGCGGGCCCGGGCGCGGGCACGAGGTCGATCAGGGCTTCTCCACCGACGACGATCACGGGGCGAACGTATCCCAGACAGCCCCCGCACCGGCAGCGCCGGTATCGTCGGAGGGGTTTCCGCGCCCCTCGCGGCCACCGCGACCGCCCCTGGACCCCCGGGAGAGACCATGTCCGCCCAGCCCGCCGCCCGCCGAACCGTGCTGAAGGGCGCCGCCGCGCTCGCGGGTGCCGCCGCCGCCGGCATCTCGCTCGCCGCCTGCTCCACCGAGGCCGGCAGCACCGTCGACGCCGAGAAGCCCAGCGAGCCCCTGGACCTGGGTGGCGCGGAGGCCGTGCCGGTCGGCGGCGCCAAGCTGTTCCGCGAGCAGCGGCTGCTGGTCAGCCAGCCGTCGGCGGGGCAGTACCGGGCCTTCAGCGCCAAGTGCACCCACGCCGGCTGCATCCTGGACAAGATCGAGAACGGCGAGGGCAACTGCCCCTGCCACATGAGCCGCTTCGACGTCGCCACCGGCAAGGTGCTCTCCGGACCCGCCCCGAGCCCGCTCCCGGAGATCCCGGTGAAGGTCGAGGGCGGCAAGATCATCGCGGGCTGAGGCCGCCGGGGGCCGCGGGCGGGGCGGCTGCCGCCCGCTACTCCCAGTCCCAGCCGATGCCCAGGATCCCGCGCCGTACGCCGGTCTCCACCAGGTGCACGGCGCGGTGCCGCCCGCTCGGGGTCAGGTCCGCGACCTCGCCGCGCGGCGCGCCCGGGCCGGACTGGCTGAACCGCCGGCAGCGCACCGGCAGCGCGGCCTCGTCGAAGCGGACCTGGAGCACGTACTGGCCGCCCGCGTAGCTGAAGCCCCGCAGGTACTCGCTGCTGCGGCCGCCGGTGCCGTCCTCGAAGCCGTACCCGAAGAGGTACGTGTCCCCGGAGCGCAGCCGCGCGTCGAACAGCAGCTCCGCCACCACCACACCGGTCTCCCGGTGCCAGCGCACCCGCCCGGTCCGGCAGTTCTCCTGGGCCCGCACCTCCACCCTCGCCGGGTCGCAGCCCGGGTCCCCGTGGTGGATGGCCAGGTAGCGGTCGACCCCGTCGCGGTGGGCCCGCACCACGTGCTGGGAGTCGCGGCCGCTCAGCTCGTACCCCGCCCCGATCCGCACGCGCTCGTGGTGGCCCACCGTGTGCAGACCGCCGTCCGCGGGCCACTCCAGCTCCGCCAGCAGCCGCTCGACCGCGTCCCCCGCCGCCATCAGCGCCGGGTAAGGGCGGGCCGCCGGCCGGCCCGGTTCCGTGCGCGCCCCGGCGGGCAGCAGCAGCCGGGTCAGCGCGCCCGACGGCAGGTCCAGGATCGTCTCCAGCGCCCGCACCGCCTTGAGCGACTCGGGCCGCTGCGGGCGCCGGGCGCCCTGCTGCCAGTAACTGAGGCTGGTCACCCCGACCTTGATGCCCCGGGACGCCAGCCGGTGCTGGACGCGGTGCAGGGGGAGACCGCGCGCGGCGAGCGCGGCGCGCAGGGCGAGGTGGAAGGGGCCCGCGCGGAGCAATTGCGCGAGCTCACCCGCCGCGGCCCCCGTATCGCCCCCGGGGTCGCTGGTGCGCCGCATTGGCGACTCCTCTGTGAATGTTCACGCCCGGTGGGACGGAGGGTTCCACCGGTGGCGCCCGGGTTCCTGGTCGGCGGAGGCCGGGCGTTCACATCGCAGCGTCACCGTTCACACTGCAATGTCACCTGGCATTGAACCGTGTTGACCTGATCGCGACAACACCTGATGCTCCTCCACAGCGTCCGGACGCGCTCCTCCATCCCCACACCCCCCGGGCCCCGCCGACCGGTTGCCGCCGGACGGCGGGGCCCGGGGGATCCCCACTCCGGGACGAACGCGATGCGCAACAGAAACGGGCGGCTGTCCCTGGCCGCCTTCGTCACCGCCCTGCTGGTCGCCCTGCCCGCCGGCCCCGCCTCCGCCACGGCGGCCGCCGGCCCGCAGGACGACGTACGGGCGAGCCGGTCCGCGCCGACGGCACCCGGCGCCCCGGCGGCCGCCCTCGCCTACAAGCGGCTGAACATCACCATGCAGGCGCAGCAGAAGACCAACTGGTGCTGGGCGGCCTCCGGCAACACGATCGCCACCTGGTTCGGCCGGAACTACTCCCAGAACCAGTTCTGCAACGCCGCCTTCAACCGCCAGCAGGGGTACGACTGCCCCAACTGGCAGGCCACGCTCGGCAACGTCCAGACCGCCCTGAACTGGGCCGGCATCAGCTCCGGCTCGTACGTCGACGGCTGGCTGCGCTACTCCACCGTCCAGAACGAGATCAACTACAACCGGCCGGTCGAGACCCGCATCCAGTGGTCGAGCGGCGGTGGCCACATGCATGTGGTCTACGGCTACGACGACGCCAACAGCTGGGTCTACTGGGGTGACCCGTGGCCCTCCAGCGACCGTTACAACTGGGCCTCCCACGCCTGGTACGTGAACAACGGCTCCTTCTCCTGGACCCACTCGCTCTACCGGATCGGGGCGTGAGCAGCATGACCTTCCGTGCCACTGCCACCGCCCTGACAGGTGCCGCCGCCGCGGCCCTGCTGGTGCTCGCCCCGCAGGCGCAGGCCGCCGCTCCCCAGCCGCCCGGTGCGCCGGCCGCCGTGCCGGCTCCTGCGTCGGCTTCCGTGCCTGCTCCCGTGCCTGCTCCGGTGGCGGCCTCCGCGGAGAGCCTGGCCGCCGCCCGCGCCGCGGCCGCCGCGCCGGCCACGCTCGCCACCCTGTCCCGGTTCTTCTCCCGCGAGGGCAAGGTCTCGGCGGCGGCCGCCGCGCCGCGCGTCGAGGGCGGGACGCTCGCCGTGCACTACCTGTCGCCCGAGTTCGTGGCGGGCCGGGCCGGCGCGCCGGTCGCCCGGGTCGAGTTCCTGGCCAGCAAGGCCGTCGCCGCCGACGGGCAGCTCGCCTCGCTGTGGACCGCGCCGGTGGGCGGGGCCTGGCAGGTGGTGAACATCGCCACCGGCGACGACGAGTTCCGCTACGCCGCGGCGGGGGCCCGGGCCCTGCCGGGCGGGTTGGTCTTCCGCGAGCCGCAGATCGACGCCTGGTACGTGGCCAAGGGGGCGAAGGTGCTCCCGCTGGACCCGGACGCCGTACGGGCCGTGGGCGCCCGGGGCACCACGCTCGCCGCGTACGGGGCGCGGGTGCGGGCCGCCTACGGCTCCAAGCTGCCGGGGTCCGCGTACGCGAGGTCCGGCAAGGCCGGCGGCTATGCGGCCGCGGCGTCTCCGGGGGCCGGCGGTCACGCGGCCGCGCCGTCGGCGGGGGCCGGCCGCGAGGTGGCTGCTTCGTCGGCGGGTGGCGGCGGTGACGTGGCCGTGCCGGCAGCCGGTGGGCTCGCCGGCGCGGCGGCCCTCGCCGCGGTCTGGCTCGTACGGCGCCGCCGCGTCGCCTGACGGCGCCGGCCGCCGCCTGCGGGGCGCGCCCCAACCCCTGGGCCGCGCCCCGTACCCCCGCGGGAGCCGGCGTCCTCACCGCCGCCCCGCGGGGCTCCGCCCCGTCCCGGCCCCCCACCGGCAGGCGGCCTTCTCCCCGCCCGTCCACCGTTCCCCGGGGCTGCACCCCGGACCCCGTGGGGCTGCGCCCCGTCCCCGTCCCGCACCGGCCCCACACCGGCAGGCTGCCTTCTCCCCGCCCCGCCCTTCCACCGTTCCCCGGGGCTGCGCCCCGGACCCCGTGGGGCTGCGCCCCGGACCCCGGGGGCCGGCCCAGGGTCCTGGGTCCGCGCCCGGCACCCCAGGCTCCGTCCCGGACCCGAGGCTCCGTCCCGGACCCGAGGCTCCGCCCCGGACCCCAGGTTCCGCCCCGGACCCCGCCGGGCGCTGTCCGTCAGCCTGGGCTTCGCCCCGGACCCCCGCCCGGGGCCGCCCGTCGGCCCAGGCCGTGTTCCGGACAGGGCTGCGCTTCCCCTCGCGGGCAGCGCCCCCGGGCCCCCCGTACCCCCCCCGTACCTCCCGCCCCCCCGGCGCTCGACGGACCCCGGCGCCCCGGCGCGGGCGGGGCCCCCGGGCGGTGTTCGCGGACCCCTCTCCACCCCCGCCGAATGGGCCGGGATGTCGGTGCCCGCCAGTAGGGTGGATGGCATGGCCGACCCCTCCAGCTACCGCCCCGCGCCGGGCCAGGTTCCCGACTCGCCCGGTGTCTACCGGTTCCGTGACGAGCACCGCAGGGTGATCTACGTCGGGAAGGCCAAGAGCCTGCGCCAGCGGCTCGCCAACTACTTCCAGGACGTGGCCGGCCTGCACCCCCGCACCGCCACGATGGTCACCACCGCCGCCTCCGTCGAGTGGACCGTGGTCTCCACGGAGGTCGAGGCGCTCCAGCTGGAGTACTCCTGGATCAAGGAGTACGACCCCCGCTTCAACGTCAAGTACCGCGACGACAAGAGCTATCCGTCCCTCGCGGTGACGCTCGGCGAGGAGTACCCCCGCGTCCAGGTCATGCGCGGCCCCAAGAAGAAGGGCGTGCGCTACTTCGGCCCCTACGCGCACGCCTGGGCCATCCGCGAGACCGTCGACCTCATGCTGCGGGTGTTCCCCGTCCGGACCTGCTCCGCCGGCGTGTTCAAGCGCTCCGCGCAGATCGGCCGGCCCTGCCTGCTCGGCTACATCGGCAAGTGCTCCGCCCCGTGCGTCGGCCGCATCACCCCCGAGGACCACCGCGAACTGGCCGAGGAGTTCTGCGACTTCATGGCCGGCCGCACCGGCACCTACCTCTCCCGCCTGGAGAAGCGGATGCACGAGGCCGCCGAGGAGATGGAGTACGAGAAGGCCGCCCGCCTGCGCGACGACATAGGGGCGCTCCGCCGGGCCATGGAGAAGAACGCCGTCGTCCTGGCCGACGCCACCGACGCCGACCTGATCGCCGTCGCCGAGGACGAGCTGGAGGCGGCCGTCCAGATCTTCCACGTCCGCGGCGGTCGCGTGCGCGGCCAGCGCGGCTGGGTCACCGACAAGGTCGAGGCGGTCGACACCGCCGGACTCGTCGAGCACGCGCTCCAGCAGCTGTACGGCGAGGAGCACGGCGAGGGCGTCCCCAAGGAGGTCCTGGTCCCCGCCCTGCCCGAGGACTCCGCCGCCGTCGCCCAGTGGCTCGCCGAGCACCGCGGCTCCCAGGTCAGCCTGCGCATCCCGCAGCGCGGAGACAAGAAGGACCTGATGGAAACGGTCCGGCGGAACGCGGTGCAGTCGCTCGCCCTGCACAAGACCAAGCGCGCCAGCGACCTGACCACCCGCTCCCGCGCCCTGGAGGAGATCGCCGAGGCCCTGGAGCTGGACAGCGCACCCCTGCGCATCGAGTGCTTCGACATCTCCCACCTCCAGGGCGACGACGTCGTGGCCTCCATGGTCGTCTTCGAGGACGGGCTGGCCCGCAAGAGCGAGTACCGCCGCTTCCAGGTGAAGGGTCGTGTCGGGGACACGCAGGTCTGGCACGGCGCGGGACAGGACGACGTGCGGTCCATGCACGAGGTGGTGTCCCGGCGGTTCCGCCGCTACCTCCAGGAGAAGCTGAAGACGGGGGAGTGGAGCCCCGAGGACGGCGACGACCCCCGGCCGGAGGACGACGGCAGGCCGAAGCGCTTCGCGTACCCTCCCCAGCTCGTCGTGGTCGACGGCGGCCGCCCGCAGGTCGAGGCCGCACAGCGGGCCCTCACGGAGCTCGGCGTCGACGACGTGGCCGTCTGCGGCCTGGCCAAGCGGCTGGAGGAGGTCTGGCTGCCCGGCGAGGACGACCCGGTGGTGCTGCCCCGCACCAGCGAGGGCCTCTACCTCCTCCAGCGGGTACGTGACGAGGCTCACCGCTTCGCCATCCAGTACCAGCGCAACAAGCGCGGCAAGCGCCTCAAGGCGGGCCCCCTGGACGACGTACCCGGCCTGGGGGAGAGCCGCAAGCTGGCGCTGATCAAGCACTTCGGTTCGGTGAAGAAGCTGCGGCAGGCGACAATCGACCAGATCTGCGAGGTCCCGGGCATAGGACGCAAGACGGCCGAGACCGTGGCCGTGGCCCTCGCCCGGGCGGCCCCCGCGGCTCCTGCCGTGAACACCGCGACAGGAGAGATCATTGAGGACGAGACCCCCGCGCCCGCGGGGACCTCGGCCGAACGGGGGACGGAGCAATGAACGCACACGACCGAGACGGAGCACAGGTGAGTACGGGCACGAGCGTGGAGGCGGGTGAAGCCGCCGAGGCGGCCATCCCCGAGCTGGTGATCATCTCCGGCATGTCCGGAGCCGGCCGCAGTACGGCCGCGAAGTGCCTGGAGGACCTCGGCTGGTTCGTGGTCGACAACCTGCCGCCCGCGCTGATCCCCACCATGGTGGAGCTCGGCGCCCGCTCGCAGGGGAACGTCGCCCGCATCGCCGTCGTCGTCGACGTCCGCGGCCGCCGCTTCTTCGACAACCTCCGCGAGTCGCTGGCCGACCTCGACGGCCGCGGCGTCACGCACCGGGTCGTCTTCCTGGAATCCTCGGACGACGCGCTGGTCCGCCGCTTCGAGTCGGTCCGCCGACCGCACCCCCTCCAGGGCGACGGCCGCATCGTCGACGGCATCGCCGCCGAGCGCGACCTGCTGCGCGAGCTGCGCGGCGACGCCGACCTGGTGATCGACACCTCCAGCCTCAACGTCCACGAGCTGCGCGCCAAGATGGACGCCCAGTTCGCCGGGGACGAGGAGCCGGAGCTGCGCGCCACCGTCATGTCCTTCGGCTACAAGTACGGCCTGCCCGTCGACGCCGACCTCGTCGTGGACTGCCGCTTCCTGCCGAACCCGCACTGGGTCCCGGAGCTGCGCCCCTTCACCGGCCTCAACGAGGAGGTGTCGGGTTACGTCTTCAACCAGCCCGGCGCCAAGGAGTTCCTCGACCGGTACGCCGAGCTGCTCCAGCTCATCGCCACCGGCTACCGCCGCGAGGGCAAGCGGTACGTGACCATCGCGGTCGGCTGCACGGGCGGCAAGCACCGCAGCGTGGCCATGTCCGAGAAGCTCGCCGCCCGCCTCGCCTCCGAGGGAGTCGAGACCGTCGTCGTACACCGGGACATGGGGCGCGAGTGACCGGCCGTAGCCTCCGGCTGCGCCGTCTGCGGCGGCTCACGCCCGGGCTCGGCGAGGACGCCGCCCGGGCCCGCCGCAGGCGCGGCGCCCAGCCCAAGGTCGTCGCGCTCGGCGGCGGCATGGGCCTGTCCGCCTCGCTCGCGGCGCTGCGGCGGATCACCGGCGACCTGACGGCCGTCGTGACCGTCGCCGACGACGGCGGCTCCAGCGGCCGGCTCCGCGAGGAGCTGGGCGTGCTGCCGCCGGGCGACCTGCGCAAGGCCCTCGCGGCGCTGTGCGGGGACGACGACTGGGGCCAGACCTGGGCGCGGGTCATCCAGCACCGTTTCGCCAGCAAGGGCGAGATGCACGGCCACGCCGTGGGCAACCTGCTGATCGTCGCCCTCTGGGAGCAGCTGGGCGACCACGTCAGCGCCCTCGACCTGGTCGGGCGGCTGCTGGGGGCGCAGGGGCGGGTGCTGCCCATGTCGGCCGTACCGCTGGAGCTCCAGGCCCTGGTCAAGGGGCACGATCCGGACCGGCCGAACGACGTGGACGTGGTGCGCGGGCAGGCCACGGTGGCCCTGACGCCGGGCGAGGTGCAGTCGGTGCACGTCGTGCCGCACGACCCGCCGGCGGTGCCGGAGGCGGTCGAGGCGGTCCTCGACGCGGACTGGGTGGTGCTCGGTCCGGGCTCCTGGTTCTCGTCCGTCATCCCGCATCTGCTGGTGCCGCAGCTGCTCGACGCGCTGGTCGAGACAAAGGCCCGGCGGGTGCTGTCGCTGAACCTCGCCCCGCAGCCCGGGGAAACCGATGGCTTCTCACCGCAGCGTCATTTGGAGGTTTTGGCACGACACGCCCCTAAACTCGCCCTGGACGTGGTGCTGGCCGACCAGGCTGCCGTGCCCGATCGCGAGTCCCTCGCCGATGCCGCCAAGCGCTTCGGCGCGGCGGTCGAGCTGGCTCCTGTGGCGGCGCGGTCTGGGGGCGGCTCCCAGGCCGACGGCTCCGGGGGTGCCTCTGCCAGGCACGACCCCGAGCTGCTGGCGGCCGCGTACGACCGTATTTTTCGGATGCATGGAAGGATCGGCCCATGGCGATGACGCCTGCGGTGAAGGACGAGATCTCCCGTCTCCCCGTCACCCGCACCTGCTGCAGGAAGGCGGAGGTCTCGGCGATCCTGCGCTTCGCGGGCGGGCTGCACCTGGTGAGCGGCCGCATCGTGATCGAGGCGGAGCTGGACACCAGCTTCGCGGCGCGCCGGCTGAAGAAGGACATCCTGGAGATCTTCGGGCACAGCTCGGAGCTGATCGTGATGGCGCCCGGCGGGCTGCGCCGCGGCTCCCGCTTCGTGGTCCGCGTGGTCGCCGGCGGCGACCAGCTGGCCCGCCAGACCGGCCTGGTCGACGGCCGCGGGCGCCCCATCCGGGGCCTGCCCCCGCAGGTGGTCTCCGGGGCCACCTGTGACGCGGAGGCGGCCTGGCGCGGCGCCTTCCTCGCGCACGGCTCGCTCACCGAGCCCGGCCGTTCCTCCTCGCTGGAGGTGACCTGCCCGGGTCCGGAGGCGGCCTTGGCCCTGGTCGGCGCGGCGCGCCGGCTGTCCATCGCCGCCAAGGCCCGTGAGGTCCGCGGGGTGGACCGGGTGGTCGTCCGCGACGGCGACGCCATCGGCGCCCTGCTCACCCGGCTCGGCGCGCACGAGTCGGTGCTGGCCTGGGAGGAGCGGCGGATGCGCCGCGAGGTGCGGGCCACCGCCAACCGGCTTGCCAACTTCGACGACGCCAATCTGCGCCGCTCGGCGCGGGCCGCCGTGGCCGCCGGGGCGCGGGTCCAGCGCGCGCTGGAGATCCTCGGCGAGGAGGTGCCCGAGCACCTCGCCGCGGCCGGCCGGCTGCGCATGGAGCACAAGCAGGCCTCCCTGGAGGAGCTGGGCGCGCTCGCCGACCCGCCGCTGACCAAGGACGCGGTGGCCGGCCGGATCCGCCGTCTGCTGGCCATGGCCGACAAGCGGGCGCAGGACCTGGGCATCCCGGGCACGGAGTCGAACCTCACCGAGGAGATGGCCGACAACCTGGTCGGCTAGGCGCGCCGGACGGTACGGGCCCGGGGCCGGCGGTCGCGTACGTACGTGCGTACGCGCCGGCACCGGACCCGTACCGTACGCCGCGCGCCGGCCCAGGCCCGTACGCCGGCCCCGGCCCGTACGCCGGCCCCGGCCCGTACGCCGGCCCCGGCCCGTACGCCGGCCCCGGCCGGTGGGCGGGGTCGCCGCCCGGGACCGTGCCGCGGACCCGGGCGCACGCCTCGGACACGCACCACCCGCACGCGCCGCGGACACCACCCCGGGCACCCCAGAACGCCTCGGGTGTCCCACGAGTCCCACGCGTCACAAGGGCCCTCCACCCGGACGGCTCCGCCACCCGAGGCCTTCTTGACATGACCATGCACCACCGTAAGCCTGGCGTCCGCACGCTTTCGTGACGGACGACAGCAAGGGGGGCACATGAGGCGCAGAGCGGGCTCGATCCTCGCCACCGGCGCACTGATCCTCGGCTCGATGGCCGCCGTACCCGCGGCACTGGCCCAGCCCGGCCCGGCCGCCGCGCCGGGGGCCGGACCCGCGGCCGCCGACGAGGTACGGGTCTACCAGGCAGACATCACCCAGCAGCAGGTCCCGCTGGTCCTGGCGGCCGGCCAGGACGCACACGAACTGAGCGAACGACCGCCCGCCGGCGGCACCGCCCGCGTCGAGCTGTTCCTCACCGGCGGCCAGGCCCGCGCCCTCGGCGCCCAGGGCGTCAGGCTCACCGAGCGCACCGTCTCGCCGAGCGGCCTGGCGCGCGCCCGCGCCGCCGGGGACGGGGTGTACCGCCCGTACAGCGGCAAGGGCAACATCCAGGAGGAGATCGTCCGCACCGGCCAGTCCCACCCGGGCCTGACCAAGGTGGTCTCCATCGGCAAGTCCGTCAAGGGCCAGGACATCCTCGCGATCAAGGTGTCCAAGCGGGCCAGGACCACCAGGGACGGCGCCAAACCCGCGGTGCTGTACATGTCCAACCAGCACGCCCGCGAGTGGATCACCCCGGAGATGACCCGCCGGCTGCTCCACCACTACCTCGACAACTACGGCAAGGACCAGCGGATCACGCGGCTCGTGGACACCACCGAGCTGTGGTTCCTGATCTCCGCCAACCCCGACGGGTACGACTACACGCACGCCCCCGACGGCGAGCGGCTGTGGCGCAAGAACCTCCGCGACAACAACGGCGACGGGAAGACCACCACCGGCGACGGGGTCGACCTCAACCGCAACTTCGCCTACAAGTGGGGCTACGACAACGAGGGTTCCTCGCCCGTCACGTTCAGCGAGACCTACCGCGGCTCCGGCCCCAACTCGGAGCCCGAGACCGTCGCCCTCGACCGCTTCCAGAAGCGCATCGGCTTCGAGTACGGCATCAACTACCACTCCGCCGCCGAGCTGATCCTCTACGGCGTGGGCTGGCAGGTGGCCACCCCGACCCCGGACGACGTCCTCTACAAGTCGCTGGCCGGCACGCCGGAGAACCCCGCGGTGCCCGGCTACTACCCGCAGGTCTCCTCGGAGCTGTACACGACCAACGGCGAGGCGGACGGCCACGCGGGCAACGTCAACGGGATCATGATGTTCACCCCGGAGATGACGACCTGCCAGACCGCCTCCGACCTCGACCCCGCCGACCAGTGGCGCGCCGAGGACTGCCCATCCGGCTTCAACTTCCCCGACGACGAGAAGCTGATCCAGGGCGAGTTCGCGAAGAACATCCCCTTCGCGCTCGCGGTGGCCGAGACCGCGTCCCACCCCGACCGGCCCTCCTCCCCGGTCGGCCTGACCGCCGCCGACTTCACGCCCGACCCCTTCACCACCTCCCACGCCCGCGGCGCCGACCAGCAGGTCGCGGTCACCGCGCGCAAGTCGCTCCGGAACAAGGAGCTCAACTACCGGATCAACGGCGGCCGCACGCACGACGAGGACCTCGCGCCCTGGCGCGGCGGCGAGCGCTACGGCGGCACCGACAACCTGTACTTCGACCAGTACCGCGCCGCGGTCGAGGGCGCCCGGCCCGGCGACACCGTCGAGGTCTGGTTCACCGGCCGCACCCGCACCGGCACCCGGGTGTCCAGCGAGCACTTCACGTACACCGTCGCCAGGCGCCCCCGCGCCGACGTCCTCGTGATCGCCGAGGAGGGCGCGGCCGCCCAGCACGCCCAGAAGTACGTGGACGCGCTCCGCGCCGCCGGCCGCTCCGCGACCGTCTGGGACGTCGCCGCACAGGGCGCGCCGCACGCGCTGGGCGTCCTGTCCCACTTCCGCACCGCCGTCCACTACACGGGCGCCCAGGCCCCCTCCGGCCCCACCCAGCTCGCGCTCCGCGACTGGCTCAACGAGGGCGGCCGGCTGGTCGAGGCCGGTGAGCTGGCCGGCGGCGGCGCCCAGGTCGGCCGCGCCGTCACCAACGACTTCAGCCAGTACTACCTCGGCGCCTACGGCCGTACGAGTGCCCGCGGCGCCACCGGCTTCGGCGGCGCGGGCGCCCTGGCCGGAGCGGCCGGCCCGCTCGGCGACGCCCCCGGCGACCCCGGGAACCCGCTGAACGCGGCCGGCGCGTACACCGTCACCTCCGACACCCTGCCGCCCGCCACGTTCCCCCAGTTCGGCAGCGCGCAGGCCGGCCAGTACGCCGGTGTCGTCAACCCGTACGCCCCCTACCGCGGCACCGGCATGGCCGCCGCCACCCACGAGGACGACGACTGGCGGCGCCTGGTCCGCACCGTCGACCTCACCGGCGTCACGGCGGCCGACCGGCCCGAACTGCGCCTCGCCCTGAACTGGAACACCGAACCCGGCTACGACCACGCGCTGCTGGAGGCGCACACGTCGGGAGCCGACGACTGGACCACCCTCCCCGAGGCCTCGGGCCTGACCTCCTCGACCGTGCCCGAGGAGTGCGAGGCCGGGTTCTTCATCAATGACCACCCCTTCCTCTCCCGCTACCTCACCCTCTCGTCCGGCGGCTGCACGGCGAGCGGCTCCACCGGGGCGTGGCACAGCTTCACCGGCTCGTCCGGCGGCTGGAAGGAGGTCGCCTTCGACCTCAGCGCGTACGCGGGCAGGAAGGTCGAACTGGCCCTCTCCTACGTCACCGACCCCGGTTCGGGCGGCCGCGGCGTCTTCGCCGACGAGACCCGGCTGGTCGTCGGAGGCGCCGACCGCGACACCGAGGGCTTCGAGACCTCCCTCGGCGGATGGACGGCACAGGGCGCCCCCGCCGGAAGTCCCGAAGTTCCGGGAGATTGGTCCCGCTCCGGGGAGCTGTTCAAGTCCTACGCGTCGGTCACAACGCGTGACACGGTCCTGCTCGGGTTCGGGCTCGAACACCTCGCCAACCCCCAGGACCGCTCCGTACTCATCGGTAAGGCTCTCAAGTCCCTGCACCGCTGACTCTGCGTGACGGGACCTTGGGTCCCGGGCGGCCTGTGCCTGCCCCATTGGTACAGGCCGTCCCCGCGCGTCCGTGCCCTGACGATGTCACTCAACGGCTCACGGAGAGGTAGGGTCGGAGGCGGTCGGGGACATCCCATACAGCTCGCCGGCGCACAGACCGGCGCACATACGAGGAGATCGGTTCGTGACGATCCGCGTAGGTATCAACGGTTTTGGCCGCATCGGCCGCAACTACTTCCGGGCGCTCCTGGAGCAGGGGGCGGACATCGAGATCGTCGGTGTCAACGACCTGACTGACAACGCCACTCTGGTGCACCTGCTCAAGTACGACACCATCCTCGGCCGCCTGAAGCAGGACGTCAGCCACACCGAGGACACGATCACTGTCGGTGGCAACACCTTCAAGACCTTCGCCGAGCGCGACCCCGCGAACCTCCCCTGGGGCGAGCTGGGCGCCGACATCGTCATCGAGTCCACCGGCATCTTCACGAAGAAGGCCGACGCCGCCAAGCACCTCGCCGCGGGCGCGAAGAAGGTCCTCATCTCGGCCCCGGCCACGGACGAGGACATCACCATCGTGATGGGCGTCAACCACGACAAGTACGACGCGGCCAACCACCACGTCATCTCCAACGCCTCCTGCACCACCAACTGCGTGGCGCCGATGGCGAAGGTCCTCGACGAGAACTTCGGCATCGTCAAGGGCATGATGACCACGGTCCACGCCTACACCAACGACCAGCGCATCCTCGACTTCCCGCACAAGGACCTGCGCCGCGCCCGCGCCGCCGCGGAGAACATCATCCCGACCTCGACGGGTGCCGCGAAGGCCACCGCCCTGGTCCTCCCGCAGCTCAAGGGCAAGCTGGACGGCATCGCCATGCGCGTCCCGGTCCCCACCGGCTCGGTCACCGACCTGGTCATCGAGCTGGACCGCGAGGTCACCAAGGACGAGATCAACACCGCCTTCCAGAAGGCCGCCGAGGGCCAGCTGAAGGGCGTCCTGGAGTACACCGAGGACGCGATCGTCTCGTCGGACATCGTGAACTGGCCGGCCTCCTGCACCTTCGACTCCTCCCTGACCATGGTCCTGGGCAAGCAGGTCAAGGTCGTCGGCTGGTACGACAACGAGTGGGGCTACTCCAACCGCCTCGTGGACCTGACGGTCTTCGTCGGCGCCCAGCTCTGAGCAGGGCCAGGAACACCACGATGTGAAGCACAGGGTCCGGCCGGCGCAACGGAGCGCCGCCCGGACCCTGTAGTTTTCCTGTCGTTCTTCGCCCCGTACGGGCGCCAAAGGAGTCAGAAACAGCATGAAGACGATCGACGAACTTCTCGCCGAGGGCGTCTCCGGCAAGCGGGTCTTCGTCCGCGCCGACCTCAACGTCCCGCTCGCGGACGGCGTGATCACCGACGACGGCCGCATCCGCGCCGTCCAGCCGACCATCGCGAAGCTCGCCGAGGCCGGCGCCCGCGTGGTCGTCGCCTCCCACCTCGGCCGCCCCAAGGGCGCCCCCGACCCCGCCTTCACCCTCGCCCCGGCCGCCCGCCGGCTGGGCGAACTGCTGGGCACCGAGGTCGCGTTCGCGACCGACACCATCGGCTCCTCCGCCAAGGAGACCGTCGCGGCCCTGGCCGACGGCCAGGTCGCGGTCATCGAGAACCTGCGCTTCAACGCGGGCGAGACCAGCAAGGACGACGCCGAGCGCGGCGCGTTCGCCGACCGGCTCGCCGAGCTCGCCGACCTGTACGTCGGCGACGGCTTCGGCGCGGTGCACCGCAAGCACGCCTCGGTGTTCGACCTCCCGGCGCGCCTCCCGCACGCCGCCGGCCACCTCATCGCCACCGAGGTCGGCGTCCTGAAGAAGCTCACCGCCGACGTGAAGCGCCCCTACGTGGTGGTGCTCGGCGGTGCCAAGGTCTCCGACAAGCTCGCCGTCATCGACGAGCTGCTCGGCAAGGCCGACCGCATCCTGA
Organism: Streptomyces sp. NPDC086023; assembly: GCF_044540325.1. Lineage (NCBI taxonomy): Bacteria > Bacillati > Actinomycetota > Actinomycetes > Kitasatosporales > Streptomycetaceae > Streptomyces > Streptomyces sp. NPDC086023. Next base: position 616,618 of record NZ_JBITRX010000001.1, read on the forward strand.
TCGGCGGCGGCATGGCGTACACCTTCCTGTACGCCAAGGGCTACGAGGTCGGCATCTCCCTGCTCCAGAAGGACCAGGTGGACAAGGTCACCGAGTACATGGAGCGCGCCGAGCGCACCGGCGTCGAGCTGGTCCTCCCGGTCGACGTGCTCGCCTCCGCCGAGTTCCCGGACCTCAAGGGCAAGACCCCGGCCGAGTTCGTCACCGTCGACGCGGACAAGATCCCCGCCGACAAGGAGGGCCTGGACATCGGCCCGAAGACGCGCGAGCTGTACGCGTCGAAGATCGCCGACGCCGAGACCGTCTTCTGGAACGGTCCGGTGGGCGTCTTCGAGCACCCCGACTACGCCGGCGGCACCAGCGCGATCGCGCAGGCCCTGGTCGACAGCAACGCCTTCACCGTCGTCGGCGGCGGCGACTCGGCCGCGGCCGTGCGCACGCTCGGCTTCGACGAGAAGGCGTTCGGACACATCTCCACCGGCGGCGGCGCCTCCCTCGAATACCTCGAGGGCAAGGAACTCCCCGGCATCGCGGCACTGGAAGGCTGACCCGTGACCTCTCGCACCCCGCTGATGGCGGGCAACTGGAAGATGAACCTCAACCACCTTGAGGCCATCGCGCACGTCCAGAAGCTCGCCTTCGCCCTGACCGACAAGGACTACGACGCGGTCGAGGTCGCGGTCCTGCCGCCCTTCACCGACCTGCGCTCGGTCCAGACCCTGGTCGACGGCGACAAGCTGAAGATCAAGTACGGCGCCCAGGACATCTCGGCGCACGACTCCGGCGCCTACACCGGTGAGATCTCCGGCCCGATGCTGGCCAAGCTGAAGTGCGCGTACGTGGCCGTCGGCCACAGCGAGCGCCGCCAGTACCACGGCGAGAACGACGAGATCTGCAACGCCAAGGTCAAGGCCGCCTTCAAGCACGGGATCACCCCGATCCTGTGCGTCGGCGAGGGCCTGGACATCCGCAAGGCCGGCCAGCAGGTCCAGTACACGCTGAACCAGGTCGACGGCGGTCTCAAGGACGTCCCGGCCGAGCAGGTCGAGTCCATCGTGATCGCGTACGAGCCGGTGTGGGCCATCGGCACCGGCGAGGTCGCCACCCCCGACGACGCGCAGGAGGTCTGCGGGGCCATCCGCGGCCGCCTGGCCGAGCTGTACTCCCAGGAGCTGGCCGACAAGGTCCGCATCCAGTACGGCGGCTCCGTGAAGGCCGGCAACATCGCGGCGATCATGGCGCAGCCCGACGTGGACGGCGCCCTGGTCGGCGGCGCGGCCCTCGATGCGGACGAGTTCGTCAAGATCGTCCGTTTCCGGGACCAGTGACCAGGTCAGTGAGTATGCGGTAGGGCGGATCCGTCGTACCCTTGCGGGGGCCAGGGGGCTGAATCAGCAGCCACTGGCCCCCGCTCTCGATAACCAAGGAAGTAGGGTCCAGCCGTGATTATGGGGTTCTCGATCGCCCTGATCGTCTTCAGCCTGCTGCTGATGCTGCTGGTGCTGATGCACAAGGGCAAGGGCGGCGGCCTCTCCGACATGTTCGGCGGCGGCATGCAGTCCTCCGTCGGCGGCTCCTCGGTGGCCGAGCGCAACCTCGACCGCATCACCGTCGTGGTCGGTCTGCTGTGGTTCGCGTGCATTGTCGCGCTTGGCCTGATGATGAAGCTCGACAGCTGACCGGAAGTAACTCCGGCCATTGGACGCGCGTTGGGACTTCCGTAGACTGGGGCGCCCGCGGCGGACAACACAGCGAACGCGGCACCATCACGCAGGGAGTTACGACCGTGGCAAGTGGCAACGCGATCCGTGGAAGCCGGGTCGGAGCGGGGCCGATGGGTGAGGCCGAGCGCGGCGAGTCCGCGCCGCGCCTGCGCATCTCCTTCTGGTGCTCCAACGGGCACGAGACCCAGCCCAGCTTCGCCAGCGACGCGCAGGTACCGGACACCTGGGACTGCCCGCGCTGCGGCTTCCCGGCCGGCCAGGACCGGGACAACCCCCCGGCCCCGCCGCGCACCGAGCCGTACAAGACGCACCTCGCGTACGTACGGGAGCGGCGCACGGACGCGGACGGCGAGGCGATCCTCGCCGAGGCGCTCGCCAAGCTCCGGGGTGAGATCTGAGCCGTCCGCGGCCCGGACACACCGTCTGACTCAGGGCCCGGCCCGTGGGAGACCTTCTCCCGCGGGCCGGGCCTGTTTGTGTCGGTTGAAGCCCTTCTGATCCCTTAGGTTGGGAAGTGGCGGGGCACAACAGGACAGGAAGAAGTGGGTTGATGTCCGAGATGAAGGCAGAAGGCCGCGTGAAGCTCAACCGGACGCCCGAGTGGGCTGCGCTGGCGAAGCACCGGGAGGAGTTCGGCCGGACCCATCTGCGGGAGCTGTTCGAGGCGGACCCGGAACGGGGCACCGGTTACACCCTGCGGGTCGGGGACCTCCACATCGACTACTCGAAGCACCTGGTCACGGACGAGACCCTGGGGCTGCTGCGGGACCTGGCCGCCGCGACCGGCGTGGCGGAGCTGCGGGACGCGATGTTCCGCGGCGAGAAGATCAACACGACCGAGGACCGCGCGGTGCTGCACACCGCGCTGCGCGCCCCCGCGGGCGCGGTGGTCGAGGTCGACGGGGAGAACGTCGTCCCCGGCGTGCACGCCGTCCTCGACCGGATGGCGGACTTCTCCGAGCGCGTGCGCTCCGGCGCGTGGACCGGCCACACCGGCCGCCGCATCCGCAACGTCGTCAACATCGGCATCGGCGGCTCCGACCTCGGTCCGGCGATGGCGTACGAGGTGCTGCGCACCTTCACCGACCGCGACCTCACGGTGCGCTTCGTCTCCAACGTCGACGGCGCGGACCTGCACGAGGCGGTGCACGGACTGGACCCGGCCGAGACGCTGTTCATCATCGCGTCCAAGACCTTCACCACCGTCGAGACCATCACCAACGCCACCTCCGCCCGCCAGTGGCTGGTGGACGGCCTGGGCGGCGACCGGGAGGCCGTGGCCCGGCACTTCGTGGCGCTGTCGACGAACTCCGGCAAGGTGGCCGAGTTCGGCATCGACACGGCCAACATGTTCGAGTTCTGGGACTGGGTCGGCGGCCGCTACTCCTTCGACTCGGCCATCGGCCTCTCGCTGATGATCGCCATCGGTGCGGACCGCTTCCGCGAGATGCTGGCGGGCTTCCACCTGGTCGACGAGCACTTCCGGACCGCCGCGCCGGAGGAGAACGCCCCGCTCCTGATGGGCCTGTTGGGCATCTGGTACGGCGCCTTCTTCGACGCGCAGTCCCACGCCGTCCTGCCCTATTCGCACTACCTGTCCAAGTTCACCGCCTACTTGCAGCAGCTGGACATGGAGTCCAACGGCAAGTCCGTGGACCGCGACGGCAACCCGGTCGAGTGGCAGACGGGTCCGGTGGTCTGGGGCACCCCCGGCACCAACGGCCAGCACGCCTACTACCAGCTGATCCACCAGGGCACCAAGGTGATCCCGGCGGACTTCATCGGCTTCGCCCGGCCCGTCGAGGGGCTGTCGCCCGAGCTGGCGGCCCAGCACGACCTGCTGATGGCCAACTTCTTCGCGCAGACCCAGGCCCTGGCCTTCGGCAAGACGCCGGAGGAGGTGCGGGCGGAGGGCGTCGCCGAGGAGCTGGTGCCGCACAAGACCTTCCACGGCAACCACCCGACCACCACGGTGCTGGCCGCCGAGCTGACGCCGTCGGTGCTGGGGCAGCTCGTCGCGCTGTACGAGCACAAGGTGTTCGTCCAGGGCGCGGTGTGGAACATCGACTCCTTCGACCAGTGGGGCGTCGAGCTGGGCAAGGTCCTGGCCAAGCGCATCGAGCCCGCCCTGGTCCAGGGCGCCGAGGTGGGCGGCCTGGACGCCTCCACCACCGCCCTGGTCGCCAAGTACCGCACGCTGCGCGGCCGCTGACCGCAGGCGCACGACAAGGGCCCCCGCTCTCCTCGGATCCTCGGAGAGCGGGGGCCCTTGTCCTCGGCCGGATCAGGCAGACGCCGGCGGGTAGAGCTGCGGCGGGAGCTTCGCGGCGGCGGCCCGGTCCAGCAGCCAGAGGGTGCGTACGCGGCCGTACGCGCCCGCCGCCGGGGCCTGGAGCTCGCCCGCGCCGCCCAGGGCGATCGCGACCGCACCGGCCTTGTCCTCGCCCGCGGCGAGCAGCCACACCTCACGCGCCGCCCGGATGGCCGGGAGGGTCAGCGAGACGCGGGTCGGCGGCGGCTTCGGCGCGCCGTGCACGCCCACCACCGTGCGGGCCTGCTCGCGCACGCCCGGGTGTCCGGGGAAGAGCGAGGCCACGTGCGTGTCCGGGCCCACCCCCAGCATCAGCACGTCGAACCGCGGCACCGGGCCGTGGTCCTCGGGCCCGGCGGCCCGCGCCAGCTCCTCGGCGTACGCGGCGGCCGCCGCGTCCACGTCGGCGCCGTACGGGCCGTCGGAGGCGGGCATCACGTGCACGCGCGCCGGATCCACGGGCACCGCGTCCAGCAGCGCCTCGCGGGCCTGGACGTGGTTGCGCTCGGGGTCGTCGGCCGGCACGTACCGCTCGTCGCCCCACCACAGGTCGAGCCGCGACCAGTCGACCGCGTCCCGGGCGGGCGCGGCGGCGAGGGCGGCCAGCAGGCCGTTGCCGTTGCGCCCGCCGGTGAGCACCACCGACGCGGAGCCGCGGGCCGCCTGGGCGTCCACGATGCGCGTGATCAGGCGCGCCGCGGCGGCCTGCGCCATCAGCTCCTTGTCGCGGTGGACCACGACCTGCGGGACGCTCACCGGGACGCCGCCTTCTTGGCCGGGGCCTTCTTCGCGGGCGCCTTGGCGGGCTTCTCCGGGGCGTCCGCGGAGTCCGCGGCGTCCCCGGCCGCCGCCGGCGCGGTCTTCGCGGGGACGGGCCCCGCGGGGACGGACTTCGCGGGAACGGACTTCGCGGCCGCCGCCGCGGACTCCGCCTCCAGCCGGTCCACGCCGTACTTCAGCGAGGCCTCGTACGTGTTGTCCGGGTCCAGCCTGCGCAGCTCCTCCGCGAGCAGCTCGGAGGTGTCGCGCCGCTTGAGCGCCACCGCGCGGTCCGGCTGCCCCGGCATGCACAGCGTCGCCAGCGAGCCGTCGGCCCGGTCCAGCACGATCGCGCCGTCACCGGTCTCCAGCCGGACCGCGGTGAGTCCGGGACCGGCCGACTGGGTTCGCCGTACGGGCACCTGGAGCCGGTCCGCCAGCCACATGGCCAGCAGCTCGCAGCTGGGGTTCTCGTCCTCGCCTTCGACGACCGCGGAGGTGACCCGCACGGACTGCTGGTCCAGGGCCGCCGCCAGCATCGAGCGCCAGGGGGTGACCCGGGTCCAGGACAGGTCGGTGTCGCCGGGCGCGTAGGTCTCCGCGCGCGCCGACAGCTCCGCGAACGGGTCCTCCGTCGCGTACGTGTCGACGATCCGGCGCTGCCCGAGGGCGCCCAGCGGGTCGCCCGCGACGTCCGCGGGCGCGCCCTCGGGCCACCACACGACCACCGGCGCGTCCGGCAGCAGCAGGGGCAGGACCACGGACTGCGCGTGGTTGACCAGCTCGCCGTGCAGACGCAGGACAACCGTTTCACCCGTGCCCGAGTCGGCACCGACCCGCACCTCGGCGTCGAGGCGCGCGTCCCGCCGGCTGCGCGGCGACCGGCTGACCCGCTTGATCACGACGATGATCCGCGAGGGGTGCTCGTGCGAGGCGTCGTTGGCCGACTTGAGCGCGTCGTACGCGTTCTCCTCGTCCGTGACGATGACCAGCGTGAGCACCATGCCGATGGCAGGCGTGCCGATGTCCCGGCGCGCCTGCACCAACGCGGCGTTGATCTTGCTGGAGGTGGTCTCCGTGAGATCGATCTTCATGGCCGGCGCCAGCTCCGTCCGTCTCGTGCGAGCATCTCGTCCGCCTCGACGGGACCCCACGTGCCGGCCGGGTACTGCGCCGGCTTGCCGTGCTCGTCCCAGTACTGCTCGATCGGGTCGAGGATGTTCCAGGACAGCTCGACCTCCTGGTGGCGCGGGAAGAGGTTCGCGTCACCGAGCAGGACGTCCAGGATCAGACGCTCGTACGCCTCGGGGCTCGACTCCGTGAAGGACTCGCCGTACGCGAAGTCCATGGTCACGTCCCGGACCTCCATGGAGGTGCCGGGCACCTTGGAGCCGAAGCGCACCGTCACGCCCTCGTCCGGCTGCACCCGGATGACCAGGGCGTTCTGCCCCAGCTCCTCCGTGGCGCCGGACTCGAACGGCAGGTAGGGGGCCCGCTTGAAGACCACCGCGATCTCGGTGACCCGGCGGCCCAGGCGCTTGCCCGTGCGCAGGTAGAACGGCACGCCCGCCCAGCGGCGGTTGTTGATCTCCAGCCGGATGGCCGCGTACGTGTCGGTCTTCGACCCGGGGTCGATGCCGTCCTCTTCGAGGTAGCCGACGACCTTCTCGCCGCCCTGCCACGCGGAGGTGTACTGGCCGCGCACGGTGTGCTTGCCCAGGTCCTCGGGGATCTGGACGGCGCTGAGCACCTTGAGCTTCTCCGCCACCAGCGCCTTGGGGTGGAAGGAGCCGGGCTCCTCCATCGCGGTCAGCGCGAGCAGCTGGAGCAGGTGGTTCTGGATGACGTCGCGGGCGGCGCCGATGCCGTCGTAGTACCCGGCACGGCCGCCGATGCCGATGTCCTCGGCCATGGTGATCTGCACGTGGTCGACGTACGACCGGTTCCAGATCGGCTCGAACATCGTGTTGGCGAAGCGGAGCGCCAGGATGTTCTGGACGGTCTCCTTGCCCAGGTAGTGGTCGATCCGGAAGACCTCGTCCCGGGGGAAGACCTCGTGGACGATCTTGTTGAGCTCCTGGGCGCTGGCCAGGTCGTGGCCGAAGGGCTTCTCGATGACGGCACGCCGCCAGGAGCCCTCCTTCTGGGCGAGTCCGTGGCTCTTGAGCTGCTGGACCACCTTGGGGAAGAACTTCGGCGGTACGGACAGGTAGAAGGCGAAGTTGCCGCCCGTGCCCTGCGCCTTGTCGAGGTCCTCGATCGTCGCCTTCAGCGTCTCGAACGCCTGGTCGTCGTCGAAGTCGCCCTGGACGAACCGGCAGCCCTGGACCAGCTGCTGCCAGACCTCCTCGCGGAAGGGGGTGCGCGAGTGCTCCTTGACGGCGTCGTGCACCTCCTGGGCGAAGTCCTCGTGCTCCCACTCGCGCCGGGCGAAGCCGATCAGCGAGAAGCCCGGGGGCAGCAGACCGCGGTTCGCGAGGTCGTAGACGGCGGGCATCAGCTTCTTGCGCGAGAGGTCGCCCGTAACGCCGAAAATGACCAGGCCGGACGGCCCCGCGATCCGCGGGAGCCGCCGGTCCTGTGCGTCACGAAGCGGGTTCGCTCCGTTTACAGACAAGGTTTTCAGGCCTCCGTGGGGGCGAGCTTCGACAGCTCCGCCTCGGTCGACTTGAGCAGGTCGTTCCAGGACGCCTCGAACTTCTCGACGCCCTCGTCCTCGAGCAGCTGAACCACATCGTCGTACGAGATGCCCAGCTTCGCGACCGCGGCGAGCTCCGCACGCGACTGCTCGTAGGTCCCGCGGACGGTGTCGCCGGCGACCTCGCCGTGGTCGGCGGTGGCCTCCAGGGTGGCCTCGGGCATGGTGTTCACGGTGCCCGGGGCGACCAGGTCCACCACGTACAGGGTGTCCTTGTACGCGGGGTCCTTGACGCCGGTGGAGGCCCACAGCGGGCGCTGCTTGTTGGCGTGCGCCTTGTCCAGGGCCGCCCAGCGCTCGGAGGAGAAGACCTGCTCGTAGGCCTCGTAGGCCAGACGGGCGTTGGCGAGCGCCGCCTTGCCCTTCAGGGCCTTGGCCTCGTCGCTGCCGATCTTGTCCAGGCGCTTGTCGATCTCGCTGTCCACACGGGACACGAAGAAGGACGCCACCGAGTGGATCTTGGACAGGTCCAGGCCGCGCGCCTTGGCCTTCTCCAGGCCCGCCAGGTACGCGTCCATGACCTCGCGGTAGCGCTCCAGCGAGAAGATCAGCGTGACGTTGACGCTGATGCCCAGGCCGATGACCTCGGTGATCGCCGGCAGGCCGGCCTTGGTCGCCGGGATCTTGATGAGCGTGTTCGGCCGGTCCACCAGCCAGGCCAGCTGCTTGGCCTCGGCCACGGTGGCCGCGGTGTTGTGGGCCAGACGGGGGTCGACCTCGATGGAGACCCGGCCGTCCTGGCCCTCGGTGGCGTCGTAGACCGGGCGCAGGATGTCGGCGGCGTCGCGGACGTCCGCCGTCGTGATCATGCGGATGGCCTCGTCGACGGTGACCTTGCGGGCCGCGAGGTCCTTGAGCTGCTGCTCGTAGCCGTCGCCGCTGCTGATCGCCTTCTGGAAGATCGACGGGTTGGTGGTCACGCCCACCACGTGCTGCTGGTCGATCAGCTCGGCGAGGTTGCCGGACGTGATGCGCTTGCGCGACAGGTCGTCCAGCCAGATCGCCACACCCTCGTCCGAGAGGCGCTTGAGTGCGTCTGTCATGGGAATTGCATCTCCTACCTGAGTTGCTGCCGGCGTCAGCGCGCGGCGGCGATCGAGTCCTTGGCGGCGGCGGTGACGGCCTCTGCGGTGAAGCCGAACTCGCGGAACAGGACCTTCGCGTCCGCCGAGGCACCGAAGTGCTCCAGCGAGACGATCCGGCCGGCGTCGCCCACGTAGCGGTGCCAGGTCAGGCCGATGCCGGCCTCGACCGCGACGCGCGCCTTCACGGACGGCGGCAGGACGCTGTCCTTGTACGCCTGGTCCTGCTCCTCGAACCACTCGACGGACGGCATGGAGACCACGCGGGCCGGGATCCCCTCGGCCTGCAGCGCCTCGCGCGCCGCGACGGCGAGCTGGACCTCGGAGCCGGTGCCGATGAGGACGACCCGGGGCTCGCCGCCCTCGGCCTCGAACAGCACGTAGCCGCCCTTGGCCGCGTCCTCGTTCGCCTCGTACGTCGGCACGCCCTGGCGGGTGAGGGCCAGGCCGTGCGGGGTGCCCTTGCCGAACACCTTGGTGTGGCGCTTGAGGATCTCGCGCCAGGCGATGGCGGTCTCGTTGGCGTCGGCCGGGCGGACCACGTTCAGGCCCGGGATCGCGCGCAGCGAGGCGACGTGCTCGACCGGCTGGTGGGTCGGGCCGTCCTCGCCGAGGCCGATCGAGTCGTGCGTCCACACGTACGTCACCGGCAGGTGCATCAGCGCGGACAGGCGGACGGCGTTGCGCATGTAGTCGGAGAACACCAGGAAGGTGCCGCCGTAGATGCGGGTGTGGCCGTGCAGCGCGATGCCGTTCATGGCCGCGGCCATGGCGTGCTCGCGGATGCCGAAGTGGATGGTGCGGCCGTACGGGTCGGCCTCCGGCAGCGGGTTGCCCGTCGGCAGGAACGAGGAGTTCTTGTCGATGGTGGTGTTGTTGGAGCCGGCCAGGTCGGCCGAGCCGCCCCACAGCTCCGGGATGACCGCGCCGAGCGCCTGGAGGACCTTGCCGGAGGCCGCGCGGGTGGCGACGCCGGTGCCGGCCTCGAAGACGGGGAGCTTGTCCTCCCAGCCCTCGGGCAGCTCGTTGGCCTGGATGCGGTCGAACTCGGCGGCGCGCTCCGGGTTGGCGGTGCGCCAGGCGGCGAGCTCCTTCTCCCACTCGGCCTTGGCGTCGCGGCCGCGGTCGAGGGCCTTGCGGGTGTGCGCGATGACCTCGTCGGCGACCTCGAAGGTCTGCTCCGGGTCGAAGCCGAGGACGCGCTTGGTGGCCGCGACCTCCTCGTCGCCCAGGGCCGAGCCGTGCGCGGCCTCGGTGTTCTGCGCGTGCGGGGCCGGCCAGGCGATGATCGAGCGGGCCGCGATGAACGACGGCCGGTCGGTCACGGCCTTGGCGGCCTCCAGGGCGGCGTACAGGGCCTTGGGGTCCAGGTCGCCGTTGGCCTGCTGCTCGACGCGCTGGACGTGCCAGCCGTACGCCTCGTAGCGCTTGAGGGTGTCCTCGGAGACGGCCGTCTCGGTGTCGCCCTCGATCGAGATGTGGTTGTCGTCCCAGAGCAGGACGAGGTTGCCCAGCTTCTGGTGGCCGGCCAGCGAGGAGGCCTCGGCGGCGATGCCCTCCTGGAGGCAGCCGTCACCGGCGATCGCGTAGACCATGTGGTCGAACGGCGACGCGCCGGGCGCGGCCTCCGGGTCGAACAGACCGCGCTCGTAGCGGGCGGCCATGGCCATGCCCACGGCGTTGGCGACGCCCTGGCCGAGCGGGCCGGTGGTGGTCTCCACGCCCTTGGTGTGGCCGTACTCCGGGTGGCCCGGGGTCTTCGAGCCCCAGGTGCGGAAGGCCTTCAGGTCGTCCAGCTCCAGACCGAACCCGGCCAGGTACAGCTGGGTGTAGAGGGTCAGCGAGGAGTGGCCGGCGGACAGCACGAACCGGTCGCGGCCGACCCACTCGGGATCGGCGGGGTCGTGGCGCATGACCTTCTGGAACAGCACGTACGCGGCGGGCGCGAGGCTCATCGCCGTACCCGGGTGGCCGTTGCCCACCTTCTGTACGGCGTCCGCGGCGAGGACACGAGCGGTGTCAACGGCGCGCTGGTCCAACTCGGTCCAGTCGAGCTCTGTGGTGGTCGGCTTGGTGCTCACCCTGGGTCAGGGCTCCTCTCCACATGTCGAATCCCGGTGACGACGGGCGCACCGGTTCCCGGCGGCGAACCGCGCACCGGGTGCGTTTCCGAGCCTACCGTCGACGGGACGTGCAGCTATTCGAGTGCCTCCGCTCTGTCACTTCGAGATCACACTTCTCGCAGTTGCGCCGGTCGGTCCAACACGAGTGGACCCCGGCGCCGGGCGACCTCTGGGCAACGTCTACAGTGGCGTGGTACGCGCAAGTCTTAACCGGGCATTCACGCCCGAACCAGGAAGACTTGCTGGGAGTCTTTCGTCAGGGGTGTGCGTGACGGCCGTCGAATCCCGTCCTGCGGGGGTGCTCGGGACGAGCCCCGGTGACCGGCCGTTCGGGGCCCGGGTCATGGCTTTCGTGGCTTTGACCAAGCCGCGGATCATCGAACTTCTGCTGATCACCACAGTGCCGGTGATGTTCCTGGCCGAGCAGGGGGTGCCCTCGCTCTGGCTGGTCCTCGCGACCTGCCTGGGCGGCTACCTCTCCGCCGGCGGCGCCAACGCGCTGAACATGTACATCGACCGCGACATCGACGCGCTGATGGACCGCACGTCGCAGCGCCCGCTGGTGACCGGCATGGTCAGCCCGCGCGAGGGCCTGGTCTTCGGACTGGTCCTGGCCGTGGTGTCGACCCTGTGGTTCGGACTCCTCGTCAACTGGCTGTCCGCCGCGCTCTCCCTCGGCGCGCTCCTCTTCTACGTGGTCGTCTACACGATGATCCTGAAGCGGCGCACCGCCCAGAACATCGTCTGGGGCGGCATCGCGGGCTGCATGCCGGTGCTCATCGGCTGGTCCTCGGTGACCAACTCGATGTCCTGGGCCGCGGTCATCCTCTTCCTCGTCATCTTCTTCTGGACGCCGCCGCACTACTGGCCGCTGTCGATGAAGGTCAAGGAGGACTACGCGCGGGTCGGCGTCCCCATGCTCCCCGTCGTCGCCTCCAACAAGGTCGTGGCGCGCCAGATCGTCATCTACAGCTGGGTGATGGTCGCCGTCTCGCTGGCGCTCACCCCACTGGGGTACACCGGCTGGTTCTACACGGCCGTGGCGCTCGCCGCGGGCGGCTGGTGGCTCTGGGAGGCGCACGCGCTCCAGGCGCGCGCCAAGGCCGGTGCGACGGGCGGCAAGCTCAAGGAGATGCGCCTCTTCCACTGGTCCATCACCTACGTGTCGCTGCTCTTCGTCGCCGTGGCCGTGGACCCCTTCCTGCGCTGACCCGCGTCCGCCGCCCGTGCGCACGCCGGGCGGCGGTGACGGGTATCTCTTCCTCCGCCGACCTACTCGTCGGTAGCATGCCGTTCATGGCAGACACGAAGCAGCAGGAGCGCAAGGCGGCCAGGCTGGCCAAGCAGATCGGCGCCTTCTCCAAGGAGCACGGCGGCGCCGAGGGGCAGCTCGCCTACATCGGGCAGATGGGCACCCGCATCGTCCTCGTCGGCGAGGACGGCGGCTGGGGCGACCTGGTCGCCCCCTCGTACGAGGTCGCACAGCAGGCCGCCGAGAAGGCCGGGCTGACCCTCCACGACGACTTCGACGGCGAGCTGGCCGCCAAGGTCCGCACCAGCGCGTACGAGTGGAAGCGGATGGCCGGCCTCCAGCTCGGCAGCCCCTCCTGACCCGCGGCACCCCGTCGAACAGCGGTACGCCCACCGGCGCCAGCAACACCTGACGCCCCGGTCACCCGTTAGGACGTGTGGAAGCTCGTCCCTCCCGGGCTCGCCCGGCCGAGGGATTCCCGACGTCCGCAACGGGATGCCCGGATGATCGACACGCCGTCGCTGGTGGACCAGTACTGCCACGGGGTGCTCCGCACGGAACTGGGCCTCGGCACCTTCGAGGCCCATCTCGGCCGTGCCTCGGGCCCGCCCGCGCCCGGCACCACCTTCTTCGACACCCAGACCGGTTTCGCCGTGCGCCGCTGGTGTCCACCGCTCCTGGGCCTCGAACCACACTGCCCACCGGCCCGCTACCTGGCCCGCCGGCGCGAGCTCGGGGTGCTCGAAGCGGGCCGCCGGCTGCTGCGCGGCTCCGGGATCTCCACCTACCTGGTCGACACCGGCCTGCCGGGGGACCTCACCGGCCCCCGCGAGCTCGCCCTGGCCGGGGACGCCGAGGCCCACGAGATCGTCCGGCTGGAGCTGCTGGCCGGCCAGGTCGCCGACACCTCGGGCACCGTCGAGGCCTTCCTGGCCAACCTCGCCGAGGCCGTCCACGCGGCCGCCGCCTCCGCGGTGGCCTTCACCTCCGTCGCGGGCGCCGGCTGCGCCCTGGCCTTCGCCCCCGAGCCGCCCGGCCCGGGCGAGGTGCGGGGCGCCGCCGGGCGCTGGCTGGAGCACCGGGCCCTGGCCAGGGCCGCCCGGCGCGAAGCCCCCTCCGGCGGTGCGGGCGTGGCCGGGGCGGGGGTGGACCCCGTGCTGCTGCGGCACCTGCTGTGGAGCGCCGTGGCCTCGGGCCTGCCGGTCCAGCTGCACGCCGGGGCGGGTGACCCGCGCCAGCGCATCGACCGCGCCGATCCGACGCTGCTCACCGACTTCGTACGGGCCACCGCCGGCCTGGGCACCGACATCGTGCTGCTCCACGGCTACCCGTACCACCGGCACGCCGCCCACCTCGCGGGCGCCTTCCCGCACGTGTACGCCGACCTGGGCCCCGCCCTCGCCCACACCGGGGCGCGGGCCGCCGAGGTGCTGGCGGAGCTGCTGGAACTGGCGCCCTTCGGCAAGCTGCTCTTCTCCAGCGGCGGCCGGGAGCTGCCCGAACTCCACGTGGTCGGCGCGCGGGTGTTCCGCGAGGCGCTGGCGCGGGTGCTCGGCGGCTGGGTCGGCGACGGGGCCTGGTCCCTGCGCGACGCCGAACGCGTCGCAGGCATGATCGCGGCGGGCAATGCCCGCCGCGTCTACCGCCTGGACCGGGCCTGAGGGGTCCCGCGGCAGGGCGGGGCAGGAGCCCCGCGGACAAGGCCTAGCGGGCCGTCGAGAGGGCCGGGTCGGTCTGCGCCGGGATCTCCGGGGTGGCCGCCGGCCGCTCCCGCAGGCTCAGCACCAGGCGCACCACCGCGATCCACACCAGGCACGAACCCAGCATGTGCGCGGACACCAGGACCTCCGGCAGCTTCGTGAAGTACTGCACGTACCCGATCGCACCCTGGGCCAGCAGCACCAGCAGCAGGTCGCGGGCGCGCGCCCGGGTGTCGTCGGGAGCGTCCACCACGCGCAGCACCAGCCACATCGCGACGGCCAGCGCGCAGACCACCCAGGCCGCGACGGCGTGGACGTGGGCCGTGGTGGCCCAGTCGAACGGCATCCGCGGGACCTCGCTGCTGTCACCCGCGTGCGGTCCCGAGCCGGTCACCACGGTGCCCGCGGCGACCAGCACGAGGGACGTGCCGGCGATGGCCCAGCCGAGCTTGCGGACCGGCCGCGGGACCCGCGGCCGGGGCTCCGTGTCGCCCTCGCGGGTCCGCTGCCAGGTCAGGGTGGTGACCGTGATCAGGGAGGTGGCGAGCAGGAAGTGCCCCGCCACGCTGTAGGGGTTGAGCCCCGTCCACACCGTGATGCCGCCGAGCACGGCGTTGCCCATCACGATGGAGAACTGAGTCCAGCCCAGCCGGGTCAGCGAGCGGCGCCACGGCTTGGCCGAGCGGGCCGCGATGATGGCCCAGCCCACCGCCGCGCACAGCACGTACGTCAGCATCCGGTTGCCGAACTCGATGGCGCCGTGGACACCCTGGGCGGGCGTCGCGAACAGGCTGTCGTCCGTGCACTTGGGCCAGGTGTCGCAGCCGAGACCGGATCCGGTCAGCCGCACCGCGCCACCCGTGACGACGATGACCACGCTCATGACGACGGCGGCGAGCGCGGCCCGCCGGAGCGTCCTGGGTGTGGGCGTCCAGCGCTGCGCGATGTATGCGAGGGGGTTCAACACGGGCCCTATCGTAGGGCGCCACTTGTGCAAACTTTCACGAGGGGGTGGCGCCCGGCCCCGCCACGGCGGCCGACGTCAGCCGGAAGCGGGCGCCGGCCGGATCGCCCTCCTCGTGCCACCACACCAGGATCCGCCAGTGAGTTGCCTCCTCGGGCCCCTCGGGAGACGCGAGGAACTGCCGGACGAGGCCGGTGCCGACCTCCTCCGCCGTGCGATCCGTCACGTCGGTGGTGCCCCGCCAGGGATGTCCTATTACGTCCCACAATCCGTCAGGGTTGCGCACCTCGAAGCGCCATGCCGCCCGCCAGGGACGCGCGCTGAGGGTGGCCCGTACCGCCCCCTCGTCGACCGCGAGCCCCGCGGCGACCGCGGCCGGGTCCACGCCCTGGATCCGCGCGGCCACCACCGCGTGCGGCAGCAGCCGCCCCGGCAGCAGGCCCTCGGCCCGGAGGGCCACCAGCGACTCGAAGGTCAGGAAGCGCAGCCGCAGTTCGAGCTGGCGCCCGAGGTGGCCGACGGCCTCCTGAGCCTCCGCCTGGCCGGGGCCGGGCGCCTGCGCCGCCTGCCGGAAGTCGTTCTCGGCGTCGACCGCCCAGGCCACCGCGTCCTCGGTCAGCCCGAGTTCGGCGAGCCGGTCGCCCAGGAACACCTTCGCCTGGGCCAGGCCCCGCCGGTTGACCGGATCCTGCTGGTCCAGGCCCAGCCAGACGTCCACCGCGGCCCGGGTCAGATCGCGGGCCCGCTCGCCGGCCACGCGCTCCATCGGGCCCGGCACCGCCTCTGCGGCCGGGCCCAGCGGGAAGCGCGGCAGCCGGTTGCCGTCACTCAGCGGCCAGGCCAGCCACACCCCGTGGTTGATCAGCCCCCGGGCGTACCAGCGCGCGTACTCGGGGGAGTGCGGGGCCGCCTGCTCGGCGTACCGCAGCGCCTCCTCGATCGCGCCCAGGGCGCCCGGGCGGTCCCCCGCCGAGAACCGCGCGGCGGCCAGGTCGCTCAGCCGCAGGCCCAGCCGGGCCGCGCACTCCGGGTCACTGCGGGCCGGCTCGCGCAGAGCCGCTATCAGCTCCGCCAGCAGCGCCTCACGCTCGGCGGGATCCGCCGGCGCCGCCCCCGACCTGATCCGTGTCCATTCCTCGTCCAGCCGTAGTACGGCCTCTCGCTGCACCATGTCCGCCCCCCGGAACCGTGGTCTGTGGTCCGGTCCATCCTGGCGGGAAGGTCACTCCCAACGGAAGTGGCGCGCCGCCAGGCCCAGACCGAGCACGGACCAGCCGGCCAGCAGCCCGAGCTGCTGCCAGGGCACCCCGGCACCGTGCTGGAGCACGTCGCGGAGCCCGTCGGAGAGCGCGGAGATCGGCAGCAGCTCCAGTACGGAGCGGACCCCGGCCGGGAACTTCTCCAGCGGCACGATCACCCCGCCGGCCACCAGCAGCAGCAGGAAGACCAGGTTCGCCGCGGCGAGCGTGACCTCGGCCTTGAGGGTGCCGGCCATCAGCAGGCCCAGGCCCGAGAAGGCGGCGGTGCCCAGCAGCAGCAGGGCCGCCACGGCGACCGGGCTGCCCTGCGGGGACCAGCCCAGGCCGAACGCGATGGCGGTCAGCAGCGCCACCTGGAGCACCTCGGTGACCAGGACGGACAGGGTCTTGGCCGCCATCAGGCCCCAGCGGGGCAGCGGCGAGGCGCCCAGCCGCTTGAGGACGCCGTAGCGGCGGTCGAAGCCGGTGGCGATCGCCTGGCCGGTGAAGGCGGTGGACATCACCGCGAGGGCCAGCACGCCGGGGGCCAGGAAGTCCACACTGCGGCCCGCGCCCGTGTCGACGATGTCGACGGAGGCGAACAGCACCAGCAGCAGGGCCGGGATGATCACGGTCAGCAGCAGCTGCTCGCCGTTGCGCAGCAGCATCCGCGTCTCCAGCGCCGCCTGGGCACCGATCATGCGGGCCAGGGGGGCGGCCCCGGGCTTCGGGGTGAACGTGCCGGCGCTCATCCGCGCAGCTCCCTGCCAGTGAGTTCCAAGAAGACGTCCTCCAGGGTGTGGCGCTCGACGGAGATGCTGTCCGGCATCACGCCGTGCTGGGCGCACCAGGAGGTGACGGTGGCCAGCAGCTGGGGGCCGACGCTGCCGGTGATCCGGTAGGCGCCGGGGGTGAGCTCGGCGGCCGCGGTGCCGTCGGGCAGGGCCTTGAGCAGGGCGGCGAGGTCCAGGGAGGGCCGGCCGGTGAAGCGGAGGGTGTTCTCGGCGCCGCCGCGGCACAGCTCCTCGGGGCTGCCCTGGGCGATGACCCGGCCGGCGTCGATGATCGCCACGTCGTCGGCCAGCTGCTCGGCCTCGTCCATGTGGTGGGTGGTGAGGACCACGGTCACGCCGTCGGCGCGCAGCTCCCGCACCAGGTCCCAGGTCGCCCGGCGGGCCTGCGGGTCGAGGCCGGCGGTGGGCTCGTCCAGGAAGACCAGCTCCGGGCGGCCCACGACGGCCATGGCGAGGCCCAGCCGCTGCTGCTGGCCGCCGGAGAGCCTGCGGTAGGGGGTGCGGCCGCAGCCGCCCAGCCCGAGGCGCTCGACCAGAGGCCCGACGTCGAGGGGGTTGGCGTACAGCTTCGCCATGTGGCGGAGCATCTCCACGGCCCGGGCGCCCGAGTAGACGCCGCCGGACTGGAGCATCACGCCGACGCGCGGCCGCAGGGCCTCGGCGTCGGCGTACGGGTCGAGGCCCAGGACGCGGACGGTGCCGGAGGCCGGGGGGCGGTAGCCCTCGCAGGTCTCGACGGTGGTGGTCTTGCCGGCGCCGTTGGGGCCGAGGACGGCGGTCACGGTGCCGGTCAGGACGTCCAGGTCCAGTCCGTCCACCGCGGTCTTGTCGCCGTAACGCTGGACCAGGCCGCGTACGCGGACGGCGGCGGCCGGGGATTCACTCATGGGGGCGAGTCTACGGAGCCCGGAGGGGGTCCTAGGTCCCGGGGGCGCGGGGTCCCGGGACCCGGAAATGGTGACCTTTTCACGCGGGCCGGCTCTTCGCCGAAACCTAGTGTCGAATGGTGAACAGCATTGCGCAGAACGTGGACGAGACCTCTGGCCAGGCCGAACACAAGGCGCACGACCTCGCGCACCGGCCGCGCTATTTCGTCTCCGCCATGCTGGCGGGCGCGTACATCGGCATCGGCGAGGTGCTGCTGCTCGTGGCGATCTCGCCGTTCGCGGCCCGGGGCTCGGCGGCGGTGAAGCTGCTGGAGGGCGCGGTCTTCCCGGTCGCGCTGACCATCGTGATGTTCGCCGGGGCCCAGCTGTTCACCAGCAACGTGATGGTGATGCTGGTGGGCGCGCTGTCGGGGCGCACCGGGCTGCGGGACCTGGCGGCGGGCTGGTCCCTCTCGCTCGTGGGCAACCTCGCCGGCGCCTTCCTCTTCGGCGCGATGGTGCACGCCTCGGGCGTGGTCTCGGGCGGCCCGGCCCGGGCGATGCTGGCGGAGATGGTGCACGGCAAGGCGGCGCTGTCGGGCGGGCAGCTCTTCTGGCGGGCGGTGCTCTGCAACATGCTCGTCTGCCTGGCGATCTGGATGTTCACCCGGGCGCGGGGCGACGCCGCCAAGATCTTCGTCCTGTGGCTGCCGGTGGCGGTCTTCGTGGCCGTGGGTTTCGAGCACTGCGTGGCGAACATGGCCCTCTTCAGCCTCGCGATCCTCGACGGGAGCGCCGGATTCGGTGACCTTCTGCGCAATCTGGCCTTCACCGTGCCGGGCAATGTGGTGGGCGGAGGATTGCTGGTCGGAGCCGTTTACTGGTTCGCCGGAGGGTCCCGGAGGGTGCGCGGAGGAATGCATTCCGAATAACTCTGCGTCGACAGATTAGGTAACCCTTAGTGATGGAGGCCACCAGGAGTGGTCTCCGTCACGGCTTGTCCGGGCTCGCCGAATTAAGCAACAATGGCGTTGTGAAAAACGGTGCACGGACGATCGAGACCCCTCAGGGGGACCTCGCGACCGGGGAGCGGTCAACCCGCAACCGGGTCGCGCGCTCGATCCTGGACCACGGTCCGTCCACGGTCGCCGACCTCGCACAGCGGCTCGGCCTCACCCAGGCCGCGGTGCGCCGCCACCTCGACACGCTCGTCGCCGACGACGTGGTCGAGGCCCGGGAGCAGCGCGTGTACGGCGCGCGGACCCGCGGGCGGCCCGCCAAGGTGTTCGCGCTGACCGACTGCGGCCGCGACGCCTTCGACCAGTCGTACGACAAGCTCGCCGTCGACGCCCTGCGCTGGATCGCGCAGGCCGCGGGCGGCGGGGAGCGCGGCGAGGCGGCGGTGGCCGAATTCGCCAAGGCACGGCTGGCCGCACAGGCCGAGACCTACCGGGAGGCCGTCGACGCGGCGGGCCCCGCGGAGCGCACCGAGGCCCTGGCCAAGGCGTTGACCGTGGACGGGTACGCTGCTACGGCGAAGAGCGCGCCCGGTCCGCACAGCGGTGAACAGCTCTGTCAGCACCACTGCCCGGTCGCCCATGTCGCCGAGCAGTTCCCGCAGCTCTGTGAGGCGGAGACCGAGGTCTTCTCCCGACTGCTCGGGACGCACGTGCAGCGACTCGCCACGATCGCCCACGGCGATGGGGTGTGCACCACCTTCATTCCGCGAAGCGCCGCACAGGCAACCACATCAGCATCTGCAAGCACGGCCGGGAGGAACCCCGCATGACCACGGAGATTGCTCACCCTGAGCTCGAGGGCCTGGGCAAGTACGAGTACGGCTGGGCCGACTCCGACGCGGCCGGTGCCGCGGCCAAGCGGGGTCTGAACGAGGACGTCGTCCGCGACATCTCGGCGAAGAAGAACGAGCCCGAGTGGATGCTGAAGCTCCGCCTCAAGGGCCTGCGGCTCTTCGACAAGAAGCCCATGCCGACCTGGGGCTCCGACCTGTCGGGCATCGACTTCGACAACATCAAGTACTTCGTGCGTTCCACCGAGAAGCAGGCCGCTTCCTGGGAGGAACTGCCCGAGGACATCAAGAACACGTACGACAAGCTCGGCATCCCGGAGGCGGAGAAGCAGCGCCTCGTCGCCGGTGTCGCGGCCCAGTACGAGTCCGAGGTCGTCTACCACCAGATCCGCGAGGACCTGGAGGAGCAGGGTGTCATCTTCGTCGACACCGACACCGCGCTGAAGGAGCACGAGGAACTCTTCAAGGAGTACTTCGGCACCGTCATCCCGGTCGGCGACAACAAGTTCGCCTCGCTGAACACCGCCGTGTGGTCCGGCGGCTCCTTCATCTACGTGCCGAAGGGCGTGCACGTCGAGATCCCGCTGCAGGCCTACTTCCGCATCAACACGGAGAACATGGGCCAGTTCGAGCGGACGCTGATCATCGTCGACGAGGACGCCTACGTCCACTACGTCGAGGGCTGCACCGCCCCCATCTACTCCTCGGACTCGCTGCACAGCGCCGTGGTCGAGATCATCGTGAAGAAGGGCGGCCGCTGCCGCTACACGACCATCCAGAACTGGTCGAACAACGTCTACAACCTGGTCACCAAGCGCGCCGTGGCGTACGAGGGCGCGACCATGGAGTGGATCGACGGCAACATCGGCTCCAAGGTCACCATGAAGTACCCGGCCGTCTACCTGATGGGCGAGCACGCCAAGGGCGAGACCCTGTCCATCGCCTTCGCGGGCGAGGGCCAGCACCAGGACGCCGGCTCCAAGATGGTCCACATGGCGCCGAACACCTCCTCCAACATCGTCTCCAAGTCGGTGGCGCGAGGCGGCGGCCGCACCTCCTACCGCGGCCTGGTCGAGATCGGCGAAGGCGCGCCGGGCTCCAAGTCCAACGTGCTCTGCGACGCCCTGCTGGTCGACCAGATCTCCCGCTCGGACACGTACCCGTACGTCGACGTCCGCGAGGACGACGTGACCATGGGCCACGAGGCGACCGTCTCCAAGGTCTCCGACGACCAGCTCTTCTACCTCATGCAGCGCGGCATGACCGAGTTCGAGGCCATGGCCATGATCGTGCGCGGCTTCGTCGAGCCCATCGCGAAGGAGCTGCCGATGGAGTACGCGCTGGAGCTCAACCGGCTGATCGAGCTGCAGATGGAGGGCGCGGTCGGCTGATCGCCGCCGCCCCATCACCAGCTCTGCGGTCCGTTCCTCGCGGGCCGCGGATCACAACGACGTAGGAAGAGAGCAGAACGACAGCCATGGCTGAGGCTCAGAACATTCCGGCCGGTTCGACCACGGCCGGCGCGATCGCGGTGGCCGCAGAGTCCACCGTCGCCACCCGGATGAGCGCCCCCCCGTCCTTCGACGTGGCGGACTTCCCCGTGCCCCACGGGCGCGAGGAGGAGTGGCGCTTCACCCCGCTGGAGCGCCTGCGCGGCCTCCACGACGGCACCGCGGTCGCCAACGGCACGATGAAGGCCCAGATCGACGCGCCCGAGGGCGTCACCGTCGAGTCCGTCGACCGTGACGACGAGCGCGTCGGCAAGGTCGGCACCCCGGTGGACCGGGTCGCCGCCCAGGCCTTCTCCTCGTTCGCCAAGGCCACGGTCGTCACCGTGCCCAAGGAGACCGTACTCGCCGACCCGATCCGCGTCGCCCTGCACGGCGAGGGCGGCACGACCTTCGGCCACACGGTCTTCGACATCAAGCCCTTCGCCGAAGCGGTCATCGTCATCGACCACACCGGTGACGGCGTGCGCGCCGCCAACGTCGACATCCTGGTCGGCGACGGCGCCAAGGTCACCTTCGTGTCGGTGCAGGACTGGGACGACACCGCCGTCCACACCTCCCAGCACAACGCGCTGATCGGCCGCGACGCCTCCTTCAAGTCCGTGGTCGTCACCTTCGGCGGCGACCTGGTCCGCATCCACCCCCGGGTGAACTACGCGGGCACCGGCGGCGAGGCCGAACTGCTCGGCCTGTACTTCACGGACGCCGGCCAGCACCAGGAGCACCGCCTCCTGGTCGACCACGACGTGCCGCACTGCACCTCCAACGTGACCTACAAGGGCGCGCTGCAGGGCGAGGGCGCGCACGCGGTCTGGATCGGCGACGTCCTGATCGAGAAGACCGCCGAGGGCACCGACACCTACGAGCTCAACCGCAACCTCGTCCTCACCGACGGCGCGCGGGTCGACTCGGTCCCGAACCTGGAGATCGAGACCGGCGAGATCGTCGGCGCCGGCCACGCCTCCGCCACCGGCCGCTTCGACGACGAGCAGCTCTTCTACCTCCAGGCCCGCGGCATCCCGGCCGACGAGGCCCGCCGCCTGGTGGTCCGCGGCTTCTTCGCCGAGCTGGTCCAGCAGATCGGTGTCGAGGACGTCGAGGAGCGCCTGATCGCCAAGATCGAGGCAGAGCTCGAGGCGTCCGTCTGATGACCTACGTCAAGGCCTGCGCGCTGAGCGAGCTCGAGGAGAACACCCCCAAGCGGGTGGAACTCGACGGTACGCCCCTGTCCATCGTGTCCACCGAGGGGGAGGTGTTCGCGATCCACGACGTCTGCTCGCACGCGAACGTCTCGCTGTCGGAGGGCGAGGTCGACGACTGCCAGATCGAGTGCTGGCTGCACGGATCGGCCTTCGACCTGCGCACCGGCAAGCCGTCCGGGCTCCCCGCGACGCGCCCCGTCCCCGTTTACCCCGTAAAGATCGAAGGGGACGACGTGCTCGTCTCCCTCACCCAGGAGTCCTGAGGCACCCATGGCTACGCTTGAAATCAACGACCTGCGCGTCTCCGTCGAGACGGAGAACGGCTCCCGCGAGATCCTCAAGGGCGTCGACCTGACCGTCAAGCAGGGCGAGACGCACGCCATCATGGGCCCGAACGGCTCCGGCAAGTCCACCCTGGCGTACTCCCTCGCGGGTCACCCGAAGTACACCGTCACCGGTGGCACCGTGACCCTCGACGGCGAGGACGTCCTGGAGATGTCCGTCGACGAGCGCGCCCGCGCCGGCGTCTTCCTCGCCATGCAGTACCCGGTCGAGGTCCCCGGTGTCTCCGTCTCCAACTTCCTGCGGACCTCGGCCACGGCCGTCCGCGGCGAGGCCCCCAAGCTGCGCACCTGGGTCAAGGAGGTCAAGGAGGCCATGGAGCGTCTCTCCATGGACCCCGCCTTCGCCGAGCGCAACGTCAACGAGGGCTTCTCCGGTGGTGAGAAGAAGCGCCACGAGATCCTCCAGCTGGAGCTCCTCAAGCCGAAGATCGCGATCCTCGACGAGACCGACTCCGGCCTCGACGTCGACGCGCTCCGCATCGTGTCCGAGGGCGTCAACCGCGTCCGCGAGACCGGCGAGGTCGGCACCCTGCTGATCACGCACTACACGCGCATCCTGCGCTACATCAAGCCCGACTTCGTGCACGTGTTCGCGAACGGCCGCATCGCCGAGTCCGGCGGCGCCGAGCTCGCCGACCAGCTGGAGGCCGAGGGCTACGACAAGTACGTGAAGGGTGGCACGACCGCGTGACACAGCTGCCTGGCCTCCTCGACATCGAGGCGATCCGCAAGGACTTCCCCCTGCTGGATCGTGTGGTCCACGACGGGAAGAAGATCGTTTACCTGGACAACGCGGCGACCTCGCAGAAGCCGCGCCAGGTGCTCGACGCGCTGAACGCCTACTACGAGCGTCACAACGCCAACGTCCACCGTGGCGTCCACGTGCTCGCCGAGGAGGCCACGGCACTGTACGAGGGCGCCCGCGACAAGGTCGCCGCCTTCGTCAACGCGCCGAGCCGCGACGAGGTGATCTTCACGAAGAACGCCTCGGAGTCGCTCAACCTGGTCGCGAACATGCTCGGCTGGGCCGACGAGCCCTACCGGGTCGACCGCGAGACCGAGATCGTCATCACGGAGATGGAGCACCACTCCAACATCGTGCCGTGGCAGCTGCTGGGGCAGCGCACGGGCGCGAAGCTGAAGTGGTTCGGCCTCACCGACGACGGCCGCCTCGACCTGTCGAACATCGAAGAGATCATCACGGAGAAGACGAAGATCGTCTCCTTCACGCTGGTCTCCAACATCCTGGGCACGGTCAACCCGGTCGAGGCGATCGTGCGCCGCGCCCAGGAGGTCGGCGCGCTCGTCCTGATCGACGCCTCCCAGGCCGCCCCCCACATGCCGCTCGACGTGCAGGCGCTCGGCGCCGACTTCGTGGCCTTCACCGGCCACAAGATGTGCGGCCCGACCGGCATCGGCGTCCTGTGGGGCCGCCAGGAGCTGCTGGAGGACCTGCCCCCGTTCCTCGGTGGCGGCGAGATGATCGAGACCGTCTCGATGCACTCCTCCACGTACGCCCCGGCGCCGCACAAGTTCGAGGCGGGCACGCCCCCGATCGCGCAGGCCGTCGGCCTCGGCGCGGCCGTGGACTACCTCACCTCGATCGGCATGGACAAGATCGCCGCGCACGAGCACGCGATCACCGAGTACGCGGTCAAGCGCCTCTCCGAGGTGCCCGACCTGCGGATCATCGGCCCGGCCACGGCCGAGGACCGCGGTGCCGCGATCTCCTTCACGCTCGGGGACATCCACCCGCACGACGTCGGCCAGGTGCTGGACGAGCAGGGCATCGCGGTCCGCGTGGGACACCACTGCGCGCGGCCCGTCTGCCTGCGGTACGGAATTCCTGCGACCACGCGGGCGTCGTTCTACCTGTACTCCTCTCCGGCGGACGTCGACGCGCTGATCGACGGCCTGGAGCACGTACGGAACTTCTTCGGATGACGGACGACCACGAGGGCGACGAGGCGACGAGGCCGCTGTGAAGCTGGATTCGATGTACCAGGAACTGATCCTGGACCACTACAAGCACCCGCACGGGCGTGGCCTGCGCGACGGTGACGCCGAGGTGCACCACGTCAACCCGACGTGCGGCGACGAGATCACCCTGCGCGTGAAGTACGACGGCGAGACGCTCACCGACGTCTCGTACGAGGGCCAGGGCTGCTCCATCAGCCAGGCCAGCGCGTCGGTGCTGAACGAGCTGCTGGTCGGCAAGGAGCTGGCCGAGGCGCAGAAGATCCAGGCCACCTTCCTGGAGCTGATGCAGTCGAAGGGCCGGATCGAGCCCGACGACGCGATGGAGGAGGTGCTGGAGGACGCGGTCGCGTTCGCCGGCGTCTCGAAGTACCCGGCACGGGTGAAGTGCGCCCTGCTGAGCTGGATGGCGTGGAAGGACGCGACCGCCCAGGCGCTGGGCGACGGCGCCGAGAGGAAGACGGCATGAGCGAGACCACGAACGACCAGACCGAGGGCGTCGTCACGACGAAGCCGGCCACCGAGGGCGTCGTCACGACGAAGCCGGCCACCGAGGAGGAGGTCCGCGAGGCCCTCTACGACGTGGTCGACCCCGAGCTCGGCATCGACGTCGTCAACCTGGGGCTGATCTACGGCATCCACATCGACGACGCCAACATCGCGACCCTCGACATGACCCTGACGTCCGCGGCCTGCCCGCTGACCGACGTGATCGAGGACCAGGCGAAGTCGGCCACCGACGGCATCGTCAACGAGCTCCGGATCAACTGGGTCTGGATGCCGCCGTGGGGTCCCGACAAGATCACCGACGACGGCCGCGAGCAGCTCCGCGCGCTCGGCTTCAACGTCTGAGCGGACCCGTCCGCACGAAGGCCCCGGCACCCCGTGTGCCGGGGTCTTCGGCCTTTCCGGCGCGCGGAGTTCGCCCGTCGTACGGGGTGACGGGTGCCGTGAGCCGGGTGGGGGCGGGTCTGCTCGTCGGGACCGCGGCCGAGGACCTCGCCCGCTCGGAGTGGACGAAGTCCCGGGCCGCGCGTGGTTCACCCTCGGCTAGAACGGTCCCGCCGGGGCGGGGCCGCCCGGAGGTGCGGGCGGTGCCGCCGCGGCGGCCATGAGCGCGGGGGCCAGGTCCTCGCGCCGGATGCGCTGGTCGATGTAGAGCAGGCCGCTGGTCAGCTGGGGGAAGCCCACCTGGAACAGCTGGCTCACCACGCCGCCGAGCATGATGCAGGCGAAGTAGACGACCATGCCGCCGACCATGGCGGCCACGTCGGGCTCCGGGTCGCCGGCGCCGACCAGCATCGTGGGGAAGAACGCGAACATCCCCACGAAGGTGAACGGCAGCTGGATCATGTACCCGATGACCGTGGCGATCAGGGCGGTCAGCAGGGTGATGCCGAAGACCCGCCACCAGGCGCCCTTGACCAGCTGCGAGGACCGGCGGAGCGCGGCGACCGGGCCGAGGTGCTCGCATACCACGGCGGCCGGGGCGAAGCTGAGCCTGACGCCCAGCCAGACGCTGACCGGCATCGCGAGCAGCAGGGCCAGCGGCATCAGCAGGACGATGGCGCCCGGGTCGCCGTGCGTCGAGTTCGCCGCGGCCGTGATGACCAGGGCGACGGATATGCCCAACGCCAGCAGCACCGGGCCGCCGGCCACCAGGCCGGTGAGCAGCAGGGTGCCGAGCATCGAGGGCATCCGGGACCAGGCGCGGCGGAACATCGCGCGGTACGTGGTGCGCCGGCCCAGCACGGCCTCCTGGAGGACGGCCGGCGTCAGCGCGCTGATCATGGCCCAGCCGAGCAGCAGCACGGCGAAGAGCAGCACGCCCACGGGGATGAGCGCGAACAGCACGGGGTCGAGGTCCTCGGGCGCGGGGCTCTCGCCGGCCGGGAGGTCGAAGACGCCGGGCAGGTGCGGGTGGACCACCGCGACCCCGATGCCGACTGCGAGGGTCACGACCAGGATGCCGACGCCCTGGACGGTCAGCATGACGCCGACCAGCTGCTTCCAGTAGCGGCCGAAGGTGGTGAAGGAGCCGCCGAGCACCTCGCCGACGCCGAGCGGGCGCAGGGGTATCACGCCGGGCTGCGGGGGCGGGGGCGGTGCCCAGCCGCCGCCCCAGGCTCCGGGGTACCCGTAGGGGGACCCGTACGGGGGTGGCTGCTGTTGTCCGTGTGGCGGGGGTGTCCCCGGAGGGTTGCCGTGCGGTACTCCGCCATGCGGTACTCCGCCGTTCGGTTCCGGCGGACCCCACCCCTGGTTCTGCGTCATGCAAGCACCGTATATGCCGTGGTCGCCGCCGTGGAGGGGTGGTGCGCCAGGTCTGTGCGTACGGGCGTACACACCGTTGTGTACGCTCGTACGCATGCCTTACGTTCTGCTGGCCGCGGCCATAGCGGCAGAGGTCGCCGGGACCACCGCGATGAAGTACAGCGACGGCTTCAGCAGGCTGTGGCCCTCGCTGGGCACGCTGCTCGGGTACGCCATCGCCTTCACCCTGCTCGCGCAGACCCTGAAGTCCATGTCGGTGGGCACGGCGTACGCGATCTGGGCGGGCGTCGGCACGGCCGCGATCGCCGCGATCGGCATGATCTTCCTGGGCGAGGCCGCCACCGCCGCCAGGCTGGCGGGCATCGCGCTGGTCATCGCGGGCGTGGTGCTGCTGAACCTGGGCGGTGCGCACTGATGAGGGGCGTGCGCTGATGGCCGCCGCACGGCGGTACGACCCCGACCGGCGGTCCCGGATCATCGACGCGGCGATCCGCGTGGTGGGCGCGAAGGGCATCGCGGGGCTGAGCCACCGCTCGGTGGCGGCGGAGGCGGACGTGCCGCTGGGCTCGACCACGTACCACTTCGCCACCCTGGACGAGCTGTTGGTCGCTGCGCTGCGCCAGATCAACGAGGGCTTCGCGGAGCGGGTGGCGGCCAGCACGGCGCTGGACGACCCCCACGTGGACCTCGCGGACGAGCTGGCGCGGCTGCTGGGGGAGTGGCTCGCGGGCGAACGGACCGGTGTGGAGCTGGAGTACGAGCTCTACCTCGCCGCCCTGCGCCGCCCCGCGCTCCGGCCGGTGGCGGCGGAGTGGTGCGAGGCGGTGGCGGCGCTGCTGGCCCCGCGCACCGACCCGGCCACGGCACGGGCGCTGGTGGCGATGATGGACGGCCTCTCGCTCCAGGCGCTGCTCACGGACACCCCGTACGACCGGGCCTACGCCGCCGAGATGCTCCGCAGGGTGCTGGGCTAGCCGGTGCCGTCCGGGCGGCGGACGACGGCCCGGGACCGGGGAAGGACCGGGGAAGGGCCGGGTGGGCCGGGGGCGGCCGCGGGCGCGTCCCTCGGGGAGCCGGCCTACGCCCGTACCGCCGCCAGCGCCGCGCCGACGCTCGCCTCGATGTCCTGGACCGGGTAGAGCACCTCGCGCACCGTGCGGGCCGGGTCCACGACCAGGGTCAGCCGCTTGAGCCGGCTCACACCGGCCGCCCGGAAGGTCGGCAGGCGCAGGGCGGCCACCAGCGCCAGGTCCGCGTCCGACAGGAGCGGGAAGGCCAGGGCCTCCGACTCGGCGAACTCCCGCTGCTCGTCCGGGCGCTGGGTGGAGACGCCGCGTACCGCCGCGCCCGCCGCCGTGAACTCCGCCAGCCGGTCCCGGTAACTCCGCGACTCCAGCGTGCAGCCCCGCGCCCCCGGGATGCCGCCCCAGCCCGGCGGGTACGACTCCACCCGCGCGTACGCCCCCGGGAAGCAGTACAGCACCGTCCAGGCGCCCTCGGGCCCGAGCGGGTCCCGCACCTCCCCGTCCTGGTCCGGCAGCAGCAACTCCGGCACCCGCGTGCCCACCAGCGCGTGCACCCGCTCCGCCTCGCGCGAGGACTCTCCGGCCGTGGCCGTCAGCTCCCCCTCGCCCAGCACCCAGGTGTCGCCCCAGTCCTGGAGGGCCACCAGCACCGGCAGCAGGGCCCGCCCCCGCACGGTCAGCCGGTAGGCGTGCCGCACCGGGCGCTCCTGGTACGGCTCCCGCACGAGCACGTCCGCGTCCTCCAACAGCCGCAGCCGCTCCGTGAGGACCTTCCGGGAGACTCCGAGCTCCCGCTGGAACTCCTCGAACCGCGCGAGCCCGCGCGCCGCGTCCCGCACGATCAGCAGCGTCCACCAGTCCCCGACCACGTCGAGGGCCTGCGCGATCGCGCAGTCCGCGCCGTCGAGCCGTGTCCGCTGCGCCATGACCACTCCCCACAAGATCGCCCCGGTGCCGCGCGGGCGTTGACCCGAGGGTTTCATGCTGGCAGAGTCAGTTCCCAAAAGGAACTGACTCGGAACCGGCTCTTGGGGCCGACCCCGAACCGACCCGGAAACGACACGTGGGGGGAGAGCGCATGCTGAGGGGGCTCAAGGAGGTGCCGAGGCCGGTCTGGCTGCTGGCGGGAGGCGTCTTCGTCAACGCCGTCGTCAGCTTCACCTTCGTCTTCGTGTTCGTGTACCTGACCGGCCCGCGCGGCCTCGGCGCCACGCAGGCCGGCCTGATCGTCGGCCTCGGCGGCGCCGGGCTGATCGCCGGCAACTTCACCGGCGGCTGGTTCGGCGACCGCCACGGCCACCGCCGCGCCCTGCTCACCGCCTCGGCCCTCGGCGGAGCCGTCCTGGTCACCCTCCCCGCCCTGCCCCTGCCCCTGCTCTGCGCGGCCCTGCCCGCGGCCCAGTACGCCGCCGGCGTCATCCGTGCCGCCAACTCCGCCCTGGTTGCCGTCACCGTGCCCGAAGGCGCCCGACGCCAGGCCTTCGCCCTCATCCGCGCGGTCTCCAACGGCGGGTTCACCGTCGGCCCGCCCCTCGGTGCCCTGGTCGCGACCGGCCTCTCGTACGACTGGCTGTTCGTCGCCGACGGCATCGGCACCCTCTTCTTCGCCGTCTGGACCGCCCGCGTCGTCCCCGCGCGCGGCGCCGCCCGAACCGCCGCGGCCCCGGACGGGGGTCGGGGCCGCGGCATCCGCCACGAACTGCGCGCCCGGCCCGCCCTGCTCGTACTCCTCGGCGCCATCCTCGTCATCGACGTCGTCTACCGGCAGCAGTACTCGACCTTCCCGGTCTTCCTCGCCGACCACGGCATGGACACCCGGGTCTACGGCCTCCTGATCGCCGTCAACGGCGGCGTCATCCTGCTCCTGGAGATCCCCGCCGCCCTCGCCCTGCGCGAACGCTCACCGCTGCACATCATCGGCACCGGCCTCGTCCTCGTCGGCAGCGGCTACGCGGCCCTGCTCCTCGGCGCCGCCACCGCCACCACCGTCGCGATGATGGTGCTGGTCAGCCTGGGCGAGATCCTCTACAAGACCACCGCCACGGCATACGTCGCCGACGTCGCCCCCGCCCACGCCGTGGGCCGCTTCCAGAGCCTGTACGCCGGGGTCTCCGTCAGTGGCGTCGTGCTCTCCGCACCCCTCGGCGGACTCCTCTACGGGGCCGCCCCGGGCCTGCTCTGGCCCCTCTGCGCCCTGCTCGGGGTCGCGGCCGGCGCCACCGTGCTGGCGCTCGGCGCCCGTACCGTACGACGCGCCGCGCGACCGGCACATGAGACCGGTTCGCCCGCGGCGGCCGTCGTTGGTTAGCGTGCCTGCATGACTACGCGTACCACCGGCGCCGTCGCCGCCGGACTTGCCACCATCACCGCCGACGGCACCGTCCTCGACACCTGGTTCCCCGCGCCCGCGCTGGCCGAGGAGGCCGGCCCGGCCGGGACCGAGCGCCTGACCGCCGAGCAGGCCGCCGAGCTGCTCGGCCCGGCCGCGGCCAAGGCCGTCCGCACGGACGCCGTCCGCGGCGTCGAGGTCGTCGCCGTCCGTACCGTCATCTCCTCCCTGGACGACAAGCCGCTCGACGCGCACGACGCCTACCTGCGCCTGCACCTGCTCAGCCACCGCCTGGTCAAGCCGCACGGCCAGAACCTGGACGGCGTCTTCGGCCTCCTCACCAACGTCGCCTGGACCTCGCTCGGCCCGGTCGCCGTGGACCGGCTGGAGACCGTGCGCCTGAACGCCCGCGCCGAGGGCCTGCACCTCCAGGTCACCTCGGTCGACAAGTTCCCGCGGATGACCGACTACGTCGCCCCCAAGGGCGTGCGCATCGCCGACGCCGACCGCGTCCGCCTCGGTGCGCACCTCGCCGAGGGCACCACCGTCATGCACGAGGGCTTCGTCAACTTCAACGCCGGTACCCTCGGCACCTCGATGGTCGAGGGCCGCATCTCCGCGGGCGTCGTCATCGGCGACGGCTCCGACATCGGCGGCGGCGCCTCCACCATGGGCACCCTGTCGGGCGGCGGCAAGCAGATCATCTCGGTCGGCGAGCGCTGCCTGATCGGCGCCGAGGCGGGCATCGGCATCGCGCTGGGCGACGAATGCGTCGTCGAGGCCGGCCTGTACCTCACCGCGGGCACCCGCGTCACCCTGCCGGACGGCGAAGTCGTCAAGGCGCTCACCCTGTCCGGCGCGAGCAACATCCTCTTCCGCCGCAACTCGGTCACCGGCGCCGTCGAGGCCCGCCCGAACAACGCGGTCTGGGGCGGCCTCAACGAGGTCCTGCACAGCCACAACTGATCCACGGCGCCGCGAGTCTTCCGCGGTACGCACGAAGCCCCTGCCCCGGGACTCCCGGGGCAGGGGCTTCGTGCAGCGTGTGCCGAGGCGGGTTCAGCGCAGCGGGATCGAGCGGACCAGGCCCGCGAACGCCCGCTCCTCCTCCTCCGTCAGTTCCACGCTCTCCAGCGGGTGCGAGGCGGTGCTGCGCTGCGCCGGGATGAAGGCGAGCCCCTCGAAGGCGCCCGGCTCCGGGTGGTGGAACCGGCTGTCCCACAGCATGTGGCCGAGGCCGACGACCCAGACGAGGGCGGCGACCACCAGGACGGCCAGGCCGATCTCCTGAACGAGCGACATGGAGGTGAACACGCGGTCCTCCAACGGGGTGATGGGGGCGGAACGGGTCGGACGTTCAGGACACTCAACACCAACATCACGTGATTGCTTGAGCAATGTGGCGCAGATCACGCCAGGGTCCAAAGTCCCGACTTCGCGCCCTGAGGGCCCCTTTCAGGGCCTTTCATCTTCTTTCAGTGTGTTTCGGGGGTATTTCCGTCGGTGTCCGACGGGTCCGCCTCGTCCTCCTCCGTGGCAGGGGCCCCGGTCGGGACGGCGACCGGGGCCCCTGGCTGCGAGCCGGCGGAACGTTCCGCCCGGCGGCTACGGGATGCGCTACGGGATGAAGCGCAGCACCTGCGGGTCGTGGTCGCTGTTCTGGTCCGCGAACTCCGCGTTGATGTGGACGCTGTCGTACTGGAACTTCTTGATGCCCGGGCTCACCAGGATCTGGTCCAGGACCTGGGCGTTGCCCTGGTAGACGTACGAGTACCGCTCCGCGCGCGGCAGCGACTTGATCGCCGAGTACAGCGCGCCGCCGTCCTCCAGCGCCTGCGCGGTCGCCGAGAACTCGAAGTCGTTGATGTCGCCCAGCACCACGACGTTGGCGTTGTGCTGCGCCGCCGTGATCTCCTTCACGAAGGAGTTCACGGACTGCGCCTGGAGCAGCCGCTTGGCCTCCGAGGAGCGGACCGGCGGCTGGTGGTGGGAGGTCAGGCCCTCGTCGCCGCCCTTCGAGCCGAAGTGGTTGGCGATCACGATGACCTTACGGCCGCGGAAGACGAACTCGCCGGCCAGCGGCTTGCGGCTGTTCTCCCAGGCGGCGTTGGCCGGGTCGATGCGGCCGGGGGAGTGGGTCAGCGCGGCGTGGCCGTTCTCGGTCACGACACCGGTGGCCGTGGTGGCGCCGCCCGCGTCGCGGTCGGTGAACGAGACGCGCTCCGGGTTGAACAGGAAGACCTGGCGGATGTTGCCGCCGGGCTCGCCGCCGTCCTTGTTGTTCTCCGGGTCCACCGAGCGCCACTGGTACGCCGGGCCGCCCGCGGCCACGATGGCCTCGGTGAACTTCCGCAGCGTCTCGCCCGCGGCGACCGTGCCGTCGTTCTTCGCGCCGTTGTCGTCCTGGATCTCCTCCAGGGCCACGATGTCGGGGGAGGCCAGGTTCTCCACGACCGCCTTGGCGAGCGCGTCGAACTTCTCCTGCGGGTCGGACGGGTCGAGGTTCTCGACGTTGTACGTCGCGACCGCCAGCTCGCCCGGCTTCTGCGCCTTGGTCTTCTCGCGCTGGAGGCCCTTGGACTCGACCGTGCCGAGGGTGCGGGCCACGAGGGTGTAGCCGCCGAACTGGTTGAAGTCCAGCGGGCCCTCGGTGGTGCCGGTCAGCTTGTCGCCGACGTCCGCCTTCGGGAACGGCTGCTGGGCCAGCGGCGCGAGCTGCTGGATCTGGAGGCGGCCGGTGTTCTGCGACTCGTACGAGCCGTAGATCGTGCCGCCGCGGGGGGCGCGGTGCTCCCAGCCCTTCACGGTGACCCACAGCTCGGCGTACGGGTCGGTGGCGCCGACGACGCGGGAGTCGCCGATGCGGACGTTCATGCCCTCCAGCGACTCGTAGTAGTCGAGCGCGTAGGTGGCCGGGTCCAGGGTCAGGCCGTTGATGCTGCCGCCGTTGGCCGGGTCGCCCTGGGGCGCGTACTCGGCGGGGACGGAGTACTCGTTGACGAGCGTGGCCTCGGGCAGCGCGTTGCCCGAGGAGAGCACGGTCACCTTGGGCTTGGAGATCTGGGTGACCGACTGGTTGCCCGAGTTCAGGCCGCCGGGCACGTACTCGCCGACCAGGCCGGAGACGGAGACCGCGTCGCCGACGGCGACGGTCGGGACGGAGCTGGTAAAGACGAAGACGCCCTCGCTCGTGGCGTCGCTGTCGTCGGCCTGCGGGTCCTGGATCCAGAAGCCGCGGGAGCCGTACGTGCGGACGCCGGTGACGATGCCCTCGACGCCGGTGACCTGCTGGCCGGCGAGCGGGGATATCCGGGTGGCGCCCTGGATGTCGTGGACGCGTATCGCAGCGGCGGTGCCCTCTTCGGACAGCTCGGCGGCGGAAGCGCTGCCGGCGAGCAGGCCGGCGGCCAGGGCGGCGGCCACCACGGAGGCCACGGCGGCGGAACGGGAGTGGGATCCAGTCACGATGGGACGGGAACGCATGGGCAGGACTCCGGTATGGGATGAGGGGGCGGAGTGGAGGTGGTCTGTGGATCCGCCGGATCCGGTGTGGGGATCCGCTGTTGAGATCTACGCGCGTCAATGTCTTGTGTCTACTGGCCGGTTGTCAAGGCCTGGCGGGTGGACGGGGGTTGACGTCTGCATGAACCGGACGGGATGGGGCGAATTGCGTCTACGCTGGGCGCGCCGACTTCACTCCCACCCGTGTGATCCGAGGAGAACCAGCCATGTCCGCAGAGCGCCCCACGCTGCCGCGAGTGCTGCCACGAGTGCTGTCGCCGGTACGGCTGCCTTCACAGGCGGAGCTGGCCCGTGACGCCCTGGCGGCCCCGCTGCTGACGCGGGCGGTGCGCGTTGCGCGGTGGGTGGGGGACGAGACGTGGGTGGGGGTGGGGGTCGGGGGTGAGCTCGACGACGGGCAGTTGTCTGTTGCGGCTCGGGTGCTGGGGTTGGGTGCTGGTGCTGGTGCTGGTGCTGGTGCTGGTGCGGGTGCGGGTGCTGGTGAGGGCGCCGCGTATGCGAGTGAGGCTTGGCGGGTGGCCGTTGACACCGGTCTGGTCGAGCTGACCGATCCAGAGCCCGGCCGCGAGGCCGAGGGCGGCACCGCTCGTGCGGGCGAGGAACTCGCCCTCGTCACCGGAGGCTCGCCGGCCGACGTGCTGAACCTGTGGCTGGGTGTTCTGGAGGCCGTGCTTGCGGATGCTGCCGTTCCGGACCTGGACGACCTGGTGGACGCGCTGGACGAGGGCGGCGAGATCGACTTCGAGCGGCTGGACTGGGACCCGGGCCGCGAGGCCGAGTTCCTCGACGGGGTGCTGGCCAACCTGTACTTGCTGACCGTTGCCGAGGGTGGGGGCCTGGGTGCGGGTGGGGGCGTGGGTGCGGGTGCCGTGCCGCTGCCGGTGCTCGCCGCCTCGATGGTCGTGCCGGAGGACATGGGCGAGCCCACCGACGAGGTGCTGGAGCGGGTCTCCGAGGTGATGATGCGGCTCGACGACCAGTTCCGGATGCTGGAGCCCGTGGGACTCGTGGAGTTCCGGCCCGTCGACGAGGAGCTGATGGCCGAGGCGGATGACGAGTTCGCCGGCGGCATCGATGCCGGGAACCCCGAGGACGTGGCCCGCTACGGCATGGTCCGGCTCACTCCGCTCGGACTGTTCGGCGTGCGCGCCCGGCTGCTGGAGGCGGGGGTCGCCGTACCCGCCGTGGGCGACCTCGCCGGCAAGGGGGCCGACGTGCTGTTGGACGCGCTCCCGGGCTTCCCCGAGGCCGCCGCCCGTGCCGAGGTCGAGTGCTGGCTGGCCGGACGCGAAACGGGGGCGGCGACGGCGGAGCTGCTGGCCGCGGCCCGGGGCGGCGACGCGGGTGGCCCGCTGCGGCGGCTCTCCTGCCAGCAGGCCCTCGCGCTGGCCGGGCCGGCCGCGGAGCCCGCCGTACGGGCGGTGCTGGACGACCCCGAGCTGGGCGGTCTCGCGCGGGTGTGGCTGGCCGAGCGGGGCGCGGTGGATGTGCCGCCGCCGGGCGAGGAGCTGGTCTTCTGGCTCGCGTTCGACACGCTCGCCGCGCAGTTGGCCGCCGGCGGGGAGGCGGCGGAGCTGGTCGATCTGATGTCCGGGCTGACCGGGGGCCACAGCGGCTTCTTCGAGGCCGCCTGGCGGGTGGACCACCCGGCCGCGGCGGACGTGCTGGAGGCGATGGGGCGGCTGCACCCGGATCGGAAGGCGGCCAAGGAGGCGCGGAAGGCTGCCTTCAAGGCGCGGTCCAGGGGGTAGGGGCCGCGTTTTGGGGCCGCCGGGTTTGGGCTGGGGCGTGGGGAGGGTCTGAGCTCTGGGACGGGGCGCTGGGAAAGGCGCCACGTGGGGTGCGGGGGAGGGCGCCACGTGGGGGCGCTTGCGTTCCGCGGTGAGCGCCCGCTGCGGGAGCGCGCCCCGTGGTGCGTGGGTCCCCTCGGTGCTTGACGGGGCATGGCCTGCAGGCCCAGCGGCAGGCCCACCCCTGGGGCAAGGGGCTTCGCC
The DNA here is from genome assembly GCF_044540325.1 of Streptomyces sp. NPDC086023. Classification (NCBI taxonomy): domain Bacteria; kingdom Bacillati; phylum Actinomycetota; class Actinomycetes; order Kitasatosporales; family Streptomycetaceae; genus Streptomyces; species Streptomyces sp. NPDC086023. The sequence goes on from NZ_JBITRX010000001.1 coordinate 652,114, forward strand.
CTGGCCTTCGGCCACCCCAGGCCCGGGCCTGCCACTGGGGGTACCTCCCAGCGGTAGCTGGGGGAGACCAGCCTGCCATGCCCCGTCAAGCACCCCCCCCCACGCACCACGGTGCGGGGTGTCACGCGGGGGGAGGTGACGCACGCCTGGCGGTGTTGCATAGCACGGGGTGGGGCTTTGGGGTGTGGGGTGGACCGGTCTCGTGGTGGCTGGGGGAGCGGTTCCGCGGAGCGGTCGGTGGTGCTTCCGTGGGTGTTCGGCTTCCGTTCAGGTGTGGGCGGGAGCCTTCCCACTCACGTTTCCGAGGAGGACCGATGCCGCTCAGCCGCAGGGAATTCACCGCCGGATCCGCCCTGGCACTCACCGGTGCCGTGGGCGCGCTTGCCAGTGCTCCGGGGGCGCTGGCCGCCGAGGAGGACGGGACGGGGTGCGAGCTCGGGTACGGGCCGCTGCTGCCTGATCCTGCGGGGATCCTCGCGCTGCCTGCGGGGTTCTCGTACCGCGTGCTCACGCACAGTGGAGTGACTCGGTTGGAGAGCGGGGAGCCGACGCCCTCCAATCATGACGGGACGGCTGCTTTCGAAGGGGCGCGTGGTGTCACGCTGCTGGTCAACAACCATGAGCTGAGGGGGGAGAGGTCGCGGTGGGAGCGGCCTGTGCCGCTCGCTGAGGGGCTGGTGTACGACCCGGCCGCCGCGGGCGGCTGCACGGTCGTCGAGGTGCGGCGTGGGGGTGAGGTCGCGGAGTGGGTCGGGATCGCCGGCACCTCCACCAACTGCGCCGGTGGCAGCACTCCGTGGGGGACGTGGCTGACCTGTGAGGAGACCGAGGACCTTGCGGGGAAGAACGGCATGACCAAGGACCACGGGTACGTGTTCGAGGTCGACCCCGCCGACCGGCGCGCCAATCGTGACCCGCAGCCCGTCAAGGCCTTCGGGCGGTACGCGCACGAGGCGGTGGTCATCGACCCGCGCACCGGCCATGCCTACCTGACCGAGGACGCCTCGGGGCCCAACGGGCTCCTCTACCGGTGGGTGCCGCCGGAGGGCTTCCGGCACGGGCGGGGGCGGCTGCGTACGCTCGCGGACGACGCGGGGCGGCTCCAGGCGCCCAAGTGCTACGACAGGTCGGGGAGATTGGTGGACGACCTGTCGCGTGCCACCCGGATCGGCACCGTGTACGGGGTGGACTGGGTGGACGTGCCGGACCGGGACGCGCGCGGCGTGCCCGTGCGCAAGCAGTTCGCGGACGGGGCGATCACCCGGGGCCGGAAGCTGGAGGGCATGTGGTGGGCGGACGGGGGAGCGTACTTCGTCTCCTCGTACGCCCGTGAGGAGAGCCCGGGCGCCGCGCACGACGGGCAGGTGTGGTTCTACGACCCGAAGCGGCGGACCGTCCGGCTGACCGTGCTGCTCGGCGTCAATGCCGACCCGGGGACGGACGGTGCGTACGACGGGCCGGACAACATCACCGTCTCGCCGCACGGCGGGCTGGTCATCGCCGAGGACGGCGAGGGCGTGCAGCACCTCTTCGGGGCGACGGAGAGCGGCCGCACCTACCCGCTGGCGCGGAACGAGCTGAATATCGGCACCCCCGAGGAGCCGGAGTTCTCCGAGTTCGCCGGGGTCTGCTTCTCGCCCGACGGCCGCACGCTCTTCGCCAACCTCCAGTCCCCGGGGATCCTGCTGGCGATCACCGGTCCGTGGCGGCGACGGGCGCGGCTTCCGCGCTGACGCCCTCGGCCCACTCGGCCAGCAGGAACGCGTACGCCTCCGCCGGCCACTCCTCCCCCTCCTCACGGGTCGCCACGAGCAGCCGTATCGCCTCGTTCGCCTCGGCGACGGACGGACGGGCGGGACCCGTGGGCGGGGGAGTCTCGTACATGCCTACAAGGCTACGGGCGGGCACTGACAGTGACCTCCGGCTGGTGGGTGGAATGTGTCACCTGGCGGCCCGCCCCGGGTCAAAGTGCCTGCGCCGCGGGCTTGACCATGCCCCGCACTGTGCGGGACTTCACAAACTCGCCCATGGCCGTCATCTCCCATTCGCCCGAGAACTGCCGGATCAGCTTGGCCATCATCACGCCGGTCTGCGGCTCGGCCGTGGTCAGGTCGAAGCGGACCAGCTCCTCGCCGCTGGCGGCGTCGATGAGCCGGCAGTAGGCCTTGGCGACCTCGGTGAACTTCTGCCCGGAGAAGGAGTTGACGGTGAAGACGAGGCCGGTCACCTCGGCGGGCAGCCGGCCCAGGTCGACCACGATCACCTCGTCGTCGCCCGCACCCTCGCCGGTGAGGTTGTCGCCGGAGTGCTTGACGGCACCGCTGAGGATGGAGAGCCGGCCGAAGTAGCAGCTGTCGAGGTGGTTGCGCTGGGGTCCGTAGGCGATGACGGAGGCGTCGAGGTCGATGTCGCGGCCCCGGAACGCGGGCTCCCAGCCCAGGCCCATCTTGACCTGGGAGAGCAGCGGGCGGCCGCCCTTGACCAGGGAGACCGTCTGGTTCTTCTGGAGGTTGACCCGGCCCTTGTCGAGGTTGATCTTGCCTCCGGTGCCGGCGGCGGTGGGCGCGGCCGGCGGTGCCGGTGGGGCGGGAGTGCCGGCCGTGGCGGGGGTTCCCCAGGTCGGGGTCGCGGCGGGCGGGGCAGCCGGGGGTGCCTGGGGTGCTTGGGGTGCCTGGGGTGCCGCCGGGGCGGGGGTGGCCGCCGCGGGCTCCTCGTCCACCGAGACGCCGAAGTCGGTCGCGATGCCGGCGAGCCCGTTGGCGTACCCCTGGCCGACGGCGCGGACCTTCCACACGCCGCCGCGCAGGTAGACCTCCACGACCACGAGGGCGGTCTCGGTGCCGAGCTGCGGCGGGGTGAACGTGGCGATCACGCTGTTGTCGTCGGCGTTGCGCACCGTGGCGGTGGGCTCGATGCCCTGGAACGTCTGGCCCGCCGCGTCCGGGCTGGCGGTGACCACGATCTTCTCGATGCCCGCGGGGACGGCCGAGGTGTCCACCGTGATCGCGTCGGGCGTGGCCCCGCCGCCGGACCGGTAGCCGACTCCGGGGCCGGACGGCTGGTTGTAGAAGATGAAGTCGGCGTCCGAGCGCACCTTGCCGTCTGCGGTGAGCAGGAGTGCCGACACGTCCAGTCGTACCGGAGCGGCCACGTCCACCGTCACGCGGACGGAGTTCAGCGGCAGGTTCGAGCCAGGGGTCATAGCGGTCATGCCAGGTCAACGACCGAGTGGTCGCCCCCGTTCCCCCGTCTTGAGGCCGCCCAGGTGAATTCTCGAGCGGTCGTGAAGCGGCGTCGCGGGCGCGCCGCTGCGGTGCTCAGCGGCGGTTGCGCGGGTGGTTGCGGGCCTGGCGCTCGTTGCCGAACTTGTACGCGCCGGTCCAGCGGGCCATCACCGTCTGGCCGTCGCCCGCCTCGACCTCGGCGAGGAACTTCTCCGCCCGCGCGCCGCGCAGGGTGCCCGCGGCGCGCCCGCGGTGGGTGATGACGACGGTTCCGTCGCCGCGCTGCTCGTACGTGAATCCGGAGGCTCGTGACATGCTGCCCAGCCTGGCGGCAACGGCCCGGGGCGGGCAACGGAATTCCGGGCGGGGGACGGGCGCGCCTGGGACGGGTGCGCAAGGCGCCGGGGGCGGGCGGTGACCGGACCGGGCCCCGCACGGCCGGTCCGGTCGGCCTCCGTCCGCCGGGGGCCCGTGACGCCCCCGGCGGTCCCGGGTGCGGCTCGCTGCGCCCTCGGGGACGGTCAGACCGCTTCGGGGCGCCCGTCGACGCGGCGCGGGAGGCCGAGCGGGTTGGCCTCGCGCAGCTCCGGCGGGAGCAGCGGGTCCGGCACGGACTGGTACGCCACCGGGCGCAGCCACCGCTCGATCGCCGTGCCGCCCACGGAGGTGGAGTGGGAGGTCGCTGCGGGGTACGGGCCGCCGTGGTGCTGCGCGGGGGCCACGGCGACACCGGTCGGCCAGCCGTTCACCAGCACCCGGCCGGCCAGCGAGGTCAGGTGCGCCAGCAGGTCCGCGGCCGTGCCCTCCCGGCCCTCGGCCTCGGCCGCCGACAGCTGCAGGGTGGCGCTGAGGTTGCCGGGCAGCCGGGACAGGACCGCTCCGGCCTCGGCCTGGTCGGCGTACCGTGCGAGGACCGTGACCGGCCCGAAGCACTCCTCCAGGAGCAGCTCGTGCCCGTCGCCCTCGGCCAGCCGCCGGGCCGGCACGGAGAGGAAGCCGGCGCCGACCGTGTGCTCGCCGCCCGCGCCGGGCGTGACCGGCGAGGTCACCTCGGGGAGGGCACCCCGCTCGCGTACGCCGCTGATGAAGTTGTCCCGCATCCGGTGGTCGAGCAGCACGCCCGCCTCCGTCTCGCTGACCGCCTTGGCCAGCGCGGCGGCCAGCCGGTCGCCGTGCTCGCCCTCGGGTACGAGGACCAGGCCAGGCTTCACGCAGAACTGGCCCACGCCGAGCGTCATCGCGCCGGCCAGCCCCGCGCCGATCTCCTCGGCGCGCTCCTCGGCGGCCGCGGGGGTGACGAGGACGGGGTTCAGGGAGCCGAGTTCGCCGTGGAAGGGGATCGGCACCGGCCGCGCGGCGGCGGCGTCGAACAGGGCCCGCCCGCCGCGGACGGAGCCGGTGAACCCGGCGGCGGCGACGAGCGGGTGGCGGATCAGCTCCAGGCCCGCGTCGAACCCGTGGACCACCGCCACCACGTCCTCGGGCAGCCCCGTCGTGGCGGCCGCGCGCCGCAGCAGCGCGGCGCACAGCTCGGAGGTCGCGGGGTGGTCCGGGTGGGCCTTGACCACCACCGGGCAGCCGGCGGCCAGGGCGCTGGCGGTGTCGCCGCCGGGCACGGAGAAGGCGAGAGGGAAGTTGGAGGCCGCGTAGACGGCGACCACGCCCAGCGGGACCTTGTAGCGGCGCAGCTCGGGACGCGGCGGGGTGAGCGCGGGGTCCGGGCGGTCGATGCGGACGTCGAGGTAGGAGCCCTCCTCGACGGCGTCGGCGAAGGCGCGCAGCTGGTAGGTGGTGCGGGCGAGTTCGCCGGTCAGCCGGACGGGGCCGAGGGCGGTCTCGGCGTCGGCGGCCTCCACGACCTGCCCGGCGGTCTCGTCGAGGAGGTCCGCGGCGGCGCGCAGGAAGGTCACGCGGACGGTGCGGTCCGCCAGGGCGGCGCGGGCGTCGTGGGCGGCGCGCACGGCGGCGTCCACCTCCTGGGATGTGGCCTCCACCGCAACCTGTTCGCGTTGCTTCCCGGTGCGGGGGTCCACACTCCAGACTGGTGTTGCTGCCATTGCGAGCTGCCTCCTGGATCGTCGCTGACCCGGGGAGCGTCGTTCAGTATTCTGAACGCCGTTCCGATAGGTGAATCAGTTGAATATGCTGCGGACTCTATTTCCGCGCGATCGAGATTGACAAGAGGGGCAAGGGCGCATGACGACTGCCGAGTCCGGTGCGGCGCCGGTGAAGTCCGCCGTGCGTACGGTGGTGTTGCTGGAGTGGTTCGCGTCCCGGCCCGGGCTGCACAGCCTGGCCGAGGTGCAGGAGGGGCTCGGCTACCCCAAGTCCAGCCTCTACATGCTGCTGCGCACCCTGGTCGACCTGGGCTGGGTGGAGACGGACGCGACCGGCACGCGTTACGGCATCGGCGTACGGGCGCTGCTCGTCGGCAACTCGTACATCGAGGGCGACGAGGTCGTGGCCGCGGCGCGCCCCACGCTGGACCGGCTCTCGGACGACACCACCGAGACCATCCACCTGGCCCGGCTCGACGGCACGAGTGTGGTCTACCTGGCCACCCGTCAGTCCCAGCACTTCCTGCGGCCGTTCACGCGGGTGGGGCGGCGGCTGCCGGCCTACTCCACCGCGCTCGGCAAGGCGCTGCTGGCCACGCACACGGACGACGAGGTGCGGGCCCTGCTGCCGGAGCGGCTGGAGCCGGTGACCGAGCACACGATCACCGACCGGGAGGTGCTGATCGCGGAGCTGGCGCTGGTGCGGGAGCAGGGGTACGCGGTGGACCGCGAGGAGAACACGCTGGGGCTGCGCTGCTTCGGTGTGGCGATCCCGTACCGGACCCCGGCGCGGGACGCGATCAGCTGCTCGGTGCCGGTGGCGCGGCTGACGGGCGGCCACGAACAGGCCATCAGGGCAGCGCTGTTCGATGCGCGCGACCGGCTGCTGATGGCGACGCGGAGGCTTTGAGGGGGCTTCGTCCTCGGGCCGGTCCGCGGGCGGGTGGGGGGATGGTGGGTGACCGGTGACCGGTGACGGGCGACGGGCGGCCGTACGCGGTCGGCGGGGCGGCCCGCGGCGGGCAGGGCCGGCGCGGGGGCGTCAGCCGCGGGCGGCCCAGCGGCGGATCCTGGCCACCTGGTGGCGCTTGGCCGCCGTGATCCGGGCGAGTTCGCCGGGACCGGCCTGGAAGGCGGTCAGCGGGGTCCAGCGGGCCCGGCCGGAGCGGCCGGTCCAGCGGATGGCGGGGAAGTCGGTGACGGCGGTGACCGCCGCGCGGTCGATCACCCGGGTACGGAACAGACCCCGCACCGTGACCTGGTGCGGGCCGCACTGAACGCCCACCCGGTAGCCGCGCAGCGCCAGGCCCAGACAGGCGAGGACCACGCAGAGGGCGACGGCCAGGGCCCGGCCCTCGGCCTGGGCCGCGTACGCGGCGCCTCCGGCGGCGAGCGCGGCGCCGATGCTGGAGTGGGCGACCCGGGCCGCGAGCGGCGGGAACAGCTCCATCACACGCACCTTTCCGCGTGACGACGGGATGGACCGGGCCGACCCGGACACCGGGCCCGACGCGTCGCGCCGGGCCGGCCGGGGGAGGCCCGTGCGGGACCCTAGCGCGGGTCCGGGAGAAGCGGAAGGGGTCACTCCCTGTCGCGGCCGGGCGAGGGGCGGGGGGGCGTGCCGACGCGGGGATGACGGGCGTCTCCCCCGGACGGGGGAGAGGGTTCCCCGTGGCGGGGGAGGTGGCGGGGCGGGGGCCGGCGGGATCGTGGAGCCATGACGACGCGAACCGTTCACGACCGGCCCGGCGCCGCGGCCCCGGACCTCGACGACAACTCCTTCGACTCCCGCTCCGGCGACGGTGGTTCCGGTGACGGCTGGGTGCCCGGCCGGGGGCTGCGGGCCCTGCGTGCCGTCGCGGTGGCCGCCACCGTTCCGTACCTCGTGCTCAAGACCGCCTGGCTGACGGGCAGTCACGTCGGCATACCCGAGGGCAGCGTGCTGCGGGAGCCCGGCCTGTTCTTCACCGTCGCCAACGCGGTGACGCTGGTCATGGACGCCACCCTCGTGCTGCTCGTGCTGCTGCTGACCCAGGCGTGGGGGATGAGGATACGGGCCTGGCTGCTGACGGTGCTGGTGTTCGTCGCCGCGGGCCTGCTCGCCCCGATCGTCATCGCCTTCCCCGCGCAGCTGCTGGGCGGTCTGGTCGGGGGCGGGGAGTCGGAGGCCGCCGCCGCAGCCAGGGAACCCTTCCTGGACTCCTGGGTGTACGACGTCGTCTACACCGGGTTCGGGCTCCAGGCCCTGGCGCTGGCCGGGCTGTTCCTGCCGTACGCCCGGCGGCGGTGGGGCCGGCGGTGGCAGGGGCGGCCGGCGATACCCGGGGGCCGGGCGACGCGGCCGGCGGCCGTGCTCGCCGCGCTGACCGGCCTGGCGGTCACCGGGGTCCAGGGCTACTGGGCGCTGGGCGGTTCCGCGGGGCTCGACGCGGCGATGCGGGCCCGGTACGACTGGAACACCGCGGTGCTGTGCGGCACGTACGGGCTGCTGGCGCTGTCGGCGGCCGTCGGCGGGGTGCTGCTGGCGTACGGGGCGCGGCTCGGCCTGCGCCGGGCGCGGGGGCCGCTGGCGCTCGCCTGGATCGGCGCGGGCGGTTCGCTGACCTGGGGCGCCTGGCTGACGCTGGCCTCGCTGTCGGTCACGGATCCGGCCAAGCAGAGCACCTTTGAGATGTACCTGACCTACGCTGGCCAGATGATCACTGGACTGCTCGTCGCGGGGGTGCTGGCCCGCTGCCTGACGGCCCGGCAGCCGGAGTGAGGCCGTTCTTCGGGCCCCGGGCCCGGCTGCGCTGGGTCCACCTGATCCTCGGCGGGGCGCTGCTGATGCCGTACTTCCTGCTGGCGTCGGTAGTGGTGGGCGCCGTCAACGACGGGGCGGACGCGTTCTCCTCGCTCCCGGCGATGCTGAGCGCGTACGCGATGGCCCTGCCGCTGGCCGCGGTCAGCGCCCTCTTCCCGCCGGCCCGGCCGATGTCGGTGGCGGCGGTGCGGATGCTGTGCGCGGTGCCCGGCGAGCTGCTGGCCGAGGGGCCCGCCGGGACCTGGGCCGCGCGGGCCAGGACCGCCGCCTGGTGGACGACCCACCTGGGGGTCGGCGCCGTGCTGAGCGGCATGACCCTGGCGGTGCCGCCGATGGCGCTGGTGCTGCTGGGCACGCCGTTCTTCGCGGCGGTGCGGGAGTCGGAGTACGAGCTGTACCCCTGGCTCTCGGCCCTGCCCGGCCGGCTGATCGCCCCGCTCCTCGGGGCGGCGGCACTGGTGGTGCTCGCCCTGTGCGCGGCGGCGGCCGGCGCCCTGCTGGCCCGGCTCGCGCCGGTGCTGCTCGGGCCCACCCCCGCCGACCGGCTGGCCGCGGCCGAGGAGCGGGCGGCGGACCTTGCCGTGCGCAACCGGCTCGCCCGGGAACTGCACGACTCCGTCGGTCACGCGCTCAGTGCCGTCACCCTCCAGGCCGCGGCGGCCCGCCGGGTGCTGGATTCGGACCCGCGGTTCGTACGGGAGGCCCTGGCCGCGATCGAGGACACCACCCGGCGCACGGTCGGCGAGCTGGACGCGGTCCTGGGACTGCTGCGCGACGGGGACGAGCAGGCCGGACCGGGGGCGCCCGCGCCCACCCTCGCCGCCGACCTCGACGGGCTGCTGGGCCGCACCCGGGCCGGCGGGGTCGAGGTGGCGGCGGAAGAGGACCCCGGCCCCGTGGGCGACTGGGGGCGGCTGCCCGCCATCGCCTCCCGCGAGGCCTACCGCATCGTCCAGGAGGGACTGAGCAACGTGCTGAAACACGGAAGCGGACCGGTGCGCCTGCGGATCGCCGCGGCCGGCACGGAACTGGAGATCACGATGACCAACCCCCTGCCCGCCCCGGCACCCGGCCGGCCCCGCGCGGGCGGCGGGCGCGGGCTGCGCGGCATAGCCGAGCGGGCCGCGCTGCTCGGCGGCCGCGCCGAGGCCGGCGAGCACGAAAGCGGCTGGCGCCTGCGCGCCGCCCTGCCCCTCGGCACACCGTCGGGGGACGCCCGATGACCACGCCCCCCGGCACCCCCGCCCAGGGCACCCCCGCCCAGGGCACCCCGGCCCAGGGCGCCCCCGCACCCGCCGCGCCCGTGCGCATCGTGCTGGCCGACGACGAGCGCATGGTCCGCACCGCCCTGCGGATGATCCTCGACGCCGAACCGGGCCTGGAGGTCGTCGCCGAGGCCGCCACCGGTGCGGAGGCCGTCACCGTGGTCCGCGCGCACCGCCCCGACGTGGTCCTGATGGACGTCCGGATGCCCGAGGTCGACGGCATCCGCGCCACCGAGCGGATCCTCGGTTCGATGGTGGACCCGCCCCGGGTCGTGGTCGTCACCACCTTCGAGAACGACGCCTACGTCTACGACGCGCTGCGCGTGGGTGCGGCCGGGTTCCTCCTCAAGCGTGCGGAGCCCGAGGAGCTGATCGCCGCGGTCCGCCTGGTCGCCCGGAGCGACTCGCTGCTCTACCCCGCCGCCGTGCGCGGCCTGGCCGCCGCGCACGCGCGCCGCTCGCCGGCCGCCCCGCCCTGGGCGGCCCGGCTCACCGAGCGCGAGGCGGACGTCCTGCGCCTGATCGCCCAGGGCCTGACCAACTCGGAGATGAGCACCCGGCTCGGCGTGGGGCCGGCCACGGTCAAGTCGCACGTGGCGGCGGTCCTGGCCAAGACAGGGGCACGTGACCGCACCCAGGCGGTCATCGCCGCCTACGAGACGGGCTTCATCACCCCGGGGTGAGGCGGAGGGCCCGGCCCGCCCGGATGAAGAAAACCTGAGAACTCGGCCACAACCGGTGCAGAACGGAACGCCGGGCCCGCCCGACGCGTCCCCCATAGGGATGAACAAGACGATCAGGCGTGCCTCGGTCTTCTGTCTGCTGCTGGTGCTGGCCCTGCTGGTGCGGGTCACCTGGGTGCAGGCGTACGAAGGCAAGGCCCTCGCAGAGAACAAGAACAACCGCCGGACGAAGATCGCGCAGTACGCGAACCCGCTCGGGAACATCATCGTGGGCGGAAAGGCCATCACCGGATCGAAGAAGGTGGACGCAGGAGACTTCGCCTACAAACGCACCTACTCGGACGGGCCGCTGTACGCGCCCGTCACCGGATACAGCTCGCAGGTCTACGGGGCGACCCAGCTGGAGAACCTCTACCAGGACGTCCTGAACGGCTCGGACAACCGGCTGAAGAACCCGCTCGACGCCCTCACCGGCAAGCGGGCCGACCCCGGCAACGTCCTGACCACCATCGACCCCGAGGTCCAGAAGGCCGGGTACGCGGCCCTCAGGGGCAAGACCGGAGCAGCCGTCGCCATCGACCCCGCCACCGGCGAGATCCTCGGCGTCGTCAGCAACCCCTCGTACGACCCCGGCCGGATCTCCGGCAGCAACGACAAGGACGCCTGGGCCGAGCTCTCCGCCAACGAGGGCGCGGCCATGACCAACCGCGCCCTGCGCCAGCCGCTGTCACCCGGCTCCACGTTCAAGCTGGTCACCGCCGCGGCCGCCCTGGAGAACGGCCTGTACGACTCGGTCGACACCCCGACCGACAGCCCCAACCCCTACACCCTCCCCGGCACCCGCACGGTCCTCCAGAACGAGAACAGGTCCGCGCCCTGCGAGAACGCCACCCTGCGCACCGCCATGCGCTACTCGTGCAACAACGTCTTCGCGAACATCGCCTACCGGCTGGGCCAGGACAAGATGCGCGAGATGGCGGAGAAGTTCGGGTTCAACGACCCGAAGCAGGACACCCCGGTCCGCGCCTACCCGAGCGTGTACCCCGAGAAGAAGGCCTCGCCCGACCTGGTCGCGCAGACCGGCATCGGCCAGTTCGACGTGACCGCCACCCCGCTCCAGATGGCGATGGTCGCGGCCGCCCTGGAGAACGGCGGCAAGCTCGTCGCCCCGCACATGGTCTCCGAGGTCACCGACGCCGACGGCAACGTGCTGGAGAGCCACCAGGACGCCCCGTCGAAGCAGGTGGTCAGCGAGCGGACCGCCGAGCTGCTCCGGGAGACCATGAAGACCGTCGTCGAGGAGGGCGGCGGCAAGCCCGCCCGGGTCGACGGCGCGGAGGTCGGCGGCAAGACCGGCACCGCCCAGCACGGCGTGAACAACAGCAAGAACCCGTACGCCTGGTTCACCGCCTACGGCAAGGCGGGCGGCAAGTCCGTCGCCGTCGCCGTGATCATCGAGAACTCGGACACCGACCGCTCCGAGATCGGCGGCGGCAGGCTGGCCGCCCCGGTCGCCCAGAAGATGATCGCCGCCGCGCTCGGCAAGTAGGCCCGCCGCCGTCCGCCCTCGCGGGGCGGCGGGCGCGGAGCGGCGGGCGGCGGGCGGGGAGCGCGCCGGGAACCGCACAGGTGCCCGGCGCGTTCCACTCCCCGTGATCAGGACCGCGCACCCCGCAGACCTCGACCTCATCGCCGCCCTCCACACCCGGGCCCGCGCCACCTACTACACCGGCCGCATCCCGGAAGAGGCGTACCGGGGCGACGCCGAACAGGCCCGCACCCGCGAGGGCTGGGCCCGCGCCATCGAGCGAGGCGACGGCGGGGTGCTCTGCGCGGAACGCGACGGCGGGATAGCAGGCGTCGCCGCCTTCCGCACCGTCGACGGCGCCACCACCCTCACCCAGCTGCACGTCGACCCCGTCCACTGGCGGCTCGGCATCGGCGGAGCCCTCCACGCCGCCTGCGTCGCCGCCTGGCGCGACACCGGCGTGGACCTCGCCCGGCTGGAGGTCTACGAGCACAACCTGCGCGCCCGGGCCTTCTACGCCGCCCAGGGCTGGCGCCCCGGCCCGGACCCCGCCCCGCGCCCCGGATCGCACCTGACGCTCTGGCTGGACGTGACGCGCGCCACGGAATGAGCGGCCCGCCCGGGAGGTTGCCCAACAGTGACGGAGGCGATCCCTCCGCGTCCGACGACCGGGAGACGAGAAGGAACATGCGCGTCGAGATCTGGAGCGACATCACCTGCCCGTGGTGCTACATCGGCAAGGCCCGCTTCGAGCAGGGGCTCGCGGCCTTCGCCCACCGCGAGGAGGTGGAGATCGTCCACCGGTCCTTCGAGCTCGACCCGAACGCCCCCAAGGAGGCCGTGCCCACCCTGGAGATGCTGGCCAGGAAGTTCGGCCGCACCCTCGAAGAGGCCCGCGCGATGCAGGAGCACGTCGCCGGCACGGCCCGCGCGGAGGGCCTGGAGTACCGCACCGAGGGCCGGGTCAACGGCAGCACCTTCGACATCCACCGGATGCTCCACTTCGCCGCCGCGCACGGCCGCCGCGACGCCCTGCTCGACCTCGCCTACCGGGCCAACTTCGCCGAGGAGCGCTCCGTCTTCGACGACGACACGCTGGTCGCCCTGGCCGTCGAGGCCGGACTCGACGAGGCCGCCGCCCGCGCGGTGCTGGCCGACGGCGAGGCGTACGCCGCGGAGGTGCGCGCCGACGAGCGCGAGGCGGCCGAACTCGGCGCGAACGCGGTGCCGTTCTTCGTCCTGGACCGGCGGTACGGGATCTCCGGCGGCCAGCCGGCCGAGGTGTTCACCCAGGCCCTGGAGCAGGCCTGGCAGGGCCGCCAGGTGCTCGCCCCGGCGGCGCCGGAGGGCGAGGTCTGCGAGCCGGACGGCACGTGCGCCGTCCCGCAGTCATAAGACTTCCTTATTGGTAGCATGTAAAACTCGTCAATAGACTTTTAGTCGCTCCTGGCGCAGGCTGGCGCCATGGAGCGACTTCCCCTTGCCGACGTGACCCGCGCGGAGTTCGCGCACCAGACCACCTACCTCAACACCGCCACCTGCGGCGTGCTGCCGCAGCAGGCCCTGGCGGCCGTACGGGAGCTCGCCGGTGCGGCCGCCGCCGGCCGGCCCGAGGGCTTCGGCAGCTTCGACTCCGTCACCGCCGCCCGCACCGCCTTCGCCCGGCTCGTCGGCGTCCCCGCCGCACGCGTGGCCGTCGGCTCCGCCGTCGCCACGCACACCGGCCTGATCGCCGCCGCCCTGCCGGCCGGAGCCGAAGTCCTCTTCGCGGAAGGGGACTTCGCCTCCGTCATCAATCCCTTCCACCTGCGCGGCGACCTCAAGACCCGCTTCGCGCCCCTGGAGAACCTGGCCGAGGCCGTGCGGCCGAGCACCGCGCTGGTGGCCCTGAGCGCCGTCCAGTCGGCCGACGGCCGCATCGCCGACCTCGACGCCGTCCGCGAGGCCGCCGCCGCCCACGGCGCGCGCACCCTGGTCGACGCGACCCAGGCGGCCGGCTGGCTGCCCTTCGACGCGAGCGGGTACGACTACACCGTCACCGCCGGCTACAAGTGGCTGCTGGGCGCGCGCGGCGCCTCGTACCTCACGGTGACCGAAGAGGCCCAGGCGGCCCTCGTCCCGCTGCACGCCGGCTGGGTGGCCGCGGAGTCCATGTGGGACGCCACCTACGGTCCGATGCAGGAACTCGCCCATGACGCCCGGCGGTTCGACGAGTCGCCCGCGTTCCTCGCCTACCACGCGGCCGAGCGCTCGCTGGCGCTGCTCGCGTCCGTCGGCGTCGAGGCCGTGCACGCCCACAACACCCGGCTCGCCGCGCGCTACCGGGCCGGACTCGAATCGCTCGGGCACGCACCCGTACCCGCGCCCGGCTCGGCGATCGTCTCGGTGCCCGGACTGGGGCACCGCCAGGCGGACCTGGCGGCCGCCGGTGTCCTCACGGCCGCCCGGGCCGGCCACCTGAGGGCCTCGTTCCACCTGTACAACACGGAGGCCGAGGTGGACCGCCTGCTGGACGCCCTCTCCGCGTAGCGGGCCCGGCGGCGGGCCGGTTCGCCCGCCCGCCGCCGGCCGCCCGTCAGGCCTGCAGCGCCGACCAGGCGTCGGCCGCCGCGGCCACCGCGTCCTCCGCGGGCACCTCCAGGGCCGCCGCCAGTGCGGTCAGGGAGTCCGTGACCACCGCCAGGTCCGCATCCCGCCCGTAGTGGTTCACCCGCAGCATCTCCGCGGCCAGCGCCCCGCCGCCCGCCGCCAGCGGGACGGCCGGGGCGGCGGCCAGCGCCTTCGTCACCACGGCCGAGGCGTCCAGGCCCGGCGCGGTACGCAGCGTCGTGGCCACCGGTGCCGCAGCCTCCGCCGCGCCCACGTACGGGGCCAGCCCCGGCAGGGCCTCCGCGCCCGCCCGCGTCGCCGCCGCGGCCGCCGCGTGCCGCCGCATCACCACCGGGAGCCCCTCCGCCGCGATCCGGTCCAGGCAGGCCTCCAGGGCCAGCATCTCCAGCTGCGCCGGCGCGTGCAGCAGCGCCCTGCGGCCCCCGTCGATCCAGCGCTCCTTCCAGTCCAGCAGCGACAGGTAGGAGCGGCGCGGGGCCGCCGGGTTGGCCGCGAAACGCTCCCAGGCCCGCTCCGAGACCGACACCGCCGAGACGCCCGCCGGCCCGCCCATCGCCTTCTGCGCGCCGATCACGCACAGGTCCACGCCCCACGCGTCCGGCAGCAGCGGCTCGGCGCCCACCGACGCGACGGCGTCCAGCATGAACAGGGCGCCGTGCGCCCGTACGACCTCACCGATCGCGGCGGCCGGGTTGGTGTTGCCCGTCGCCGCCTCCGCGTGCACCAGCGACACGAAGTCGATCTCCGGGTGCGCGGTCAGCGCCGCGTCCACCTGCTCCGCCGTCACCGCGGTGTCGAACGGCACGGCCAGGTCCACCACCCGCGCCCCGCAGTCCCGCAGCCAGTTCCCGAACGTGGTCCCGTACGGACCCGTCACCACGTTCAGCGCCGTCGACCCGGCCCGTGCCCCGGACCGGATGCACCCCTCCAGCGGCAGCAGCGCCTCCCCCTGGGTCACCACCACGTCCTGCCCGGTGCCCAGCAGTGCGGCGACCCCCCTCTCGATCGACGCGAAACGCTCCGCGGTCAGCGGTGCCAGGTCAAGGAGGGGGTGGCTCACGGCTGCTCTCTTCGTCGGGGACTACCCGGTCGACCCTAGCCCGCGCGTGCGTAAAGTGCGGCCATGAGCGATCACGCCGTACTGCACGTGAAGGGGCGGGTGCTCGTCGGGCCCGACGACGTCCGCGACGAGCTGTGGGTGGTCGGCGGCCGGGTCTCGTACGAACCCCCGCGCGCCGCCCGCGAGGTCACCACGGTCGAGGGCTGGGCGCTGCCCGGCCTGGTCGACGCCCACTGCCACGTCGGCCTCGACCGCCACGGCCCCGTCGACGACGCCACCAGCGAGGAGCAGGCCCTCACCGACCGTGCCGCGGGCACCCTGCTGATCCGCGACGCCGGATCGCCCTCCGACACCCGCTGGATCGACGCCCGCGACGACCTCCCCAAGATCATCAGGGCCGGCCGCCACATCGCCCGCACCCGCCGCTACATCCGCAACTACGCCCACGAGATCGAGCCCGAGGACCTGGTCGCGCACGTCGCCCGGGAGGCGCGGCGCGGCGACGGCTGGGTCAAGCTCGTGGGCGACTGGATCGACCGGGACGCGGGCGACCTCACCGCCTGCTGGCCCCGCGCCGAGGTCGAGGCGGCCATCGCCGAGGCCCACCGCCTCGGGGCCCGCGTCACCGCCCACTGCTTCGCCGAGGACTCCCTGCGCGACCTCGTCGAGGCGGGCATCGACTGCATCGAGCACGCCACCGGCCTGACCGAGGAGACCATCCCGCTCTTCGCGGAACGCGGAGTGGCGATCGTCCCCACCCTCGTCAACATCGCCACCTTCCCCAAGCTGGCGGACGGCGGCGAGGCCAAGTTCCCGCGCTGGTCCGCCCACATGCGCCGGCTCCACGAGCGCCGCTACGACACCGTGCGCGCGGCCTACGACGCCGGCGTCCCGGTCTACGTCGGCACCGACGCCGGCGGCTCCCTCCCGCACGGCCTCGTCGCCGAGGAGGTCGCCGAACTCGTCAAGGCCGGCATCCCCGCACTCGACGCCCTCTCGGCCACCGCCTGGGGAGCGCGCCGCTGGCTGGGCCGCCCCGGTCTCGACGAGGGCGCCCCGGCCGACCTCGTCGTCTACGGGACCGACCCGCGGGCGGACGTCCGGGTGCTCGCCGCGCCCCGGCGGATCGTGCTCGACGGCCGGGTCGTCGCCTGACGCGCACCGCCCAACGAGCGCAGGTCACGGGCCCGTGCGCGCGGTACGGGCCCGGTTGACGAACCGTTACCACCGGCCGCGCGCGGTCGTTGTGCTCGCCCGGCGGGGCCGCGCGCGGCCCCGCGCACGCGCCCGTTCCGCGTGACGGACGGGGCGTACGGGGAACCACGGACCCCGAGATTCGAAAGCCCGCACGGAAACCCCTCTTTGGAGTGAACTCACGCCAGGTTGCCACTCGTTCACTCTCAGTGCGTAAGGATTCCGGGGGTCGAGGCCGTCGGCGCGCGCAATGTCCCCCATTGGCGCCGCCGAGGGCTCCATATCTCGTTGGGGGTTCCACCACCTTGAACAGCAACACCTTCCGCGTGCCCGCACGCCGTTCCTCCGCCGCACTGGCCGCCGCGGCCCTCGTCGCGGGTCCCACCGCGCTGCTGGCCGCCGCACCCGCGCACGCCACCGGAGGGGCCGGACAGAGCGGCCGGGCGAGCGCCGTCGTACTGCGCACCGGGCTCGACGTCGGACTGCTCAACAAGACCGTCCACGTGCCCCTCAAGGCCACCCTGAACGAGGTCACCGCCCCGGCCCGCGCCGAGAAGACCGCGCTCACCGTCACCCTCGACGGCGTCGACCAGGGCCGCCCCGTCAGCGTGCTGCGCGCCGACGTGGCCAGCGCCGAGGCGACGGCGGACAAGCACCGCGCGGAGGGCTCCGTCACCCTCGCCAATGCCCGGGTGCACGTCCCCGGCCTGCCGCTGCTCTCGGTGATCCAGGTCGAGAAGGTCACCGCCGAGGCCGTCTGCGTGAAGGGCAGGAAGCCCACGGCAGAGTCCAACGTGCTCGGCGCCGTCACCGTGCTCGGCAAGAAGGTCACGCTCTCCGCGGGCGGGACCACCAAGGTCGAGGTCCCCGCGGTCGGCGAGGTGCGCCTCGACCTGTCCAGCACCGAGACCACGTCCCGCACGGCCGCCGCGACCGCCCTGAAGCTGAAGGTCTCCGTGAACCCGCTCAAGCTCAACGTCGCCGAGGTGGAGGGCGAACTCGTGCTGGCCGAGGCCACCTGTGCCACCCCGACCGGCGGGGCGAGCCCCTCGCCCACCCCGACCGTGACCCACACCGCGCCCAAGCCCGACGTGAAGCCGCAGACCGGCCCCGGCAAGGCCAACCTGGCCGAGACCGGCGGCAGTTCCGTCACGCCGTACGTCGCCGGGGGCGCCCTCATCCTGCTCGGGGTCGGCGCGGGGACGCTGGTCATGAGCCGCGGCCGGGGGAACAGCGGCGCCTGACCGGCCCGAGGGGGGATCCCGTGACGGGATCGCAGGGGAGCTGAGGGGGAGGGCACCGGTACAGGGCGCCCTCCCCCTCGGCACGTTCACCGCGCCGTCAGCGTCACCGCGCCGTCAGCGTCACCGCGCCGTCTGCGTCACCGCGCCGTCTGCGTCACCGCGCCGTCTGCGTCACCGCGCCGTCAGTGTCACCGCGTCACCGCGTCGTCAGCGTCAGCGCCTGGTCCAGCGCCTGGAGGAACCGCCCGGTCGTCGCCCGGTCCCGCACCGCCAGCCGCAGCCAGTCGGGACCCAGCCCCGGGAAGGTGTCGCCGCGCCGGGCGGCGAAGCCCAGCGTCCGCAGCCGCGCCCGCACCTCGTCCGCCCGGTCCACCCGGATCAGTACGAACGGGCCCTCGGCCGGCCGCACCGCCCTGATCTCCTCGAACTCCGCCAGCCCCGCCAGCAGGTGGTCACGGTCCACCACGATCTGCCGGGCCGCCTGCTCCGCCTCCGCGAGCGCCCGCTCCGACACGCACGCCTCGGCCGCCGCCAGCGCCGGCGTCGAGACCGGCCACAGCGGCTGCGCCCGCTCCAGCAGGGCGATCGTCTCCGGCTCCGCCAGCACGTAGCCGATCCTCAGCCCCGCGAGCCCCCAGGTCTTCGTCAGACTCCGCAGCACCACGAGACCCGGCACGTCCGTCCGGCCCGCCAGGGCCTCCCGCTCGCCCGGCACCGCGTCCATGAACGCCTCGTCCACCACCAGCACCCGGCCCGGCCGCGCCAGCTTCACCAGCGTGGCGGCCGGGTGCAGCACCGACGTCGGGTTGGTCGGGTTGCCGACCACCACCAGATCGGCGTCCTCCGGCACGTCCGCCGGGTCCAGCCGGAAGCCGTCCTCCTCGCGCAGCAACACCCGCTCCACCCGGTGCCCGGCGTCCAGCAGCGCCGCCTCGGGCTCGGTGAACTGCGGGTGCACCACCACCGGCCGCCGCACCCGCAGCGCCCGCGCCAGCAGCACGAACGCCTCCGCGGCGCCCGCCGTCAGCAGCACCCGTTCCACCGGCAGCCCGTGCCGCTCGGCCACCGCGGCCCGCGCCTCGCGCCCGTCGGGGTACGCGGCCAGCGTGTCGAGCGACAGGGCGATGTGACGTCTCAGCCATTCCGGCGGCGTGTCCGACCGCACGTTCACGGCCAGGTCCACCAGGCCCGCGATCCCGCGCACCTCCGCGTCCCCGTGGTGGCGCAGGTCGGGCCCGCCGCCCCCGTCTGACCCCGCTGCGGTCGCCACCGCGCAGGTGGCCCGCTCCGACCGCTGCTTCGGTACGAGGAGTTCGCCCCCGGCGGCCAGCGCGGCGGCCTCCGCCACCGACGGGGTGCCCGCGGCCGCCTCCACCTCGGCCGAAGGATGCGGCACCGGCACCCCGGCCAGGGTGCGCGCGTCGTACGCGACCACGGGCACCCCGAACCGGGCGGCCGCACCGACGATCCCCGCCTCGCCCGCCTTCCCCTCGACCGTGGCCAGCGCCGTCACGGCGGCGGGCGTGAGCCCGACCCCGCGCAGGGCCTCCTCGACCACACCGCAGACCTCGTCCACGGACACGCCCTCGCGGGCACCGACACCGACGACGACCCGCGCGGCGCCCGCGCGGGATATGAGACCGATCAATCGAGTGGTCCTCTCGAAACTGTGGGGGGGATCGGGTTCAGCGATGATTCACCGGCGTCAACCCGCCGGTCAACGGGGTGCCCCGCCGTGTCGCCGCCCGGAGGTGCGCGAATCGCCGCGGATCGGTAAGCAGGGGTCCATGGCGGTGATCGTCGCGCTGGGCGCGTTCCTGATGACGCTGGCGGGCGGGTGGACGGCGCAGCGCGTCACCGACCGCCGCCACCTCGTGCTCGGCCTCGCGGGCGGGCTGATGCTGGGCGTGGTCGGCCTCGACCTGCTGCCCGAGGCGCTCGAAGCCGCCGGGACCGAGGTGTTCGGCGTACCGGCCGCCCTGCTGCTCTTCGTGGCGGGCTTCCTGGCGACGCACGTCGTGGAGCGGCTGCTGGCGGTGCGCCAGGCCGCGCACGGCGCCCAGGACGGGATCGGGGGCGGCGCCGAGGGCGGGACCGGCAGGGGAGGCCGGGCACCGCAGGTCGGCCTCACGGCCGCCGCCGCGATGGTCGGCCACAGCCTCATGGACGGCGTCGCGCTCGGCGCGGCCTTCCAGGTCGGCGGCGGCATGGGCGTGGCCGTGGCGCTGGCCGTCATCACCCACGACTTCGCCGACGGCTTCAACACGTACACGCTGGCCAGCCTGTACGGGAACGACCGCCGCAAGGCCACGGCCATGCTGGTGGCGGACGCGCTGGCGCCGGTCGTCGGCGCCGCGTCCACCCTGCTGTTCACCCTCCCGGAGGAACCGCTGGGCGCGTACCTCGGCTTCTTCGGCGGCGCCCTGCTCTACCTCGCGGCGGCCGAGATCCTGCCCGAGGCGCACCACGAACACCCCGCGCTCTCCACCCTGCTGTGCACGACCGGGGGAGTGGGCGTCATCTGGCTGGTGGTCGGCATCGCGGAATGACCCGGCCGGCCCGCCGACGGCCCGGCGCGGCCCGCCGACGGCCCGCCCGGCGCCGGCCCGGCGCGCACCGCCGGCGGGCGGACCGGATCGGGACCGGCCCGCCCCGGGGGCCGGCGGCCCCCCGCCGGCGGCCGGCCCCCGACCGGACATCAGGACCCCGCCGGTCTCGCCCGGCCGGGCCCGTCCGCTGCGGCGCGGCCCGCCGCCGCGGCCAGGCGCGCCGCCACCGAGGGCGCGGCGGCCCAGTGCGTGTGCAGGTAGCTGGCGTGCACCCCGCCCCGCACGAAGCCCTCGACGCGCCGCTCCGGGTGCGTGAACCCCCACGCCGGCTCGGCGCCCGCGCCGGGCTCGACCACCGTCCGGTGGAACTCGTGCCCGCGCAGCCGGGTGCCGGCCGCGGCGAGGGCGTTGTCGGTGAGGGCCACGGCCTCGCGGTAGCCCAGCGTGAGGCGCTCCGACATCCGGGCGTCCGCGTCCAGGACCCCGCACATCGGCTTCCCGTCCAGGGAACGGGCCAGGTACAGCAGGCCGGCGCACTCCGCGGCCACCGGGGCACCGGAGGCCGCCAGTTCGGCCACGGCCTTCCGCAGGGGCTCGTTGGCGGCCAGCCCGGGGGCGTACACCTCGGGGAAGCCGCCGCCTATGACCAGACCGCTCGTGCCGTCCGGGAGGGCTTCGTCGTGCAGGGGATCGAAGGTCACCACCTCCGCCCCGGCGGCCCGCAGCAACTCCGTGTGCTCGGTGTAGGAGAACGTGAACGCGGGACCGCCCGCCACGGCGACGACCGGCCGCCCGACGGGCCTGCCGGGAACATCCGCAGTGCCCGGAACATCCGAAGCGTCCGTGACGGAGGCCACGGCCTCCCCGGCCGACCACGCCTCCTCCGCGAGCGGCGGCGCCGACCTGGCCAGCGCCAGCAGCGCCTCCAGGTCGCAGCCCGCCCGCACCTGGTCCGCCAGGGCGCGTACGGAGTCCAGCGCGTCCGTACGGCGCTCGGCCACCGGCACCAGACCCAGGTGCCGGGACGGCGCCGCCACCTGCGGGGCGCGCCGCAGCACGCCCAGCACCGTGGCGCCGGCCTCCTCCAGGGCCTCCCGCAGCATCGCCTCGTGCCGGTCGGAACCGACCTTGTTCAGGATCACGCCCCCGAGCCGCACCTGCGGGTCGAAGGACGCGAAGCCGTGCACCAGCGCCGCCACCGACCGGGACTGCGACGACGCGTCCACGACCAGCACCACCGGCGCCCGCAGCAGCTTCGCCACCTGCGCCGTGGACGCCAGCTCACCCTGCCCGGCGGCACCGTCGTACAGGCCCATCACGCCCTCGACCACGGCCAGGTCGCAGCCGGCCGCCCCGTGCGCGAACAGCGGGCCGACCATGCCGGTCCCGCACATGAAGGCGTCCAGGTTCCGGCCCGGCCGGCCGGTGGCCAGTGCGTGGTAGCCGGGGTCGATGTAGTCCGGGCCCACCTTGTGCGGGGAGACGGCCAGCCCCCGCTCCGCGAAGGCCGCCATCAGCCCCGTGGCGACGGTGGTCTTGCCGCTCCCCGACGAGGGAGCGGCGACGACCAGACGCGGGATCCTCACCACTCGATGCCCTTCTGGCCCTTCTGGCCGGTGTCCATCGGGTGCTTGACCTTGGTCATCTCGGTGACCAGGTCCGCGAACTCCACCAGCTTCTCTGGCGCGTTGCGGCCAGTGATCACCACGTGCTGCGTGCCGGGCCGCTCCCGCAGCACCTCGATGACCTCGTCCACGTCGATCCAGCCCCAGTGCAGCGGGTACGCGAACTCGTCCAGCACGTACAGCCGGTGGGTCTCCGCGGCCAGGTCGCGCTTGACCTGCTCCCAGCCCTCCCGCGCCGCCTGCTCGTTGTCGAGCTGCGCGTCGCGCTGCACCCAGGACCAGCCCTCGCCCATCTTGTGCCACACGACGGTGCCGCCCTTGCCCGTCTCGCCGAGGGCCTTGAGGGCGTTCTCCTCGCCGACCTTCCACTTGGCGGACTTGACGAACTGGAACACCCCGATGGGCCAGCCCTGGTTCCAGGCCCGCAGCGCCAGCCCGAAGGCCGCGGTGGACTTGCCCTTGCCGGGGCCGGTGTGCACGAAGACCAGCGGGCGGTTGCGGCGCTGACGCGTGGTCAGACCGTCGTCCGGGATGACGGTCGGCTGTCCCTGGGGCATTACGCGGCCCTCCTGTCCGTGTGGTGGAAACCGGGCGCCCGCCTGTCGGCGCGCCCGTCCGTACGCATGTCCTTCACCAGGCCCGCGAGCGCGTCGGCCCGCAGCCCCTCCAGGGTCACGGCCGTGCCGCCCAGGTCGGCGGCCAGCCGCCCGGCCAGGCCCAGCCGTACCGGGCCCGTCTCGCAGTCCACGACCACCGAGGCGGTCCCCTCGCCGGCCAGCAGCCGGGCGGCGCGCGCCGCCAGGGCCACCGCGTCCGGGCCGGCGGTGGCCCGCCCGTCGGTGACCACCACCAGCAGCGGGCGCCGGGACGGGTCACGCAGCCGCTCGATCCGCAGCGTCTCGTGCGCCTTCAGCAGCCCCGCGGCGAGCGGGGTGCGCCCGCCCGTCGGCAGCAGTTCGAGCCGGGCCGCCGCCGCGTCCACCGACGAGGTGGGCGGCAGGGCCAGTTCGGCCCCGGCGCCCCGGAACGTGATCAGTCCGACCTTGTCGCGCCGCTGGTACGCGTCCAGCAGCAGCGACAGCACCGCGCCCTTGACCGCGCCCATCCGCTGCCGGGCCGCCATCGACCCCGACGCGTCGACCGCGAACAGCACCAGGTTGCCCTCACGGCCCTCCCGCGTCGCCTGCCGCAGGTCGTCCCGGCGCACCACCAGGCCGGGGCCGGAGCGCCCGCGGGCCAGCTGGTGCGGGGCCGCGGCCCGTACGGTCGCCGCCAGGTGGAGCTTCGTCAGCTGGCCCCGGGGACGCTGTGACCCGGTGGTCCGCCCGTGCGCCGTACGCGCCCTGGACCGCCGCCCGGCCGCACCCTCCCCGAGCCCCGGCACGCTCAGCATCCGGGTGCGGAAGGGCTCGGCGGCCCCCACGGCCGCCTGCTCGGGCGCGCCGGCCGCCGCAGGGGCGGGGGCGGCCTCGCCCGGAGCCGGCTCGCCGGTCGCGGGGGGCTCCGGCGCACCGTCGGCGCCCGTCTCCTCGGGACCGCCGCCCTGCGGCGGCACGCCGCCGCCGTCCGGGCCGCCGTCACCGGGACCGTCCGGACCGCTGTCCGGGCCGCCGTGCGGGCCGTCGCCGTCGCCGCCGCCGTCGCCCGGGCCTTCCGGCTCCGGCTCGGGCTCCGGCTCGTCGTCGGGGAAGCCGTCCAGGATCCGGTCGAGCTTCTCCTCGTCCAGGCCCGGCGCGTCGAAGGGGTTGCGGCGGCGCCGGTGCGGCAGCGCCAGCAGCGCGGCCTGCCGCACGTCCTCCTTGCGCACGTCGGTCCGCCCGGCCCACGCGGCCAGCGCCGTAGCCGTCCGCGCCATCACGATGTCGGCGCGCATGCCGTCCACCTCGAAGCCCGCACAGGTCGCCGCGATCATCAGCAGCGCCCCGTCGCCCAGCCGCACCCGCGGTACGAGCGCCCGCGCGGCCACCACCCGGGCGCGCAGCTCCGCCTCCGCGCCCGCCCAGCGCACCGCGAAGCCGGCCGGGTCCTCGTCGTACGCGAGCCGGCGGCGCACCACCTCGACGCGCTGCTCCGGTTCGCGGGAGGCGGCCACCTCCACGGTCAGCCCGAACCGGTCGAGCAGCTGCGGACGCAGCTCGCCCTCCTCCGGGTTCATCGTGCCGACCAGCAGGAAGCGGGCCGCGTGCCGCACGGACACGCCCTCGCGCTCCACGTACGAGGCACCCATGGCCGCCGCGTCGAGCAGCAGGTCGATCAGGTGGTCGTGGAGCAGGTTGACCTCGTCGACGTAGAGGATCCCGCGGTGCGCGTCGGCCAGCAGGCCCGGCTCGAAGGACTTCACGCCGTCGGCCAGCGCGCGCTCGATGTCGAGGGCGCCGACCAGGCGGTCCTCGGAGGCGCCGACGGGCAGTTCGACCATCCGGGCGGGGCGCGCCTCGCCGGCCGCGTCGCCGTGCGGTCCGTCCGGGCAGGCCGGGTCGGGCGCCGCGGGGTCGCAGCTGAACCGGCAGCCGCCGACCACGGCCACCTCGGGGAGCAGCGCCGACAGCGCGCGCACGGCGGTGGACTTGGCGGTGCCCTTCTCGCCCCGGACGAGCACGCCGCCGACCGCCGGGCTGACGGCGTTCAGCAGCAGCGCCAGCCGCAGGTCGTCCATCCCGACGACCGCGGTGAAGGGGTAGTGGGTCTGGACGGTCATCAGGGCGCCCCCGGAGCGATGAACGGGAGACCGGCCGGAGCGCCGGTCTCGATGAGCCGCAGCAGCGCGGCGGTGTCGGCGTGCTCCTCGACCAGGTCGCCGAGGAGGTCGAGCTGCTCTTCGCGCAGCGCCCCGAAGGACGTGTCGGGGGACGGTACGAAGCGCCGCCCGGCCTGGGCCGCGACCTCCCGCAGGAACGCCCGGCGGAAGCCGTCCGACTCCAGTGAGCCGTGCCAGTGCGTGCCCCACACGGCACCCACCCGGCAGCCGTCGAGGAACGGCTCGCCGCCCCGCACGTCGGCCACGCCGTGGTGGATCTCGTACCCCTCGACGGCCTCGCCCAGCGCCTCGCCGACCGGCCGCGCCAGGGTCTTCTCCCGTTCGAAGCGCACCCGTACGGGCAGCAGCCCGAGCCCCTCCACCGAGCCGGCCCGGGACTCCACCTCGTCCTCGATGTGCTCGCCCAGCGCCTGGAAGCCGCCGCAGATCCCGAGCACAGGCCGGCCCTCGGCGGCCCGCCGCAGCAGGGCGTCGGCCAGTCCGCGCTCGCGCAGCCACTGGAGCGCCCGCACCGTCCCGCGGGTGCCCGGCACGACGGCCAGGTCGGCGTCGGCCAACTCCTCGGGACGGTCCACGAACCGCACCACCACGCCCGGCTCGGCGGCCAGCGCGTCCACGTCCGTGAAGTTCGACATCAGCGGCACCGCGCACACCGCGACCCGCAGCACGTCCTCACCGACCGGCGGCGCCACCACCGACTCGCGGACCGCGCCGCGCAGCGACACCCGCAGCCCGTCCTCCTCGTCGATGCCCAGCCCGTGCCGGAACGGCAGCACGCCGTACGTCGCCCGGCCGGTGAGCCCGCGCAGCATCTCCAGGCCGGGCTCCAGCAGCGAGACGTCGCCCCGGAACTTGTTGACCAGGTAGCCGGCCACCAGCTCCTGGTCCTCGGCGCCGAGCAGGGCGGTGGTGCCGAAGAAGGACGCGAACACCCCGCCCCGGTCGATGTCGCCGACCACGACCACCGGGAACCGGGCGGCCCGCGCGATGCCCATGTTCACGATGTCGGTGCGCCGCAGGTTGATCTCGGCCGGGCTGCCGGCCCCCTCGCAGATCACGGCGTCATACGTGCCCCGCAGCTGCTCCAGGCAGTCCGTCACCACGCCGAGCAGCTGCTCCTGGCGGCCGCCGTGGTAGCCGCGGGCGCTCATCTCGCCCACCGGCCGGCCCAGCAGCACCACCTGGCTGGAGCGGTCGCTGCCGGGCTTGAGCAGCACCGGGTTCATCAGCGCGGTCGGCTCCACCCGGGCCGCCTGGGCCTGCATGGCCTGGGCGCGGCCGATCTCGGCGCCCTCGCGCGTGACGAAGGAGTTGAGGGACATGTTCTGCGCTTTGAAGGGCGCGACCTTCACGCCCTGCCGGGCGAGCCAGCGGCAGATGCCGGCGGTGACGACGCTCTTCCCCGCGTCCGAGGTGGTGCCGGCGACCAGCAGACCGCTGCCGAGCCGTGCCGAGGAACCGCTCATGCCCTGCCTTCCTTGGAGGTGCGCGCGACGCGCGCCGCGAGGGTCCGGCCGGCCACGCAGGCGCCCAGCGCCAGCCAGGTGACCCGCCGGGAGAGCCGTACCGCCCGTTCGATGTCCGGCACGGCGACCGGGCGGCCGGCCGCGCCGTTCAGCACCGGCCGGTGCTCGACGCGTCCGCCGTACGCGAGGGTGCCGCCCATCCGTACGCCGAGCGCCCCCGCGAAGGCGGACTCGACCGGCCCGGCGTTGGGGCTGGGGTGCTTGGCCGCGTCCTGCCGCCAGGCCCGGACCGCCCCCCGACGATCCGGGCCCGCCAGCACCGCCGCGGCGGCCGTGAGCCGGGCTCCCGGCCAGCCCGCGAGGTCGTCCAGCCGGGCCGAGGCCCAGCCGTAGCGCAGGTAACGGGGCGACTTGTGGCCCACCATGGCGTCCAGGGTGTTCACGGCGCGGAAGGCGGCCAGTCCCGGGACGCCCGCGACCGCGCCCCAGACCAGGGCCCCGACCACGGCGTCTGAGGTGTTCTCGGCGACCGACTCCACGACCGCCCGCGCGATCTGCTGCTCGTCCAGGGAGTGCGGGTCGCGCCCGCACAGGTGGGGCAGGCGCTCGCGGGCCACGTCGGTGTCGCCGGCGGCCAGCGCCCCGCCGATGGCCCGCGCCTCGCGGGCCAGCGACGTGCCGCCGACCACGGCCCAGGTGGCGGTGGCGGTCAGCGCGATACGGAGCGGGGCGGGCCGGGAGCGCACGGCGCGGGCGCCGAGCGCGCCCAGGGCCGCCGCACCACCGGCGCAGAGGAGTGTGTGGAGTGCGCCGCGGCCCCGGTGGTCGCGCCAGAGGGCGCGTTCCACGGCGGCGGCGGCGCGTCCGAAGGCGGCGACGGGGTGCCCGCGGCGCGGATCACCGAGGATCCGGTCGCCGATCAGGCCCGCCGCCGCGCCGTACGCGAACACGCGGTCGGCACGCATGGCAGGTATGTCCTCACTCAGGGTCCGCGCCCTGGTTCGACGTAAACCGGCGGTGAGAGTTCCTGGCTCCCGGGGCTCGTGTGCTCCCCGGTGACAGTGGCGGGACCGCGCCGGATTCGCACCGGACTTCCTCTCCTGCCGCCGTGATGGCTCGGGCAGTCCACCACGCACCGCGACAGCCCGTCAACTTGCCGTTGACCTGCCCTTAAGGGAACGCCCGGGGGAGTGCGGGCCACGACGGGGACAACGCGGCGGAACACGCAAAAGAACTCCCCCGCGGGTGTCCCGCGGGGGAGTTCGAGCCGTCAGGTCAGCTGACGATCAGGTAGATGCCGTACGCCACGGCCGCCGCGCAGAGCGCGAAGGAGGCGTACGCGCCCGTGCGGGCCAGGGTAGCTCCCCCTCGGCCTTCGGCCTGGGAGGTACCCCCATCGCCCTGCTCGGTGGCCGCCTCGTGCTTGGAGAGGCCGACGATGCCGAGGGTGAACAGCGTCACCAGGAGCACGGTGGCCGACAGGCTCACGCCGAAGACGGAGCCGAGGGCTGCCCAGTCGATGTCCATACCGCTTGATCCTCTGTGGTCAGACCGCGGCGGCCGGGGCCGCCGGGGACTCGGGGTGCTGGGAGGGGGCCGGGATGGTGGCCTTGAGGTCCTCGTCCGCGACGGCGGCGGTGGTACCGGCCGGCGGCGGGGTCACGGCCGCGATGGCGGTGGTGACCACACCGGGCTCCTCAACGTCCACGTCGTTGACGTTGTTGTGGTCGACGACCTGGCGGCGGGAGATCAGCCAGATGGCGAGGCAGGAGCCGACGAGGAAGACCGCGACGGCGGCGACGCCCCAGTCGCCCTGGCGGGTGACCAGCTCGGCGCCGGCGCTGACCAGCGCGGCGGCCGGCAGGGTCAGGCCCCACGCGACGAACATGCGGGTGGCGGTGGACCAGCGGACCACGCCGCCCTTCCGGCCGAGGCCGGCACCCATGACCGCGCCGGAGCACGAGTGGGTGGTGGAGAGGGAGAAGCCCAGGTTGGAGGAGGCCAGGATGACGCTCGCGGCCGAGGTCTGGGCGGCGAAGCCCTGCTGCGGCTGGAGGTCGGTCAGGCCCTTGCCCATGGTGCGGATGATGCGCCAGCCGCCGAGGTAGGTGCCGAGGGCGATGGCCATACCGGCGGAGACGATGACCCAGACCGGCGGGTTCGCGTCGGGCGCGATGGCGCCGCCGGCGATCAGGGCCAGGGTGATGATGCCCATCGTCTTCTGCGCGTCGTTGGTGCCGTGCGCCAGGGAGACCAGGCCCGCGGAGGCGATCTGCCCGGCGCGGTAGCCCTTGGCGGAGGTCTTCTCGCCGACCTTGTCGCCCAGCTTGTACGTGACCTTGGTGGCCAGCATCGCGGCCACGCCGGCCACGATCGGGGCGGCGACGGCGGGGATGAGGACCTTGGTGACGACGACGCCGCCGTTGACGGCGCCGATGCCCGCGGAGGCGACCGCGGCACCGATCAGACCGCCCATCAGGGCGTGGGAGGAGCTGGACGGCAGTCCGACCAGCCAGGTCAGCAGGTTCCAGAGGATCGCGCCGACCAGGGCGGCGAAGATCACTTCGGGCTGGATGCCCTCCTCGTTGACCAGGCCCTTGGAGATCGTCTTGGCGACCTCCACGGACATGAACGCGCCGACGAGGTTGAGCACGGCGGACATGGCCACCGCCGTCTTGGGCTTGAGAGCGCCAGTCGAGATGGTGGTCGCCATCGCGTTGGCGGTGTCGTGGAAACCGTTCGTGAAGTCGAAGACGAGAGCGGTAACGATCACGATCCCGAGGAGAAGCGTTATGTGCTCCATTTACCCAGGCTTCTGTTTGAGGTCAGTGGCTTCGTTGAACGTAGGCAACCTGAGTGAACGGAAGATGAACTGGGGCGGGCGGAGCGGTGTACCGGATCGGCGCCCCACGGGGCATTTTGTGCCGATTGTCCGGGTGATGTCCGTAAATATGCACGTCAGGACGAGGTGAACAGCCCGCTCCCGTGATGGAAACGGAACCGTCGGCGGGTCGCCGTGAGGCCCGCGAGAGACGCAGATCACGCGGCCCTCGACACCCTTCCGACCACCCGTAACCGGACGGCTCCGGCCAGTGACCGGAATGCGACGCTCCCCTTCCGCGCCTCCCTTCCGTGCCTCCCTTCGCGCCACCCGCCCGCGCCGCTCCGCTGGCCGCCCGGCCCGCGTCCGCCGACACTGGAGCCGTGCGCACCGCTACAGCGACGGCAGCGGCCGTCACCACGCTCATAGGTGCCGGAGCGGCCGCGGTCGCCGTCGGCAGGTACGTCGGCGACGCGGCCCTCCGCCCCGCCCCCGGCCGACCCCTCCCCGGCGGTCCCAGGCTCAGCGTCCACGGCGCGGCGGACGGGCAGGTGTCCCTGACCCGCTCCCTGGCCGCCCTGCGCCCCGGCCGGTACGGACTGGTCGCGCCCGGCGTGCACGCCGTCGTCGGCCCGGTGCTCGCGGAGGCCCCGCGCGACCCCGACACGGTCGTCCGCCGCCTCGAACGCGTCACCCACGGCACCCTCGCCACCGGCACCCGGGTCCGCTTCACCCCCGCGCTCCACGTCGGCGACCCCGGCTCCGCCCTCGGCCTGGAGTACGCCGACGTCGACGTGCCCGGGGAGCTCGGCGCGCTGCCCGCCTGGTTCGTGCCCGCCCCCCGCCGCACCTGGGTGATCACGGTGCACGGCCTCGGCGCCACCCGCGAGCACCCCATGAACCTGATGCCGTTCCTGAACGCCGCCCGGCTCCCGGTGCTCGACCTCGCCTACCGCAACGACCTCGGCGCCCCCGCCTCCCCCGACGGTCTCGGCCACCTCGGCGAGTCCGAGTGGCGGGACCTCGACGCGGCCATCCGCTACGCCGTCCGCTTCGGCGCCGAGCGCGTGGTCCTCTACGGCTGGTCCACCGGAGCCTCCATGGCCCTGCACGCCGCCGCCCGCTCCGCGCTCCGCGACCGCATCGCCGGGCTGGTCCTCGACTCGCCCGTGCTCGACTGGCACCTCACCCTGCGCAACCTCGCCGCCGCCCGCGGGACCCCCGGGCCGCTGATCCCCCTCGCGGTACGCGCCGCCGAGGGCCGCACCGGGCTGCGCGGCGACCGGCTGCCCGAGGCCGCCGACCCCGCAGGGCTGCGCGTCCCCGTCCTCGTGCTGCACGGCCCCGACGACACCCTCGCCCCCTACGAGCTGTCGCGGAACCTGGCCGACCGGCGACCCGCACTCGTCACCCTCCACACCGTCCGGGACGCACCCCATGGAGCGATGTGGAACGCGGCTCCCGCCGGGTACGAAGAGGCCCTGCGTCGCTTCCTCACGCCCCTCATGTGACCCCGCCCGCCACGGTTGGCGTGAACACGCCCGTGGTAACGGCCGGTTCCGTTTGGGCTTTCGGCGGGTGAAGGGCGAGACTGCTCCCCGTGACGTCCCGAAAGCCTGATGAGCAGTTGGCGCGCGACTCCAGACTCCGACTCGTCTCCCCGCGCTCGGTGGCCACCGCCCGCAAGGCGGTGACGAACCGGCGCACCCGGCCGGCCCCCCGCCCGCCCGCGGGCACCCCCGGCCCGGCCGAACTCGCCAACCGCGCCAGAGCCTCACTCGCGGACGAGGTGCGCCTCACCCGCTGGGCGGCCGAGCACCTCGGCGGCGGCACCGGCGCACCCCACCCCGGCACCACGGGCACCCTCCCCGCCGACGCCGTCGAACGCGCCGCCGGAGAGCTGCACCTGACCCCTGGCCAGATCCGCGCCGCCTGGGACCGCGCCCGCCTCGCCGGACTCGTCGAGGTCCACGGCACCAGCGCCCGCCCCGGCTGGCGACTGCGCGCCTGGGACAGCGACGACGCCGCCGTGCTGCGCGGCTGGGTCGCGCTGTTCGACGCCTGGTCCCTCATCCACCCCGCGCCCGACGGCGTCGCCCCCGCGGCGGTCGCCGAGGTCGTCGAGGCGATGCCCCAGCTGCTCTCCCTCCTCCAGCTCTCCGCCGGGCCGGTCACCGTCCCCGCGCTCCTGGACCTCCTCGGCCAGCGCGTCGCCGAACTCCACGACGAGCGCTGCGAGGTCCCGTACGAGGGCCCGGAGGACGAGGCCGCCGGGCCCGCCCCCGACACCGCCACCCTCTCCCGCCTGCTGCGCTGGGCCCTCGGAGCCCTCGCCGCCGTGGACGCGCTCACCCTCGGGCCCGCCCGCGCCACCCTCACGCCGCTCGGCAGCTGGGCGGTCTGGGTCAAGCTGGAGCAGATCTGCGTCGCCGCCCAGAGCCCGGCCGGGAACATCGAACAGCCCGCGGCCAACATGCTCCTGGGCTGCGCCCGGCTCACCCCCGGCCCGGCCCGTGCCGAGTACCGCGCCTGGCTCGCCGCCCGGCCGGTCGGGAGCGCCATCGCGGAACTCCTCCAGGCCGCCCGCGGCGAGGACGCCCTGCTCCGAGGCCTGGCCTTCGAGGCCCTGCGCGTGGTCGGCGCCCCCGCCGAGCCCGAGGTGCGGGCCGCGGTGGGGGAGCCGGCGCTCCGCCCGTACGCACTGCTCTGGCTCGCCGAGCACGAGGGCGCCGACCCCGAGGACGCGCAGGACGTGCTCACGCGCGAGGAGCAGACCTGGCTCTGGGTGGACACCGCCGCGGCCGTCGCCGACCACGGCGAGAACGAACTCCTGGTCCGCCACCTGGACTCGGCGGTCCGCACCACCGTGCCCCACCTGCTCGACGAGGTACGGGCCGTTGGCCACCCCCGCACCGTGCAGGTCCTGGTCGCCCTCGCCGCCGCCCACCCCGACCCGGCCCTGGCCAAGGCGGTCCGCCGCGCGGCCTTCCAGGTCCACACCGGAGGAATCTGAGACCGCCGCGCTGCGGTCGTTCCAGTGTCCTTCGTCGAAGCCACCCGGCGCGTGAGCCGAAGGGCGCGCCGGCAGTGAAGCACCCGGAGCTGAAAGAGCCCTAGGAGGAAGGCACGTAGGTGCCGAAGCTCCAGACGTTGCCCTCCTTGTCGCGGGCCATGTAGTCCCGCGAGCCGTAGTCCTGGTCGGTGGGCTCCATCAGGATCTCCACGCCGTGTTCCACGGCCCGGCGGTGGTGTGCGTCGACGTCCTCCACGACGACGTACACGCCCGTCGGGCCGGCCCCGGCCATGGCCTTGTCGAAGGCGCTGCCCGTGCCTCTGCTGCCGAGCATCACCACGCCGTTCCCGTACGACAGTTCCGCGTGCGCCACCGCGCCGTCGTCACCCTCGTACACCGCGACCCGGGTGAAGCCGAAGGCCTCGGTCAGCAGCTGGAGGGCGGCCTTGGCGTCCGCGTACAGCAGCGTCGGACAGATGGAGGGACTGCCTGCCATGACGTCACTTCCTCTCGTGAATGTGACCCACGGCACAGTCTGCCAGCCGGGTGTGACAGTCAGCGGAAGGTGTTGCACTGGGCCATGTCGCCCGTTCGGTACCCCTGGTAGAACCAGCGCTGACGCTGCTCGGCCGAGCCGTGCGTCCAGGCCTCCGGCATGACCCGGCCCTGGAACTTCTCCTGGATCCGGTCGTCGCCCACCGCCGCAGCCGCGCTCAGCCCGTCCTGGATGTCCTCGTCCGTCAGCCTGGTGATCAGGGTCCGGCCCTTCTCGTCCGGCGTCTGCGTCGCGTGGTGCGCCCACACCCCGGCGTAGCAGTCGGCCTGCAGCTCGACCCGCACCGCGTTGCTGTCCGCTCCCTGCCGGCCGTCCTGCGCCCTGGCCAGCGTGCCCGTCAGGTTCTGGATGTGGTGGCCGTACTCGTGCGCCACCACGTACGCCTGCGCGAACGGCCCGCCCGACGCCCCGAACTTGGTCCGCAGCTCCTCGAAGAACCCGAGGTCGAGGTACACCTTCCGGTCCGCCGGGCAGTAGAAGGGGCCCACCGCCGAGGTGGCCGTGCCGCACGCGGTGCCGACCCGGTTCGCGAAGAACACCGTCCGCGCCGGGCTGTACTGCCCGCCGCGCCGGGTGAACTCCTGCCGCCAGAAGTCCTGCGCGCTGTTGACCACCGCGACCATCCGGCAGTCCTCCCGCGCGTTCGCGTCCCGCCCCTTCAGGCAGGCCTGCTGCACCTCGGAGACCGTGGACGCCGAGGCCTGCGGCTCGGAGTCCCCGGACGACAGGCCCAGCTGCTCCGGGCCCACCCCGAAGAGCAGCCCCAGGACCAGCGCGATGAGGGCGCCGATGCCGCCGCCGATCGTCGCCTTCCCGCCGGGGATACGGCTGCCGCGCACATCCTGGACCTCCGACGTGTCCAGGTCGGCGTCGTCGTCGAACTGCATCCCGCACCGCCCTCGCTCGGGTAACCGACCCCCTCATCCTGTGCCGCGCGGGGCCGTACGGCCCCGGGCGGGCACCCGAACGGGGGACGCCGGGCCCGCCGGGGCGCCTGCCGGCCCGGCCGCGGCACGGTCCGGCCCCGCCGGCGCGACTAGGCTCGGCGCCCGTGTCCGCCCTTCCCCGAGGCGTCAGGGCCGCGTTCCCGGCGCTCCTCGCGCTGCTGCTCGCGCTCCCCGTGGCCGGCGCCGTCCACCGTTCCGCTGCCACCCCCTACGGGGACCGGCTCACCCGGCACCCCGCCCCCGTCGCCGCCGTGGGGCCGCCCGTCCTGCGCATCGAGGGCCCGGCCGTACGCGCCTACGGGCCGGGCCCCGGCCGCGTGCCCCTGTGGACGTACCGGCGCGAGGGCAGGGCGCCGGTGGCCGTACTCGCCGCCCCCGGCCACGCCCTCGCCCTCTGGGACGACGGCATGGTCACCGACACCGATCCCCGCGGGGCGGTCCGCTGGCACCGGGTCATGCCCGGCGCCGCCGAGGGCGCCCTGTGGGCCCTCGACCCCGGCGCGCGGATGCTGGCGGTGGTCACGCCCGGCCGCGTCTCCGCGTACCGCACCGACGACGGCGACCTGCGGTGGACCTTCCCCGCCCCCGCAGACTGCGCCTTCCGGCCCCGCGGGCTGCTCCGCCTGGGCCGCGTGCTGCTCGTCCCGCGCCCCTGCGAGGACCCCGCCCGCCCCTGGAACGAGGGCCTGGTGGCCATCGACGCGCTGGGCCGCGTCAGCCCCACCCGCCGCCCGCTCGGCAACGAGCGCCCGCGTGAGGCCACTCACAGCCCCGAAAAGCAGTTGCGCACCGCCGTTAGACTTAACCCCATGGCAAATCTCCTCGCGGATTAGCGGCGTCGAAGCTCGCCCCCGCCCCCTTCCGTCCCGTCCGCACTGGAGTATTTCCGTGATCACCGCTTCCGGCATCGAGCTGCGCGCCGGCGCCCGCATCCTCATCGAGAACGCCTCGTTCCGCGTCGCCAAGGGCGACCGCATCGGCCTGGTCGGCCGCAACGGGGCCGGCAAGACCACCCTCACCAAGTGCCTGGCCGGCGAGGGCCAGCCCGCGGGCGGCACCATCGCCCGCTCCGGTGAGGTCGGCTACCTCCCGCAGGACCCGCGCACCGGCGACCTCGACGTCCTCGCCCGCGACCGGATCCTGTCCGCGCGCGGCCTCGACGTGCTGATCAAGAAGATGCGCGCCAACGAGGACCGCATCGCCAACGGCACCGGCGCCACCCGCGACAAGGCCCTCAAGCAGTACGAGCGCCAGGAGACCGAGTTCCTCACCAAGGGCGGCTACGCGGCCGAGTCCGAGGCCGCGACCATCTCGGCCGCCCTCGGCCTGCCCGACCGCGTGCTCGGCCAGCCGCTGCACACCCTCTCCGGCGGTCAGCGCCGCCGCGTGGAGCTGGCCCGGATCCTGTTCTCGGACGCCGACACCCTGCTCCTCGACGAGCCGACCAACCACCTCGACGCCGACTCGATCATCTGGCTGCGGGACTACCTCAAGACCTACCGCGGCGGCTTCATCGTGATCTCCCACGACGTCGAGCTGGTCGAGACGGTGGTCAACAAGGTCTTCTACCTCGACGCCAACCGCTCCGTGATCGACGTCTACAACATGGGCTGGAAGCTCTACCAGCAGCAGCGCGAGGCCGACGAGAAGCGCCGCAAGCGGGAGCGCCAGAACGCCGAGAAGAAGGCCGCGGCCCTCAACGCCCAGGCCGACAAGATGCGAGCCAAGGCCACCAAGACCGTGGCCGCCCAGAACATGGCCAAGCGCGCCGACCGCCTGCTGGCCGGCCTGGACGCCGTACGCGTGTCCGACAAGGTCGCCAAGCTGCGTTTCCCCGAGCCGGCGCCCTGCGGCAAGACCCCGCTGACTGCGGAGGGCCTGTCGAAGTCCTACGGCTCCCTGGAGATCTTCACCGACGTCGACCTGGCCATCGACAAGGGCTCCCGCGTCGTCATCCTCGGCCTCAACGGCGCCGGCAAGACCACTTTGCTGCGCCTCCTGGGAGGCGTGGAGGAGCCGGACACCGGCCAGGTCACCCCCGGTCACGGCCTCAAGCTCGGGTACTACGCCCAGGAGCACGAGACCCTCGACCCCGAGCGCAGCGTCCTGGAGAACATGCGCTCCTCCGCGCCCGACCTCGACCTGGTCGAGGTCCGCAAGGTGCTGGGCTCGTTCCTGTTCTCCGGCGACGACGTGGACAAGCCGGCCGGCGTGCTCTCCGGCGGCGAGAAGACCCGGCTGGCCCTGGCCACGCTGGTGGTCTCCTCCGCCAACGTGCTGCTGCTCGACGAGCCCACCAACAACCTCGACCCGGCCAGCCGCGAGGAGATCCTCGGCGCGCTGCGCACGTACAAGGGCGCCGTCATCCTCGTCACGCACGACGAGGGCGCCGTGGACGCGCTGGAGCCGGAGCGGATCATCCTGCTGCCGGACGGCGTGGAGGACCTGTGGGGTCCGGACTACAAGGACCTGGTCGCCCTCGCCTGAGTCCCGGCGGCGGCCCCGGGTCCCGGCGCCTCGGGTCCCGGCGGCCCGTGCCGCCTCCCTGCCGAATGATCCAGAACGTTCTGGATCATTCGGCTCATGCGTGATCCATCATCTGAGTGAGACCGTCTGGTACCTCTGCGTGCACGGCGTCGCGCCCCGCCTCCCGGCCGGGTAAAGAATCACCAGGTCAGGGCCGTCAAAGATCCGGAGCGGTTAATTCCGCTCGTGACGGCCGCAGCACCCGCGGAAAAAGCCCCCCGACGGACCTTGTCGAATGGGTGGCCAGGAAGGCCACGAGGGGTGATCATGAGAAGTCCAGAGCGCACTTCCCATGAGGAGGCACGGGTGGCCGAGACTCTGAAGAAGGGCAGCCGGGTGACCGGCGCCGCGCGCGACAAGCTCGCGGCAGACCTGAAGAAGAAGTACGACTCCGGTGCGAGCATCCGGGCGCTGGCCGAGGAGACCGGCCGTTCCTACGGCTTCGTCCACCGGATGCTCAGCGAGTCCGGAGTCACGCTGCGCGGTCGCGGTGGCGCCACGCGCGGCAAGAAGGCTGCCACGGCCTGACAGGGCCGCGACCAGTCGCGGATCACAACTCCCCCAGTTGCCGCTGGGAGGGGCCCCACCGTCACGACCTTCGGTGACCCCCGGCCGTCCCCATGGTCGGCTGGGTGGTTACTGTGCAGTCACTTATATGTGTGGCTGCTCTCCCGGAGGCGCTGATGGCTCTGCTCGACAAGGACGGCGTACGGCTTACCGTCGAAGACACGGTCGCCACGGTGACACTGACCAATCCGGCCAAGCGAAACGCTCAGTCTCCCGCGCTCTGGCGGGCGTTGACGGAGGCCGGACGGCTGCTGCCGGGCACCGTGCGGGTCGTCGTCCTGAGTGGTGAGGGCAAGTCCTTCTCCGCCGGACTCGACCGGCAGGGGTTCACGCCCGAGGGCTTCGAGGGAGAGCCGTCCTTCCTCGACCTGGCCCGGGGCTCGGACGAGCGCCTCGACGCGACCATCGCCGAGTACCAGGAGGCTTTCACCTGGTGGCGTCGGAACGACATCATCACCATCGCCGCCGTACAGGGGCATGCCGTCGGCGCGGGCTTCCAGCTGGCCCTCGCCTGCGATCTGCGCGTCGTCGCCGATGACGTGCAGTTCGCCATGCGCGAGACGAGCCTGGGCCTCGTGCCGGACCTGACCGGCACGCACCCGCTGGTCTCCCTCGTGGGCTACGCCCGCGCCCTGGAGATCTGCGCCACCGGCCGCTTCGTCCAGGCGGAGGAGGCCGAGCGGATCGGCCTCGCCAACCTGGTCGTCCCCGGGGAGGAGCTCGGGGCCGCGGTCCAGGACCTGGCCGCAGCGCTGCTCGCCGCCCCGCGGGACGCGGTGATCGAGACCAAGAACCTGCTGCGGGGTGCCGTCACGCGTTCGTACGAGGACCAGCGCGCCGCCGAGCGGGCCGCGCAGGCCCGCCGCCTGCGCGACCTGGCGGGTCTCTCGGACTGACCCCGGACCCGGTCCCCGGCTGCCGGTGGGCGGTCCGGGGCCGCCCACGCGCATGACCGCCGCGAGCGCCGGCGGACCGGTTCGGCCGGTCCGCCGGCGCTCGCGCGTTGTGCCGCCGTCGGAGGTTTTCGCGAGGCGCGTCCGGGCAACCGCGCTTACGGTGGGTGGAGCCCCGAACACCCTGGAGGGAATCGCGATGACCGAAAGCGACACGGGCAAGCGCCTCCCCGAGCCCGGCAGCCGCGGGCGCACCACCATCGCCGACGGCGTGGTCGAGAAGATCGCCGGGCTGGCGGCCCGCGAGGTGGTCGGCGTCCACGCCATGGGCAGCGGGATGTCCCGCACCTTCGGCGCCGTACGGGACCGCGTCCCCGGGGCGGCGAAATCCGTCTCGCGCGGTGTCAAGGCCGAGGTCGGCGAGGTGCAGACCGCACTCGACCTGGAGATCGTCGTCGATTAC
Organism: Streptomyces sp. NPDC086023; assembly: GCF_044540325.1. Classification (NCBI taxonomy): domain Bacteria; kingdom Bacillati; phylum Actinomycetota; class Actinomycetes; order Kitasatosporales; family Streptomycetaceae; genus Streptomyces; species Streptomyces sp. NPDC086023. Next base: position 689,966 of record NZ_JBITRX010000001.1, read on the forward strand.
GGCGTGTCGATCAGAGACGTGGCCCGGGCCGTCCGTGAGAACGTCATCTCGTCGGTGGAACGGATGACCGGCCTGGAGGTCGTCGAGGTCAACATCGCCGTGACCGACGTCAAGCTGCCCGACGAGGAAGACGAGGAGCCGGAGTCCCGGCTCCAGTAGCGCGCGTGACCGTGCGCGCCCGCCCCTGGCGCGCACCGTCCGCCGAGACGTGACCCGCCGAATCGGGATCCGCCGAGACGTGACCCGCCGAGAGGAGCTCTCGCGATGAGCATGGCCGTGGTCGGCCTGTTGGCCGGGATGGGGCTGGGGTTCGCCGGGTACTTCGGCGGCTTCGGTGCCTTCCTGCTGGTGGCGGCGCTCGGCGCCGTCGGTTTCGTACTGGGCCGGTTCCTCGACGGGGACCTGGAACCCGGTGACTTCTTCCGCCCGCGTGACGACCGGCGCAGGTGACGGGGTGACCACGGCCACGCCCGCACCCCGGCCCTCGCGCACCGCCGCCGTCCCGGTCGCCGAGCGCGGGTCCACCCGGATCGCCGACCGCGTCGTCGCCAAGATCGCCGCCCAGGCCGCGCGCGAGGCGCTGCCCAGGGCGGCGCGCGTCGGCACGGCACCGCACGCGACCGTCACCGTGCACCACGACATCGCACGCGTGCGCATCAGCCTCGAACTGCCGTACCCCGGCGACCTGGGCGCCCAGTGCGCCGCCGTGCGCCGGCACGTCGCCGCCCGCGTCGAGGAACTCGCCGGCATGACGGTGCCCGAGGTCGACATCGACGTCGAGCACCTGCACTCCGTCCACACCCAGCCGTCCCCGCGGGCCGGGCTCCGGTGACCGGCCCGGTGCCGACCCTCGGCGGGCCCGGGGCGGCGGAGGAGACGGCGGCCCCGGCCCCGGGCCGCGCCCGGCGCTTCTGGTCCGCCCGCCGGATCCCCTCGGCCCTCACCGCGCTGGTGCTCCTCGGCGGTTCCGCCCTCTTGCTCTACGACGTGGCCGCCGTGCGCGCCGACCGGCCCGGCATGGAGTGGCGGCACTCCCTCGCCGACGCCCTGGAGCGGCACACTCTCGACGACACGACCGTGACCGTGGGCGCCGCGGTGCTGGTCGCGGCCGGCGCGCTGCTGCTGGTCATGGCCCTCACCCCGGGGCTGCGCCGCCTGCTGCCGATGCGGCCGCTGCCGGGCGTGCGCGCCGGGCTCACCCGCAAGGCCGCCTCGCTGGTGCTGCGGGACCGGGCCATGGAGGTGTCCGGGGTGCAGTCGGCGCGGGTGGCGGTGGGCCGGAAGCGGGTCACGGTGCGGGCCGCCTCGCACTTCCGCGAACTGGACGACGTACGGGAGGACCTGGACCACGTACTGGCCGTCGGCGTGGCGGAGCTCGGGCTGGCGCACGCACCGCGGCTGCACGTACGGGTCACCCGTCCCGTGGGGAAGAGGTGAGCGGATGCGGCGGCTCGGGGTGGTCAACCGGATCGTGCTCGGACTGCTGGGCCTGCTCCTGCTGGCCCTCGGTGCGGCGCTGCTGGGCGGGCTGTGGCCCTGGTCCGGCCGCGCCGACGTGGTGCTGAGCCAGGCCGAGCGGGAGCGGTACCAGGCCGAGGGCTGGTGGTGGTGGGCGGTGCTGGGCGGACTCGCGCTGTGCGTCCTGCTGGCCCTGTGGTGGTTCCTGTCCCAGCTGCGCCGGTCCCGGCTGGCGGCGCTGCTGGTCGACACCGGCGACGGGGCCTTCGCCCTGCTGCGGGGGAAGGCCCTGGAACAGGTGGTGTCGGCGGAGCTGGGCGCGGTGGACGGCGTGGCACGGTCACACGTCACACTGCACGGCCGGCGCAGCGCGCCCTCCGCGCGGGTACGGGTGCTGCTCGCCCCGCACGCCGTGCCGGCGGACGCCCTGGACGTGCTGGCCGACCAGGCCCTCACCCACGCACGCGAGGCGACGGGCCTCCCGGAGCTGCCGACGGAGGCCCGTTTCAACGCGGAGTCCCACCACGCCCGACGCGTCACCTGACCCGGCGGGCGCGGTGGCCGGTCGCCCCGTCAGAAGCTGCGCAGGGCGCCGCCGTCCACCGGCAGCATGACGCCGGTCACGTACGAGGCGGCGGGGGACAGCAGGAAGGCGGCGGTGCGGCCGAACTCCTCCGGGGTGCCGTACCGGCGCAGCGGGATGCCGGCCTCGTTCCGCGTGCGGCTGGCCTCGGCGTCGCCGGACAGCTCGTCCAGCGCCCGCATCCGGTCGGTGGAGATCCGCCCGGGCAGCAGGCCCACCACCCGGATCCCGCGCGGCCCCAGGTCGGCGGCCAGGGACTTGGCGAACCCGGCGAGCCCGGGGCGCAGGCCGTTGGAGATGGCGAGTCCCGGGATCGGCTCGTACACCGAGGACGACAGCACGAAACCGATGACCCCGCCCTCCTCCAGCTCGGCGGCGGCCGCGCGGGCCAGCCGTACCGCGCCCAGGAAGACGGACTCGAAGGCCGCCGTCCACTGTTCGTCGGTGTTGTCGGCGGAGAAGCCCGGGGCCGGCCCGCCCACGCTGACGAGCACCCCGTCGAAGCGGCCGAACCGCTCGCGCGCTGCGGCGATCAGCCGCGCGGCGGCGGCCGGGTCGGCGTTGTCGGCGGCGACGCCGACGGCCACGTCCTCGCCGAGGCCGGTGGCGGCCTGCGCGACGCCCTCGGCGTCGCGCCCGGTGACGACCACCTTCGCGCCCTCCGCCACCAGCTCGCGGGCGGTGGCCAGGCCGAGGCCGCGCGAGGCCCCGGTGACGACGTACACACGGTCCTTCAGTCCGAGATCCATGGCCCCATCCTGCCGTGTCCGCCCCCGCGAGGGGAGCGGGGCGGGGAGCCCCGGGACGTCGGGGCGGCGTCAGGCCGGGGCGGGCTGCTCCCCGGCGCCCGCCGCTTCCGGCCCGGACGGGTCGGCCGGATCGACGCCGGACGGATCCGCACCGGACGGGTCCGCACCGGACGCATCGCCCGCGGACGGATCCGCGCCGGACGGACCGGCCGCGGCCCGAGCGGCGGCCGCCTGCTCGCGGTCCCGCTTCTCGCGCCGTACCAGGATCACCCAGCCCAGCGGCACGCCCGCCGTGAACAGCCACCACTGCACCGCGTAGGCCATGTGCGGGCCGATGGAGTCGTGGTCCGGCTCCCCGATGGGCTCGGGTCCGCCGGCGGCCGGCACCGGGTCGGTGAGTTCGACGTACCCGCCGAGCACCGGCTGGTGCAGCAGCGCGGACTGCTGGGCGCTGTTGACGAGCATCACCTGGCGGTCGGGCAGGCCCTTGAGGTCCTTGATGCCGCTGGCGCCGGTGGTCTCGTCCGCCTTGAGGCGTCCGGTGACGGTCACCTGCCCCTTGGGGGCGGGCGGCACGGCGGGGTACGCGCGCTGGTCGGCGGCGGCAGGCACCCAGCCGCGGTTGACCAGCAGCACCCGGCCGTCCGTCAGGACCAGGGGGGTGAGCACGTGCACGCCGAGCTGGTCGTCGGAGGAGGTGCGGCGGCGTACGACGACCTCGTGCGCGGTGTCGTACGTGCCGGTGGCGGTGACCCGGCGCCAGTAGTCGGCGCGCGGCACGGTGTGGCCGGGGGAGGTGAGGGAGGTGACCGGCACGGGCGGCGCGGCGAGGTTCCGCGCGATCAGCCCGTTCTGCGCGACCCGGTTCTCGTGGCGGTGGAACTGCCAGAAGCCCAGCTCGATCATCACCGGGACGAGGAGGAGGGCGAGGAGGGTGAGGCACACCCACTGCCGGGTCAGTACAAAGCGGTACACGCCACCGACGGTACCCGCAGCGCGGAAGACCCCGGCGAGCGGCCCCCACCCGCGCCCGCGGGGCGGTGGGGCGGTGGGGCGGGAGACGGTTCTCCGGGGTCGCGATCGGGTGCTCGTGCGGCGGCCGGGTGCCGTCACACGTGGTCGACGATGCCCACCTTCCCCTCCGCGCGGGCGCAGTGCCCGCCGCAGTACCAGTGGCCCTCGACCTCGACGCCCTGCCCGATGATCTGGACCCGGCAGTGCTCGCAGATGGGCGCCATGCGGTGGATGGCGCAGGAGAAGCAGTCGAAGACGTGCACCGCGCCCTGCGCGTGCACCTCGAAGGACATGCCGTAATCGTTTCCGCAGACCTCACAACGTGCCATGCGCCACAGGGTGGGACCAGCCGGTCGCGGCCGCCCGCCGCGCGGCGGCGAGTCGCCCGACCGTCACCCGTCTGCCGGAGCCACGTCCCGCAGCAGCTGGGTGTAGGCGGCTTCGTCGACGACCGGCGTGCCGAAGGACCTGGCCTTGAGGGTCTTGGAGGTGGCGGAGTCGGGGTCGTTCGTCACCAGCAGGCTGGTGAGCCGCGACACACTCGTCGCCACGTGCAGCCCGGCCTCGGCGGTCCGGTCCTCCAGCAGCTCCCGGTCGACGGAGGTGTCACCCGAGAAGGCGATCCGCATGCCCTGCTTGAGTGGTTTGCCGTCTTCGTACCGCCCCGGGTTCGGGTGCGGGCACGGCGGCCGCTTGCGCGAGGGCCGCCAGCTGACGGGCCGGTAGGAGGCCTGGTGCCCGACGCGGGGCGTGACCGGGGTGTCCGACCACTCCGTCAGCGGCCGGCACTCCAGCAGCGGCAGGCGTACGCCGTCCCGGGCGGCCGCGTGCAGCGACGGCCGGAACGCCTCGGCCAGCACCCGGGCGTCGTCCAGCGCGTGGTGCGCGCGCTGCTGGACCACGCCGAAGTGGGCGGCCAGCGACTCCAGCTTGTGGTTGGGCAGCGGCAGCCGCAGCTCCTTGGACAGGGCGATGGTGCACAGCCGCTGCCGCACCGGAGCCGCCCCGGAGGTCCGCGCGTACTCGCGGGCGATCATCTGCCAGTCGAACATGGCGTTGTGCGCGACGAGCACCCGGTCGGCCAGCCGCTCGGCGAACTCCTCGGCGATGTCCCTGAAGAGCGGCGCGCCCTCCAGCACCTCGCTGGTCAGCCCGTGGATCCACACCGGCCCCGGGTCCCGCTCGGGATTGACCAGCGTGTACCAGTGGTCCTCCACGTTGCCCTGCGCGTCGAGCCGGTAGACGGCGGCGGACACTATCCGGTCGTCGCGAGCGAGCCCGGTGGTCTCCACGTCGACGACCGCGTACCCCTGCGGGTACGCGGCCGGCCACGTCGTCTCTGCGGTCGTACGGTCGTCGAGCATGGTCACAGAGGATACGGGCCCCCACCGACACCCCGCTGCCCGCATGGGTCAGCCGAGTTCCGCGACCCGCCGCCGGCGCGCACCGGAGGGTGAACCGGCCCCGCCCGAACGGCATCACGTCACACGGCCGGGCGGTCGCCGAACGGGGTCATCGGGGCGGCGGGCCGAGCAGCGCCGTCGCCAGGGTCCGCACCGAGAGGAGGAAGAGGCGTTCGGGGTCGGGTGGGCGGGAGAGGGCGCGGGAGAGGGACGGGTCGCCGGGGAGGGCGCCCGGTTCCCACAGGTCCGTCTCGGCGGGGGACTGGACGGGGGAGCGCTCGCGGTTGCGCTCCACCAGGACGAAGCCGACGATCTGGAACTGGATGGCCCGTACGGCGTCCGCGGCGCGGGTGCCGTGCAGGCCCGCCGCCCGCACCTCGTGGACCAGGGCCTGCTGGGCCGGCAGGAACATCCGCTCCGTCAGGCCGCGTTCGTGGACCATCGCGATCAGGTGCGGCCGCGCGCGCAGCTCGCGGCGCAGCCGCCGGGCCACCGAGACCACGCGCTCGGCGGGGGTGCGGCCGGTGGGGGAGATGGCGCCCATGTCCTGGACCGTGCGTTCCACCAGGGCGTCGAGCAGCGACTCGCGGTTGCCCACGTGCCAGTAGATCGAGGTGACGGCCGTGCCCAGTTCCGCGGCCAGCTTGCGCATCGTCAGGGCGGCCGGCCCGTGCTGTTTGACCAGCGCGGCGGCGGCCTCCAGGACCTCGTCGCGGGTCAGCGAGCTTCTGGCCATCGTGCCTCCCTGGTGGCTCCGGCCCGGGACGGCAGCCGGATCTGGTGGTCCGTCAGTTTGGCGCGTGCAGCGGTCTTTACCCTTCATCGGTGCCGGTGTAACTGTGTTACAGAACCGACGACGAAGGGGTGGTACACCCATGGCACGCGTACGGTACGGAGCGCGCACCGAGGCCGAGATCGCCGCGTCACGCGCCAAGAGTTCCCAGCTCCCCGACATCTGGTCCACCGGCGTGGTGGCCGTCTGGGAGACCGACCCCGACGTGGTGGCGGCCGTCCTGCCACCGCCCCTCAAGCCCGCCGAGCGCCCCTTGGTGCGGGCCAACATCAGCAAGGTCGACCTCCCCGGCTACCCCCTCGGCGCCGGATCGGTGGCCGTCGCCGCCCGGCACGGAGGCGTCGAGGGCTGGTACCCGCTGGTCATGCCGATGACCCACGAGCGGGCGCTGACCGGCGGGCGCGAGGTGTTCGGCGAGCCGAAGAAGCTGGGCGAGGTCACCGTCGAGCGCGACGGCCTCGTCGTACGGGCCGCACTGGCCCGGCACGGCATCGCCTTCGTGGAGGTGCGCGGCGCCGTGGGCGGCGCCCTGCCGCTCCCCGAGCCCGTCCGGAAGACCGACTTCTACTTCAAGTTCCTGCCCGCCGTCGACGGCTCCGGCTTCGACGCCGACCCCGTGCTCGTGCACTGCACGCGCAACGAGAAGGTCCGCAGGCTGGAGAGCGTCACCGGTGACGTGGTGCTCCGCGAGTCGATGTACGACCCCGTCGCCGACCTGCCGGTCCGCCGCCTCGTCGAGATCACCATCGGCGAGAAGACCACCGACCAGCAGGGCCGCGTGGTCGAGCGGGTCAGCGCCCAGGCCCTCCTGCCGTACCTCCACCAGCGCTACGACGACCCGCAGCAGGCCTTTGACGGCCCGCCGGAAGGGAGCGTGTGACATGCGCCTCGAAGCAGGCCAGACCGCCGTCGTCACCGGCGCCGCCGGCGGCATCGGACTCGCCATGGCCCGCCGCTTCGCCGCCGAGGGCCTCCGGGTCGTCCTCGGAGACGTCGAGGAGGGCGCGCTCGCCAAGGCCGCGGAGGAACTCGCGGCCGACGGAGCCGAGGTGCTCGCCAGGGTGGTCGACGTCAGCGACCGCGACTCCGTCGTGTCGCTCGCCGACGCCGCGTACGAGGCCTTCGGCGCCGTCCACGTCCTGTGCAACAACGCCGGCGTCGGCTCCGGCGCCGAGGGCCGCATGTGGGAGCACGAGCCCAACGACTGGAAATGGGCCTTCTCCGTCAACGTCTGGGGCGTCTTCCACGGCATCCAGGCCTTCGTCCCCCGCATGCTCGCCGGCGGCGCCCCCGGGCACGTCGTCAACACCTCCTCCGGCGACGGCGGCATCGCCCCGCTGCCCACCGCCTCCGTCTACGCCGTCACGAAGGCCGCCGTCGTGACCATGACCGAGTCGCTCTACGCCCACCTCAAGGCCGAGGGCGCGGCCGTCGGCGCCTCCGTCCTCTTCCCCGGGCCCCACATGCTGCGTACCGGCCTGTGGGAGTCGCACCGCAACCGCCCCGAGCGGTACGCGAAGCAGCGCCCGCGCAAGACCCCGTACCGCAGCCTCGACCAGTACGAGGCCGCCATGCGCGCGGCCGGCCAGGAGGTCCGGTTCACCCCGGTCGAGGAGGTCGCCGAGCACGTCGTCGACGGCATCCGCGCCGACCGCTTCTGGATGCTCCCGGCCAGTGAACACAGCGACAGGCAGATCCGCGCCCGGTCGCAGTCGATGCTCGACCGCGCCAACCCCGCGTACCTGGAGAGCTTCATCCTCGACTGAGAGGCCCCCGTGAACGACGAGACCGCGCACGACAGCACGTACGAAGACCCCTACCTGATCATCTCCTCCGACTGCCACGCGGGCCTGCCCACCGAGCAGTACCGCCCCTACCTCGACTCCCGCTTCCACCCGCAGTTCGACGACTTCCTCGGCGAGCGCGACGCCCGCCGCGAGGAGGCCACCCGGCTCGGCATCCGCAACGAGGCCTTCGCCGAGAAGTGGTTCCAGGACAACGAGGAGGGCCTCAGGGGCGGCTGGGACACCGCGCAGCGCCTGAAGGAGCTCGACGGCGACGGCGTGGCCGGCGAGGTCGTCTTCCCCGACGCGGACGCCGTCGACAGCCAGACCGCCGCCCCCTTCGGCGTCGGCCTCGGCCTCTCCGGCGACCAGGACCCCGACCTCGGCATGGCCGGCGCGCAGGCGCACAACCGCTGGCTGGCCGAGTTCGTCTCCGAGAACCCCGAGCGCCACTGCGGCGTCGCGCTGCTGCCCGTCACCGGCGACCCCGACAAGGTCGTCGCCGAGATCCACCGCGCCAAGGAGTCCGGTCTCGGCGCCCTGATGATCCCGTCGATGTGGGTGGACAAGGCCCCGTACCACGACCGCCGCTACGACCGGATCTGGGCCGCCGCCGCCGAGACCGCCATGCCGGTGGTCACCCACTCCGGCGCCGCGCCCCGCCACGAGTACGGCGACCACCTCGGCATCTACGTCTCCGAGGTCACCTGGTGGCCCGCCCGCCCGCTGTGGTTCCTGCTCTGGTCGGGCGTCTTCGAGCGGCACCCCGGCCTGAAGTTCGGCGTGGCCGAGTCCGGCTGCTGGTGGCTGCCCAACCAGCTGTGGTTCATGGACCGGCTCTACCTCGGCGCCCACGGCGGCAAGAAGCTCTCCCCCTTCGCCGAACTGAAGCGGCCCCCGAGCGAGTACCTCGACCGCCAGGTGTTCGTCTGCGCCACCAACACCAAGCGCCGCGAACTCGCCCAGCGCTACGAGATCGGCGTCGACAACATCCTCTGGGGCTCGGACTTCCCGCACCCGGAGGGCACCTGGCCCAACACCCGCCAGTGGCTGCGCAACACCTTCCACGACATCCCCGTCGCCGAGACCCGCCGGATGCTCGGCCTCGCCGCCGCCGAGGTCTTCGGCTTCGACACCGGGAAGCTCGCGCCCCTCGCCCGCCGCATCGGCCCCACCCCGGCCGACCTCGGCCAGTCGCCCGACCAGGCGGCCGTCGAGGCCTCCTGGGCCCGCTCCCGCGAGACCGGCCGCCACTGGCTGACCGGCGGCGACTTCCCGGTCCTGGGGGTGAGCGGATGACGGCTGCCCGCCCGGACGGCACCGGGCACGACCGCTACACGGTCATCTCGGCGGACTGCCACGCCGGCGCCGACCTCCTCGACTACCGGCCGTACCTGGAGAAGAAGCACCACGACGACTTCGACGCCTGGGCGGCCACGTACGTCAACCCGTACGAGGACCTCCTCGCCGACACCGCCGACCGCAACTGGAACTCCGACCGCCGCCTCGCCGAGCTGGAGGCGGACGGCATCGTCGCGGAGGTCGTGTTCCCCAACACCATCCCGCCCTTCTTCCCCAACGCCTCCCTGATGGCGCAGCCGCCCACCCGCGCCGAGTACGAGCAGCGCTGGGCCGGGCTGCAGGCCCACAACCGCTGGCTCGCCGACTTCTGCGCGCAGGCGCCGGGCCGGCGCGCCGGCGTCGTCCAGATCCTCCTCAACGACGTGGACGCGGCCGTGGCGGAGATCCGCCGCACCCGCGAGGCCGGCCTGACCGGCGGCATCCTGCTGCCGGGAGTCCCGCCCGGCTCGGCCGTCCCCGAGCTGTACTCCGAGGTCTACGACCCGATCTGGGCGGTCTGCGACGAACTGGACGTCCCCGTCAACCACCACGGCGGATCCGCCTCGCCGCCGCTCGGCCCGGAACCCGCGGCCCGCGCGGTGTTCATGGTGGAGACCACCTGGTTCTCGCACCGCGCGCTGTGGCACCTGGTCTTCGGCGGTGCCTTCCGGCGCCACCCGAACCTCAGGCTGGTGCTGACCGAGCAGGGCTCCGGGTGGATCCCGGGCGTGCTCGACATGCTGGACTACTACCACGGCCGCCTCGTCTCCGCCGCGACCCGGGCCGCCACGGCGGAGTCCAAGTTCGGCGCGGGCCTGGCGGACGCGATGGGCAAGGGCCCGAGCGAGGTCTGGCGGGACAACTGCTTCGTGGGGGCGAGCTTCATGCGCCCGCACGAGGTGCCGCTGCGGGAGCGGATCGGCCTGGACAAGATCATGTGGGGCAGCGACTACCCGCACGACGAGGGCACGACGCCGTACTCCCGCGAAGGCCTCCGCATCGCCTACGCGGGCCTGCCGCGGGAGGAGGTCGCAGCCATGGCCGGCGGCAACGCGGCCCGCGTCTACGGCTTCGACCTCGCGCTGCTGGACGCCCTGGCCGCCGAACACGGCCCGACGGTCGCGGAGATCGCCGAGCCCCTGAAGGCGCCCCCACCCGAAGCCACCAGCCCGGCCTTCGCAGCGGGGGGCTCGGTCCGGGTCTGGTGAGGGTCCCCGTCGGGGCGGATCAGAACGCGCTCAGGCGCTTGATCCGCTCCGGCGGGATCCGGTCGATCCCCTCGATGTGGACGTTCGCGTCGACCTCGATCGTCAGCCGGTCGAGAGCGGCGAGGGGACTCAGGTTGTGCCGGCTGCCGGGGCCGGTCAGGACCAGGCGTTCGAGGCCGGGCAGTTCACCGAGCGCCGCCAGCCCGCGGGGAGAACACGAGTTGCCCAGGAACAGCTCCGTGAGCTGGGGCTGGCCGAGCAGCAACCCGGCGTCCAAGTCCGGCTGCCGGAAGAGGAGCAGAGTGCGGAGCCTGGCCAGCGGTGGAAGTCCGGCCAGCTCGGTCAGGTAGACGGGCCCCTCGATGGTCAGCCGCGCGAGTTCGGGCCATGGTTCGAAGGAGTCGAGCCGGTATCCGGGGCGGGTCAGGCCGAGTCCCGTGAGGGAGCGTGGAGCTGGCACCTGCGACAGCCGTTCCGCCCCGGATGCCGTGCCCAGCGTCAGCGCCGCGAGTGCGGACATCCCGGCCAGCGGCGAGAGGTCCAGGCCGGGGTGCAGGTCGGTCAGCAGCAGGGCCGACAGGTTGCTGAGGGCGGTGAGCGGTGTCAGGTCGGACAGCTCGGGACAGCCGTACAGGCCCAGGTACTCAAGTTCCGGGTGCGCGGCAAGGGCGGTGAGGTCCGACAGGCCGTTCCGGTAGACGACCAGGGCCGTCAGCCGCCGGCTGGTCAGCCAGTCCGGAATCCCCTCCGCATCGCTGACGTGCACGCTCTCCACTTCCGGTAGACCGGCGACGGCGGCCTGCTGCTCGGGCCCCCGGACCATGAGCATGGTCCTGCCCAGGGCCACGCCGGCGAGCACCCGGGCGGCGTACTCACCGGGGTCGAACATCTGCCAGCTGTTGGCGAGCCCCCAGCGCACGGCACGCCGTTCGTCATCCCGGAACCTGGCGATCACCCCCATCGCCCGCTCTCCGCCCACGAGTGCGGCCGTCCGCACGCATGCGGCGGCCTCGTCCTCCGACAGCCCCGCGGGGCCCGGCAGCAGGTCCAGCACCAGCTCCCCCGCCTTCGCCAGCTCCTCGGCCTGCTCCGGTGTACGCGGCGGCAGGAGCTCCGCCGTCCGGGACTCGATCTCCCGGCGGAGGGCCGGCTCGAGCTCCGGCGCGTGCTCCAGGCAGGCCGCGGCCAGCAGCACCAGCCGGTTGCGTGCGCCTTTGACCTTGTCCGCCCGCTTCAGCAGCCCCCGCAGGATGCGGGCCCGTTCGTCCGGGCGGGCGTGGCCCACCGCCATGCGGACCACGTCGTCCCACGTGTCGTCCTGGGCGTTCTTCACCAGCACGCCGAAGTCCCGGGACTCCACCGCCGCCTTGGCACCCAGGTAGTCCTGGAAGGTGCGGTGGACGAAGTCCACCGCCCCCGGCACCGGTTCGCGCAGCAGCCCGCTGCGGATCAGCAGGTGTGTGAACACCTGATCCGCGTCGCCCTGTTCGCGGACCTGCGGCATCGCCTCCAGCCATTCCGCCACCATCTCGATCGCCTCGTCCCGGCCCGCCTCCATCTGGCCGTTGCGGATCAGCCAGTACGCGAACCGCTGGAGCAGCAGGATCTGCTCGTCCCGCGTGAGGTAGACCCCCTCCACCCCGCTGATCTCCCGCTCGGTGTCCCGCCGGACCAGCAGCATGTCCAGCGCGGCGTCGTACAGCTCCTTGCGCGCCCGCGGGAGCTGCATGCGCCGGTCCCGGTTCAGCGCGCACAGCAGGGCGCACATCAGCGGGTTGGTCGCCAGCCGGGAGAGGTCACGGCGGGCGGAGACCGCCTCCAGCAGCGAGGCCTCGTACACGCCGAGGTCCTCCCCCGGGCAGTCGGTCCCGGCGGCGCGGTGCCAGTGCGAGATGAACGCCGCCACGTCCCCCCGCTCCATCGGCAGCAGCGTGTGCGGCACGAACCCTTGGCCGGCCAGCCAGTCCTCGGGCACCGCGGACGGTCGCGTGGTCACCACGTACCGCGCCTTTGGGAAAGCCGTCACCAGCGACCGCAGCCAGGTTTCCGTGCGGGCGCGCAGCCGCTGCGGCACCTCGTCGACGCCGTCCACCAGTACCAGGGCCCTGCCACTGAGCATCAGGTCCTGGGCCCAGCCGGACGGAGCCGACAGCGGCACGCCGGACGCCTTCAGAAACTCCTCCGGCAGCGGCAGGTGATCCGCCGTGGTGAAGGAGCGCAGCCGCAGCACGAACGGCACGCACGTACTCCACGGACCGCCCCACTGCCCTGCCGCGTTGACGGCCAGCCACTGCATCAGCGTGCTCTTCCCCGAGCCCGCCGCGCCGCGCAGCAGCACCCGGTCCGCCGCGCCCAGCGCCTGCTCGGCCTTGACCGTGGCCCGGTGCGTGCCCGGTTCGCGGGGCAGCACCGGCTGCTGCTCGCCGCTCACCGCCAGGCTGATGTACGCGAGGTCCAACGGCCATTCCTCCCGCCGCCGGCCGGTCGTCAGCCCGAAGAGCCGGAGCCGGCCGTACGCCTCGGCGACGTAGGCCGCGTACCGCTCTTCGAACGCGTGGGCAGCCCCGTCCCCGTGGTCCGCCAGCCGGTCGACCGTGCGCTGCAACTCGCCCGTGCGGCGAACCAGTTCCACATCAGCGCGGGCCCCGAACGACGGCAGCGTGGTCAGGTACTCCATGGTGTGCGCGCACGCCAGCCGGATCAGGTCCCGGCACACGGCCTCGGCCTCCGGGCTCAGGCCGGCGGCCGCCGGTACGGGCGTTTTCGCCGCCAGCGATGCCGGGTCCAGGTCCGCGGCGAACAGCGCGTCGGCGTCCAGCGGCCCCAGCCCGGCGAACGCGTCGGCCACTGCGTCCAGGGCCGCGAGCCGCTCGTGCTCCGGCAGCCGCGCCACCGCCGGGCCCAGTCGCGCCGCCAGCCCCTCGGCCAGCCGCCGCAGCTCCGGCTCGCCCAGCTTCTCGGGCCGCTGCCAGCGTGCCGCCGGCCGGACCGCCCGGTCCGCGATGCCGGCCCCCGGCACCTGCCCCAGCCGCGAGCGGTACAACCAGCCCGCAGCCGTACTCGCCGTCCGCAGGACGGCCGTCTCGATCCCCGTCATCCCCTGTCGCCCCCCTTGACGTCGCCGCCCGGAACCTACCCACCGAACCCCCGGTAACCCCGCCGGATACCGATCGGTAACAACCCCTGGCGCCCCCGTACGGCCGGCTCTATCTTTCGCTCATGCCGAACCTGCCCGACGTGGTGCTGTGGTCCATACCCGCCTTCGTGCTGCTCACGGTCATCGAGGTGGTGAGCTACCGGATCCGTCCCGACGACGAGGCCGCCGGCTACGAGGCCAAGGACGCCGCCACCAGCATCACCATGGGTCTGGGCAGCCTCGGCTTCGACCTCCTCTGGAAGGTCCCCGTCGTCGCCGTCTACGGCGCGGTGTACGAACTGACCCCGCTGCGCGTGCCGTTCCTCTGGTGGACCGTCCCCCTCATGCTCCTCGCGCAGGACTTCTGCTACTACTGGCAGCACCGCGGCCACCACGTCGTCCGCCTCCTGTGGGCCTCCCACGTGGTCCACCACAGCAGCCGGAAGTTCAACCTCTCCACCGCCCTGCGGCAGCCCTGGACCGGCGCCACCTCCTGGCCCTTCTACCTCCCGCTGGTCGCCCTCGGCATGCACCCGGCGGCCCTGGCCTTCTGCTACTCGGTCAACCTCGTCTACCAGTTCTGGATCCACACCGAGCGGATCGGGAAGCTGCCCCGCCCCGTCGAGTACCTCTTCAACACCCCCTCCCACCACCGCGTCCACCACGCCTCCCAGGGCGGCTACCTGGACCGGAACTTCGGCGGGATCCTCATCCTCTGGGACCGCCTCTTCGGCTCCTGGACGGGCGAGACGGTCAGGCCCGTCTACGGCCTGACCAAGAACATCACCACCTACAACCCGCTGCGCGTCGCCACCCACGAGTACGCCGCCATCGCCCGCGACGTACGGGCCGCCGCCTCCTGGCGCGAGCGCGCCGGCCGCCTCCTCGCCGGCCCCGGCTGGCAGCCGCGGCCGGCCCCCACCGCCGCCGCCGAAACCGCCCCCGCCCCTGCCGCCCCCACGGAGTCCCCCGCATGACCGCCCCAGCCCCCTCCGCCCCGCGCCCCGCCGGCCCCCGGATCCCCTCCTGGGCCCAGCCCCGGCTCGCCGGGCGGCGCGAGAGCGTCGGCCGCGCCCTGCTGTACGCCTTCGGCGCCGCGAGCGCCCTCGACCTGGTCGCGCTGCTGGCCGGCTGGCACCCCGGACACCTGGTCGCCAAGCCCCTGCTGATGCCGCTGCTCGTGGCGTACGTACTCACCCGGCGCGCCCCCCGCCTGCTGGTCGCGGCCCTCGCGTTCGGCTGGGGCGGCGACGTGGCCCTGCTCTTCGACGCCGACCTCGCCTTCCTCGTCGGCATGGCCTCCTTCGCCCTCGGCCACGTCTGCTACCTCCTCCTCTTCGGCACGGGCCCCGGCAGGGACCGCGTCCACCCGCTCGTCTGCACCGGGTACGCCGTCGCGCTCGTCACCACCGTCGCCCTGCTCTGGTCCGACCTCCCGGCCGGGCTGCGCGGCCCCGTCGCCGGGTACAGCCTGCTGCTCACCGCGATGGCCTGCCGGTCCGGCGCCCTGGGCCGCACCGCCGCCGCGGGCGGAGCACTCTTCCTGCTCTCCGACACCCTGATCGCGACCGGTGTCGCCGAGTGGCCCCAGCCGCCCGGCCCCGACTTCTGGATCATGGCCACGTACCTGGCGGCCCAGTACCTGCTGGCCACCGGAGCCCTCTCCGCGCAGCGGGGCGTACGGTAGGGAGGTCACACCCCGACACCCCCGACCCACCCCGAGGAACGCCGAACATGCGCGCCACCGTCATCCACGCCCCGCACGACATCCGCGTGGAGGAGGTGCCGGACGCCGCCGTACGCGAGCCGAAGGACGCCGTCGTCCGCGTCCTGCGCGCCTGCATCTGCGGCAGTGACCTGTGGGCCTACCGCGGCGAGGCACAGCGCCGGCCCGGGCAGCGCATCGGCCACGAGTTCCTCGGCATCGTCGAGGAGACCGGCTCCGAGGTCTCGGGCTTCCGCGCCGGCGACCTGGTCGTCGCGCCCTTCATGTGGTCCGACGGCGTCTGCGACTACTGCACCGAGGGCCTGCACACCTCCTGCGTGCACGGCGGCTTCTGGGGCTCGGTCGGCTACGACGGCGGCCAGGGCGAGGCCGTCCGCGTCCCGCACGCCGACGGCACGCTCGTGAAGCTGCCCGCCGACGCGGCCTCCGACGACCACCTGCTCACCGCCCTGCTCGCCCTCTCGGACGTCATGGGCACCGGCCACCACGCGGCACTGGGCGCCGGGGTCCGCGAGGGCGCCACCGTCGCCGTGGTCGGCGACGGCGCGGTCGGGCTGTGCGGTGTGCTCGCCGCCCGGCGACTGGGCGCCGGCCGCATCATCGCCATGGGCCGGCACGCCGCCCGTACCGACATCGCCAAGCTGTTCGGCGCGACCGACGTCGTCGCCGAGCGCGGCGAGGCCGCCGAGGCCGCCGTGCGCGAGCTGACGGGCGGTCAGGGCGCGCACTGCGTCATCGAGGCCGTCGGCACCGAGCAGTCCATGCGGACCGCCGTGAACATCACCCGCGACGGCGGGGCCGTCGGCTACGTCGGCGTCCCGCACGGCAGCGGCACCGGCCTGGACCTCGGCGTGATGTTCGACCGCAACATCACCCTGCGCGGTGGCGTGGCACCGGTCCGCGCGTACCTGCCCGAGCTGCTGAAGGACGTCCTCGACGGCACCATCGACCCGTCCCCGGTCTTCGACCGCGCCGTCTCCCTCGACGAGGTGCCGGACGGCTACCGCGCGATGGACGACCGCAGCGCCCTGAAGGTCCTCATCAAGCCCTGACCGGTCCCGGACACGGCGAAGGGCCCGGGCGGGATCGGATCCCGCCCGGGCCCTTCGTGTTCCGTCATCCGGCTCCTGCCGGCGCCGGCGGTGTGCCGGCGCCGTCCCTCCAGAGAGCCGTGGTCCCGTCAGCCCGGTCCCGGTCCCGTTCCCGGGGCCGTTGCCCGACTGCTACTCGACGGCGCGCAGCGCGTTGACGATGCCCGCGCCGTAGTAGCCCGTCTGGGTGCCGTACGACTCGCAGGTGGTCGCGTCGATCAGCGCACCGGCGGCGTTGTAGATCTTCTCCGGGCACTCGGCCTGGTCGGCCTGCGCCTTCATCAGACCCTGCACCTGACCCGGCGTCAGCCAGGGGCGCTTGCTCTTGATGAGCGCGGCGACGGCGGCCACGTGCGGACCGGCCATCGAGGTGCCCTGCTTGTAGCCGTAGCCGCCGCCCGGGATGGTCGACAGCACGCGGCCGTTCTTGTCCGGGGTGTCCGGGATCTGCCACTTGTCGCCGCCGGGGCCGGCGACGTCGATGACACCGAGGCCGTAGCTCGAGTAGTACGAGCGCAGGCCCTGGACACCCGTGGCCGAGACCGAGACGACGCCCGGGAGCTGCGTGGGCAGGTCCAGGCACTTGCTCGGGTCGATCGTGCGGGGCACCGGGGTGGTGTCGTTCGGGCTGGTGGTGTCCTCGATCGAGTCCGCCGCCAGGTCCCAGTTCGAGTTGCCGGCGGAGGCCACGTTCAGCGTGCCCTTGCGCTCGGCGTACTTCGTGGCGCGGCCGATGGCCTCGACCAGGGCCTTCTGGTCCGCGTCGTCCTTGCAGTTGAAGTACCACGGGTCGACGTAGTAGCTGTTGTTCGTGACCTCGATGCCGTGGTCCGCGGCGAAGACGAAGCCGCAGACGACCGCCTCGGTGTAGAACAGGCTGGTGGCGGGCTCGGAGACCTTGATGCCCGCGACCTTCACGCCCGGCGCGACACCGCTGATGCCGATGCCGTTGCGCGCGGCGGCGATGGTGCCCGCCACGTGCGTGCCGTGGTCGCTGCCGTCCGCGTACGGGCGCCAGGCGCCGTCCGTGGTGTCCG
Organism: Streptomyces sp. NPDC086023; assembly: GCF_044540325.1. NCBI lineage: Bacteria > Bacillati > Actinomycetota > Actinomycetes > Kitasatosporales > Streptomycetaceae > Streptomyces > Streptomyces sp. NPDC086023. The sequence continues at coordinate 707,289 of NZ_JBITRX010000001.1, forward strand.
CGACGCCGCCGACACAGTTGGCCGACTGCTCCTTGGAGAAGTTCGGGGCCAGATCGGGGTGGGTGTCGTCGACACCCGTGTCGATGACGCCGACCGTGACCGACTGGCTGCCATCGTTGATCTTGTGCGCCTCGTCGGCCTTGATCGTCCGCAGGTCCCACTGGTTGGGCTCCAGCGGCTCCTCGCCCGGGGCGGCCTCGGCGGCCGCCTTGGCGGCGTCCTCCGCGCTCAGCACCTGGGTGGCGCCCTCGTCCGTGGTCTGCACGACCGACAGCGGGGCCGTACGGGTGGCGCCCGCGGAGCTCACGCCCTTGACGGCGCGGATCTGCTGGGCGAAGTCGGGGTTCTGGGAGTGCGCGACGATGACGCCGATCTGCTCATAGGCCGTCACCACGGTGCCGCCGGCCAGTTCGATCGCGCGCTGCACGTGCTTCGACGTGCCGGGGCCGTAGCGGTCGACGTTCACCACGTACGAGAGCTTGGGGCCGGTGGTGTCGGAGGCGGCCGCGGTGACCTCGTCCAGGGTGGCGGCGGAGGCCGACACCGAGGGCAGGAAACCGAGCGAGGCCGTGAGCGCCAGGCCGACCGGCAGCGCGAGGGCGCGCCGTCGTCTGGATCCCAGATGAGCCATGGGTTCTCCACATCATCCGTGAAAAAGCCGTCCTCACGCAGGTCGCGTTGGACGGGTACATGACGAGTGAAGCTAGCGCCGATCTTCCCGCACAAGCAATGAATTCCGAAAGAAAAATCGGGCGTTGAACCGTCCTGCCCCGTCAGCCGTGCCGTTGACAGGGGGAGGGCGCCATTCCGTCCCCCCTCGGAGGTCGTTTTGTCCGTCCCCACCGCACCCGCCCCGCAGGGAGAACCCGTGAGCACCGAAGCGCCCCCGCCCCGCAGCACCGTGGACGGCCGCCCGCCCGGCCCGTCCCCCGAGGAGTTCGCGGCCGTCCAGGACAGCCCGGAGTTCGCCGAGCTGCGCCGCTCGTACCGGTCCTTCGCCTTCCCCCTGACCGTGGCGTTCATCGCCTGGTACCTGCTGTACGTGCTGCTGTCCAACTACGCGGGCGGCTTCATGGGCGTCAAGCTCTACGGCAACGTGAACGTCGCCCTGGTCCTCGGCCTCGCCCAGTTCGCGACCACCTTCCTCATCGCCTGGTGGTACTCCCGGCACGCCGCGACCGCCCTGGACCCCAAGTCCGAGGCCATCAAGGCCCGCATGGAAGGCACGGAATGAGCCACCCCCTCCTCGCCCCGGCCGTCCCGCTCGCGACCGGATCGGCGACCGAGCACCGCCCCCTGATCATCACGCTCTTCGGGCTCTTCGTCGTCGCCACCCTGATCATCACCGTCTGGGCCGGCCGCCAGACCCGCGACGCCGCCGACTTCTACGCGGGCGGCCGGCAGTTCACCGGCTTCCAGAACGGCCTCGCCATCTCCGGCGACTACATGTCCGCCGCCTCGTTCCTCGGCATCGCCGGAGCCATCGCGCTCTTCGGCTACGACGGCTTCCTCTACTCCATCGGCTTCCTGGTGGCCTGGCTCGTCGCCCTGCTGCTGGTCGCCGAGCCCCTGCGCAACTCCGGCCGCTACACGATGGGCGACGTCCTCGCGTACCGGATGCGCCAGCGGCCCGTACGCACCGCCGCCGGCGTGTCGACCATCGTCGTCTCCATCTTCTATTTGCTCGCGCAGATGGCCGGTGCCGGCGTGCTCGTCTCCCTGCTGCTGGGCATCACCAGCGACGGCGGGAAGGTCGCGATCGTCGCCCTGGTCGGCGTACTCATGATCGTCTACGTGACGATCGGCGGCATGAAGGGCACCACCTGGGTCCAGATGGTCAAGGCCGTCCTGCTGATCGCCGGGGCCCTGCTCATCACCTTCCTGGTGCTCCTCAAGTTCGACTTCAGCGTCTCCGAGCTGCTCGGCAGGGCCGCGGAGAACAGCGGCAAGGGCTCCGCCTTCCTGGAGCCCGGCCTGAAGTACGGCGCCACCGCGCTCTCCAAGCTCGACTTCATCTCCCTCGGCATCGCCCTCGTCCTCGGCACCGCCGGCCTGCCGCACATCCTGATCCGCTTCTACACCGTCCCCACGGCCAAGGCCGCCCGGAAGTCGGTGAACTGGGCCATCGGCATCATCGGCGCCTTCTACCTGATGACCATCGCCCTCGGCTTCGGCGCCGCCGCCCTGCTCGACCGGGACGCGATCATCGCCTCCAACAAGGCGGGCAACACCGCGGCGCCCATGCTCGCCGAGGCGGTCGGCGGCGGGGCCGGTTCCACCGGCGGCGCCGTCCTGCTGGCCGTCATCTCCGCCGTGGCCTTCGCGACCATCCTCGCCGTGGTCGCCGGCCTCACCCTGGCCTCCTCCTCGTCCTTCGCCCACGACCTCTACGCCAACGTGATTCGCAAGGGCAACGCCACCGAGAAGGAAGAGGTACGGGCCGCCCGTTGGGCCACCGTCGGCATCGGCGCCGTCGCCATCGGCCTCGGCGCACTCGCCCGCGACCTCAACGTCGCCGGCCTCGTCGCACTCGCCTTCGCCGTGGCCGCCTCCGCCAACCTGCCGACGATCCTCTACAGCCTCTTCTGGAAGCGCTTCACGACCCAGGGCGCCCTCTGGTCGATTTACGGCGGCCTGATCTCGTCGGTCGTCCTGGTGCTCTTCTCGCCGGTCGTCTCCGGCAAGCCCACCTCGATGTTCAAGGACGCCGACTTCGCCTGGTTCCCCCTGGAGAACCCCGGCATCATCTCCATCCCCCTGGGCTTCCTGCTCGGCTGGCTCGGCACCGTGCTCTCCAAGGAGCCGGCCGACCCGCAGAAGTACGCCGAGCTGGAGGTCCGCTCCCTCACCGGCACCGGAGCCCACTGACACCGCCCGTACACCCAGCGTGACCGCGTCGTACTTCTCTACGACGCGGTCGCGCCACGTCTCGTTCCTTTGGGCACCTCTCCCTGTAACACGCGTCGCGTAGGCTCGAACATGTAGTGATCCTCTACAGATTCCGGACACGGGAGGGGGCCCACAGTGCTCATCGACACCTTCGGCCGAGTGGCCACTGACCTGCGTGTCTCGCTCACCGACCGGTGCAACCTGCGCTGCACGTACTGCATGCCGGAAGAAGGCCTGCAGTGGCTGGGCAAGTCCGACCTGCTGAGCGACGACGAGATCGTCCGCCTGGTCCGGATCGCCGTCACCCACCTCGGCATCACCGAGGTCCGCTTCACCGGCGGCGAGCCCCTGCTCCGCCCCGGCCTGGTCGGCATCGTGGAGCAGTGCGCCGCCCTGGAGCCGCGCCCCAGGATGTCCCTCACCACCAACGGCATCGGCCTCAAGCGCACCGCCGCGGCCCTCAAGGCCGCCGGCCTCGACCGCGTGAACGTGTCGCTCGACACCCTGCGCCCCGAGGTCTTCAAGACCCTCACCCGCCGCGACCGCCACCACGACGTGATCGACGGCATGGCCGCCGCCCGCGATGCCGGCCTCACCCCGGTCAAGGTCAATGCCGTCCTGATGCCCGGCCTCAACGCCGACGAGGCCCCCGACCTGCTGGCCTGGGCCGTCGCGGAGGGCTACGAACTGCGCTTCATCGAGCAGATGCCGCTGGACGCCCAGCACGGCTGGAAGCGCGACGGCATGATCACCGCGGGGGACATCCTCGCCTCGCTGCGCACCCGCTTCACCCTCACCGAGGAAGGCGCCGACGAGCGCGGCTCCGCCCCCGCCGAGCGCTGGATTGTCGACGACGGCCCGGCGACCGTGGGTGTCATCGCCTCCGTCACCCGGCCCTTCTGCGGGGCCTGCGACCGGACCCGGCTCACTGCGGACGGCCAGGTGCGCACCTGCCTGTTCGCCACCGAGGAGTCGGACCTGCGCGGCGCGCTGCGCTCGGGCGCCCCGGACGAGGAGATCGCCCGCCTGTGGAAGGTGGCGATGTGGGGGAAGAAGGCCGGCTCCGGACTCGACGACCCGTCCTTCCTCCAGCCCGAGCGGCCGATGTCAGCGATCGGCGGCTGACCACTCCGCCAGGGACACCACGTCCTTGAGGAACCCCCGCACGCCCAGGAACTGCGAGAGGTGTTCGCGGTGCTCCTCACACGCCAGCCACGTCTTGCGGCGGTCCGGCGTGTGCAGCTTCGGGTTGTTCCAGGCGAGCACCCAGACGGCGGGCGCGCGGCAGCCCTTGGCGGAGCAGACGGGGGCGGAGTTCTCGTCGGGGCCCTGATCGGCGAAGAGGTTCACGCCTCAACCCTAGAAGATCCGGAAACGACGACGCCGAGCAGCCACGGGGGGAGCTGCCCGGCGTCGGTCTGTCGCTCCGACGGGGGATGCGGAGCGCGTAGGCAGTATGTCACGCAGGACCCGGTGCGGTGCACCGGAACTTCATGATTGATCTGAGCTTTTCTTGAGGTTTCCCGCCTCCAGCGCCGGACGCACCGGCGCCGGGACGAAGTGGGAGGGCAGCGAAGGCGCCCGTTCGCGGCCCGCGTTGGCGATGACCACCGCCACGTAGGGGAGCAGCGCGCCCGCGACCAGCGTCACGACCGCGATGTGCCGCTCCACGTTCCAGAGCACCACCGTGAGGATCACCGAAATGGTCCGGATGCCCATGGAGATGACGTAACGGCGCTGGCGGCCGCGCACGTCCTCGGCCAGTCCCTGCCGGGCCCCGGTGATCCGGAAGACCTCGGCTCCGTTCCGCTTCCGCATCGTTCCACCACCCGTTCCGCACGCCGGACACTCCCTTGGCCGGACACCCCTCCACGGTACGCCGGGCCCGCCGGAGCGAGGAGAGGGGGGTACCGCCAACGGCGCAGGCCCCCTCCCGGGTCCCCCGGCCGGGCGCGCCCGACATGCGGCGCCCGGCGGACGGGACGAGACTGGCCGCACATGCGCATCAGCGCACGCGAGGAGGGCGAGATGAGCTGGTTGTGGGCGATCATCGTCGGATTCGTGCTGGGTCTGATTGCCAGGGCCGTCCTGCCCGGCAAGCAGCACCAGCCGCTCTGGCTGACCACGGTGTTCGGCATCCTGGGCGGTGTCCTCGGCAACGCGGTCGCCGGCTGGATCGGGGTCGCCGAGACCCGGGGCATCGACTGGACACGCCACCTGCTCCAGCTGGCCGGGGCCGTCGCGGTCGTGGGACTCGGCGACATGCTCTACCTGCAGCTCCGCGGCAAACGCCGGACCGCCTAGCCCGGCGCGGGCGCGGCGAGGGGGCCGGCCCGGACATTCACGTCCGGGCCGGCCCCCTCGTCGTACTCCGATGGTCCTGCGGCCCGATCAGCCGGTGACCTCCACCGCGGCCAGGCTCTTCTTGCCCCGGCGCAGCACCAGCCAGCGGCCGTGCAGCAGGTCCCCCTTGGCGACGGCGGCCTCCTCGGAGGCGACCTTGGCGTTGTTCACGTACGCGCCGCCCTCCTTGACCGTCCGCCGCGCGGCCGACTTGCTCGCGACCAGGCCGGTCTCCGCGAACAGGTCGACGACCAGGCCGGGCTCCGCCACCTTGGCGTGCGGCAGCTCCGACAGGGCGGCGGCCAGCGTCGCCTCGTCCAGCTCCGCCAGGTCGCCCTGGCCGAACAGCGCCCTCGACGCCGCGATCACGGCCGCGCACTGGTCCGCGCCGTGCACCAGCGCCGTCAGCTCCTCGGCGAGCGCCCGCTGCGCGGCGCGCGCCTGCGGCCGCTCGGCGGTCTGCGCCTCCAGCGCCTCCAGCTCCTCGCGGCTCTTGAAGGACAGGATGCGCATGTACGTCGAGATGTCCCGGTCGTCCACGTTCAGCCAGAACTGGTAGAACGCGTACGGCGTGGTCATCTCCGGGTCCAGCCAGACGGCGCCGCTCTCGGTCTTGCCGAACTTGGTGCCGTCCGCCTTGACCATCAGCGGCGTCGCCAGCGCGTGGACCTGCGCCTCCGGCTCCAGCTTGTGGATCAGATCGAGGCCGGCCACCAGGTTGCCCCACTGGTCGGACCCGCCCTGCTGGAGGGTGCAGCCGTACCGGCGGTACAGCTCCAGGAAGTCCATGCCCTGGAGCAGCTGGTAGCTGAACTCCGTGTAGCTGATGCCCTCCTGCGACTCCAGCCGGCGCGCGACCGAGTCCTTGGTGAGCATCTTGTTGACCCGGAAGTGCTTGCCGATGTCCCGCAGGAACTCGATCGCGGACAGCCCGGCCGTCCAGTCGAGGTTGTTCACCATGACCGCCGCGTTCTCGCCCTCGAAGGACAGGTACGGCTCGATCTGGCCGCGCAGCCGGTTCACCCAGTTCGCGACCGTCTCCGGGTCGTTCAGCGTGCGCTCGGCGGTCGGCCGCGGGTCACCGATCTGCCCGGTGGCCCCGCCGACCAGCGCCAGCGGCCGGTGACCGGCCTGCTGGAGCCGCCGGACGGTCAGCACCTGCACCAGGTGGCCGACGTGGAGCGAGGCCGCGGTCGGGTCGAAGCCGCAATAGAACGTGACCGGGCCGTCCGCGAACGCCTTGCGCAGCGCGTCCTCGTCGGTGGACTGGGAGAACAGTCCGCGCCACTTCAGTTCGTCGACGATGTCCGTCACGATCTCTCGACTCCTCGATCAGCTGGGAAAACTACAAAATCGCGCCCGGATCAGTCTATGGGCGTCACACGCCCTTGCTGACCGAGCTCATGTTGAAGTCCGGAATGCGCAGCGCGGGCATCGCGGCCCTGGTGAACCAGTCGCTCCACTCGCGCGGCAGGGTCCGCTCCGTCCGCCCGGCCTCCGTGGCCCGTGACAGCAGGTCCACCGGCGACTCGTTGAAGCGGAAGTTGTTGACCTCGCCCACGACCGCGCCGTTCTCCACCAGGTACACGCCGTCCCGGGTCAGGCCGGTCAGCAGCAGCGTCGCCGGGTCGACCTCGCGGATGTACCAGAGACAGGTCAGCAGCAGACCCCGCTCGGTGGCGGCCACCATCTCGTCCAGGGACTTCTCGCCGCCCCCGTCCAGGATCAGGTTCCCGAAGCCCGGCGCCTGCGGGAGGCCCGTCAGCGCCGCGGTGTGCCGGGTGGTGGTGAGGTGGGACAGCTCGCCGCGCCGCACCCACTCCACCTCCGGCACCGGCAGACCGTTGTCGAACACCGACGCGTCGTCCCCGGAGCTGTGCGCGATCACGAACGGCGCCGACTCCAGGCCCGGCTCCGACGGGTCGCTGCGCAGCGTCAGCGGCAGCTCGGTCAGCCGCTCGCCGAGCCGGGTGCCGCCGCCCGGCTTCGAGAACACCGTCCGGCCCTCCACCGCGTCCCGCGCCGACGCCGACCACATCTGGTAGATCAGCAGGTCCGCCACCGCCGTCGGCGGCAGCAGCGTCTCGTACCGCCCGGCCGGCAGCTCGATCCGCCGCTCCGCCCAGCCCAGCCGTACGGCCAGCTCCGCGTCCAGCGCCGCCGGGTCCACGTCCTTGAAGTCCCGCGTGGCGCGCCCGGCCCAGGCCGACCGCTGCCGGTCCGGCGACTTGGCGTTCAGCTCCAGCGTGCCGTTGGGCTGGTCGTGGCGCAGCCGCAGCCCCGTCGACGTCCCCACGTACGTGGAGACCAGCTCGTGGTTGGCGAAGCCGTACAGCTCACGGCCGCCCGCCCGGGCCCGGGCGAAGGCCTCGCCCAGCGCCGGGGCGAAGTCCCCGAACACCGCGGACGAGGTCTCGGCCGGCGCCTCCGTGAAGTCCGCCGACACCGGCACGCCGGTCACCAGCGGCTGGGCGTCCTCGGCGGCGCCCGCGCCCCGGGCGGCCGCCTCGGCCGCCCGTACCAGCGGCTCCAGGTCGGCCTCCGTGACCGCGGACCGGGAGACCACGCCCGAGGCGGTGCCCTCCTTGCCGTCCACCGTCGCGATCACCGTGAGCGTACGGCCGCGGGTGACGCCGTTGGTGGTCAGCGCGTTCCCCGCCCAGCGCAGGTTGGCCGTCGACTCCTCGTCGGCGATCACCACGCAGCCGTCTGCCGTGGACAGCTCCAGGGCCCGCTCGACGATCTCGTGGGGCTTCGTGCTCCGGGTCATCGACCGGCCTCCTGCGTGGTGTTCAAGATGTTGACGCCGCGGAACAGCGCGGACGGGCAGCCGTGCGACACGGCCGCGACCTGCCCCGGCTGGGCCTTGCCGCAGTTGAAGGCACCGCCCAGCACGTACGTCTGCGGGCCGCCGACAGCCTCCATGGAGCCCCAGAAGTCGGTGGTCGTCGCCTGGTACGCCACGTCCCGCAGCTGGCCCGCCAGCCGCCCGTTCTCGATCCTGAAGAACCGCTGGCCGGTGAACTGGAAGTTGTACCGCTGCATGTCGATCGACCAGGACCGGTCGCCGACCACGTAGATGCCCCGCTCGACCCCGCCGATCAGGTCCTCCGTGGACAGCCCGCCCGGGTCCGGCGCCAGCGAGACGTTGGCCATCCGCTGTACCGGGACGTGCCCGGGGGAGTCCGCGTACGCGCAGCCGTTCGACCGGCCCAGGCCGGTCAGCTTCGCGATGCGCCGGTCCAGCTGGTAGCCGACCAGCGTGCCGTCCTTCACCAGGTCCCAGGACTGCGCCTCGACGCCCTCGTCGTCGTACCCGATGGTCGCCAGGCCGTGCTCGGCCGTCCGGTCGCCCGTCACGTTCATGATCGGCGAACCGTAGACCAGCTTGCCCAGCTGGTCGAAGGTGGCGAAGGAGGTGCCCGCGTACGCTGCCTCGTAGCCCAGCGCGCGGTCCAGCTCGGTGGCGTGCCCGATGGACTCGTGGATGGTCAGCCACAGGTTCGACGGGTCGACCACCAGGTCGTACCGGCCGGCCTCCACGCTCGGCGCGCGCATCTTCTCCGCCAGCAGCGACGGGATGCGCTCCAGCTCGTCGTCCCAGTCCCAGCCGGTGCCGGTCAGGTACTCCCAGCCGCGGCCGGCCGGCGGCGCCAGCGTCCGCATCGAGTCGAACTCGCCGCTCTTGTCGTCCACCGCCACCGCGGTGATCGAGGGGTGCACCCGCACGCGCTGCTGCGTCGTGACGGTGCCCGCGGTGTCCGCGTAGAACTTGTTCTCGTGCACGGCGAGCAGCGCGGCGTCCACGTGCGCCACCCCGTCCGCCCGCAGCAGCCGGGAGCTCCAGTCGGCCAGCAGCGCCGACTTCTCCTCGTCCGGCACGGAGAAGGGGTCGACGTCGTACGCGGACACCCAGGTCCGGTCGGCGTGCACCGGCTCGTCCGCCAGCTCCACCCTCTCGTCGGACCCCGCCGCCTTGATCACCTTCGCGGACAGCTGCGCCATGGCGACGGCCTGCGAGGCCACCCGGGCCGCGCCGTCCATGGTCAGGTCCACGCCCGAGGCGAAGCCCCAGCTGCCGCCGTGCACCACCCGTACGGCGTATCCGAGGTCGGTGGTGTCCGAGGAGCCGGACGGCTTCGCGTCCCGCAGCCGCCACGAGGCGCTGCGGATCCGCTCCAGCCGGAAGTCGGCGTGCTCGGCGCCCAGGGCACGGGCGCGCGCGAGCGCCGCGTCGGCGAGCGCGCGCAGCGGCAGCGCTGTGAACGACGCGTCGATGGAATGAGGCACGGATGTCCTCCTGTGGTCGGGACCGGTCGCCCCGATCATGTCGCTTTCGCGGCCCGCTTGCCTACCGCTTTCTGTAGGGACTCGACAGAGCCCGTCACGATGCCCTGTCGAGGCCCGATTCCTCGTACGCACGACCGGACCGATAGGTTTCCGGTATCCAGACAGCTAGGGAAAGGGTGATCCGTTGAGCCGCTCGGTTCTCGTCACCGGAGGAAACCGGGGCATCGGCCTCGCCATCGCCCGCGCCTTCGCCGAGTCCGGCGACAAGGTCGCGATCACGTACCGCTCGGGCGAGCCCCCGCAGGAGCTCACCGGTCTCGGTGTCCTGGCGGTGCGGTGCGACATCACCGATCCCGAGCAGGTGGAGCAGGCCTACAAGGAGATCGAGGAGAAGCACGGAGCGGTCGAGGTGCTGGTGGCCAACGCCGGCATCACCAAGGACCAGCTCCTGATGCGCATGTCCGAGGACGACTTCACCTCCGTCCTCGACACCAACCTCACCGGCACCTTCCGGGTCGTCAAGCGCGCCAACCGCGGCATGCTGCGCGCCAAGAAGGGCCGCGTCGTCCTGATCTCCTCGGTCGTGGGCCTGCTGGGCTCCGCCGGGCAGGCGAACTACGCCGCCTCCAAGGCCGGCCTCGTCGGCTTCGCCCGCTCCCTCGCCCGCGAGCTGGGCTCCCGCAACATCACCTTCAACGTCGTCGCGCCCGGCTTCGTCGACACCGACATGACGAAGGTGCTCACCGACGAGCAGCGCGCCGGGATCGTCTCCCAGGTCCCGCTGGGCCGCTACGCGCAGCCCGAGGAGATCGCCGCGGCCGTAAGCTTCCTGGCCTCCGACGAAGCCTCTTACATCACCGGAGCCGTCATTCCCGTTGACGGCGGATTGGGCATGGGTCACTGATCACATGAGCGGAATTCTCGACGGCAAGCGCATCCTCATCACGGGTGTGCTGATGGAGTCCTCCATCGCCTTCCACGCCGCCAAGCTGGCCCAGGAGCAGGGCGCCGAGGTCATCCTGACCGCTTTCCCCCGGCCCACGCTGACCGAGCGCATCGCCCGGAAGCTCCCCAAGCCCGCCAAGGTCATCGAGCTGGACGTCACCAACGACGAGCACCTCGGCCGCCTGGAGCAGCTCGTCCGCGACGAGCTCGGCGGCCTCGACGGCGTCCTGCACTCCATCGGCTTCGCCCCGCAGGACGCGCTCGGCGGCAACTTCCTGAACACCCCGTTCGAGTCGGTCGCCACCGCCATGCACGTCTCGGCGTTCTCGCTGAAGTCGCTGACCATGGCCTGCAAGCCGCTGTTCCCCGCCGAGGGCGGCGCGGTCGTCGGCCTCACCTTCGACGCGCAGTTCGCCTGGCCGCAGTACGACTGGATGGGCCCGGCCAAGGCCGCGCTGGAGGCCACCAGCCGCTACCTGGCGCGCGACCTGGGCAAGGAGGGGATCCGCTGCAACCTGGTCTCCGCCGGCCCGATCGGCTCGATGGCCGCCAAGTCCATCCCGGGCTTCTCCGGCCTGGCCGACGTCTGGAACGACCGCTCCCCGCTGGAGTGGGACATGGCCGACCCGGAGCCGGCCGGCAAGGCCATCGTCGCCCTGCTGTCGGACTGGTTCCCGAAGACCACCGGCGAGATCGTGCACGTCGACGGCGGCGTCCACGCCATGGGTGCCTGATCCCGCACGGCTCCCCCGTACGGCCCAGCAGGGTCCGCGTACGCACCGGGCCGCGCCTCCTCCGGGAGGCGCGGCCCTCGCGTTTCGCGCAGACTGATCACGCCGGGAGGGGCCCGGCGTACTGCGGGAGGGAGGTACGGGGTGCGTCCGAGGCCGAGCCGTTTCGCGTCGCTGCTGGTCACCTCCGCGGTGCTCACCGGCTTCCTGGCGCCGACGGCCGCCGCCCGCCCGTACGACGGCCCGTACGCCGGCCCTGACGCCGCCCCCGCGGCGGGGGACGGGGGAGCGCCGGCCGCGGTGGACGTGCGCGAGCTGCCCGAGGAGCCCCCGAGCCGGCCGGACCCGCCGCGGAGCCCGCGCGGCAGGGACCTCTTCGGCGCCGACTGCGACACCGAGGTCACCGGGTCGCGCGTCACCGCGTACTGCCACAACCGCTACCCGCGGACCGATCTGGTCCGGCTGCACGTCGAGTGCGAGCGCTGGTGGGACGTGGACAGCGACAGCGTGGCCGTGGCCGTGGCCCCCGCGGACCACGTCCAGCTCACCAGCCGGTGCTGGAAGGAGATCCGCTCGGCCTGGGTGAGCCACCAGCGGGGTTAGGCCGTCCCCGGACCCGTCTCCGGGCATGGCTCCGGGCCTGGCCCGGGCCCGTCCCCGGACCGTCAGTCCCGGTCGCGGCCGGGCGCGTGCCGCAGCCACTCGAAGGGGTAGCCGGCGGCCTCCGAGGCCGCCGCGTCCGCGTCCCCGCGCCGGATCGCCTCGACCAGCCGCGCGTGGTCCATGTGCGTGGCCGGGGTCAGCTCGGTGCCCACGTCGTCGCGCAGCCAGTCCCGCAGCAGGTCGCCGAGGTCGGAGTAGAGACCGATCAGCACGTCGTTGTGCGAGGCCGCCACCACCGCCATGTGCAGGCTGATGTCCGCGGCGACGAACAGCTCGGCGTCGCCCGAGTCCCAGGCCTCTTCCCGCCGCGCCAGCAGCGCGCCGAGCTGGGCGACGTCCCGCTCGGTGCGCCGCTCCGCCGCCAGCCGGGCCGCCGAGGACTCCAGCGTCGCCCGCAGCTCCGCGATGTGCCGCGGGTCCGCGTCCGCGAACCGCCGGTGCATCACCCCCGCCAGCTCGCTGGTCGCGATCACGTACGTGCCCGATCCCTGCCGGATGTCCAGCAGTCCGTTGTGCGCGAGGGCCCGTACGGCCTCGCGGACGGTGTTGCGGGCCACGCCCAGCAGCTCCACCAGCTCCGGTTCCGTCGGGATGCGCGAGCCCACCGGCCACTCGCCCGAGGTGATCTGGTTCCTGAGCTGGGCGATCACTTGGTCGACGAGCGCGGAGCGCCGGGGCGTGGTCAGCGGCATGGACCCCATCCTCCTCGAAAACGCCTTCTTCCAGAAACAGCCGGAGGTTGAATCCTCAACAGCAGACTGGACAACCAATCATCCCATGAATTTATAGTGGGGCATGCACGACGAAGAGACCCGCACCCTCGACCGCCCCACGGCGGCCCGCACCACCCCTGCCGAGGCCCCCGCGACCGACCGGGAGACCCCCTCCTGGCTCGGCCCCGTCCTCGTCGTCGCCATCGTCCTGGCCGCCCTCAACCTGCGCCCGGCGATCACCAGCCTCGGCGCCCTGCTGGAGGAGACCCGCGAGGGCCTCGGCATGAGCGGCACCGTCGCCGGCCTCCTCACCTCCATGCCGGCCCTCTGCTTCGCCGTCTTCGGCGTCACCGCGCCCCGGCTCTCCCGCCGCTTCGGCCCCGGCGCCGTGGTCTGCGCCGGCATGGCAGCCATCGCCGCGGGCATGGTCGTCCGCCCCTTTGCCGGCGGCACCGCCGGCTTCCTCGCCGCCAGCGCCCTCTCCCTCGCGGGCATCGCGCTCACCAACGTGCTGCTGCCGGTGATCGTCAAGCGCTGGTTCCCCGACCGCGTCGGCACCATGACCGGCCTGTACTCCATGGCCCTGGCCGTCGGGACCTCCCTGGCCGCCGCGGCCACCGTGCCCATGACCCAGGCCCTGGGCGGCAGTTGGCGCACCGGGCTGCTGATCTGGGCCGTCCTCGCCGTCGCCGCCGTGCTGCCCTGGCTGCCCGTGGCCCGGGAGGCCCGCCGCGAGCGCGCCGCCGCGGCGGCCCACGCCGGCGGGGCACCCGGGGGCGCGGGGTCCGCCCGTACCGCCGGTGCGCACCCCGAGGCGGCCGGCCCCCGCGTCATCCGCAGCCGCACCGCCTGGGCCCTCGCCGGCTACTTCGGCCTCCAGGCCACCGGCGCCTACGTGACCATGGGCTGGCTCCCGCAGATCTTCCGCGACGCCGGCGTCTCCGCGGGCACCGCAGGCGTGCTCCTCGCCGTCACCATGGTCATGGGCGTGCCCCTGGCCTTCGTCATCCCGCGACTCGCCGGCGCCGTCCGCAACCAGGGCGTCATCGCCCTCGCCCTCGGCCTCTTCGGCCTCACCGGATACGCGGGCCTCTACTTCGCCCCCGCCGCCGGAGCCTGGGTCTGGGCCGTCCTCCTCGGCGTCTCGAACTGCGCCTTCCCCCTGGCCATCACCATGATCGGGCTGCGCGCCCGGTCCGCCGCGGGCGTCGCCAAGCTGTCCGCCTTCGCCCAGAGCACCGGCTATCTGATCTCCATCCCGGGCCCCCTGGTCATCGGCGTGCTCTACCAGCACAGCGGCGGCTGGGACCTGCCCCTCGCCCTCATGGCCGGGCTGATGGTGCCCCAGATCGCCGTCGGCGTCCTGGCCGGCCGGGACCGCACGATCGAGGACGAATGCCGCATGGGAGACTGACCCCATGCCCGTGCTCGAACCGAACCCCCAGAACGGCCGCAAGAAGCTGGCCCTCGTCCTCGGCGCCATGTTCGGCGTCACCGTGATCGTGGCGATCATCGCCACCATCGCCGCGCCGTGATTTTTGGGCTCCTTCGCCTCCGGGCGCTGTAATGCTGGGGTGGGGGGGGGGGGGGGGGGGGGGGGGGGGGGGGGGGGGGGGGGGGGGGGGGGGGGGCGGGGGGGGCCGCGCCGGCGCCGCCGCCCCCCCCCCCCCCCGGCCCGCGCCGCCGCGCCCCC